>JADCGQ010000005.1 GCA_020248945.1 Rubrivivax sp.
CCAGCAGGGCGTCAAACGAGGCCCCTGTGCTCAAAACCGGCCGAGTAGCCGCGTCGGTGCCGATCTTGGCTAACTTGATGTGCTCGGCGAAGTTCTGCCGCCCACGCTCCTAGCCCGGCACGAACTGGAAGTTGAACGCCGGCATGAAGCCGCTGTAGCTGCCCACGCCGCGCTGGTTCTGCCCTGGCAGCGGCAGCGCTTGCCACAGCTCGGTGTTGAGGAACGACTCCTGCCCGCCGTTCTGGCGCCAGATGCCCGGAATCGGCACGTTGGGCGCCAGCACCTGCAGCGCGATGCGGTCGTTGAAGGCGATGGTGGTGGTGTCGGTGGGCGGCGGCAGTGGCGTCCAGCCCATCGTGAAGTTCAGTGTCACGGTCGTGTCGGCATTGGCCTGGGGCGTGAACGTGGCGCCGATCTGCTCGACCGAGCAGCAAAAGGCGCCGAAGCCGTTCTGGAAGCTCGCCCGCATGCGCAGGAAGCGCATCGGGCCGGTGACGCCGCCCACCCGCACGGTGGCGGTCGTCACGCGGCCCAGCCCCGAAGGCTGCATCACCGGCTGGCCGGCGGCGGCACCGGCCGACACGGTGAGCACCGCACACGAGCCGGCACCCTGAAAGGCGAACGGCTGCGGAAAGCTGGGGTTGATCTGGATGACCAGCCCGTCGGCGCAGCTGACGTTGCTCAGGGGGCTGAAGTTCAGCGTCGGCCCGACCGTCACGGCAGGGCGGGCGCCGCCGTCCTCGCCGCCACCACCGCCGCCGCAGGCGCCGAGCAGCAAGGCGGTTGCCGCCACGGTGACGAGCCCGAGCCGGGGCAGGGGTGCTTGGAAGCTGGGCGTGGTCATCGGATCTCTCCCCTCGGGGTTCTGCGGCAGGAACACCGCAGCGCGAGCTTGGCCGCGTGCCGTCTGGAGATCGTTAGCCGCGCAGCGCCAGGGCCACGGCCTCGGTCAGCGACAGGCCCTGGCCCTCGGCCCAGGCCAGATCGGTGGGCACGGTGCCCCGCAGGCGCTCGGAGAGCCGACGCACGGTGCGCACGTAACGCCAGTCGCGGGGTGTCAGCGGCGCGTAGTGCGCCTGCCACTCGCGCACGCAGCAGGCCAGCACCTGGGTGGCCTGCTCGGGCTGGGCGCTGCGTGCCAGTGGCCGCGCCAGGTTCCACAGCGCCATCAGCTGCATGTAGCGTGAGTAGCGCCGCGTGGCCAGTTGCAGCTGGCGGCGGCCGTGGTGCACCGCGTCCTCCCAGCGCCGCGCCAGCGTGCAGGCCACCGCGAGGTTGTTGCAGGCGTCGATCAGCAGCAGCGGGTCGTCCAGCCGCTCGGCCGCCCGCGCCACCGCGCCATGCAGGGCCACGGCGTCGTCGTAGCGGCCCTGGACCTGGGCGCAGATGCCCTGGCCCAGGCGCACGTCCCAGGCCTGGCGCACCTCGCCGAGGGCCTCGTACAGGGCCTGTGCCTCGTCGTAGAAGGTGAGCGCGGCCTCGGGGTCCTGCTGCCCTTGCACCATGACTTCGCCCAGCAGGTTCAGCAGTTCGGCGCGGGTGCGGCGGTCGCCGTCCGGGTGGGTGAGTTCGAGTGCCCCGCGCAGCGCGGCCGAGAGTCCGTCGTCGTGGCGCGGCTGGCTCTTCCAGCGCAGGCGCAGCTGCACGGCCAGCGCCTGTGCGTGGCGCTCGCGGTCGGCCCTGGCCTGCGCCACCGCGTCGTCGGCCAGCTGGCGTGCGGCCTCGGTGTCGCCAGCGTCGTAGAGCCGCCGCGCGAACAGGCAGCGGGCGGCATGCAGCTCCACATCGGGCGCGGCGGGGCCCTCGGCGACCTGGCCGGGCAGGGCCTGCAGCGCGGCCAGCCAGAGCCGGCGCAGCTCGGGGCCTGTGCCGCGGCGCTCCCAGTGGGCGGCGGTGGCCAGGCTGAGCGTGAGCACCTCGCGGGCCTGGCCGTCGGCCACGGCGCTGGCCAGGGCTTCGAGCAGGTTGGGCTCGTCCGCCGCGGGCAGGGCAGCCGCCCGGCTCACGTGTTGCAGCATCCACGCGCGGTGGCGCTGGCGCGCGCGCAGGCGCTCGTCGGCCGCCAGCTGGCCGGCTGCGAACTCGCGCACCATTTCGTAGAGCTGATGGCGCATCGGCCCATCCGTGCCGGGTTCGGCCCGCACCAGGGAGTCGCCCACCAGCCGCGCCAGCAGCTCGCCGGCGTCGGGCTCGGTCCACACGGCCGCCGCGGCGTCGGCGGTGAAGCCTTCGCGGAACACCGACAGCGCCGCCAGCGCGCGCTGCTCCCGCCGTGTCAGCAGCTGCCAGCTCCACTGCAGGGCCGCGTCGAGCGAGGCGTGCCGGGCCTGGGCCGAGGGCTCGCCGATCGTGGGCGTGGGCCTGGACGGCATCGGCGAGGCGCCGAGCCGGGCCTCGAGTTGCCGGCGCATGTCGGCGAATGACAGGGTGTGCGCACGCGAGGCCGCCAGTTCCAGCGCCAGCGGCACGCCCTGCAGCGCGGTGCACAGCGCCATCACGTCGGCGCGGTTGTGGCCCTCCAGGCGCAGGCCGGCACGCGCGGCCTGCGCGCGGTCGACGAACAGGGCCACGGCGGGGTTCGCCGCCAGTGTCGCGAGGTCGTCGTCGTCCGCAGGCAGCGGCAATGGCAGCACCTCGTGGCAGCGCTCGCCGGCCAGCCCGAGGCGGCGGCGCGAGCTGAGCAGCAGATGCAGCCCCGGCAGCTGGCCCAGCAACTGGGCGACGACGGGCACGCCACCCTCGGCCACGAGCTGCTCGAAGTTGTCCAGCACCAGCAGCGCCCGGCGGCCCTGCAGGCGCAGGCCGACCTGCCCGAGCACGTCGTCCGCGCCCGGTGGCAGCTGCAGCGCCGTGCGCAAGCGGGTCGGCAGTTCGTCGCCCCGGCGGCAATCGGCCAGCGCGACGAAGGCCACGGTGTCGAAATGCGCCAGCTCGCGCCGGGCCAGTTCGGCGGCCAGGCGCGTCTTGCCCGTGCCGCCGGGCCCGGTCAGCGTGAAGAGCCGGTGCGACTGCAGGCCCTGCAACAACCCGGCCAGCTCGGTCTCGCGGCCGAAGAAGGGGGTCAGGTAGCACGGCAGCGCCAGGGCCGGCCGCGATGCCGGCTCGGGCGATGGCGCCGTGGCCAGGGCCGAGAGGGCCTGCTCGTCGACCCGCCCTGCCAGGTCGGCCAGGCGCTGCCGCTCGTCGTCGATCCAGTCTTCGTAGTGCCCGGGCATCAGCTCGCCGACGTAGAGCAGGCGCGCCTGCGCCCAGTCGCGGGCATGCACGAAGGCCTCGAACTCGGCCACGTCGCAGCGCACGGCCCCGGGCAGCAGGGCCACGCCGACATGGTCGACCTGCAGCACCGGCGGCGCGCCCTGGGGCTCGAGCAGCTGGCGCAGCGCGAACAAGACTTGCCGGAGGCGGTTGCGCCCGGTGGCCAGGTCGGCGTCGGGCCACAGCAGGTCGATCAGCTCCTCGCGGGAGGCCTGGCGCCGCGGGTGCAGGGCCAGCCGCCCGAGCAGCGCGGTGATCTTGCGCCCGCCAAAGCGCGTGATCACCTGGGTGCCGCGGCTGGCGCGAACCTGCCCCAGCAGCTCGATGCGCCACGGTGCCGGGCTCGAATCGGGAGTCGCGTCGCTCACAGCTCGCGATTGGAGCACCTGCGCGTGCGCGCCAGGGGGCTGGCGACCGACCGACCCCGCGAACGCAGGCCTGGTAGCGTGGGCGGCCCGTCAGCGCTGCGGGCGCTGCAGGCTCACCGCAATGCCGCCGACGATGAGCACGAAGGCCACCGCGTGGTAGGGCTGCGGCGCTTCGCCCAGCACCAGCGTCGACAGCAGCGCCGCGAACAGCGGCGTGAGGTTGTTGAAGAAGGCCGCCAGCGCCGGCCCGCCTTCGGCCACGCCCAGCCCCCAGCAGCGGTAGGCCGCGATGCTGGCGCCCAGCGACACGTACAGCAGCGCCGCCACCACGCCCCAGCTCCACTGGATGGGCGCCGCGCCCAGGGCGTGCTCGCCGGCCGTGAAGACCGAGGCCGCGATCAGGCCGAACAGCGTCTGCACCAGCAGGAAACCGGCCCAGTCCCAGGGCGGGCGGTTCGCGCCCTGCATGTGCGCCGGTGGCCGCGCCAGCAGCCAGCTGTAGAAGGCCCAGCCGATGATGGCCACCAGGATGAGCAGGTCGCCGGGCACGAAGCGCACCGCCAGCAGCGTGTGCCACGAGCCGCGGCCGATGACCAGCGCCACGCCGGCCAGGCCGAGCAGGGCGCCCAGCACCTGCCGGCGCGTCGGCCGCACGCCGTAGGCCAGGGCGCCGACGGCCAGCATCCACACCGGCAGGCTGGACGCCACCAGCGTGACGTTGATCGGGCTCGAGGTCACGAGTGCCAGGTACTGCAGCGAGTTGAAGGCACCGACGCCCAGCAGGCCCAGCGCGAACAGGTACGGCCAGCGCGCGGCCAGCGCCGAGAAGGGCCGCAACGCCCGCCACGCGATGGGCAGCAGGATCAGCGCCGTCAGCAGCCAGCGCAGCAGGTTCAGCGTCAGCGGCGGCACGCTGTCGGCCATCAGGCGGCCGACGACGGCGTTGCCGGCCCAAAGCAGCGGCGGCAGCGTCATCAGCAGGGCCAGGCGGGGTGTCAGGGACATCGGCCTTCAGCCCTCAGCCCGCCGCGAGCGGTGGCATGTCCGTGCCGCAGTTCCAGCACTGCGAGAAGGGCCCGTCGATGATCTCCTGGCAGCCCGGGCAGGCCCAGTGCTGGTGCGGCGCATGGCGCAGTTCCTCGAGCAACTGGCGTGCGCGATCGAGCTCGGCCGCATCGAGCACCCAGATCTCGGGCTGGCTCTGGTCGGGCGGCACCTCGCCCGCGATGGCGCAGATGTGGGCGCGCAGCACGCGGCAGGGCACGCCCTCGGCGGCCAGCATGTCGGCCCACAGCGTGGCCAGGGCAAGGTTCGGGGCGAGGGTGAGGCGCTTCATGGGGCTGCAGCGGCCGATCGTGCCATGAGAGGCGCCATGCCCGCGTGCCGACGCGCGGCGGGAGGCTGTCGTAACCTCGCGCCCCATCGAACCACGAGGAGACGTCCCCATGCCCCGCGCCATCCAGATCACCGCCTATGGCGGCCCCGAGCAGATGCAGCTCGTCGACCTTGCCGTGGGCGAGCCCGGCCCGGACGAGATCCGCATCCGCCACCAAGCCTGCGGCCTGAACTTCATCGACGTCTACCAGCGCACCGGCCTGTACGCCAACCCGCTGCCGCTGACGCTGGGCATGGAAGGCGCCGGCATCGTCGAGGCCGTGGGCGAGGGCGTCACGCACCTGAGGGCCGGCGACCGCGCGGCCTACGCCAGCAACCCGCCGGGCAGCTACAGCGAGGCGCGCGTGATGCCGGCGAAGAACGTGGTGAGGCTGCCCGACGGCATCGCCTTCGACACCGCCGCCGGCATGATGCTCAAGGGCCTGACGGCGCAGTACCTGCTGAAGAAGACGCGGCCGGTCGAGGGCCTGGAGGCGGGCGACTTCGTGCTCTTCCACGCCGCCGCCGGTGGCGTGGGCCTGATCGCCTGCCAGTGGGCGCGGGCGCTGGGCCTGCAGCTCATCGGCACGGCCGGCAGCGCCGCCAAGTGCGACCTGGCGCGGGCGCACGGCGCCGCGCACATGATCGACTACAGCCGCGAGGACTTCGTGGCGCGCGTCAAGGACATCACCGGTGGCCGCGGCGTGAAGGTGGTGTACGACTCGGTGGGCAAGGACACCTGGGAAGGCAGCCTGAACTGCCTGCGGCCCTTTGGCCTGATGGCCAGCTTCGGCAACGCCAGCGGACCGGTGCCACCGTTTGCGCCCGGCAGCCTGGGGCCGAAGGGCTCGATCTACGTGACGCGGCAGACCCTCTTCACGCACATCGCCACGCGCGAGGCCACGCAGGCGATGGCCGACGACCTGTTTGCGGTGGTGGGCAGCGGCGCGGTGCAGATCCGCATCGACCAGCGCTATCCGCTGGCTGATGCGGCGCAGGCGCACCGCGACCTGGAGGCGCGCAAGACGACGGGGTCGACGGTGTTGCTGCCCTGAAGCAAGCGCGGCCGCGAAGCCGGCCGCCCATCAAGTGGCAGGCGCGGAACCGGCTCCGCCGGGCCGCTGCCTGAGCCCCCTCGGGGGGTGGCGAGCGCTAGCGAGCCTGGGGGCCGTCAAACTTGTAGTCCGTCTTCGCGCGCTTGCGCAGATCGTCCTGGAAGGTCTGCGCCTGCACCTGCTCCAGGCGCTGCTTGATCTGGCCCTTCACGTCGTCGAAGGCCGGGAACGCGGCCTCGCGGGTGTCTTCGAGCTTGATGATGTGCCAGCCGAACTGGCTCTTCACCGGGGCGTCGGTCATCTGGCCCTTCTGCAGCCGGGCCATCGCCTGGCCGAACTCGGGCACGTAGCTGTCGGGCTTGGCGAAGTCGAGATCGCCGCCGTTGGCGCCCGAGCCCGGGTCCTTGCTGTGCTTCTTGGCGAGGTCTTCGAAGCTCGCGCCGGCCTTGATCTGCGTGATCAGCGCCTTGGCCTCGGCCTCCTGCTCGACGAGGATGTGGCGCGCGCGGTACTCGGTGCCCGCCGCCTGGGCCTTGAACTTGTCGTACTCCACCTTCGCGGCGGCGTCGGTGACCGGGTTCTTGCGCTTGTGGTCCTCGAACAGCTCGCGGATCAGCAGGCTCTGGCGCGCCAGCTCCATCTGGGCGCGGAACTCGCGGCTGGCGGCGATGCCGCGCTTTTCGGCCTCTTGCGCAAAGATCTCGCGCAGCACCAGCTGGTCGCGGGCCTGCTGCTCCATCTCGGGCGTCACGGCCTGGCCGCTGCGCGTGGCTTGCAGCAGCAGGGTGTCCATGCGCGACTTCGGCACCGGCTTGCCGTTGACGATGGCGATGTTCTGCGACCAGGCAGGCATCGCGGCGGGCAGGATGAAGGCAAGCACGAGCGCGCCGGCGGCGAAGGGTTTGAGCAGCATGGATGCGGGGAGTTGGAAGGAGGTTGACGCGGCGTGAGACCGCGGCGGCGACGCGAAGTTCAGCCTTCGCCCGGGGCCCGGGTGACCAGCGCGAGGGCGTGAATACCCTGCCCGGCCAAAGGGCCGAGGGCATCATAAACGAGCCGATGCCGGGCCACGCGTGACAGCCCGGCGAAGCGCGCGCTGCGGATCTGCACGCTGAAGTGCCGGCCTTCGCGGGCACCCGCATGGCCGGCGTGCTGGTGGCTGTCGTCTTCGACCAGCAGCTGCTCGGGGGCCAGCGCCGCCTGCAACCGCGCGGCCAGTGCATCGGCGGTCATGGTGGCCGTCACAGGCGTGTCTCGCCGCCGTCGTTGGGCGCGAAGTCGATCGCCGCGGAGTTGATGCAGTAGCGCTCGCCGGTGGGCTCGGGGCCGTCGGGGAAGACATGCCCCAGGTGCGAACCGCAGTTGCGGCAGCGCACCTCGACCCGCACCATGCCGTGGGTCTTGTCGACCACGCGCTCGATGACATCGGCCCCGGCGGCCGTGTGGTAACTCGGCCAGCCGCAGCCGGCGTCGAACTTGGTGTCGCTTTCGAACAGCACCGTGCCGCAGCCGACGCAGCGGTACAGGCCGTCTTCCCAGTGGTCCCAGAAGCGGCCGGTGAAGGCACGCTCGGTGGCGGCGTGGCGCGCCACCTGGTACTGCATGGGGTCGAGCTGCTCGCGCCACTCGGCGTCGGACTTGCGCACGGGGTAGCGGGGATCGTCGTGATCGTGGGCGGAACTCATGGTGTTCGGGGGTTTGTGTGGGGTGGGATTGTCCGCTCCGCGGCAAGGCCTTGTTGGCGTCAAGCTGTCCCGCGGGCGACAACACTGCGGGAGAGTCCCGAGGGGCAGAGGCTGCTGCATCCGTTACCTTCCGGCGCGTTCCTCGTGTACCGAATTCCAAGGAGACATCCCATGCCCCAGTCCTTCAAGCGCCGCCTGTTCGGTGCATCGGTGGCCGCCACCGCCCTGCTGAGCACGGGGCTCGTGTTCGCGCAGGCCGGCCAGACGGTCCGCATCGCGTTCATCGACCCGCTGTCCGGCCCGTTCGCCAACGTCGGCCAGAACCAGCTCAAGGGCTGGCAGTTCAGCGCCGAGCAGTTCAACAAGAAAAACGCCGCCGGCGTGAAGTTCGAGATCGTGGCCTTCGACAACAAGGGTTCCCCGCAGGAAAGCCTGACGGTCCTGAAGGCCGCCATGGACCAGGGCATCCGCTACGTCACCCAGGGCAACGGCTCGGGTGCGGCGGGCGCCATCAGCGACGCCGTCACCAAGCACAACGAGCGCAACCCCGGCAAGGAGGTCGTCTACCTCAACTACGCCGCGGTCGACCCCGACCTGACCAACAGCAAGTGCTCGTTCTGGCACTTCCGCCTCGACGCCGACACGTCGATGAAGATGGAAGCGCTGACGAGCTTCATGAAGGACCAGGCGGACATCAAGAACGTCTACCTGATCAACCAGAACTATGCGCACGGCCACCAGGTCAGCCGCTATTTCAAGGACACCATCGCGCGCAAGCGGCCCGACATCAAGATCGTCGGCGACGACCTGCACCCGCTGGGCCAGGTGAAGGACTTCGCCCCCTTCGTGGCCAAGATCAAGGCCGCCGGCGCCGACAGCATCGTCACCGGCAACTGGGGCCAGGACCTGGCGCTGCTGGTCAAGGCCGCCAAGGACGCCGGCCTCAACGCCAACTTCTACACCTACTACGCCGGTGTCAGCGGCACGCCGACGGCGCTGGCCTCGGGCGTGGGTGGCAAGGTGCGTCAGGTCGGCATCCTCGACAACTCGATGCCCGGCACCGTGCGCACCTGGCAGACCGAGTACAAGGCCAAGTTCAACGACGACTGGTACACCGGCCAGACCTACAACGGCATCGCCATGCTGGCCGCCGGCATGGCCGCAGCCAAGTCGGTGGACCCGGTGGCCGTGGCCAAGGCCATGAGCGGCATCAAATTCATGGGCTTCAACGGCGAGGTCGAAATGCGCCGTGCCGACCACCAGCTGCAGCAGCCGATGGTCATCTCCGAGTGGCGCAAGGCCGACGCCAAGAACCCCTACAGCGTCGAGAACACCGGCTTCAACTTCGCGGCGGTGAAGGCCATTCCGTCGTTCGTGGCCAGCACGCCGACCAGTTGCCAGATGAAGCGACCCTGATGCTGCCCTGAGCAGCTTATCCGTCAAGCGGCGCCGCAGCCCGGCGCCGCTTGTCTTGTGGGCAGCCGACTGATCCATGGACGCCAGCTACTTCCTCATCTCCGTACTCAACGGCCTGTCGGTCGGCCTGCTGCTGTTCATGCTGGCCTCGGGGCTGACGCTGATCTTCAGCATGATGGGCGTGCTGAACTTCGCGCACGCCAGCTTCTACATGGTGGGCGCGTACGTCGCCTACAGCATCACGCAGGTGGTGGGGTTCTGGTGGGGGCTGGTGCTGGCGCCGCCCATCGTGGGCCTGATGGGCGCGGCTTTCGAGCGCTTTGCCTTGCGCAAGGTGCACAAGTTCGGGCACGTGCCCGAGCTGCTCATCACCTTCGGCCTCAGCTACATCCTGCTCGAGCTGGTGCAGCTGATCTGGGGCCGCCAGGCGGTGGACTTCCGGCCGCCGCCCTCGTTGCAGGGCCCGCTGTTCACCATCGTGCAGCTGCCCGAGGCGCTGAGCCTGGCCTGGGGCAGCCCACCGCCGGTCTGCAAGGAAATCGCCGGGGCCATCTGCACCACCTTCCCGGCGTTCCGCGCCTTCGGCATGGGCGTGGCCATCGCCATGCTCGTGGCGGTGTGGCTGCTGCTCACACGCACCCGCATCGGCCTCGTGATCCAGGCCGCACTGACGCACCCTGACGCGGTGGAAGCGCTCGGCCACAACGTGCCGCGGGTCTTCATGGGCGTGTTCGGCGGCGGCACGGCGCTGGCCGCGCTGGCCGGGGTGATCGGCGGCGCTCTGCGGGTCACCGAGCCCAGCATGGCGCTGGCAGTGGGCGCGGTGGTGTTCGCCGTCATCGTGATCGGCGGCATGGGCTCGCTGGCCGGGGCCTTCGTGGCCAGCGTGGGCCTGGGCCTGATCGAGAGCTTTGCCGTGGGCAGCGACCGCTCCATCGCCGACGGCCTGAAGGCCGTGGGCATGGCCGTCACCCCCGAGACCTTCGGCTACGTGGTGTGGAGCGTGAAGATGAGCCAGGTCGCCGCGATCCTGCCCTACCTGCTGCTCGTGCTGATCCTGATCTTCAGGCCCAAAGGCTTGTTCGGAACCCGCGAAGGCTGAGTTCCAGACCACCCCGCCATGCACCACAAAGGCAACGTCTACCGTTTCAGGCCGTACAACGTCGGCCGCTGGATCGTCTGGGGGCTGTACGCCCTGGTCATGCTGGTCGCGCCGCTGATGTTCAGCAGCAGCCTGTCGCTGACCATGCTGTCGCAGATGGGCATCGCCATCATCGCCTGCCTGGCCTTCAACATGCTGCTGGGCCAGGGCGGCATGCTCAGCTTCGGCCATGCGGTGTATTCGGGCCTGGGCTCGTTCTTCGCGATCCACACGCTCAACCTCATCAGCAAGGGTTCGATCGTGCTGCCGGTGAGCGCCATTCCGCTGGTGGCGGGTGCCTTCGGCGCGCTGTTCGCGGTGCTGCTGGGCTACGTCACCACCAAGAAGGCGGGCACGCCGTTCGCGATGATCACGCTGGGCGTGGGCGAGCTGGTCTGGGCGATGTCGCTGATGTTCCCGGGCTTCTTCGGCGGTGAAGGCGGCATCAGCGGCAACCGCGTGGCGGGCCAGCCCTTCCTGGGCGTGACCTTCGGCCCGCAGATCCAGCTCTACTACCTGATCGCGATCTACACCTTCGTCTGCACGGTGGCCATGTTCGCCTTCACGCGCACGCCGCTGGGCCGCATGCTCAACGCCGTGCGCGACAACCCCGAGCGCGTGGAGTTCGTCGGCTACAACACGCAGATCGTGCGCTACATCGCGTTCATCGCGAGCGGCTTCTTCATGGGCATTTCCGGCGGCCTGGCGGCGCTCAACTTCGAGATCGTGACGGCCGAAGTGGTGAACGCGGCGCGCTCGGGCGCCTTCCTGCTGTTCACCTTCCTTGGCGGCGCGATCTTCTTCTTCGGCCCGATCATCGGCGCCGTGCTGATGGTGCTGGCGCTGGTGCTGCTGTCCGAGCTGACGCAGGCCTGGCTGCTGTACCTGGGTGTCGTCTTCACCTTCATGGTGATGTACGCGCCGGGCGGCATCTCCAGCCTGATCATGATGAACCTGCGCGTGGCCGCGTTCGGCAAGCTCAGGCCGCTGCTGGGCAGCTACCTGGCGCTGGCAGGCACCGCCTTCGTGGTGCTGGCGGGCTCGGGCGCGATGATCGAGATGGTCTACCACCTGCAACTGAACCAGGCCCTCGGGCCGGAACTCAAGTTCATGGGCGCCACGCTCAACGCCAAGGATCTGGACAGCTGGTTCGGCGCCGCCTTCGTGCTGGCGGTGGGCGTGGCGATGTTCGAGCTCACGCGCCGGCAGTTCGTGCGCGAGTGGGGCGAGATCCAGGAGTGGATCGAGAAGGAAGTGAAGCGCCGGGAGGCTGCCCTGTGAGCCCGACCAACTCCGAATTCGCGCTTGAGTTGCGCGACGTGCGCAAGAGCTTCGGCAAGACCGAGATCATCCGCGGCGCCAACCTGCAGGTGCGCCCGGGCGAGCGCGTGGCCGTGATCGGCCCCAACGGCGCCGGCAAGAGCACCCTCTTCAACCTGATCAGCGGCCGCTTCGGCAGCACCAGCGGCGACATCCTGCTCGCCGGCCGCAAGCTCGATGGCCTGAAGCCCTACGAGATCAACCGCCTGGGTCTGGCGCGCAGCTTCCAGGTGAGCAACCTGTTCACGCGGCTGTCGGTGTTCGAGAACCTGCGCTGCGCGGTGCTCTGGAGCAAGGGCTACAAGTACTCGTTCTGGAAGTTCCTGGCCGACGCGCGCGACGCCAACGACCGCGCCGAGGAAGTGATGGAAATGATCAAGCTGCACAAGCGGCGCGACGTGCAGGCGATGAACCTGACGTACGCCGAGCAGCGTGCGCTCGAGATCGGCATCACCATCGCCGGCGGCGCGCAGGTGATCCTGCTCGACGAGCCCACCGCCGGCATGAGCAAGAGCGAGACGGCCCGCTTCGTCAACCTGATCCGCGAGGTCACGGTGGGCAAGACGCTGCTGACGGTGGAGCACGACATGGGCGTGGTGTTCGGCCTGGCCGACAAGATCGCGGTGCTGGTGTACGGCGAGGTCATCGCCTTCGACACGCCCGAGCGCGTGCGGGCCAACGAGCGCGTGCAGGAGGCCTACCTGGGCAGCGTGCTGGCAGATCAACAAGCGGCAGGCGCCCACTGATGCTCAAGGTCGACAAACTCCACGCCTACTACGGCAAGAGCCATGTGCTGCATGGCGTGAACTTCGAGGTGCGCGAGGGCGAGATCGTCGCGCTGCTTGGCCGCAACGGCAGCGGCCGCAGCACCACCGTGAAGGCGGTGATGGGCCTGGTCGATCTGCAGGGCTCGGTGCAGTTCAAGGGCCAGGAGCTGATGGGCCGCAAGGCCTTCGAGATTGCCCACGCCGGCATCGGCTACGTGCCCGAGAACCGCGACATCTTCCCCACGCTCACCGTGCACCAGAACCTGATGCTCGGCCAGAAGAGCGGCCAGAAGGACAGTCGCTGGGGCTTCGAGGACATGTACAAGCTGTTCCCGCGGCTGCGCGAGCGACAGTACACGGAAGCCGGCGTGCTGAGCGGCGGCGAGCAGCAGATGCTCACGCTGTGCCGCACGCTGATGGGCGACCCGGCGCTGATCATGATCGACGAGCCCACCGAGGGCCTGGCGCCCAAGATCGTGGAACTGGTGGCCGAGTATCTGCGCGAGCTCAAGCGGCGCGGCATCAGCGTGCTGCTGGTGGAGCAGAAGCTCACCATCGCGCTCGAGGTGGCCGACCGCTGCCTCGTCATGGGCCACGGCCAGATCGTCTTCGAGGGCACGCCGGCCGACCTGCGGGCCAACAGCTACATCCGCAAGGAGTGGCTGGAGGTGTAGGCTGCGCCGCGGCAAGCACCTCCTCGCCTTCGGGCTTGTCGTCACCGGGGGGACACCCTCCGACCCGGGTGACTTCTAGAATAGAACGATCGTTCACTTTTCTCTGCCTCACGAGGCCATCGGAGGAGACGCCATGGGTGCCCAGTACGAAGTCCGCGGCCAGGTGGCCGTGATCACGCTCGACAACCCCCCGGTCAACGGCCTGGGCTATGACACCCGCACCGGCATCGCCGCCGGCGTGGGGCGCGCGGTGGCCGACGCCGCCGTGGTGGCCGTCGTCGTCACGGGCGGCGGCCGGGCGTTTTCGGGCGGCGCCGACATCAAGGAGTTCGGCAGCCCCAAGGCCATCGCCGAGCCCAACCTGCTGAGCCTGATCAAGCTGCTGGAGGACTGCCCGAAGCCCGTGGTGGCCGCCATCAACGGCACCTGCATGGGCGGCGGCCTTGAGCTGGCACTCGGCTGCCACTACCGGCTGGCGGCTGCCGGCGTGGACGTGGCGCTGCCCGAGGTGAAGATCGGCCTCATCCCCGGTGCCGGCGGCACGCAGCGCCTGCCGCGCGTGCTGGGTGTGGAGACGGCGCTGAACATCATCGTCAGCGGGGACCCCGTCAAGAGCGATCTGCTGGCCAGCCTGCCGGGCCAGAAGCTGTTCGACCAGATCGTGCCTGCGGGCAGCAGCGTGGTCGACGCCGCCGTGGCACTGGCGGCGGCCAAGGCGGGCGAGCCGCGGGTGCGCGTGCGCGACCTGAAGGTGAGCCACCCGAACCCGGACGCCTACTTCCAGTTCGCCCGCAACATGGTCAAGGGCATGGCGAAGAACTTCCCCGCGCCGGCCAAGTGCGTGGACGCCGTGCAGGCCAGCATCACCAAGGGCTTCGACGCCGGCATGGCCTACGAGCGCGAGGTCTTCATCGCGCTGATGATGACGCCCGAGTGCAAGGCGCTGCGCCATGCCTTCTTCGGCGAACGCGCGGCGAGCAAGATCCCCGACGTGCCGGAAGACACGCCGCAGCGTGCAGTGGCCAAGGTCGCCGTCATCGGCGCCGGCACCATGGGCGGCGGCATCAGCATGAACTTCCTCAACGCCGGCATCCCGGTGGTCATGCTCGAGATGAAGCAGGACGCGCTCGACCGCGGCGTGGCCACCATCCGCAAGAACTACGAGGCCCAGGTCAAGAAGGGCAAGCTCAAGGCCGACAAGTACGAAGCCCGCATGGCACTGCTCAGCACCACGCTCAGCTACGCCGACATCGCCGACGCCGACCTCGTGATCGAGGCCGTGTTCGAGGAGATGGGCGTCAAGGAAAAGGTCTTCAAGACGCTCGACGAGGTCATGAAGCCCGGCGCCATCCTGGCCAGCAACACCAGCACGCTCGACGTCGACGCCATCGCGGCCTTTACGAAGCGCCCGCAAGACGTGGTGGGCATGCACTTCTTCAGCCCCGCCAACGTGATGAAGCTGCTCGAGGTGGTGCGCGGCGCCAAGACGGGCAAGGACGTGCTGGCCACGGTGATGGCGGTGTCGAAGAAGATCCGCAAGACGGCGGTGGTGAGCGGTGTCTGCGACGGCTTCATCGGCAACCGCATGATCGAGCAGTACAGCCGCCAGGCCGGCTTCCTGCTCGAAGAAGGCTGCACGCCGGCCCAGGTGGACCGCGCGGTCGAGAAGTTCGGCTTCGCGATGGGCCCGTTCCGCATGGGCGACCTGGCCGGCAACGACATCGGCTGGGCCATCCGCAAGCGCCGTTATGTCGAGAAGCCGCACATGCGCTACAGCAAGACGGCCGACCTTCTGTGCGAGATGGGCCGCTACGGCCAGAAGACGGGCGCCGGCTGGTACGACTACGTGCCTGGCAAGCGCGACGCCATCCCGTCGGACGTGGTCGTGAAGATGATCGAGGAGCATCGCGCCACGCTGGGCGTGAAGCCGCGCAAGATCAGCGACGACGAGATCGTGCACCGGCTCGTCTACTCGCTCGTCAACGAGGCGGCCAAGATCCTGGAAGAGGGCATTGCCAGCAAGGCCAGCGACATCGACATGATCTACCTCACGGGCTACGGCTTCCCGCTGTTCCGCGGCGGGCCCATGTGCTATGCCGACAGCCAAGGCCTCTTCAACGTCGTGCAGACGATGAAGAAGTTCGCCGCCAACCCGCTGGACGACGCCTCGTTCTGGCAGCCGGCGCCGCTGCTGGCGAAGCTGGCGGCCGAAGGCAAGAGCTTTACCTGAACAACCAGGAGCCCGCCATGAACGCCCGCGCCAACTTCACCCGCATGGAAGACAGCACGCAGGCCGACTGGCGCGTGATCGGCGCCGAGGTCATGGCCTCGGCGCGCAGCCTGCCCGACCGCGTGCTGGCCCACCTCAAGCTGCTCGACGGCGACCACGGCGGCTTCCCCATCGACCGCTACCAGCACAGCCTGCAGACCGCCACGCGCGCGCTGAGGGACGGCCGCGACGAGGAGTACGTGGTCTGCGCGCTGCTGCACGACATCGGCGACACGCTCGGCAGCTACAACCACTTCGACATCGCCGCAGCCATCCTCAAACCCTTCGTCAGCGAGGCCAACCTCTGGATGGTGCAGCAGCACGGCATCTTCCAGGGCTACTACTTCTTCCACCACGTCGGCCTCGACCGCAACCTGCGCGACCAGTTCCGCGGCCACGCGCACTACACGCGCACCGAGGAGTTCTGCGCGCTGTACGACAACGCGGCTTTCGACCCGCAGGGCGAGACGGAGCCGATCGAGACCTTCGAGCCCATGGTGCGGCGCGTCTTCGCGCAGCCGCGCAACAGCGTCTACAAGTCCGCGTCGGTTCTGCAGACCGGCGCCTGATAACCCTGATCCCAGGAGCAATCCCCATGACCTCTGCCGTCATCGTCTCGACCGCCCGCACGCCCCTGGCCAAGAGCTGGAAGGGCGCCTTCAACATGACGCACGGCGCCACGCTGGGCGGCTTTGCCGTCAAGGCGGCCGTGGAGCGCGCCGGCATCGATCCCGGTGCCGTGGAAGACGTGCTGATGGGTTGCGCCAACCCCGAGGGCGCCACGGGCAGCAACATCGCGCGCCAGATCGCGCTGCGCGCCGGGTTGCCCATCACCGTGAGCGGCGTCACCATCAACCGCTTCTGCTCGAGCGGCCTGCAGACCATCGCGATGGCTTCGCAGCGCGTCATCGCCGGCGAAGGCGATGTGTACGTGGCCGGTGGCGTGGAGAGCATCTCCTGCGTGCAGCAGGAGATGAACATGCACATGATGGTGGACCCCGAGCTCCAGGCGATGAAGCCTGAGATCTACTGGAACATGCTGCAGACCGCCGAACAGGTGGCCAAGCGCTACGGCATGCCCAAGGAGCGCATGGACCACTACGGCGCCGCCAGCCAGCAGAAGGCCTGTGCGGCGCAGGAGCAGGGCCTGTTCAAGGACGAGATCGTGCCGGTCACCGTGACGGCCGGCGTGGCCGACGCGGTGATGGGCCTGCGCAGCAAGCAGGTCACGGTGAGCGCCGACGAGGGCCTGCGCCCGGGCACCACCTACGAGGGCATCCAGGGCATCCGCTCGGCCGTGCCGGGCGGTGTGGTGACGGCGGGCAACGCCAGCCAGTTCAGTGACGGCGCCGGTGCCTGCGTGGTGGTGAGCGAGGCCTACGCGCAGCAGAAGAACCTCAAGCCCATCGGCCGCTTCCTCGGCTTCGCCGTGGCCGGCTGCGAGCCCGACGAGATGGGCATCGGCCCGGTCTTCGCCGTGCCCAAGGTGCTGGCGCGCCTGGGCCTGAAGGTGAGCGACATCGATCTGTGGGAGCTGAACGAGGCCTTCGCCGTGCAGGTGCTGTACTGCGCCGACAAGCTGGGCATCCCGATGGACCGGCTCAACGTCAACGGTGGCGCCATCGCCTTGGGCCACCCCTACGGCGTGAGCGGCCAGCGCCTCACCGGCCACGCGCTCATCGAGGGCAAGCGCCGCGGCGCCAAGCGCGTGTGCGTGACGATGTGCATCGGCGGTGGCATGGGTGCCGCCGGCATCTTCGAGGTGCTCTGAGCGTGTTGGCCCGGCCAGGCTGGGCACGCGCGCTGGGTGCGGCCCTGCTGGGCCTGCTGGCCGGCGGAGCGCTGGCCGTCGAGCGTCCCGAGGAGAGCACGGCCGAGGCCGACACGATCGCCAGCGTCATGCATGGCTTTCGTCACAGCGACTGCAAGCTCGCGGTGTCGCACCTGAACAGGGGTCTGAAGGCCCGCTACCCGGGCATCTACGTGCTTGCGGGCTCGATGTACGAAGAAGGCCTGTGCCTGAAGGCCAACTGGGAGCAGGCCGAGCGCATGTACCTGCGGGCTCGGGAGGTCGGCCACGGCGCCGGGCTGCTGCGCCTGGTGGCGGGGCTGGCGCGTGGCCAACGCGACATCGGCGCCGCCCTGTGGTGGGCGCAGCAGGCCAAGATCTCGTTGCCGGCAGACTGCCGGCTCGGCCCCGCCGCCCGCGCAGACCCAGAGGCCTTCGTCCGAGCCTTGCAGGCCTGGCCTGCGGGCCGGCCGCAAGCCTGTGCCTACGTGGCGGGTGTGATGGCCTTCCTGGTGGGCGACGCCGAGTACCCGCGCTCGTCGCTGGCCATGGGCTTTTCGGGCCGCGTGGAACTGCAGTACACGCCGGCAGATGAGCGCATGGACTGGAAGACGCTGGAGATCACCGAGCATGCCCTGTACGGTGTGTCCAGTGGCGACACGGTGGCCGACCGCGACTCGCGCAAGTTCCGGCTGCAGTTCGAGGCCGCGCTGCGCGATCTGGGAGCGCAGGCGCTGAAGCGCTTCCAGCGGCCGCCAGCCGTCGACCCTGCCTGGGCCTTGCGGATGGTGTTCGTGTTCGACCTGCGCTGACGCCGCGCACCCCTGGCCAATGGACCTTGCCACGCTGCGCCATTTCTTCGCTGCATCGCCCTTTCTGCGTGAACTGGGCGTTCAGCCGACCGCGGCCGCACCGGGCCGCGTGACGACCTTGCTGCCGGTGACCGAGCGGCTGTTCCAGCACACGGGTCAGGTGCACGCCGGCGCCATGGCCACGCTGGCCGACCACAGCATGGGCACCGCGGCGCAGACCCTGGCCCCCGACGGCCACTGGGCGCTGACCGCCGAGCTGAAGACCAGCCAGCTGCGCCCGGGCCGCGGCGAGCGGCTGGTGTGCGAGGCCTGGGTCGTCAAGGCCGGCCGGCGGCTGAGCTTCACCGAGGCCGAGGTCTGGGCCGAGCAGGCCGACGGCCGCCGGGTGCTGGTGATGAAGGCCTCGGCCACGATGGCCCTGGTGCCGCAAGACCCCGAGCAGGACACCGCCACGCCATGAGACCCACCCTCGACTTCCTGTTGCACCACTGGATCGGCGTCGAGCAGTTGCTCGATCGCCCGCGTTTCGCCGACCACACGCGCGAGACCTTCGATGCCGTGCTCGACACCTGCGAGCGTATCGCGCGCGAGAAGTTCGCGCCCTTCAACCGCCTGGCCGACACGCAGGAACCCCACTTCGACGGCGAACGCGTGCACCTGCCCGAGGCCACGCACGCCGCGATGCAGGCCTACGTCGACAGCGGCATGCTGGCCGCGGCGCAGGCCTACGACATCGGCGGCATGCAGCTGCCCTGCGTGGTGGAGATGGCGGCCAACGCCTTCTTCAGCAAGGCCAGCGTCGCCATGGGCGGCTACGCCATGCTCACCAGCGGCAACGCCAACCTGCTGATGGCGCACGGCACGCCCACGCAGCGCGAGGTGTTCGCTCGAGCAGAGTTCGCCGGCCGCTGGTTCGGCACCATGTGCCTGAGCGAGCCGCAGGCCGGCTCGTCGCTCTCCGACGTGGCCACGCGCGCCGTGCCGGATGGCGTCGGCGCCGAGAGCGATCCGCTCGGCCCGCGCTTTCGCCTGCGCGGCAACAAGATGTGGATCAGCGGCGGCGAGCACGAGCTCACCGAGAACATCGTGCACCTGGTTCTGGCCAAGATCCCGCAGGCCGACGGCGCGCTGCTGCCCGGGACCAAGGGCATCTCGCTCTTCATCGTGCCCAAGAAGCTGGTGGATGCGCAGGGGCGCCTGACGGGCGAACGCAACGACGTCGCCCTGGCCGGCCTGAACCACAAGCTCGGCTACCGCGGCACCACGAACACGCTGCTGAACTTTGGCGAGGGCAAGTTCCTGGTGCGCGGTGAGCCCGGTGCCGTGGGCTACCTCGTCGGCCGGCCCGGCGAAGGCCTGCGCTGCATGTTCCACATGATGAACGAGGCGCGCATCGGCGTCGGCCTCGGCGCGGTGATGCTGGGCTATGCCGGCTACGAGGCCAGCCTCGACTACGCCCGCCAGCGCGCCCAGGGCCGGCCCATCACCGGCGCGGGCAAGGACGCCTCTCAGCCGCCGGTGCCGCTGGTGCAGCACGCCGACGTGCGCCGCATGCTGCTGGCGCAGAAGGCCTATGTCGAAGGCGGCCTGGCGCTGGCGCTGTACTGCGCGCGCCTCGTCGACGAGCAGCACACCGCCGACGAGACAACCGCCGCCGAGGCGGCGCTGCTGCTGGAGATGCTGACGCCCATCGCCAAGAGCTGGCCCAGCGAGTGGTGCCTGGAGGCCAACTCGCTGGCCATCCAGGTGCTGGGCGGCTACGGCTACACGCGCGACTTTCCGGTGGAGCAGTACTGGCGCGACAACCGCCTGAACATGATCCACGAGGGCACCCACGGCATCCAGGCGCTCGACCTGCTCGGCCGCAAGGTGGTGATGAACGGCGGCGCGGGCCTGAAGCTGCTGGCCACGCGCATCGGCGCCACCATCGAACGCGCCGGCCATGTCGAGGGCCTGGCCGAACCCGCCAACCGCCTGGCCGCCGCGCTGCAGAAGCTGGGCGCAGCCACCAAGAGCGCCTGGGCCACCGGCGTGCCCGAAGAGGCCCTGGCCAACGCCGTGCCCTACCTGCAGGCCTTCGGCCACGTCGTGCTGGCCTGGCTGTGGCTCGATGTGGCCGGGGCCTCGCGCGGCCATGCTTTGCAGCCGGGCAAGGAGGCCGCGATGCGCTACTTCTACGCCCACGAGCTGCCGAAGATCGATGCCTGGCTGGCCGTGGTGGCTGCGCGCGACGACAGCGCCCGCACGATGCGCGACGAGTGGCTCTGACCGCCCCCGCATCATGAGCAACCGCGGTCTCGAAGCGCTGGTCTGGGTGCTGATCTACGGCGGCCTGCTGCTGCTGGCCCTGGGCGTGTTCGTGCAGCGCCAGGGCGGCGGCTTCGGCTGGGCTCTCATCGGCATCGGGAGTGGCGTGGCGGCCATCGGCGCCGTGCTCATCTTCGTGCGCTCACGACGCGGCCCCGACCGCTGAACAACCATCCCCACAGGAGACGACCATGGGAACACCGATCAAGGAACTGTTCGACCTCACCGGCCAGGTGGCGCTCGTCACTGGCGGCTCGCGCGGCCTGGGCCTGCAGATGGCCGAGTCGCTGGGCGAGGCCGGCGCGAAGATCATGCTCACCAGCCGCAAGGCGGCCGACCTGGAAGAGGCCGCCGCCGACCTGGCCGCACGCGGCATCGACGCGCGCTGGATCGCCGCCGATGCCAACAAACCCGAGGACGTGCAGCGCGTGGTGAGCGAGACCATGCAGCGCCTGGGCCGCATCGACATCCTCATCAACAACGCCGGCGCCACCTGGGGCGCCCCGGCCGAGGACTACCCACTCGAGGCCTGGGACAAGGTGATGAACCTGAACATCCGCAGCCTGTTCCTGTTTGCGCAGGCAGTCGGCAAGGCCTGGATGATCCCCAACAAGCGCGGTCGCATCATCAACATCGCCAGCATCGCCGGCCTGGGCGGCAGCATGGACGTGAAGTTCATCGCCTATGGCACCAGCAAGGGCGCGGCGGTGAACTTCACGCGCACGCTGGCGGCAGAGTGGGGCGCGCACGGCATCACCGTCAACGCGCTGGCGCCGGGGTTCTTTCCGAGCAAGATGACGGCCGGCGTGCTGGCCCACTTCGGCGCCGAGAAGCTGGCCCAGGCCGCGCCGCTGAAGCGCCTGGGCGACGACGACGATCTGAAGGGCGCCGTGCTGCTGCTGGCCAGCGCCGCGGGCAAGCACATCACGGGGCAGATCCTGGCGGTGGATGGCGGCGTGAGCTCCTGCCACGGCGGCTGATCGAGCGATGACGAAGCCGACCGGCAAACTGCCGTTTCCGCTGCGCATCCCGTTCGTCGAGGAGCTGGGCCTGGAGCTCTGGCACTTCGGCGGCGGCAAGGCCGAACTGCAGGTGGACCTCGCCGAGGCCCACCTCAACAGCTGGGAGGTGGCGCACGGCGGCGTGCTGATGACCATGCTCGACGTGGCCATGGCGCACGCCGCGCGCAGCGCCAACACGGCCGACCCGATGACGGCCCCGGGCGTGGTGACGGTGGAGATGAAGACCAGCTTCATGCGCGCCGCCGAAGGCCGCATCCGCGCCGTCGGCCACCTGATGCACCGCACCACCACGATGGCCTTCACCGAGGGCCACGTCTACGACGAAGACGGCCACCTCTGTGCCCACGCCACGGGCACCTTCAAGTTCCTGCGCGCGCTGCCCACCAAGGGCCGCCAGTCCAAGGCGCTGCAACACAACCCCGGATCCGGAGACACCCCCTCATGAGCACCCACCGCCGCATCGTGCTGGCCGCCCGCCCCCAAGGTGAGGCCGCACTGGAGCACTTCCGCCTCGAGACCACCACCACGCCCGCCGTCCCCGAGGGCCATGTGCGCGTGCAGGTGCACTACCTCAGCCTCGACCCCTACATGCGCATGCGCATGAACGACATGAAGAGCTACGCCGCGCCGGTGGGCATTGGCGAGGTCATGGTGGGCGGCACGGTGGGCGTGGTGGCCGAGTCGCGCCACGATGGCTTTGCCGCGGGCGACGCGGTGGTGTGCATGGGCGGCTGGCAGGAGCAGGCCGTGCTCGACGCGCGGCTGCCCGGCCTGGTGCGCAAGGTCGATGCGAGCCGCGTGCCGCTGAGCGCGTTTCTCGGCGCGGTGGGCATGCCCGGTGTCACGGCCTGGGTGGGCCTGAGCATGATCATCGAGCCCAAGGAAGGCGAGACGGTGATCGTCAGCGCCGCCAGCGGCGCCGTGGGCAGCGTGGTGGGGCAGCTGGCCAAGGCCAAGGGCTGCCGCGTCGTGGGCATTGCCGGCGGTGCCGACAAGTGCGCCTACGTCGTCGACGAACTGGGCTTCGACGCCTGCATCGACCACCGCGCGCACCGCGACGCCAAGTCGCTGGCCGCGGCACTGGACGCCGCCGCGCCCAAGGGCATCGACGGCAACTTCGAGAACGTCGGCGGGATGATCCTCGACGTCATCCTGAGCCGCATGAACGCCTTCGGCCGCGTGGCGCTGTGCGGCATGATTTCCGGCTACGACGGCCAGTCGCTTGCCATCACCAATGCGCGCCTGCTGCTGACGCAGCGGCTCAAGCTGCAGGGCTTCATCGTCAGCGAGCACATGCAACTGTGGCCCGCGGCGCTGAAGGAGCTCGGCACGGGCGTGGCCACCGGCCGCATCAAGTACCGCGAGAGCGTGGCGGCCGGCCTCGAAGCCGCGCCCGAGGCCTTCCTGGGCCTGCTGAAGGGCCGCAACTTCGGCAAGCAGGTCGTCAAGCTGGTCTGATGCCGATGGGCGTGCACTGGACCTGGTCGCGCTTCGGCGAGCTGGGTGTCGACAACCTCTACGACGCGCTGGCGCTGCGCTGCCGCGTGTTCGTGCTGGAGCAGGGGCCGTACCTCGACCCCGACGGCATCGACCGCCACGCCTGGCACCTGCTGGGCCGCGATGCGGACGGCGTGCTGCAGGCCTACCTGCGTGTCGTCGATCCCGGCGCCAAGTACGCCGAGCCGTCCATCGGCCGCGTCATCACCAGCCCCGAGGCCCGCGGCACCGGCCTGGGCCGCGCGCTCGTGGCCGAGGGCGTGGCGCGCTGCGTCGCGGCCTGGCCGGGCCAGGGCATCCGCATCAGCGCGCAGTCGCACCTGGCCGGCTTCTACGGCGGCTGGGGCTTCCAGCGTTGCAGCGACGATTACCTCGAAGACGACATCCCCCACTGCGAGATGCTGAAACCCGCATCGAAGGAGACCCCATGACACTGCAAGCAGGCGACATCGCCGTCATCACCGGCGCCGCATCGGGCTTCGGTCTCGAAGCCAGCCGCGTGGCCGCGCGCCGCGGCATGAAGATCGTGATGGCCGATGTGCAGGCCGACGCGCTGGCCACCGCGCAGGCCGAGATCGAAGGCCTCGGCGCCGAGGTGCTGCCGTTCCGGCTGGATGTGTCCAAGGCCGCCGAGGTCGAGGCCCTTGCCGCCGCCACCTTCGCGCGCTTCGGCGTGCCGAACTTCGTGTTCAACAACGCGGGCGTCGGCGCCGGCGGCCTGATCTGGGAGCACACCGCGGCCGACTGGGACTGGGTGATCGGCGTCAACCTCATGGGCGTGGCCCACGGCGTGCGCGTGTTCACGCCGGCCATGCTGGAGGCGGCCGCGAACAACCCCACCTGGGAAGGCCACGTCGTCAACACCGCCAGCATGGCCGGGCTGCTGAACGCACCCAACATGGGCGTCTACAACGTCAGCAAGCACGCCGTGGTGTCGATGAGCGAAACGCTCCACCAGGACCTGGCGCTGATGACCGAGCAGGTGCACGCCCACGTGCTGTGCCCCTACTTCGTGCCCACCGGCATCAGCAAGAGCCACCGCAACCGCCCGGCCGACATGGCCCCGGCGCGGCCGACGAAGAGCCAGCTCATCGCCCAGGCCATGAGCGACAAGGCTGTCGGCAGCGGCAAGGTCACCGCCGCGCAGGTGGCGCAGTGGGTGTTCGAGGCCTGCGACGAGCGCCGCTTCTACATCTACAGCCACCCGCACGCGCTGGGCGGCGTGCAGGTGCGGCTCGATGACATCGTGCAAGCGCGCAATCCGACCGACCCGTTCGCGGCCAAGCCGGAGATCGGCGCCGAGCTCAAGCGGCAGCTGCGCAGCGCCTGAGCGCGCCTCAGCAGGCCAGGGCCAAGCCCTGCAGCGGCCGGCCGCTGCGCGCGTCGGTCACGACGAAGACCACACGCCGCGGGTGCTCGGCCACGCCGCGCGAGACCGCGATCGAGGGCCTGGCGCCGGCCGATGCGGCCCAGGCCGCCACCGGCTCGTACAGGCGGACGACATGGTCGTGGCGCAGCGTCTCGCCGCGGTTCTCGCCGGCGGTCACGCGGCTGCTGTGGCCGTCTTCGAGCACGGCCCAGTAGCCGGCGAGACGGGTGTCCGCGCCGGGCGCGGCTGCCACCGTGGCGACGGTGGCCACGACGAGGTCGCCCTGGCGCTCGAGCTTCAGAGCAGGCGCGGCCGGGGCCACCCGCGGGCCGGGCAGCGCCGGCCAGCGCCGCCAGTCGGCGCCGTCAACCACCACCTGCGGCGTGTAGACCTGGCGCGAGCCGGCGCGCTGAGCCAGTTCTTGCTGGCGGGTGGTGTGCGCGGCGGCGCCGAAGCGGTCGGGCCAGCCGAGGCGGTCCCAGTAGGTCACGTGGAAGGCAAGAGCCAGCACGTCCTGGCGGCCGCGCAGCGTCGAAAGCCAGCGGTCGGCCGGCGGGCAGGAGCTGCAGCCCTCGCTGGTGTAGAGCTCCACGACGATGGGCGCCACCGGGCCGCTGTGGGCGCGGCAGCTGCCGTCGGCTTGCGCCTGGGCCAGCGGCAGGGCGCACAGGGTGGCGGTGGCGAACAGCCAGGGCAACGGCGAGGCAGGCATGCGGTACTCCGGTTGGGGCGACGGGCCCCGTCCAGTCGCTCGCGCAGGCGTTTCGGTTTCAGCCTGCGCGCGCCAAGAGCGGCGGCAGCGCGCGCACCAGCAGCGCCGCCCCCGTGAGCGCCAGCAGCGCCAGGACCACGCGCTTGAAGGCTTCAGTGCTGAGCCCGGCATACAGCCGCGCGCCCAGCAGCACGGGCACCAGCACGGCGGCGGCCACCCAGGGCAGCAGCGACACCATCGGCGGCGTCACCATGCCGCGCGCGGCGTAGGCGGCCAGCGTCACCACCAGCATCGCGAGGTTGAAGTTCTGCACCACCGTGCGCAGCGTGTCGCGGTCCCAGCCGCGCAGCGTGGCCCACAGCGTGGGTATCGGCCCGGCGAAGCCCGCCACCGCGCCGGTGAGCCCACCGGCCAGCCCCGATGCCGCATCGGCCAGCCGGCCGCCGCGGCGCAGGTGCGGGATGCGGCCCGAGAACAGCATCACCGGGCACCACGCGGCCAGCAGCAGGCCCACCGCGAGCTGGAAGGTCGGCGCGTCCAGTCGAGGCAGCAGCAGCAGCCCGAGAGGGATGCCGGCCAGCCCGCCGGCCAGCATCGGCCCCAGCTTGGCCCAGTGCAGCCCGCGCTTGACGGTGAACACGGCGATCAGCTGCCCCACCAGCGCGCCGAACACCGACAGCGGCGCCACCATTTGCGGTGGCAGCCACCAGGCCCAGATGGAAGTCGCCACCAGGCCGAAGGCAAAGCCCGAGAGCCCCTGCACGAAGCCGGCGACCACGGCCCCGGCCACCACCACCACAAGCGTCGAATCCAGCGTCAAATCCATCGGCTGCGATTGTCGTCGGGCCCCGCGCCTTACAGTCGCGCCCCCATGCACCCCGACTTCACGCTCGATGCCGCCGTCATCGGTGCCGGCCCCGCCGGCCTGATGGCCGCCGAGGCGCTGGCCCGCCAGGGCCGCGCCGTGCACGTCTTCGACGGCATGCCCTCGGTCGGGCGCAAGTTCCTGCTGGCCGGCAAGGGCGGGCTCAACCTGACGCACGGCGAGCCCTGGGAGCGCTTCGTCACGCGCTACGGCCCGCGCCCGCCGCAGCTGCAGGCGGCCCTCGATGGCTTTCCGGCTCAAGCGCTGCGCGATTGGGCGGCGGCGCTGGGCGTCGACACCTTCGTCGGCAGCAGCGGCCGTGTGTTCCCCAAAGACCTGAAGGCTGCACCGCTGCTGCGCGCCTGGTTACACCGGCTGCGCGGGCAGGGCGTGCAGCTGCACATGCGCCATCGTTGGCTGGGCTGGGCCGACGACGGCACGTTGCGCATGGCCACGCCCCAGGGCGAGCGCCGCGTGCAGGCCCGCGCCACCGTGCTGGCGCTGGGCGGCGCGAGCTGGCAGCGCCTCGGCTCCGACGGCGCCTGGTGGCCCTGGCTGCAGGCGGCCGACGTGGCGCTGCAGCCGCTGGTGCCCAGCAACTGCGGCTTCGACGTGGCCTGGAGCGAGAAGCTGCAGTGTGAGCACGCCGGTGCGCCGCTGAAGGGTGTGCGCCTGGCGTTCGAGGGCTTCGAGCAAGTCGGCGAGATGGTGCTCACGGCGGGCGGTGTCGAGGGCAGCCTCGTCTATGCCGCCTCGTCGGTGCTGCGCGACGCCATTGCGCGCAGCGGCCCCGTCACCTTCACGCTCGACCTGCTGCCTGACCGCGACGCCGCCTGGGTGGCGCGCGAGGTGGCGCACCCGCGCGGCAGCCGCTCGCTGGGCTCGCACCTGCAGTCGCGTCTGAACCTCGGCCCGGCCAAGGCCGCGCTGCTGTGGGAGGTGGTGATTCGCCACGAGCCGGCTGCTCGGCACGACCTGCCGCGCCTTGCGCAGCTGGTGAAGGCGCTGCCGGTCACGGTGACGGCGCCGCGCCCCATCGACGAGGCCATCAGCAGCGGCGGCGGCGTGGCCTTCGAGGCCCTCGACGCCCATCTGATGCTGCAGGCGCGCCCTGGCGTCTTCTGCGCCGGCGAGATGCTCGACTGGGAAGCCCCCACCGGCGGCTATCTGCTCACCGCCTGCTTCGCCACCGGCCTGGCGGCCGGCGAGGGCGCGGCGGCCTGGCTGGGCGGATCAGACTCGCGCTGACCCCCCACTGTTCGCGCTGAGCCTGTCGAAGCGCCGCCTCGTACACTCCCCCGCTTCCCGATTCCGTCCCCATCTCTCTTGGACCCGATTGCCCTGCAGATTGCTGCCGAACTGAAGGTTCGGCCGGCCCAAGTGATCACCGCCGTCGAGCTGCTGGACGGTGGCGCCACCGTCCCCTTCATCGCCCGCTACCGCAAGGAGGCCACCGAAGGCCTCGACGACATCCAGCTGCGTGAGCTGGAGGTGCGCCTCGTCTACCTGCGCGAGCTGTCCGAGCGCCGCGCCGCGGTGCTCAAGAGCATCGACGAACAAGGCAAGCTGACGCCCGAGTTGAGGGCCTCCATCGAGGCCGCGCCCACCAAGCAGGAACTCGAAGACCTGTACCTGCCGTACAAGCCCAAGCGCCGCACCAAGGGCATGATCGCCCGCGAGGCCGGCCTGGAGCCGCTGGCCGACAAGCTCTTCGCCAACCCGACGCTGGAGCCGCTGGCCGAGGCGGCCGCCTTCATCGACGCCGAGGGCGGCTTCGCAGACGCCGCTGCCGTGCTGGACGGCGTGCGCGACATCCTCTCCGAGCGCTGGGCCGAAGACGCCGCGCTCATCCGCAGCCTGCGCGAATGGCTGTGGGGTGAGGCCTTGTTCCAGAGCAAGCTGGTCGATGGCAAGGACGGCAACCACGCCGACGCCGCCAAGTTCCGCGACTACTTCGACTACGCCGAGCCCATCCGCACCGTGCCCAGCCACCGTGCGCTGGCGGTGTTTCGCGGCCGCACGCTCGAATGGCTGGATGCCAAGCTGGTGCTCGACGAAGAAGTCGTGCCCGGCAAACCGGGCCTGGCCGAAGGCCGCATCGCCCGCCACCTCGGCTGGGGCCACCAGCAACGCAAGGCCGACGAGCTGATCCGCAAGTGCGTGGCCTGGACCTGGAAGGTGAAGCTGAGCCTGAGCCTGGAGCGCGATCTCTTCGGCCGCCTGCGCGAAGTGGCCGAGGCCGTGGCCATCAAGGTGTTCGCCGACAACCTGCGCGACCTGCTGCTCGCCGCGCCCGCCGGCAAGAAGGTGGTGATGGGCCTGGACCCCGGCATCCGCACCGGCGTGAAGGTGGCCGTGGTCAGCGACACCGGCAAGGTGCTGGCCACCGACACCGTGTACCCGCACGAGCCGCGCTGCGATTGGGAAGGCTCGCTGCACAGCCTGGGCCGGCTCGTGGCCACGCACGGCGTGAACCTCATCGCCATCGGCAACGGCACCGCCAGCCGCGAGACCGACAAGCTGGCGGCCGACCTCATCGCGCGCATCGCCAAGCTGGCGCCCGACGTGAAGATCCTCAAGGTGGTGGTGAGCGAAGCCGGTGCCTCGGTCTACAGCGCCAGCGAATTTGCCAGCAAGGAACTGCCCGACCTGGATGTGAGCCTGCGCGGTGCCGTCAGCATCGCGCGGCGCCTGCAGGACCCGCTGGCCGAACTCGTGAAGATCGACCCCAAGAGCATCGGCGTGGGCCAGTACCAGCACGACGTGAACCAGGCCGGCCTTGCGCGCTCGCTCGAGGCGGTGGTGGAGGACTGCGTCAACAAGGTCGGCGTCGACCTCAACACCGCGAGCGCGCCGCTGCTGGCGCGTGTGTCAGGCCTGAGCCCGGCCGTGGCGGCCAGCATCGTGCGCTGGCGTGATGCGCACGGCGCCTTCGCCAACCGCCGCCAGCTGCTCGACGTGACCGGCCTCGGCCCCAAGACCTTCGAGCAGGCCGCGGGCTTCTTGCGCATCCGCGACGGCGACAACCCGCTGGACATGACCGGCGTGCACCCCGAGACCTACCCGGTGGTGGAGAAGATGCTCGCCGCTGCCCAGCGCCCGGTGCACGAGATCATGGGCAAGACCGACGTGCTGAAGGCGCTGCGGCCGGAAGCCTTTGCCGACGAGCGCTTCGGTGCGATCACCGTCAAGGACATCCTCGCCGAGCTCGAGAAGCCCGGCCGCGACCCGCGCCCTGACTTCGTGGTGGCGCGCTTCAACGACGGCGTCTCCGACATCAAGGACCTGCAGCCGGGCATGCTGCTCGAAGGCACCGTCAGCAACGTGGCGCAGTTCGGCGCCTTCGTCGACCTGGGCGTGCACCAGGACGGCTTGGTGCACGTGAGCCAGCTCGCGAACAAGTTCGTCAGCGACGCACGCGAAGTGGTGCGCACCGGCCAGGTGGTGAAGGTGCGCGTGGTGGAAGTCGACCTGGCGCGCAAGCGCATCGCGCTGACGATGAAGCTCGATGCGCCCACCGGTGCCGCCAAGGCCGCCAGCGGCAACGACAACCGCTTCCGCCCCGCCGCGCGTGGCGAGCAGCCGCGCAGCCGCGCGCCCGAGCCGGCCGCGGGCGGCAACGCGATGGCGGCAGCCTTCGCCAAGCTGCAGGGCCGGCGCTGATGCGGCTGGCGGCGGCGCTGGCGCTGGTGGCGCTGCCGGCGCAGGCGCAGCAGCCGGCGCCTGCGGCGCCAGCCGCCTCGGCGCCCAGCACCTCGGTCACCGTGCAGGGCCGCCGCGACAACGAGGCCGACGAACGCCGCCACAGCGTGGTCGGCCTCACGGTCGTCGGCCGTGACGAGCTCGACGCCCACGGCGACATCAGCGTGCTCGACGTGCTGGCCCGCGTGGCCGGCATCGACATCGACGGCGACATGCCGCGCCTGCGCGGCCTGGGCGGCGGCTACACGCAGATCCTGCTCAACGGCGAGCCCGCGCCGCCTGGCTTTTCGATGGACATGCTGGCGCCGGCGGACATCGAGCGCATCGAGGTCATCAAGGGCCCGACGGCCGAGTTCGGTGGCGTGGCCGGCACCATCAACATCATTCTGCGCCGCGCGCCGCGGCTGAAGCAGACGGAGCTGCGGCAGTCGCTCGGCTACCGCGCCGTGGCGCCGCAGGGCAGCACCAGCGTGTCGCATGGCGACCGTGTCGGCGCGCTGGGCTTCCATCTGCCGATCACGCTGTTCACCTGGGCCAACGGCCAGCAGGTCACGAGCGAGCGCGACTCGCGTGATGCGGCTGGCACCCGCAGCCTGCGCCGCACCGAGCAGCAGGACCGCTGGCTCGGTGGCGGCGTGCAGTTCTCGCCGCGGCTGGACTGGACGCTCAGCGAGCGCGACGCGCTGCAGTGGCAGGTGCTGCTGCAGGCCCACCGCTCGCGCAACGCCGGCGAACGCGAGACCGTGCCGCTGGCAGGCCCAGCGCCGAGCACGCTGCAGTCGGCCTACCGCTCGCGCGGTGAGTGGGAGCTGGCGCGCAGCCAGTGGCAGTGGGTGCACAAGGCCGCGAGTGGCGCCCGGCTCGAGCTGAAGGCGGCGCTGCAGCAGTCGCTCGCCACCGGCCAGAGCCGCTCGGTCGGGCAGGGCGCGGGCGGCGTGCTCACCACCGCGCGCGAGAGCGGACATCGGCAAGAGGGACGGCAGCTGTCGCAGGGCGGGCGCGTGCGGCTGCCGGCCGGCGAGCACCGCACCTGGAGCGGCGGCTGGGACGTGGAGCACCGTGAACACGACGAGCAGCGCGAGTTGGTCGAGAACGGCGTGCCGCAGCGCACCGGCAGCCTGGGCGTGCCCTTTGCCGGCCGCACGCAACGCGGTGTGGTGTTCGTGCAGCATGAGTGGGCGCCGTCGCCGCGCTGGTCGCTCTCGACCGCGCTGCGGGGCGAGCAGTGGGCCTTCGAGACCGCCGGCCCGCCAGGCATCGAGCGCCACCGCTACGCGGCGCTGCTGCCGGTGCTGCACCTGCGCCACGCGCTCGACGACGCCGGCCGCGAGGTGCTGCGCGCCAGCGTCTCGGTGAGCCAACGCGCCCCCGACATCGGCCTGCTGCTGCCGCGCTACAGCCTGGACGGCACCTACCCGCGCGAAGAGACCAACACGCCGATCACGCCCGACACCGCCGGCAACCCGGCGCTGGCGCCCGAGCGCGCCCGCGGCATCGAACTGGCCTGGGAGCGCAGTGCCCCGGGCGGTGGGGTGCTCAGCGCCGGCTTCTTCCAGCGCGAGGTGCAGGGGCTGATCCGCCGCCGCATCGCGCTGGAGGTGGTGAGCGAAGCGCCCGTGCCGCGCTGGGTGAGCCGGCCGGTGAACCTGGGCCGCGCGCACAGCAGCGGGCTGGAGTTCGAGTGGCGGCATCGTGTGCCCGAGGCCGGCCGTGCCGGCACGGCGCCCGGCGCGGCCCGCGCGGGTGTCACCTGGCGCAGCGCCTTGTCGCTGTACCGTTCGCGCGTGGAGCAGATCGACGACCCCGATGCCCGCCTCGAAGGCCAGCCGCCCTGGCGCCTGACGCTGGGCGCCGAGCGCCAGTGGGCGGCCGGCCACGGCGCCGGCGCCACGCTGCTGCACACGCCGGGCTTCTCGACGCAGCAGAGCGACCGCCAGCGCCTGTGGCGCAGCACGCAGACGCGGCTCGATGCGTTCGTGTCGTGGCGCCAGGCGGGTGTCGGCCAGTGGCGGCTGGCGGTGGTGAACGCGCTGGCGCCGGTGCAGCGCAGCCGCAGCGCGGTGACCGATCTCGACGGCTTCGATGCCAGCGCCGCCACGCAACGCGACGGCGTGGCGCAGTGGACGGCCAGCTTCGTGACGAGGTTCTGATGGGCCGGTCCCGCGCCTTGCGCATCCTCGCCGGGCCGCTCGCGCGCGCCCACCTGCACGAGCGCGGTCTGGCGGCGGGCGACGTGCGCGCCGTGCCGGCGGCTGCCGGGGGTGCCAAGGGCCTGGTGCTGCTGCCGCTCGATCGCTTCCTGTTCGGCCACTGGCTGCCGCAGTCGACGCAGACCGTGCACCTGCTGGGCGCCAGCATCGGCGCCTGGCGCATGGCCGCGGCCTGCGTGCGCGCTGACGGCGGGGCCGACGCGGCGCTGGCCGAGCTGGCCGAGGACTACATCACCCAGAGCTACCCGCACGCCCCGGGCCGCATGCCCACCGCCGCGGTGGTGTCCGAGCACTTCCAGCGCAAGCTGCAGCAGCGCCTGGGCGCGCGCGCCGCCGAGGTGCTGACGCACCCGCGCTATCGGCTGCACGTGTTCACGAGCCGCGGCCGCGGGCTGCTGCACCGGCCCGGCCGCCTGCGCCACCCGCTGGGCTGGGCCAGCGCCTTTGCGGCGAATGCGATGCACCGCAAGGCGCTGGGCGGCTGGCTCGAGCGCATCGTCTTCGCCGACCCGCGCGAGCCGCTGCCGCTGCCGCTGAACGACTACCCCACGCGCCAGGTGCCGCTGACGGCGCACAACCTGACGCCGGCCGTGCTGGCCAGCTGCGCCATCCCCTTCGTGCTCGAGGCCGTGCGCGACGTGCCCGGCGGCCCGCCCGGCAGCTACTGGGACGGCGGCATCACCGACTACCACCTGCATCTGGACTACAGCGCCTTCGGCGACGGCCTCGTGCTCTACCCGCACTTCGGCCCGCACGTCGTGCCCGGCTGGCTCGACAAGCCCTGGAAGCGCCGCCACGCGGCCACCGAGGCGCTGTCGCGTGTGGTGCTGCTGGCGCCGCGCGAGGAGTGGATCGCATCACTGCCCGGTGGCAAGCTGCCCGACCGCCGCGACTTCAAGACCTGGGGCGACGACGAGGCCGGCCGCCAGGCGGTGTGGCGCGGCGCGCATGACGAATCGCAGCGCCTGGCAGACGAGTTCGCGGAGTGGGTCGCGCGTGGCGGCCGAGCGGGGCAGGGCGTGGAGATCGAGCCGCTGCCCTGACATCCGCTATTCGGGCTGAGCCTTTCTCCATCCGGGCTGAGCCTGTCGAAGCCCAACCGTTCGCCCTGAGCCTGTCGAAGGGTCGGGGTGAGCCTGTCGAAGCCCTGGTGAGGGCAAAGCTGCCTACAATCTGCCCGAGTTTCGACGCAACAAGGGCAAGGAAAGGCACGACGGTTATGACACCGCGGACTACGAGCTTCACCGCCACCGGCTTCTAGGCCGGCCGATCCGCGCACGTCCGAACGACCCACCGTCCCCTCGAACCAAGCGCGGCACCCCCGCGCTTTTTTCATGCCCTGAAGGACACTCCATGATCCAGATCACGCTCCCCGACGGCGCCCGCCGCGAGTACCCCGCTGCACTCACGGTCGGCGAGGTCGCCGCCAGCATCGGCCCCGGCCTGGCCAAGGCCGCGCTCGCCGGCAAGGTGGACGGCCGCGTCGTCGACCTCAGCCACCGCATCGAGGCCGACGCCCAGCTCGCCATCGTCACCGACAAAGATGCCGACGGCCTGGAAGTCATCCGCCACAGCACGGCCCACCTGCTGGCCTACGCGGTGAAGGAGCTGTTCCCCGAGGCGCAGGTGACGATCGGCCCGGTCATCGAAAACGGCTTCTATTACGACTTCGCCTACAAGCGCCCGTTCACGCCGGAAGACCTGGCCGCGATCGAGAAGCGCATGGGCGAGCTGGCCGCCAAGAACGAGCCCGTGATCCGCCGCGTGCTGCCGCGCGACGAGGCCATTGCGCTCTTCAAGGCCCAGGGCGAGCACTACAAGGCCGAGATCATCGGCAGCATCCCCGCCGACCAGGACGTGAGCCTGTACCGCGAAGGTGGCTTCGAAGACCTGTGCCGCGGCCCGCACGTGCCCAGCACGGGCCGCCTGAAGCACTTCAAGCTGATGAAGGTGGCTGGCGCCTACTGGCGCGGCGACCAGGCCAACGAGCAGCTGCAGCGCATCTACGGCACGGCCTGGGCCACGAAGGACGAGCTGCAGGGCTACCTGCGCATGCTCGAAGAGGCCGAGAAGCGCGACCACCGGCGCCTGGGCCGTGAGCTCGACCTGTTCCACCTCGACGAGCACAGCCCCGGCACGGTGTTCTGGCACCCCAAGGGCTGGACGCTGTGGCAGGAGGTGGAACAGTACATGCGGCGCATCTACCGCGACAACGGCTACCAGGAGGTCAAGGGCCCGCAGATCGTCGACCGCGTGCTCTGGGAGAAGTCCGGCCACTGGGAGAAGTACCGCGAGGCCATGTTCACGACCGAGTCGGAAAAGCGCGAGTACGCGCTCAAGCCGATGAACTGCCCCGGCCACATCCTGATCTTCAAGCAGGGCATCAAGAGCTACCGCGACCTGCCGCTGCGCTACGGCGAGTTCGGCCAGTGCCACCGCAACGAGCCCACGGGCGGCCTGCACGGCATCATGCGCGTGCGCGCCTTCACGCAGGACGACGGACACATCTTCTGCACCGAAGACATGATCCTGCCGGAGTGCGTGGCCTACACGGCGCTGCTGCAGAAGGTCTACAAGGACTTCGGCTTCACGGACATCATCTACAAGGTGGCCACGCGCCCCGAGGCGCGCATCGGCTCGGACGCCATCTGGGACAAGGCCGAGCACGCGCTGATGGAAAGCCTGCGCGCCAGCGGCTGCGAGTTCGTCATCGCCCCCGGCGACGGCGCCTTCTACGGCCCGAAGATCGAGTACACGCTGAAAGACGCCATCGGCCGCCAGTGGCAGTGCGGCACGATGCAGGTCGACTTCTCCATGGCCGAGCGCCTGGGCGCCGAGTATGTGGCCGAGGATTCCAGCCGCCGCCATCCCGTCATGCTGCACCGGGCCATCGTCGGGAGCCTGGAGCGCTTCATCGGCATCCTGATCGAGCAGCACGCCGGTGCGCTGCCCGCCTGGCTGGCGCCGGTGCAGGTGGTGGTGGCCTCGATCAGCGAGCCGACGGCCGATTACGCGTCGGAAGTGGTGAAATCGCTGCAAAAACAAGGAGTTAGGGCTCAAGCTGATTTGCGTGCCGACAAGATTGGCTATAAAATTCGCGAGCATTCGATGCAGAAGGTCCCGTACATCCTTGTCGTAGGCGACAAGGAAAAGGCGGACGGGGCCGTCGCCGTGCGCGCCCGGGGCAACCAGGATCTGGGCACGATGCCGCTGACGAGCTTTGCCGAGAGGCTGCTCGCCGACATCGCTGCCAAGGTCTGAGGCTGTCCTCCGGCGCGCTTTGATTTTTGACGTGGCCCGCACCGCCTTCGGGTTGCCACAGGAGCTGGAACCATCGCTACCTTCATGGACCGCCGCGTGCCCAACGCGGAGCGCAAGCACCGGTTGAACCGGGAAATCATGGCGCTGCAGGTGCGCCTGAACGGGGTCGAGAACGAGCCGCTGGGCATCGTCCCCATTCAAGAGGCGTTGCGCATGGCAGGGGAGCTGGACGTCGATCTGGTCGAGATCGCTGCCACCGCCGACCCGCCCGTGTGCCGGTTGATGGACTACGGCAAGTTCAAGTACCAAGAGCAGAAGAAGGCCGCTGAAGCCAAGAGCAAGCAGAAGGTCATCGAGATCAAGGAAGTGAAGTTCCGCCCCGGCACCGACGACGGCGACTACGCGATCAAGATGCGCAACCTGCGCCGCTTCATCGCCGAAGACGGTGACAAGGGCAAGGTGACGCTGCGCTTCCGGGGCCGCGAGATCACCCACCAGGAGATCGGCATGCGCATGCTGGAACGCATCCGCGACGAGCTCTCCGATGTGGCGATGGTCGAGCACATGCCCAAGCTCGAAGGCCGGCAGATGATCATGGTGCTGGCGCCCAAGCGAAAGTAGTTCCGAAGCAGGGCGGCTGGCAAGAGATTCGGCAGCCAGGTCTGGTCGACCTGGCAGCTGAAAAGAAGCGGCTGCAGGCCGACAAGCGCACCGAGCCCTCGGTGCCGCCTGCAGCAGCAATCAAAGAAGGAGCATTCACATGCCCAAGATGAAGACCAAGAGCGGCGCGAAGAAGCGCTTTCGCGTACGCCCGGGTGGCACCGTCAAGCGGGGCCAGGCGTTCAAGCGCCACATCCTCACCAAGAAGAGCACCACCCGCAAGCGTCAGCTGCGTGGCGCCGTGAACGTGCACGAGACCAACATGGGCCACATGGCCCAGATGTTGCCGTTCGCCGGTCTCTGATCCACCACGACTGAACAAGGAGCACACACATGCCTCGCGTCAAACGTGGTGTCATCGCCCACGCACGTCACAAGAAGATCCTCGCCCTCGCCAAGGGCTTCCGCGGCCGCCGCAAGAACGTCTTCCGCATCGCCAAGCAGGCGGTGATGAAGGCGGGCCAGTACGCCTACCGTGACCGTCGTACCCGCAAGCGGGTGTTCCGCCAGCTCTGGATCGCGCGCATCAATGCCGCGAGCCGGGAACTGGGCGTCACGTACAGCAAGTTCATGGCCGGCCTGAAGAAGGCGCAGATCGACATCGACCGCAAGGTCCTGTCCGACATGGCCATCCACGACCCGGCGGGCTTCAAGAGCATCGTCGAGAAGGTGAAGGCCCAGCTCGCTTGATGTTCCGGGGCTGCCGGCCGTCCTTCACGGGGCGGCAGGGGGCCCGGCTCTCGCATCCAAGGCCGTCACCTTCGGGGGCGGCCTTTTTTTGTCCGTTTTTCTTGCCTGTTTTCCACCCGTCCATGAACGATCTCGACTCGCTCGTGCAACACGCGCGCTCTGCGTTCGACGCGGCCCCCACGGCGGCCGAGCTCGAAAACGCCAAGGCACGCTTCCTCGGCAAGAGCGGCAGCCTCACCGAGTTGCTCAAGGGCCTGGCCGCGCTGCCGCCCGAGGCCAAGAAGGCCCGCGGCGCCGAGATCAACCAGGCCAAGCAGCAGGTCGAGGCGCTGCTCGCCGCCGCACGCGAGCGCCTGGCGCAGGCCGAGCTCGAGGCGCAGCTGCGCGCCGAGGCGCTGGACGTGTCGCTGCCCGGCCGCAGCCGCGGCACCGGCGGCCTGCACCCCGTGAGCCGCACCATCGAGCGCATCGAGGCCATCTTCTCGAGCATGGGTTTCGACGTCGCCGAAGGCCCCGAGATCGAGACCGACTGGATGAGCTTCACGGCGCTGAACAACCCCGAGAATCACCCGGCGCGGTCGATGCAGGACACCTTCTACGTCGAGCTGAAAGACGCCGAAGGCCGCTGGCTGAACCTGCGCCCGCACACGAGCCCGATGCAGGTGCGCTACGCCAGGGCGCACGCAGCGCGCCACGCCCGCGCGATCGCCGAGGGCGGATCCGTGCCCGAGGTGCGCGTCATCGCGCCGGGCCGCGTGTACCGCGTCGACAGCGACGCCACGCACTCGCCCATGTTCCACCAGATCGAAGGCCTGTGGCTGGGCGAAAACGTCAGCTTCAAGGACCTGAAGGTCACCTTCGCGACGCTGGTGCGCGAGTTCTTCGAGACCGACGACTTCGACGTGCGCTTCCGGCCGAGCTTCTTTCCGTTCACCGAGCCCAGCGCCGAGATCGACATCCGCTTCGGCAGCGGTCCGCTCGCCGGCAAGTGGCTCGAAGTGGCCGGCTCCGGCCAGGTGCACCCGAACGTGGTGCGCAACTTCGGCCTCGACCCCGAGCAGCAGATCGGCTTTGCCTTCGGCATCGGTGCCGACCGCTTTGCCATGCTGCGCTACGGCATCGACGACCTGCGCCTGATGTTCGACGGCGACCTGCGCTTCCTGTCGCAGTTCCGCTGAAGCCCGCACGAACCTGACCCCGAGATCGAGATGCAATTCCCCGAGTCCTGGCTGCGCGAGTTCTGCGATCCGCCGCTGTCCACCCAAGCCCTGGCCGACCTGCTGACGATGAGCGGCATGGAGGTCGAAGAACTGCGGCCCGTGGCGCCACCCTTCAACGGCATCGTCGTGGCCGAGATCCTGACGGCCGAGCAGCACCCGCAGGCCGACCGCCTGCGCGTGTGCACGGTGGCGGCCGGCGAGTTTTCGAAGGATGGCCCGCTCCAGATCGTCTGCGGCGCGCCGAACGCCCGTGTCGGCATCAAGGTGCCGCTCGCGGTGGTGGGTGCGGAGCTGCCGCCCGGCGAGGATGGCAAGCCGTTCAAGATCGGCGTGGGCAAGCTGCGCGGCGTGCAGAGCTACGGCATGTTGTGCTCGGCGCGCGAGCTCAAGCTGTCCGAGGACCACGGCGGACTGCTCGAGCTGGCGTCTGATGCGCCCGTGGGCACGGACCTGCGAGCGCATCTGAAGCTCGACGACACCATCTTCACGCTCAAGCTCACGCCCAACCTGGCGCACGGCCTCAGCGTGTATGGCGTGGCGCGCGAGGTGGCTGCGCTCACTGGCGCGCCGCTGAAGCAACCCTGCTTCCCGCCCGTGGCGCCGGGCACCGAGCGCAAGCTGCCGGTGCGCGTGGAAGCGGCCGACCTGTGCGGCCGCTTCTCGGGCCGCGTGGTGTTGGGCGTGAACCCGCAAGCGCCGACTCCTGCCTGGATGGTGGATCGCCTGGCGCGTTGCGGTCAGCGCAGCGTGAGCGCCCTCGTCGACATCTCGAACTACGTGATGTTCGAGTACGGCCGGCCTTCGCACATCTTTGATCTCGACAAGATCCACGGCGGCCTTGTCGTGCGCTGGGGGCGGGTCGGCGAGACGCTGAAGCTGCTCAATGGCAACACCGTCGAACTCGATGCGAAGGTGGGCGTGATCGCCGACGAGCAAGCGGTCGAATCACTCGCCGGCATCATGGGCGGCGACGCCACCGCGGTGGGCGACGGCACGCAGAACATCTACGTCGAGGCCGCCTTCTGGTGGCCCGAGGCCGTGCAGGGCCGCTCGCGCCGCTACGCCTTCAGCACCGACGCCGGCCACCGCTTCGAGCGCGGTGTCGACCCGGCCTCGACGGTGGAGCACATCGAGCGCATCACGCAGCTGGTGATCGACATCTGTGGCACGCCGGCCACCGTGGCCGGCCCCATCGACGACCAGACCCTGGCGCTGCCCGAGCGCAAGCCGGTGGCGCTGCGCGTGGCGCGTGCGGCCAAGGTCATCGGCATGCCGGTGACGCAGGCGCAGTGCGCCGATGTCTTCAGCCGCCTCGGCCTGCCGTTCACGCAGGCCGACGGCGTGCTGACCGTCACGCCGCCGAGCTGGCGCTTCGACATCGCCATCGAGGAAGACCTCATCGAGGAGGTGGCCCGCGTCGTTGGCTACGACAAGCTGCCGGCCACGCCCACCGTGGCGCCCACGCAGGCGCGCGTGCGCCGCGAAGGCCAGCGCTCCGCCCACGACGTGCGCCACGCGCTGGCCGGCCTGGGCTTCCAGGAGACCATCGGCTTCTCCTTCGTCGAAGAACGCTGGGAGCGCGAGCTCGCGGGCAACGCCGATCCGATCCGCGTGCTCAACCCCATTGCCGCGCCCTTGGCGGTGATGCGCTCCAGCCTCATCGGCAGCCTCGTGCAGGCGCTGCGCCACAACCTGGCGCGCAAGCTGACGCGGGCGCGGCTGTTCGAGATCGGCCGCGTCTACCGCAAGCACGCGGGCGCGGCCGATGGCCCGCTGGCCGTGGCGGGTGTCGAGCAGCCGATGCGCGTGGCCGCGCTCGCCTTCGGCCCGGCTGCGCCGGCGCAATGGGGCAGCGCCGAGCGCGCCACCGACTTCTTCGACATCAAGGGCGAGCTCGAGGCGCTGCTGGCGCCGGCCGTGCTGCGCTTCGAGGCCACGGCGCATCCGGCGCTGCATCCGGGCCGCTCGGCCGCCGTGTGGCTGGGCGATCGCGCCATCGGCTTTGTGGGCGAGCTGCACCCGCGCTGGCGCCAGGCCTACGAGCTGCCGCAGTCGCCGCTGGTCTTCGAACTGGAGCTCGATGCTGTGCTGGCGCGCGAGGTGCCGGTGTTCGCGACGGTGTCGCGCCGGCAGCCGGTGCAGCGCGACGTGGCGCTGGTGGTGCGCGATGGCGTGTCGCACGACGCGCTGGTGGGCGCGCTGCGGGCCGATCCAGCCGGGCTCATCCGTGCGGCGACGTTGTTCGACGTGTGGAAGCCCACCCGTGGCGCGGCCAGCGGCCTCGACGACAGCGAGCGCAGCCTCGCCATCCGGCTTGAACTGCTGGACTTCGATCAGACGCTCACCGACGATCGCATCGAAGCCACGGTGCAAGCCGCCGTGGCCCGCGCGGCCGCTGCCTTTGGCGCGCGCCTGCGCGCCTGAAGCCGACCACCCCGCCCCTGGCCCGAGGGAGACCCGAGATGAATCCAGAACCCACCGCCGACGACCCGGGCCCGGCCGACGAAGCGCTGGCTCCCCCGGCCGCGTTGAGCCGCGTCATCCTGCCGTCCATCGAGACGCCCACGCTGACCAAGGCCGAGCTGGCCGAGTTGCTGTTCGACCGCCTGGGCCTGAACAAGCGCGAGAGCAAGGACATGGTCGAGGCCTTCTTCGACATCGTGCACGGCACGCTGGTCGACGGCCGCGACGTCAAGCTCTCGGGCTTCGGCAACTTCAACATCCGCCGCAAGGCGCCGCGCCCGGGGCGCAACCCGCGCACTGGCGAGAGCATTCCGATCAAGGCGCGCAACGTTGTCACCTTCCACGCCAGTCACAAGCTGAAATCGATCGTGCAAGGCGACACCCCGGTGGAGGGGGACTTCGAGTAGAGTCTAGTTTTCCCCACCGAAACCATTGATTTCAATGGAGAAATCGCTCCCCGCCATTCCGGCCAAGCGTTACTTCACCATCGGTGAGGTGAGCGAGCTGTGCGGGGTGAAGCCTTACGTGCTGCGCTATTGGGAGCAGGAGTTCACGCAGCTCAAGCCGATGAAGCGGCGGGGCAACCGGCGCTACTACCAGCACCACGAGGTGCTGCTGATCCGGCGCATCCGCGAGTTGCTCTACGACCAGGGCTTCACGATCAGCGGCGCACGCAACCGGCTGGCCGACGTGGCGCCGCCCCTGCGCTTGGGCGCAGTGCTGCCCGACCCGGACGGCGTGGACGACGACAGCGTGCCGGTGGGCGAGTCCATCATTGAAGGCGCCGCAGCGATGCTGTTGATGCACCCAGCCGCCGACCGCACGAGTCTGCCGCTGCAGAGCCCCGGGGCCTTGTCGGGCGCGTCGCAGGCAGGGCTGAGCGACGCCGACACGCGCGCGTTGCGCCACGAGTTGTTGTCGATCCGCGAACTGCTGAGCGTGTAGGCCGGGAAAGACCCGCGAGCCAGCCTATAATCTGAGGCTCAGTCGGGGTGTAGCGCAGCCTGGTAGCGCACTTGCATGGGGTGCAAGGGGTCGCGAGTTCGAATCCCGCCACCCCGACCATTGAAGACGCAAAACCCGGAGTCGCAAGACTCCGGGTTTCTTGCTTCTGGCTCTAGGCTTCCGGCCGGCTCCCGGCCCGCCCGGGAGGCCCCACCTAACATGTGCGATTGTCCTGGCTACAACTGAACTGATCATGCCCGATGGGGACGCCGTGATGCCGTCCGAAGTCCCGGTCCATGGTGCGCACGCTGGCGCCGTTTCTGGTTCGCCGCCCGTGTGGCCGGCTCTGTTCGAGGAGCGAGTGCGCGCGGTCACCGTGGTGGTCGTGCGCAAGCGACCGCAGATGGCAGAGCCCGAGACGAGCAGCCAACTTGCCGCCGATGCAGGCGGCGAAGTGGAACGCAAGACCCGCGTCTTCGTGGTGCCGACGGAGCCGCGTGCCGCGATCACGGATCCCGCGCACAAGGGCTTGGCAGTCGCGCCAGCGGCGGTGGCGTGCGGCACGCGGCGGCGCCAGAGTGCGTTGCACCGTCCAGGCAAGGTGGTTCTCATCGTGCCGCCCCAAGACAACGTGCATCCACCAGCCGATGTGGGCCTGGACGAGACCGCGCTGAACGATACGACGCCGGTATGCCGCCCGCAGGTCGACGACTGGCTGCCGCCACCTCTGGCGAGCGACTACCCTACGGTGCAGGCCTCGCTGGCTCATGTGCTGACCCTCGGCAAGCAGGCGCAAGCTGCCAGCCGCTGGCGCTTCAGGCGCTGAGCCAACGTGGCCCGGCCTTCATGCCCATTGCAGTGTCGACCCGAATTCCCCCCTCTGTGGCGCCCCTGATCCTGCTGCTCGAAGACGAGCAGGCCATCGCCGATACCTTGCTGTATGTCCTCGGCAGCGAGGGCTTCGAGGTGCGGCACGAAAGGCTGGCGCGTGATGCACGCGCCGCCGTCGCTGAACGCTTGCCCGCATTGGCCATTCTGGACGTCGGCCTGCCCGATGGCAGTGGATTCGACGTCTGTCGCGACATTCGCCGCCAGAGCAACCTTCCGGTGCTCTTCCTGACTGCGCGCGCCGATGAGTTCGACCGCGTGCTGGGGCTGGAATTGGGGGCCGATGACTACGTTGCCAAGCCGTTCTCGCCGCGCGAGGTCTGCGCTCGGGTGCGTGCCATCCTGCGGCGAAGCGCCGGCAGCGCGGCCCCCGGGGCGGCGCCGGTGCTACCGCTGCGGCTGGACGACGGCGCCCAGCGCATCCTCGGCCCGGCCGGGCCGCTGCCACTGACGCGGCTGGAGTATCGGTTGCTCGCGGCGCTGCTGCGGCGGCCTGAACGCATCTTCTCGCGCCGCGAGCTGATGTCGATGGTCTGGGACGACGCGCCGGACACCTCGGACCGGACCGTCGACGCGCATGTCAAGCTCGTTCGTGCCAAGTTGCGCGAGGCCGGCCTCGATGGAGACCTGATCCAGACGCATCGCCACATGGGCTATTCGCTGCAGCGCTGACATGCGCATCGGTCTGCGGCTGCTTTTGGGCTTCTTCTTGGTGCTGGGGCTGGCGCTGGTCGTTGTGCTGCAGGTGTTCCTGGAAGAGGTCAAGCCCGGCACACGGCTGGCCATGGAGGACAGCCTGGTCGACACCGCCCACACCCTGGCTGCGCTCGCCGCACCGGACCTCCGCGCCGGTGTCATTGCCAGCGGCAGCTTCGCCCAGTCGCTCAGCCGTCTGCAGGACGTGCGCCCCCAGGCCTTGCTCTGGGGCTTCAACAAGACGCGCATCGAGACCCGGGTCAGCATCACCGACGCGAGGGGCATCGTCGTCTACGACACGCAGCCTGAGGCCATCGGGCAAGACCACTCACGCTGGAACGACGTGGCACGTACGCTGCGCGGCCAGTACGGTGCCCGCTCCAGTGCGTTGCGCGCTGACGAGCCCGACAACACCGTCATGCACGTGGCGGCTCCCATCGTCGATGGCCCCCGCATCATCGGCGTGCTCACGGTGTCGCGTCCCAACCGCACGCTGGAACCCTACATCGCGCGCAGCCGCGAACGCATCCTCGTCGCAGCGGGGCTGTTGCTGGGCGTGACGCTTGCCGTCGGCGGCTTGTTCACGTGGTGGATCGCGAGCTCGCTGCAGCGTCTGCAGGGCTATGCGCTGGCTGTCGCGCGCGGCGAGCGCGCCGAGCCCCCGCGCCTGGGCCGCCTGAGTGGCAACACCGAGTTCAGCGACCTGGCGCAGGCCGTGGAGCGCATGCGCCTGAAGCTCGAGGACAAGGCCTATGTCGAGACCTACGTGCACACCCTGACGCACGAGTTGAAGAGCCCGCTCGCTGCCATCCGCGGCGCCGCCGAACTGCTGCAGGAGCCCTTGCCCGACGCCGAGCGCCGCCGCTTCGCCGGCAACGTGCAGCGGCAAACCGAGCGCCTGAAGCAATTGGTCGACCAGTTGCTTGGCCTGGCGGCGGTGGAGCAGATGCGCCGCCTTGCCGACGTGGAGGAACTCGACCTCGCCGCGCTCACGCACGAACTGCTGCAGGGCCTGGAGCCGCGTCTGCGCCAGAAGGCGCTGCGCCTGCACTGCGAGATGTCCACTCCCGCGGCGCTGCGGGGTAACCGCTTCCTGGTGTCGCAGGCGCTGCGTAACCTGCTCGACAACGCCATCGACTTCTCACCCGCTGGCGGCCAGCTGTGGCTGCGGCTGCAGCCCGACGTGGAGCACGGGCGCGAGGGTCTGGTCTGGTCGGTGCAGGACGAGGGCCCAGGCGTGCCCGACTACGCACGCGAGCGCATCTTCGAACGCTTCTACTCGCTGCCCCGCAGCGACACGCAGGAGCGCAGCTCCGGCCTGGGGCTCTGTCTTGTCCAGGAAGTCAGCAGCCTGCACGGCGGGCGTGTGACGGTGGGTAATGCCGCCACCGGTTGCATCGCCCGCTGGTGGCTGCCGCGAGTGCCGCCCGGGTCTTGAGAGCCGCGGCCGCATCGGCCGGTTTCACGCTCGCTTCACACCCGCCGCGCGGCCGCTGCGCAGCCGGCTTCGACAATGGCCCGGTCCCCGCCCGAACCGGAGCCCCGAGTGAGCCGACACCCCCTGCTGAGCAAGCTGCTGATCATTGCGGCCCTGATTGCGCTGATGTCCGTTGCCCTGACGCTGGTACGCGTCACCGTGGCCGAGCGCAGCGCCTACCGACAGGACGCGACCGACCAGGTCTCTGCAGCCCACGCCCGGGCGCAGACCATTACCGGCCCCGTGATCTGGCTGCAGTACACCGAGACCGGCGTGCGCCGCGTCCGGATCGACGGCGACGGCGGCGAACGCTTCCGCGAAGAACCGGTCACCGAGTCGCGCGTGGCACTGGTCTTCCCACAGCGGCTCGAGACCCGCAGCCAGCTGGCGACTGAGCGCCGCCAGCGCGGGATCTTCCCCGTCATGGTGTACACCAGCCAGCACCGGAGCACCGGACGCTTCGTGTGGAACGATCCGGTGCCACGCACCCCGGGCGCCCGCATCACGCCCGGAAGGGCGCTGCTGCTGATGGGTGTCAGCGATGCCCGCGGCCTGCTCAGCGCGCCGCAGCTGCGCCTGGCTGGGCAGCCGCTCGCGGTGGCGCCAGCGCCGGCCGAGGCTCCGTTGCCTCTGGCTGCGGTCATTGACCTGGCGCTGCTGCAGCCCGGTGCGACACTCGACGTGGCGCTGGACTTCGAGTTGGCCGGCACCGGCCGCATCGGCTGGGTGCCCTTGGCCGACGACACCGAGGTGACGCTGGTTTCGCCCTGGCCGCACCCCAGCTTCGGCGGCAACTTCCTGCCGCGCACACGGCGCGTCGGTGCCGACGGCTTTGAGGCCACGTGGCGCGTGCCTGCGCTGTCTACACAGGCCCGCACGCAGTTCGCGGCCCGGGGCAACGAGCGTCCCCAGCCGGAGCAGTTCTCGGTGTCGCTGGCCGACCCGGTGGACCCGTACCGGTTGGCCGAGCGTGCCGCCAAGTACGGGCTGCTGTTCATCGTGCTCACCTTCGCGGCCTTCTTCGTGCTCGAGATGGTGCGCCGCTGGCGCATCCACCCGATGCAGTACCTGATGATCGGTGCGGCGCTGGTGCTGTTCTTCCTGCTGCTGCTGTCGTTGGCCGAGCACCTGGCTTTCGGTGCCGCCTATGCGCTGGCCAGCGGTGCCTGCATCGGGCTCCTGGCGTACTACCTGCGCCACGTGCTCGGTGGCTGGCGGGCGGGCCTGGCGATGAGCAGCCTGCTGGTGGCGCTTTACGGCGTGCTCTACAGCATCCTGCTGTCGGAAGACAACGCCTTGCTGCTCGGCAGCTTGCTGCTCTTCGGCGTGCTGGCCACCGTGATGACGGTCACGCGGCGCATCGACTGGTACGACGTGCTGCCGACCGATGCAGCAGGGTCAGCAACGAAGGCGCGCTGACGCTGTCGCGTGGATTCACACCTGCTGGCGGCTCGCCAGGCGCTGGCAGGGCTTCGTTGAGGCAGGCCGGTACCGTGCCCGTTCAGCGCTTGAGTCACGTGCCGCTGCGCAACAGCTGCGCCGGGCTCGGCCGCAGTTGCAACAGCAGCAGGCGCGCACCCAGCCCCAGGCTCAGGCCGCTCACGCCCAGGGCGGTGAGCAGGCCGGTCCAGTACAGGCCGGCGGGGCTCATGTCCAGGCGCCACAGCAGCAAGCCGGTGGCCAGCGCGCTGCCGGTCATCAGGGCAAAGCCGGCGGTGGCCGCGGCCAGCAGCAGGTACTCCCAGCCGAGCACGCGCTGCAGCAGCGAGTGGCGCGCGCCGAGGGCGTGCATCACGGTGGCGTCGTAGAGCTGGCGGCTGCGGCTGGCAGCCACCACGCTGGCCAGCACCAGCAGGCTGGCGGCCAGGCAGACGCCGGCCACCACCGCCAGGCCGGCGCTGGCACGGCCCATCAGCGCGCGGGTCTCGCGCAGCAGCGACTCGGTGCGCGCGGTGGCGATGTTCGGTGCCACCGCGGCCAGGCGGTCCTGCGCCTGCAGCGTGTGCTCGGCCGGCATCCAGGCAGCGCCGACGTGGCGGGTGATGAAGGGCTCGAGCACGCCGTCGCTGAAGATGGCCTCCAGCCACAGCCGCGACTGCATGCGCCGCTGGCTGTAGATGGCGACCAGGCGCGCCTCGACCGGCGTGCCCAGGATCTCGAAGCGCAGCCGGTCGCCGATCTGCAGGCCCAGTTGATCGGCCTCGCGGTCTTCCATCGCCACCAGGGGCTCTGCCGTCGCGCCCTCGGGCCACCAGGCGCCGCGGTCGATGATCACGTCGTCGAAGTTGCCGCTGCGGTTGCTGAGCTTGTGCTCGTCGCGCGCTTCGCGGGCGCGTTCGCCGTCGCTGCTCTCGCGCAGTTCTTCGCCATTGACGGCCACCAGCCGCCCCAGCACCAGCGGCGCGGTCTTCACGGCCTGCAGGCCCGGGGTGGCCCGCAGCGTCTCGTTGAGCAGCGGAATCTGCTCGGACTGCACGTCGTGGAAGACGAGCGCTGGCGCCTGCGTGGGCACGGTCTCGTTCACGGTGCGCAGCAGCGTGGCCACCACCAGCGTGCAGGCCACCAGCAGCGTGAGCGCCGTGCCCAGAGACAGCAGCGCCGTGCGCAGCGGCGATTGCGGCTGCTGCAGGCCCGCCAGCGCCAGGCGCAGCGCCAGCGGCAAGCCGGCGCGGTGCTGCAGCCGGGCGGCCCCGCGCCGCAGACCGCGCGTGGCGGCGTCGAGCACGGCCATCAGCGCCGCGGTGGCCACCACGAAGGCGAGGCCAAAGCGCGGGTCGGGCAGGGCCAGCACCAGCAGGGCCAGCAGGGCGGCGGCGATGGCGGCAGTGGTCCACCAGGCCTTGCGCGGCGTGTGCAGCGCCTGCCCTTCGACACCGCGGAACAGCGCCGCCGGCGAGACCGTGAGTGCCCGGCCTAGCGCCGGCAAGGAAAACGCCAGCGCCGTGAGCACGCCGAACAGCATCGCCATCAAGGCCGGCGGCCCCAGGCTTTGCCAGGCCAGTGCCACCGGCAGATTGCCGGCTGCCAGCTGCGCGCCCGCCAGCGCCAGGCCGATGCCCAGCAACGCACCGCCCGCACTGGCCAGCACCGCCAGCAACAACACCTGCAGCAGCACGAAGGCGGCCAGCCGCGCATCGCGCAGCCCCAGCGCGCGCAGCGTGGCCAGGCTGGTGAGCTTGCCCTGCAGGTAGGCCTGCACGCTGTTGAACACGCCCAGGCCGCCGATGAAGAGCGCCGAGAAGCCGATGAGCAGCAGCCCCGAGCCGATCTGCCCCAGCACCTCGGCCATGCGGTCGCTGCGCTGGTCGATGCTGCGGGCCTCGGCCTCGAGCGCGGGGAAGGCGGCCATGAAGGCATCGCGCCAGGCGGCCGGGGTGGGGCGGCCGGGCCCATCGAGGCGCACACGGTAGTGGTACTCGACGCGGCTGAAAGGCTGCACCAGGCCGGTGGCCTGCAGGGCGCCATCGGCCAGCAGCACCGGCGCGGCGCCCCAGTCGGCGCGCAGGCTGCGGTCGCTCTGGCGCACGACGAGGGCGCGCACGGCGAGGGTGAGGTCGCCGATGGCGATGCGGTCGCCGGGCTTGAGCTGCAGGCGCTGCGCCAGCGTGGCGTCGACGGCGGCGCCCCAGAGGCCGTTCTGCTGTGTCAGGGCCTCGGCCAAGGGGCCGGCGGGCTGGATGTCGACCCGGCCCACCAGCGGGTAGGCGCTGTCGGCGCTCTGCAGTTCCGCCAACTGCGTGCGGCCGGCTTCGGTGCGCAGCATGGTGCGCAGCTCAGTGACGCGCGAGACGGCGCCGCGCTGCTGCATCCAGGCCAGCGCCTCGGGCGGCAGCGGCGTGGCGGATTCGATCTCGACATCGCCGCCGAACAGCGCGCGCGCGTCGTTGCGCAGCCCGTCGGCCACCTGCTGGTACAGGCCGCCACCGGCCGTGACCAGCGAGACGCCCAGCATCAGGCAAGCGACGAAGATCCACAGCCGGCGGCCGCTGGCGCGCAGGTCGCGCCAGGCCAGGTCAAGCAGGAAGTGCATCGCGGGCCGGGGTTTCGTGCGGCTTTGCGTCGTGAAGCTGGCCGTCGTGCAGGCGCAGCACGCGGTCGCAGCGCGCCGCGAAGTCGAGATCGTGTGTCACCAGCACGAGCGTGGTGCCGAACTCGCGGTTCAGGCTGAAGAGCAACTCGCGCACGGCCTCGGCGGTGTGGTCGTCGAGGTTGCCGGTGGGCTCGTCGGCCAGCAGGAGGCGCGGCCGGTGCACGAGCGCGCGGGCGATGGCCACGCGCTGCTGCTCGCCGCCCGACAGCCGCGACGGCCGGTGGTGCAGCCGCCCCGAAAGGCCCACGCGCTCGAGCATGGCCGTGGCCTGAGCGCGCGCGTCGGCCACGCCCGCCATCTGCAGCGGCAACGCGGCGTTGTCGAGCGCGCTCAGGCTGGGCAGCAGGTGGAAGCTCTGGAAGACGATGCCGATGCGGTCGCGGCGCAGGTCGGCCAGGCCGTCGGCGTCAAGCGTGGCGAGATCGGTGCCCTCGAAGTGGATGCGCCCGGCGGCCGGCCGTTCGAGCCCCGCCAGCAGCAGCAGCAGCGAGGTCTTGCCCGAGCCCGAAGGCCCGGCGATGGCCACGCGCGTGCCGGCGGCGATGCGCAGGTCCACGCCGCGCAGCACCGGCACCTGCCGGGTGCCGATGGCGTAGTTCATGAAGAGGCCCTCGGCCTCGATCAGGGCCGAGGGCGAGGCGGGGGAGGGGGCTTGGGGTGCGGATGTCATGCTGGCGCGGGAGTGTGCGCGAGCCCGATCCGCCGATGCCGCCACGGGCCCATGCGGGCCCGTGGCGCTGAAGGTCTTGCCGGCCCGCGGGCGGGCCGGCCGAGCGCCTTACTTCGAAGCCGCCGCCGCCGGTGCCGGTGCCGGCATGACCGCCGGAGCAGCCACGGCAGGCGCCGTCACCGCCGCCGGCGTGTGCGCCGCGGGCGGCTTGGTGGCCGCGCTCATCGGCAGCAGCGGCACGATCAGCAGCGCCACCAGGTTGATGATCTTGATCAGCGGGTTGACGGCGGGGCCGGCCGTGTCCTTGTACGGATCGCCCACCGTGTCGCCCGTGACGGCGGCCTTGTGCGTGTCGCCGCCCTTCTTGTGCAGCACGCCGTTGGCGTCGGTGAAGCCTTCTTCGATCAGCTTCTTGGCGTTGTCCCAGGCGCCGCCGCCGGTGCACATGCTGATGGCGACGAACAGGCCCGTGACGATGGTGCCCATCAGCAGGCCGCCCAGCGCGGCCGGGCCGAGCAGCAGGCCCACGACGATGGGCACGACCACCGGCAGCAGCGACGGGATCATCATCTCCTTGATCGCCGCCGTGGTGAGCATGTCCACCGCCGCGCTGTAGTCGGGCTTGCGCTGGCCCGCCATGATCTGCCCGTCAGAGAACTGGCGCCGCACCTCCACCACCACGCTGCCGGCCGCGCGGCCCACAGCCTCCATCGCCATCGCCGCGAACAGGAAGGGGATGAGGCCGCCGATGAACAGGCCGACGATCACCTCGTGGTTGCTCAGGTCGAAGGTGACGAGCATGCCGCGCGACTCGAGCGCGTGCGTGTAGTCCGCAAACAGCACCAGCGCGGCGAGGCCGGCCGAACCGATGGCATAGCCCTTGGTCACGGCCTTGGTGGTGTTGCCCACGGCGTCGAGCGGGTCGGTGATGTCGCGCACGCTGCTGGGCAGCTCGGCCATCTCGGCAATGCCACCGGCGTTGTCGGTGATGGGGCCGTAGGCGTCGAGCGCCACCACGATGCCGGCCATGCTGAGCATGCTGGTGGCCGCTATGGCAATGCCGTACAGGCCCGCCAGCGCATAGGCGGCGTAAATCGAGATGCAGACGAAGATCACCGGCCAGGCCGTGCTCTTCATGCTCACGCCCAGGCCCGCGATGATGTTCGTGCCGTGGCCCGTGGTGCTGGCCTGCGCCACGTGCTGCACCGGTTTGTACTGAGTGCCGGTGTAGTACTCGGTGATCCAGACCATGGCCGCCGTGAGCACCAGGCCCACCAGGCAGCACAGCCACAGGCTCATCGCACCGACCTGCTTGCCGCCCACCGAGATGGCCTGCGGGAACATGGCCGTGGTGACGAAGTAGAACGCGATCAGGCTGAGCACGCCCGACACCGCCAGACCCTTGTACAAGGCCGGCATCACGTTGACCATGCCCGGCTTGGCCTTGACAAAGAAGCAGCCGATGATCGACGCGATGATCGACACGCCGCCCAGCACCAGCGGGTAGGTCACGCCGGCCATCGCGGCCGCGCCGGCCACCACCACCGAGGCCAGCGCCATGGTGGCGATCAGCGTCACGACGTAGGTCTCGAACAGGTCGGCGGCCATGCCGGCGCAGTCGCCGACGTTGTCGCCCACGTTGTCGGCAATCACGGCCGGGTTGCGCGGGTCGTCTTCGGGGATGCCGGCCTCGACCTTGCCCACCAGGTCCGCGCCGACGTCGGCGCCCTTGGTGAAGATGCCGCCACCGAGCCGCGCGAAGATGCTGATGAGGCTGGAGCCGAAGGCCACGCCCAGCAGCGGCTTCAGCACCGCCGACAGCGTGCCTTCGGTCGGCGCGCTCGTGCCCGCCACCCACCAGAAGAACAGCACCACGCCGATGAGGCCCAAGCCCACCACCAGCATGCCGGTGATGGCGCCGCCCTTGAAGGCCACGTCCAGAGCCGGCCCGATGCCGCGCGTGGCGGCCTGCGCCGTGCGCACGTTGGCGCGCACCGAGATGTTCATGCCGATGAAGCCACAAGCACCCGAGAGCACCGCGCCGAGCAGGAAGCCCGCGGCCGTCTTCCAGCCCAGACCCGGCGCCAGAAGGATCAGCATGAAGAGCACCACGCCGACGATGGCGATGGTCTTGTACTGGCGGGCCAGGTAGGCCGCGGCGCCCTGCTGGATGGCGCCGCTGATTTCTTGCATGCGCGCGTTGCCGGCGTCCTGCGCCAGGATCCAGCTGCGCTGCCAGAACCCGTAAACGACAGCGGCCAGGCCGCAAGCCAGCGCTACGTAGAGCGCCATCTGAGTCGACATGAAACGGTCTCCTTCCTCTCGAGGGGTGTTGTGGTCGGAATGGGGTGCCGACGGCCCGTCGATGCCAGTACCGCTCGGCCTCAGAAAGTGCAAGGGCATGCTAGCTCGCGGTTCTGGGCGAACGGTCCCGGGTTTGCCAAGGGGCCGGCGGGGCCGCCGGGGCGCCCGTTCGCGTCAGGGCGTGGCAAGGGCGGCACCTAGAATCTCAGGGTTTGGCCTAGGCAGGCGTGACCTGCGGGCCTGCCGACTCTCCACTCTCCAGAAGAAGCCACCATGAGCCTGCACAACGTGACGCCCGGCCCCCAGGCCCCCGATCAGTTCAACGTGATCATCGAGATCCCGATGAACGGCGACCCGATCAAGTACGAGGTCGACCATGAATCCGGCGCGCTCTTCGTCGACCGATTCATGAGCACGGCCATGCACTACCCGTGCAACTACGGCTACATCCCCAACACGCTGGCCGACGACGGCGACCCGGTCGACGTGCTGGTGATCACGCCGGTGCCGCTGATTCCGGGCGTGGTCGTCACCTGCCGCGCCCTGGGCATGCTGAAGATGGACGACGAGGCCGGTGGCGACAACAAGCTGCTGGCCGTGCCCATCGACAAGATCCTGTCGATCTACTCGCAGTGGCAGAAGCCGGAAGATCTGAACCCGATGCGGCTGAAGACCATCCAGCACTTCTTCGAGCACTACAAGGACCTCGAGGTCGGCAAGTGGGTCAAGGTGCTGGGCTGGGAAGGCCCGGAAGCCGCCAAGGGCGAGATCCTCGCCGGCATCGCGAACTACCAGGCCAAGAAGGCCTGAGGCGCCGCACCCGCGCGGCGGCGTCGATCAGGCGCCGTCGCCTATCGGCGGGGTCTTGAAGGGGCTGCGTTCGCGCAGTTCGTCGACGTAGGCCGAGACGCCTTCGCCCTCGCGGCCCAGGAACTCGGCCACGGCGTTGGCGAAGCGCTCGTCGCGCAGCCAGTGTGCCGAGTGCGTGGCCACCGGCAGCAGGCCGCGGGCCATCTTGTGCTCGCCCTGCGCTCCGCCCTCGAAGCGCACGAATCCCTGCGCCAGGCACCAGGCCAGCGGCTGGTAGTAGCAAGCCTCGAAGTGCAGGCAGCTCACCGGCTCGGTGGCGCCCCAGTAGCGGCCCCAGGCGGCGCGGCGCGGGCGGTCGATGGCGATCAGCGAGGCGGCGATCGGCGTGCCGTCTTCGCCGCCGGCACCTGGCCTGCGTGCCACGAACATCAGCCAGTGCTCGGGCATCGTGGCCGCCATGCGGGCGAAGAAGTCGCGCGTGAGGTAGGGCGAGCTGTGGTGGGCGGCGTAGGTGAGCGTGTAGCAGTGGTAGAAAAACTCCCACAGCGGCTCGGTGATGGCCGTGCCCTCGTGCACGCTGAAGACCACGCCCTGCTCGGCCACGCGACGGCGCTCCTGCTGGATCTTCTTGCGCTTGTCGCGCTGCAGGCGCGCCAGCAGCGCGGCGAAGTCGGGCGCGGGGTCGGTGGCGTCCTGCGTCCAGTGGAACTGCACGTTCTGGCGCATCAGCCAGCCGTCGGCCTGCAGCGCGGCGCGGTCGGCGTCGCTCACGAACAGCAGGTGGGCTGACGACAGGCGCCGATCCTGCGCAACCAGGCCGCGCAGCGCTCGCAGCAGGGCCGAGCGCGCCGCGTCATCCGCCGCCAGCAGCCGCGTGCCCGGCACGGGCGTGAAGGGCACGGCGCCCAGCAGCTTGGGGTAGTAGCGCAGGCCGTGGCGCTGGTAGGCGTCGGCCCAGGCCCAGTCGAACACGTACTCGCCGTAGGAGTGCGACTTGGCGTACAGCGCCACGGCCGCCACCAGGCTGCCGCTGCGTTCGAGCGTCAGGAAGCAGGGCGCCCAGCCGGTGGCGGCGACTGCGCTGCCGCTGGCGTGCAGGGCCGCGAGGTACTCGTGCCGCATGAAGGGCGTGGGCTCGGATTGCGCCGCCAGCAGCGCGTTCCAGGCGCCGCCATCCAGCGACGCCGGGTCGTCGCAGACCCGGACGCGATAATCCGGATCCAGTTTCTCGAGGTCGATCGTCATGTCCATCGCTGCGTCCGCCGCCGGTGCGGCCCGTCCCCCGGTGAGGGTCGCGCTGGCCCAGATCAACGCGACGGTCGGCGATCTCGACGGTAACGCAAGGCTGATCGAAGCCGCGGCCCGGGCGGCCCATGCCCAGGGCGCCGCCCTGTTGTTGGCGCCGGAACTGGCGCTCACTGGCTATCCGCCCGAAGACCTGCTGCTGCGTCCGGCCTTCACCAGCGAAAGCGCCCGGGTGCTGCAGGCGCTGGCCGAGCGGCTGGCCGAGTGCGCGGGCTTGAGCGTCGTCGTCGGCCACCCGCACCAGTTCAATGGCCAGGGCGGCTGGCGCACGCGGTCGGTGGCGGTGGCCGAGCGCTACAACGCCGCTTCGGTGCTGCAGGGCGGGCGCATCGCCGGCACCTATGCCAAGCGCGAGCTGCCGAACTACCAGGTGTTCGACGAGCGCCGCTACTTCGCCAGCGGGCGTGATGCCGGGCTGCCGCCGCTGGTGTTCGAAGCCGGCGGGCGGCGCTTCGGCGTGCTGATCTGCGAAGACGCCTGGTTCGAGGAGCCTGGCCTCGCCGCGCGCGAGGCCGGGGCCGAGTTGCTGTGCGTGCTCAACGCCAGCCCCTTCCACCTGGGCAAGGCCGGCGAGCGCGAGGCGCGCATGGCCGAGCGGGCCCGGGCCACCGGCTGCCCGCTGCTGTTTTCGCACCTGGTGGGCGGCCAGGACGAGGTGGTGTTCGACGGCGCCTCGTTCGTGCTCGACGCCCAGGGCCGCGTCGGCGCCCGTGCCGCCAGCTTCGAGCCGGCGCTGCTGCTGGCCAACGTCGCCAGCGACGGCAGCGTCACCGGCGAGATCGCGCCGCTGCCCGAACCCGAGGCCGAGGCCTGGCAGGCGCTGGTGGTGGGCGTGCGCGACTACCTCGGCAAGAACGGCTTCCCGGGTGCCCTCATCGGCCTGTCCGGCGGCATCGACTCCGCCCTGGTGCTGGCCCTGGCGGTGGACGCCCTGGGCGCCGACAAGGTGCGCGCGGTGATGATGCCCAGCCGCTACACCGCCGACATCTCCTGGCTCGACGCCCGCGACATGGCCGCGCGGCTGGGCGTGCGCTACGACGAGATCGCGATCGAGCCGATGTTCGACGCCTTCCGTGGCGCGCTCAGCGCACAGTTCGCGGGCCTGCCCGAAGACACCACCGAAGAGAACCTGCAGGCGCGCATCCGCGGCACGCTGCTGATGGCGCTGAGCAACAAGACCGGCGCCATCGTGCTGACCACCGGCAACAAGAGCGAGATGGCCACCGGCTACTGCACGCTGTACGGCGACATGGCCGGCGGCTTTGCCGTCATCAAGGACGTGGCCAAGACGCTGGTCTACAGGCTCGCGGAGTGGAAGAACCGCCAGCCGGTGCGGCGTGCCGACGGCAGCATCGGCCCGGTGATCCCCGAGCGCATCATCACGCGCCCGCCCTCGGCCGAGCTGCGCCCCGACCAGACCGACCAGGACAGCCTGCCGCCCTACGAGGTGCTCGACGCCATCCTGGCGATGTACATGGAAGAAGACCGTTCGATCGAGGACATCGTGGCCGCCGGCTACGCGCGTGCCGACGTCGAGCGCGTGACGCGGCTGATCAAGCTGAACGAGTACAAGCGGCGCCAGGCGCCGGTGGGCATCCGCATCACCCATCGCGGATTCGGGCGGGATTGGCGCTACCCCATCACCTCGAAGTTCCGTGCTTAAATCGTCCTCAGTCCCATCCTCGCCCTCGGAGTTGCCATGAAGCAGATCACCGCCATCATCAAGCCCTTCAAGCTCGAAGAAGTGCGCGAGGCGCTCGGCGACGTGGGTGTTTCCGGCCTCACGGTGACGGAGGTCAAGGGCTTCGGCCGCCAGAAGGGCCACACTGAGCTGTACCGCGGCGCCGAGTACGTGGTGGACTTCCTGCCCAAGGTGAAGGTCGAGGTCGTCGTCAAGAACGTCGATGTGGACCGCTGCATCGAGGCCATCGTCAAGGCCGCCAAGACGGGCAAGATCGGCGACGGCAAGATCTTCGTCACGCCGGTTGAGCAGGTGGTGCGCATCCGCACCGGCGAGACGGACGAAGCGGCGATCTAAGGCGGCAGCTCAGGCCGCCATCGAGGGCGCGCGGCCCTCAGACCTTCGAGTAGTTGTCCCCGCCGCGCGCCGCTTCGGCGGCCGCAGCCACACGGTCGAGCAAGTCGATCGGCTCGTCGCCCACGAGCACCAGCGCGCGCATGGCGGGCGACAGGAAGCCCTCGGCCACCGTGTGGTCCATCAGGCGCAGCAGCGGCTGCCAGTAGCCGGCCGTGTCGAGCAGCCCGATCGGGTTGTCGTGGTACTTCAGCTGGCGCCAGGTCCACACCTCGTACAGCTCTTCCAGCGTGCCGATGCCGCCGGGCAGCGCGATGAAGGCGTCGGCACGCTCGGCCATCATCTGCTTGCGCACGTGCATGGTGGGCACCACGTGCAGTTCGGTCAGGCCGGTGTGGCCGACCTCGAGCTTCTCGAGCGATTCGGGGATCACGCCGATCACGCGGCCGCCGGCGGCCAGCACGGCGTCGGCCATTTCGCCCATCAGGCCCACCTTGCCGCCGCCGTAGACCAGCTGCCACCCGCGTTGGCCGATGGCCGCACCCAAGCTGCGGGCCGCCTCGGTGTATTCGGGACGCGTGCCGTGGCGCGAGCCGCAATAGACGCAGATGCTCAGCGGCTGTGGCGTCTGTACGGGGCTGGTTGAAGTGGGGGTCATGGCGCGGGTGCGTTGTTCAGGCGTGGGGGCGCGGGCTTCGTGACGAGCCGCGTGCCGCAGATCTGGTCGTGCAGGAACTGGCGATCCGGGTGCAGCCGGGCGAGCGCGGCGTAGACCAGCATGCCGGTGATCACGACGCCGGCCACTGGCCAGCCGCCCTTCAGGCCCGAGGCCTGCACCAGGGCCAGCGAAGGCAGGAACCACATCCAGGCGGCCACGTAGCGCATCACGGCACGCAGCGGCCGCAGCGGATGACCTTCGCGGGTGACGACGCGGATGCGCCAGGTGAGCATGGCCAGGGTCTGGCCGCCGCGTGTCCAGAACCACACGAAGTACACGCCGAGCACGCCAAACAGGAAGGCCTGCAGCCCCGTAGAACCCACCAACGCATGCCGCTGCTGCGTGACCACGCCGTAGAACAGCCCCGCCAGCATGACGACACCGAACAGCAGCACGCCTTCGTACAGCAGGGCGGCCAGGCGACGCCGGATGCCGGGCGTCGGCGCGCCGTACGCGCCCGCGTCGAGCCGCTCGCTCACGGCTCTGAGGTGGGCGCTGAGGCGGACGTGCGGGCCGAAGCCGCGCGCTGCGCGGCCGCGCCTTGCGGCCCGCGCTTGGGCAGCAGCGTGGCGGGATCGACGAATCCGGGTGTGGCAGCGATCTTGGGCATGCCGTGCTGGATGGCGGCAGGCGGAAGCGGTGTCTGGGTCATGGGCGAGGTCGTCGCGCCAGGCCGAGCCTGGCGCGCGGTGGCGGTGGCGGCGCCCGCAGGCGCCCGAGCGCTCGATTGCACCACGTTCACCTTGGCTGTCGGGGACGGGGCCGATGGTTTGGGCGCCGCGGCGTTGCGGGCCGCGGGCTGCGATTGCTGGGCCAGGCGCCGGCGCTGCTCGTCGGGCAGCGCCTGGTAGGCCTTCCAGGCCGCCTGGCGGTCTTCGGGCGACACGCGCCGGGTCTCCTGGAACTGCAGGCGGGCGGTGCGGCGCTCGGCCGGTGTCAGGCGGGCCCACTCCGCCATCCGCGAATGCAGCCGCTGGCGCTCGGCCGCGGTCATGGTCGGAAACCGGTCGGCGACCTCGAGCCACTTGGCCTGGCGCTCGGCCTCGAGCGCAGGCCAGTCGGCCATCAGGGGATGAAGAGCCTGCTGCTGGGCGGGGGTGAGTCGCACCCAGTCGGTGCGTTGCGCCGCCTCGGCCGGCGCCAGCCCGAGCAGGGCCAGCAGGAACAGCACCGTCTGGAAGGCGCGGGCGCTCACGGCGCGGGGTCGCTGCGCAGGAACTCGGCGAAGCCCGGGTCGGCGTAGGCTTCGGGCGGCAGGTCGTCGGCCAGCAAGGCGGCGTCGATGTCGGCCGCGGTGTGGATCTGCTCCTGCATCGTCCAGTGGTCGATGCCGACGAGGCCGGCGACCAGCACCACCAGGGGCAGCAGGGCGGCGGCGTGGCGCCACCACGGCATCGGGCCTCCGAACAGGCCGCTCACCGAACCCGTGCGAGCCGCCGCCAGCCCGAGCCCCGGGCCGCCGAAGACCGCCAACGCGGGCTCGGCGAGTGGCGCCGCGCTCACCGGCAACGGCGCCGCCGCGGCGCGCACGGCCCGGGCGCGCTCCAGCGCCTGTTGCCGCGCAAAGCGCAGCCGCTCGGTGGTGTCGGGTGCGAGCGCGGGTTGCGAGGTGACCAGCACGCCGATCACGCGCGCAGCCATCCGTGCCTCGAGGGCGTCGGTGGCGGGGCGGGTGCGGCTCATGCTTGGATTCCCTTGTTGCTGAGGGCCTTGACCAGCGCGTGAACGGCCCGCGAGCAGTGTGTCTTGACACTGCCTTCGGAGCAACCCATCACCGCCGCCGTTTCGGCCACGTCGAACTCTTCCCAGTAACGCAGCAGGAAGGCCTCCCGTTGACGTGGCGGCAGCGCTTCGAGCTCAGTCTCGATCAAACGCAGCACCTGCGTGCGGTACACCGCGTCTGAAGCACTTTCGGTGCCCAGGGTGTCTTCGAGCAGGTGGAGCGACTCCAGCAGGTCGAAGTCGCCTTCGCCGTCGGCATTTCCCTCGAAGTCGCCGAGGTTGTGCACCACGGCGGAGCGCACCTTTTCGCGCCGGAACCAGTCCATCGTGGCGTTGGACAGGATCCGCTGAAACAGCAGCGGCAGTTCGGCGGCCGGGCGATCGGCGTACTTCTCCGCCAGCCGGATCATCGCGTCCTGCACGATGTCGAGTGCGGCGTCGTCGCTGCGAACGGCGTAGGCCGTGCGTTTGAAGGCGCGTTTGTCGACGCTCTGAAGGAAGTCGGCGAGTTCCTGGTCGGTGGCCAACGGATGAGGGGCGCGGGGCCCTGAATGCCCTGTTTCGGGGCGGGTGGATTATGGCATCGGGGCCTGTCTGCACCGGTTGGCACCGGGCGATGGCAAACACCGCATGCATAATGCTGGGTTCGCACAACGTTCTCTTGCGGTGCTGGGCGAGCCGTTTCATCCGGGCGGCCGACAGCACCAGGTAGCACCAGGTCTCCGAACCCGTTCAGAGACCGCGCAGGCACCACATCCGCCTCACGAGGGCGCGAAGAGGTGCACCGATGGATTTTCGTCAGAGAAAACCTCAGAGGTTCAACATGGATCTGTCTGCCGCGGAAGTCAAGCGTGCCGCTTCGGCACTCCCGTCTTCTTCTCCCTCCCCCGCATCGCCCGCAGCCGACATCAACGGCTCGGAGATCCTCGTCCGCTGCCTGCAGGCCGAGAACGTCAAGTTCCTCTGGGGCTACCCCGGCGGCGCGGTGCTCTACATCTACGACGCGCTGTACAAGCAGGACACCATCGAGCACGTGCTGGTGCGCCATGAGCAGGCCGCCGTGCACGCCGCCGACGGCTACGCCCGCGCCACCGGCGAAGTGGGCGTCGCGCTGGTCACCTCGGGCCCGGGCGTCACGAATGCCGTCACCGGCATCGCCACGGCCTACATGGACAGCATCCCGATGGTGATCATCACCGGGCAGGTGCCGACGCCGGCGATCGGCCTCGATGCCTTCCAGGAGTGCGACACCGTCGGCATCACGCGGCCCATCGTCAAGCACAACTTCCTCGTCAAGGACGTGCGCGACCTGGCGCTGACGATGAAGAAGGCCTTCCACATCGCCCGCACCGGCCGCCCCGGCCCGGTGGTGGTGGACGTGCCGAAGGACGTGTCGCTCAAGACGGCCGCGTTTGCGTACCCCGACAAGGTCGAGATGCGCTCCTACAACCCGGTGCGCAAGGGCCACGGCGGGCAGATCCGCAAGGCCGTGCAGCTGCTGCTGGGCGCCAAGCGCCCGTACATCTACACCGGTGGCGGCGTCATCCTGGGCAACGCGAGTGCGGAGCTGCGCGAGCTGACCGAGATGCTGGGCTACCCCTGCACCAACACGCTGATGGGCCTGGGCGCCATCAAGGCCAGCGACCCCAAGTTCCTGGGCATGCTGGGCATGCACGGCACCTACGAAGCCAACATGACCATGCAGCACTGCGACGTGCTGCTGGCCGTGGGCGCGCGCTTCGACGACCGCGTCATCGGCAACCCGAAGCACTTCGCGCAGAACGAGCGCAAGATCATCCACGTCGACATCGACCCGAGCAGCATCAGCAAGCGCGTGAAGGTCGACATCCCGATCGTCGGTGACGTGAAGGAGGTGCTGGTCGAGCTGATCGCCCAGATCCGCGAGGCGCAGGCGCGCCCCGACAGCGCCGCGCTGGGTGCCTGGTGGAGCCAGATCAACACCTGGCGCAAGCGCGACTGCCTGGCCTACAAGCACAGCACCGAGGTCATCAAGCCGCAGATGGTGGTCGAGAAGCTCTGGGAGCTGACCAAGGACCGCGACACCTACATCACGAGTGACGTCGGCCAGCACCAGATGTGGGCGGCGCAGTTCTACCGTTTCGAAGACCCGCGCCGCTGGATCAACTCCGGCGGCCTGGGCACCATGGGCGTGGGCCTGCCGTACGCGATGGCCATCAAGCTCGCCAAGCCCGAGAGCGATGTCTTCTGCATCACCGGCGAGGGCAGCATCCAGATGTGCATCCAGGAGCTGTCGACCTGCCAGCAGTACCGCACGCCGGTGAAGATCGTCTCGCTGAACAACCGCTACCTGGGCATGGTTCGGCAGTGGCAGCAGCTCGACTACGGCGGCCGCTACTCGCACAGCTACATGGACGCGCTGCCCGACTTCGTCAAGCTCGCCGAGGCCTACGGCCACGTGGGCCTGCTGGTCGAGAAGCCGTCCGATGTGGAAGGCGCGCTGCGCGAGGCCATCCGGCTGAAGGACCGCACGGTCTTCCTCGACGTGCGCACCGACCCGACCGAAAACGTCTGGCCGATGGTGCAGGCGGGCAAGGGCATCTCCGAGATGCTGCTGGGCTCCGAAGACCTCTAAGCGCCTTTCGCGGGCCGGTGCGTGCCGGCCCGTTCTTCACCCGTTGCTGCGTGGCCAAGGGCCCGGGGTTACCGCCCCGACGTCTGAAGAGCGCGTGGCCAGGACATCCACCATGAAACACATCATCGCCGTGCTGCTCGAGAACGAGCCCGGTGCGCTGTCACGCGTCGTCGCGCTGTTCTCGGCCCGCGGCTACAACATCGAGAGCCTCACGGTCGCGCCGACCGAAGACCCGAGCCTGTCGCGCATGACCATCGTCACGACTGGCAGCGAAGAGGTCATCGAGCAGATCACCAAGCACCTGAACCGGCTGATCGAAGTCGTGAAGGTGGTCGACCTCACCGAGGCCAGCTACACCGAGCGCGAACTGATGCTCGTGAAGGTGCGCGCTGTCGGCAAGGAGCGCGAGGAGATGAAGCGCATGGCCGACATCTTCCGCGGCCGCATCATCGACGTCACCGACAAGAGCTACACGCTCGAGCTCACGGGTGATTCGTCCAAGCTCGACGCCTTCCTGCAGGCCATCGACCGCGCCGCCATTCTGGAAACGGTGCGCACCGGCGCCAGCGGCATCGGCCGCGGCGAACGCATCCTCCGCGTCTGAACGGCGCACCCCACACCCGATTTTTACGGAGAGAACCATGAAGGTCTATTACGACAAGGACGCCGATCTCAGCCTCATCAAGGGCAAGAACGTCACCATCATCGGCTACGGCTCGCAAGGCCACGCGCATGCGCAGAACCTCAGCGACAGCGGCTGCAAGGTCACCGTGGGCCTGCGCCGTGGCGGTGCCAGCTGGGTGAAGGTCGAGAAGGCCGGCATCAAGGTGGCCGAGGTCGCCGAGGCCGTGAAGGGCGCCGACGTCGTGATGATCCTGCTGCCCGACGAGCAGATCGCCACCGTGTACAAGAACGACGTCGAGCCGAACATCAAGCAGGGCGCGAGCCTGGCTTTCGCGCACGGCTTCAACGTGCATTACGGCCAAGTGGTGCCGCGCGACGACCTCGACGTGTGGATGGTGGCGCCCAAGGCCCCCGGCCACACGGTGCGCAACACCTACACGCAAGGTGGCGGCGTGCCGCACCTGATCGCCGTGCATGCCGACAAGTCGGGCAAGGCGCGTGATCTCGCGCTGAGCTACGCCGCGGCCAACGGTGGCGGCAAGGCCGGCATCATCGAGACCAACTTCCGCGAAGAGACCGAGACCGACCTGTTCGGCGAGCAGGCCGTGCTGTGCGGTGGCACGGTCGAGCTCATCAAGGCCGGCTACGAGACGCTGATCGAGGCCGGCTACGCGCCCGAGATGGCCTACTTCGAGTGCCTGCACGAGCTGAAGCTGATCGTCGACCTCATCTACGAGGGCGGCATCGCGAACATGAACTACAGCATCAGCAACAACGCCGAGTACGGCGAGTACGTCACCGGCCCGAAGATCGTCACCGAAGAGACGAAGAAGGCCATGCGCCAGGCGCTGAAGGACATCCAGACCGGCGAGTACGCCAAGAGCTTCATCCTGGAGAACCGTGCCGGCGCGCCGACGCTGATCAGCCGCCGCCGAATCACCAGCGAGCACAGCATCGAGGTCGTGGGCGAAAAGCTGCGCGCCATGATGCCGTGGATCAAGGCCAACAAGCTCGTCGACAAGAGCAGAAACTGACGGCTCCGCCCCGGGTCCGCCTGGGGCGCTATGCTCACCGGCTGTGAAAGAAGACCTGAACCTGAACACCGACGACGACGCGCCGGCGCCGCTGCCCCCGCGGCGCAGGGGCATCTACGTGCTGCCCAATGCCATCACGCTGGCGGCGCTGTTCTCGGCGTTCTACGGCATCATCATGGCGACCAACGGCCGCTTCGAGCTGGCCTGCATCGCCATATTCGTGGCCGCAGTGCTCGACAGCCTCGATGGCCGCGTGGCCCGCATGACGAACTCGCAGAGCGCGTTCGGCGAGCAGATGGACAGCCTGTCGGACATGGTGGCCTTCGGGGCTGCACCGGCGCTCATCGTCTACCAGTGGGCGCTGCAGGACCTGGGGCGACTGGGGTGGATCCCGGCCTTCGTGTACATCGCCGGTGCGGCGCTGCGCCTGGCGCGCTTCAACGTCAACATCGGCGTGGTCGACAAGCGTTTCTTCCAGGGACTGCCCAGCCCCGCGGCGGCGGCCATCGTGATGAGCTTCATCTGGGTCATGGACGACGCCGGCTTCAAGGGCGTGAGCCGCATCGACTGGATCGAGTGGTCGGCCTTCGGCATCACGCTGTACGCGGGCCTGTCGATGGTGACCAACGCGCCGTTCTACAGCTTCAAGGTCTGGGGCGGCCGGCGGACGGTGCCGTTTGCGGTGCTGATCGTGGTGATGCTGACGATCGCGCTGGTGGCACTCGATCCGCCGCGCGTGCTGTTCGGCATCTTCTGCCTGTACGGCCTGTCGGGCTACGTGGTGTACGCTTGGCGCAAGTACAAGGGTCGGCATGCCAGCGTGGTGGCGCTGTCCACCGACGAGCCCGATGAAAAGGGCCTTCATCCCTGAATCCCCCAAGCCTCGCGCGTGCGGGGCACGTGCTACATTCGACCGCATGACGACCTTCGGTATTCTTTCGCTAGCGCTAGGCACCGCTTCCGCGGGTGCCTGATCGCACGCGACCGTCCTGACACCGAACGACGCCAGTCCCTACCCCGATCAACGGCCCGCCAGCGCACAGCAGCGGGCCGTTTGTCTTTTCCCCCGTCTACCGAAGCTGCTTGCGCACCGCAACCACCGCAAAGGCACGACCATGACCGACAAGCTCATCATCTTCGACACCACCTTGCGCGACGGCGAACAGAGCCCCGGCGCCTCGATGACGCGCGACGAGAAGCTGCGCATCGCGCGCCAACTCGAGCGGCTGAAGGTCGACGTCATCGAGGCCGGTTTTGCCGCCAGCAGCAACGGCGACTTCGAGGCCGTGCGTGCCATCGCGCTGGCCATCAAGGACAGCACGGTGTGTTCGCTGGCCCGCGCCAACGACCGCGACATCGGCCGTGCCGCCGAGGCGCTGAAGGGCGCGGCCCGTGCGCGCATCCACACCTTCATCGCCACCAGCGAACTGCACATGGAGAAGAAGCTGCGCATGACGCGCGAGCAGGTGCTCGAGCAGGCGAAGCTGTCCGTGCGCTTTGCGCGCCAGCATTGCGACGACGTCGAGTTCAGCCCCGAAGACGGCTACCGCAGCGACCCCGACTTCCTGTGCCGCGTGCTCGAGGCCGTCATCGCCGAGGGCGCCACCACGATCAACATCCCCGACACCGTGGGCTACGCGATCCCCGAGCTGTACGGCGAGTTCATCCGCTCCCTGCGCGAGCGCGTGCCCAACAGCGGCCGCGCGATCTGGAGCGTGCATTGCCACAACGACCTGGGCATGGCCGTGGCCAACTCGCTGGCCGGCGTGAAGATCGGTGGTGCGCGCCAGGTCGAGTGCACCATCAACGGCCTGGGCGAGCGCGCAGGCAACTGCAGCCTCGAAGAGGTGGTGATGGCCGTGCGCACGCGGCGCGACTACTTCGGCCTCGATCTCGGCATCGACACGACTCAGATCGTGCCTGCCAGCCGAATGGTGAGCCAGACCACCGGCTTCGTCGTGCAGCCGAACAAGGCGGTGGTGGGCGCCAACGCCTTTGCGCACGCCAGCGGCATCCACCAGGACGGCGTGCTGAAGGCGCGCGACACCTACGAGATCATGCGCGCCGAAGACGTGGGCTGGGCCGCCAACAAGATCGTGCTGGGCAAGTTGAGCGGCCGCAACGCCTTCAAGCAGCGGCTGCAGGAACTGGGCATCGAGCTCGAGTCCGAGGCCGAAGTCAACGCCGCGTTCATGCGCTTCAAGGACCTGGCCGACCGCAAGGCGGACATCTTCGACGAGGACATCATCGCGCTCGTGTCCGATGAGAGCGTCACGGCCGAGCAGGAGCACTACCGCCTTCTATCGCTCGCCCAGCGCAGCGAAACCGGCGAGCGGCCGCATGCCCGCGTCGCCTTCGCGGCCGGCAGCCACGAGCACCACGCCGAGAGCGATGGCAATGGCCCGGTCGACGCCAGCCTCAAGGCGATCGAAAGCCACGTGAAGAGTGGCGCCGAGATGGTGCTCTATTCGGTGAATGCCATCACCAGCGGCTCCACAGAATCGCAGGGCGAGGTCACCGTGCGCCTGCAGCACGGGGGCCGGGTCGTCAACGGCGTCGGGGCCGACCCGGACATCGTGGTCGCTTCGGCCAAGGCCTATCTCTCGGCGCTGAACAAGCTGCACAGCAAGGCGGAGCGCGTGGCGGCGCAGGGCTGATGCCGCATCCCGGCTCCGGGTTCACCCGGGTAGGCCGTACTTGAGGAAACGCTTGCAAGCATTTGATATTGCGCGCGTTTTCTCCTGTCGACTACACTGTCTTCGATCCGGTACGGGGCATCCATGGTTATCAAGCCGTTTCACACGCTCGTCAGGGCCGTTTTCGGTGTGCTGACACTGGCTTTGGCCACCGCGCTGCCCCTGGCTGCGCCGGGTTCGGCTGAGGCTGCCGTGGCCAAGAAGGCCAAGACCAGCGCCGTCGCCAAGAAGTCGCAGGCGCGCCCGGTGGCCAAGGGTCCGCGCAAGGCCGGCAAGCGTGCCAAGGCCAAGCGGGTCGTGCGTCGCCCGCCGTCCATCGGCCAGATGACCGGACTGCACAAGACCGATGACCCGCTGGACCTGAAGTCCAGCGTCGCGCTCGTCGTCGACCAGCAGACCGACGAGGTGCTGTTCAGCAAGAACCCGGACGCCGTGTTGCCGATCGCGTCGATCACCAAGCTGATGACGGCGCTGGTGGTGGTGGATGCCGGGCTCTCGCTCGACGAATCGCTGCAGGTCTCGCAGGACGATGTCCGCGGCACGGTCGGCAGCCGCATGCGCTCGAAGCTGCGGCCGGGCACCACGCTCAGCCGCGGCGAGTTGATGCACCTGTCGCTGATGTCCTCGGAGAACCGGGCCGCGCACGCCCTGGGCCGCACCTATCCCGGCGGGCTCGGTGCCTTCGTGCGCGCCATGAACCGCAAGGCCGCCGAACTGGGCATGAGCGACACCCGCTACGTCGAGCCTACGGGCTTGTCGGCCGACAACCGCAGCAGCGCCACCGATCTGGCGCGCTTGGTGCGGGCGGCATCGGAGCACCCGGTGATCCGCGATCTGTCGACGTCGCTGGGTGCCGTGTTGCCGGTGGGCGCGAAGCCGCAGCCGGTGCAGTTCCGCAACACCAACGGGCTCGTTCACAACCCCGAGTGGGCCATCGGCCTGCAGAAAACCGGCTTCATCTCGGCCGCCGGGCGCTGCGTGGTGATGCAGGCCGAGATGGCCGGCCGCCAGCTGATCATGGTGCTGCTCGATTCAGCCGGCCGCTACTCGCGCGTCGGCGATGCCGAGCGCCTGCGCAAGTGGGTGTCGGAACAGAACCTGCTGCCGATGTTCGGCCGCCGCTCGGCGCCGCTGCCGGCGCCGGTGCCCGCCGAGCCGCCGCTGAGCGTGGTGCCCGCGCCGGTGGTGGCGCCGGTGGTGCCGAGCCTGCCCAAGGTTCCGCCTTGGCAGCCGGTGTCGCTGTCACCCACGTCGGCGGCACTGCCGGCGCTCGATCCGACCCGGCCGTGGGTTCACGTGCCGGCGCTGCCGCTGGCCGTCGAGCGGCCGCCGGAATCAGCTCAGGCGCGGTAACCCAGCGCCGTCGAGATCTGCCGGGCGGTGTGGCTCACCCGCTCGGCCCAGCCGTCCTCCAGCCGGTCGGCGGGCGCCGAAACCGACAGGCCGGCCACCAGCCGAGACTGGTCGTCGTAGACGCCCGCGGCGATGCAGCGCACGCCCAGCTCGAGTTCCTCGTCGTCACGGGCGATGCCGGTGCTGCGCACCTGGGCCAGCTCGCGCTCCAGCCGCGCGAGGTCGGTGATGCTGTTGCGCGTGTGCCCGGCCAGGCCGGTGCGGGCCGCGTAGGCGCGCACACGGGCGGGGTCGTCGTGGGCGAGGAACAGCTTGCCCACGGACGTGAGGTGCAGCGGGGCCCGTCCCCCCACGGCGCGCACGACCTGCATGCCGGAACGTTCGCTGAAGGCGCGCTCGATGTAGACGATCTCGTCGGCCTGCCGCAGCGACAGGTTCACCGGCTGGTGCGTCAGCTTGTGCAACTCGCGCATCGGGCCGAGCGCGGCTTCGCGCACATCGAGCCGTTCCTTCACCAGGTTGCCCAGTTCCAGCAGGCGCATGCCCAGGCGGTAGGTGCCGGGCTGCGGCCGCTCGACGTAGCGGCCGATGGTCAGGTCGTTCAGGATGCGGTGGGCGGTGGACGGATGCAGCCCGCTGCGCTCGCTGATCTCCTTGAGCGACATCGCCTCGTCGGCCGTCGACAGCAGGTCGAGCAGCGAAAACGCGCGTTCGAGAACCTGGATCGTGGGTGTGGACGGGGCGGGGGCGGTCATGGCGCAGGCGGGTCTTCAGAGCCCCTCCATTCTGCATGGCAAAACCACGGACTGCTTTGCGAAACACCGCCGACGGTCAGGCCTGGAGTGCGCCGATCGCCGTCTCGCCGCTGCGCACGGCGCCTTCCAGCGTGGCGGGGTACGGCCCGTCGACGTAGTCGCCGGCAGCCTGCAGGCCCGGCGCCACCGTGGACGGCGGGCGGTCCAGGCCCGGCACACAGCGGAAGGTGGCGCGCTTCTCGGCCAGCGTGCGCGTGACAGCGGTCGACGCTGGCCAGGTGCCGGGCGCGAACGCCGATTCGGCCTGCGCACGCACGGCCTCGGCCGTGGCCTCGAGGCCGCGCGCCACCCAGGGTGCGGCGCCGCTCACGACGAAGGCGTAGCGCCCCGCGCGCCCACCCAGTGCCCCGTGGTCGAACACGAACTGCGCCGGCGCCTCGGGCCCGTCCTGCAGGGCCATCATCGGCGCCGGCAACCACACGCCCTCGGCCTGCAGCAGCACGGTGATGATGGGCTCGTAGCCGAAGGCTGCGGCGCGGTCGGCCCAGGCCGCCGCCGTGGGCCGGGCCAGGCGTGCGGCTTCGGTGGCGCTGCAGGCGAGCACGACGCCTTCGAAAGGCTCGCCGTCCACCCGCCAGTGCTCATCGACGGCCGCCAGCGCCGACACCCTCCGCGACAGATGCAAACGGGCGCCGCGCGCGCGCAGCCAGGCCGCGGCAGGGTCGGGCAGCAGCGCGGCCAAGGGCGCGCGCGGCAGCAGCAGGTCCGACGAGCCCGGCCCCGCGAACAGCGAGTCGCGCAGCACGCGCAGGAACACGCGCGCGCTGGCGGCCGTGGCCGGCGTGTTGAGCGCCGCCACGCACAGCGGGTCGATCAGCAGCTGGCGCACGGGCGCCGGCAAGCCGCGGCAGAGTTCGTCCACCGTGAGACGTGCATCGCAGCGGAACCCCGCCAGCGCCCAGCCGCCCGCGGCGCGCACGAGGGCCAGCTTGTCGCGCCAGTTCCAGCCCTCGGCTCGGGCCACGGCGGCGCCGAACACCAGCCATGCCGGGCCGGCCGGCATGCGCAGGCCGGCGCCGCTGGGATAGCGCAGCTCCAGCGGCTGGCGGTGCAGCAGCCGGCTCGCATCGGCACCGACGGTGTCCATCAGGGCCAGCGTGCGCCGGTAGGCGCCGATGAGGATGTGCTGGCCGTTGTCGAGGCGGTCGCCGTCGGCATCGGGCTCGAGCGAGCGCGCCCGACCACCCAGCGTTGGCGCCATCTCGAAGAGACTGACCTGCCAGCCGGCCTCGGCACCCCGTACCGCCGCCGCCAGTCCGGCCCAGCCGCCGCCGATGACGGCCAGTCTGTGCATGGGCGCCGGCGTGCCGCCGCTCATCGGCCGCGCACGTGCGTGCACGCGGCGATCCAGAGCTTCTTCAGCGGCGTCAGCGAGGTGCGCTGGTGCAGCACCTGGAAGCCCTGGGCCTCGATCTCGCGCAACAGCGTGCGGTAGATGTTGGCCATCATCAGCCCCGGCTTCTGCGCCACGCGGTCGGCCTCGGGCAGCAGCGCAAAGGCTTGGTCGAAGGTGGCGTGCGCGCGCTCGGCCTGGAAGCGCATCAGCGCCGTGAAGCGCTCGCTGTAGCCGAAAGGCACCTCGCGCTTGAGCAGCTCGTGCGCCTTGACATCGAAGCGCTGCAGTTCGTCCACCGGCAGGTAGATGCGGCCGCGGCGCGCGTCGTCGCCGACGTCGCGGATGATGTTCGTGAGCTGCATCGCCAGGCCCAGGCGGTGGGCGTAGCGCAGTGTGTCGTCGTGCGTGCGGCCGAAGATGTTGGCGGCGACCTCGCCCACGATGCCGGCCACGAGGTGGCAGTAGCGCTGCAGGCCGGGGAAGTCGAGGAAGCGAGTCTGCTCGAGATCGGTCTGGCAGCCCTCGATCACGGCGTTGAGGTGCGCGGCCTCGATGCCAAAGTCGGCCGCCCGCGGCATCAAGGCACGCGTCACCGGGTGCGTGGGGCGGCCGGCGTAGGCCTCGGCCACCTCGCGCCGCCACCAGGCCAGCTTGGTAGCGGCCACGCCGGCGTCGGTGGTCTCGTCGACCACGTCGTCGACCTCGCGGCAGAAGGCGTAGAAGGCGGTGATGGCCGCGCGGCGCGGCGGCGGCAGGAACAGGAACGCGTAGTAGAACGACGAGCCGCTGCTGGCGGCCTTGTCCTGCACGTATTGCTCTGGCGCGGCGGGCGTGGCGGCCGAGGCGCCGGGTGCCAGGTCGCTCATGGCGTGCCGGCCCGCATCGTGAGCGCGCGCCACAGCAGCAGCGGCGCGTCGAGGGCGCCGACGGTAGGGCGACGAGCAAGCGTGGCGTGATCCATCGCGGCGATTTTCTCCAGAATGCGCAAGCCCCCCTGAACCACGAGGCGCAGTTCCCACCCGGCGCGGCCGGGCACCTGGTGCACGAGTGGGGCGCCTTCGAGCATCAGGCCGCGGGCCCAGCCGCAGAGCTCGCGCACCAGCGCGCGGGCGGCGGGGGTGTCGTGGCAGACCGCCAGGTCGGCCTGTGGCACGCCGTGGCGCTCGCGGTCCTGTGCGGGCACGTAGTGGCGGCCGCGCGGGCCGTCGACGGACAGGTCCTGCCAGAAGTTGATGAGTTGCAGCGCGCTGCAGATGGCGTCGGAGCGGCGCAGGGCCTGCGCGTCATCGATGCCGTAGAGGTGCAGCAGCAAGCGGCCGATCGGGTCGGCCGAGCGACGGCAGTAGTGCAGCAGGGAGTCGCGGTCGGGGTAGGGCGGGTTGCGGGTGTCCTGGGCGAAGGCGTCGAGCAGATCCGTGAGCAGGGGCAGCGGCAGGGCGTGCTGCACGATCTGCTGTTGCAGCGGGCCGAAGACATGGCGCCAGCGTGCTGCGGGTGCGGCGCCGGCTGTCACGGCCAGCAGTTGCTGGCGGTACTCGGCGAGATCGGCCAGCCGCACTTCGGCCGACGCATCGCCTTCGTCGGCGATGTCGTCGGCGGTGCGCGCGAAGTGGTAGATCGCGGTGATCGGCGGCCGCAAGGCCGGCGGGCACAGCAGCGACGCGACGGGAAAATTTTCGTAGTGTTCGACGCTCACGGCGCCGGATTGTCGGGGTCGCGCCGAACGGACGGCGTCCTGCGTTCATCGGCAGGCGATTGACAGCCTCCAGGGTGATCTCTACATTACTGACCGGTCAGTCAGTAACCTCGTCTGCAGTTGTCCACCCGCTTGCAAGCAGGCACGGCAGAGAGGCCCCTGACCCCCGCACAAGTTCCGGTTCTGGCCTCGCGCTGCGGCGTGATGCGCCCTTCGTCCCAGGTTGCCTGCCATGCCCCGTCGCCCCGCGTTCCTGCCTGCCCTGCTGCTGCCCGTGGCCCTGCTGCTGGCCGCATGTTCGCCCCCGCCCCCGGCGCCCGAGCCGGTGCGCGCCGTGCGCGTGATGACGGTGGCCGCCGATGCGGCGGGCGGTGTGCAGGAGTACGCCGGCGAGGTGCGGGCCCGCGCCGAATCGCGGCTGGGTTTCCGGGTCGCCGGCAAGATGACGGCGCGGCAGGCCGAAGTCGGCCAGCGCGTGCGGCTCGGCCAGCCGCTGGCGCAGCTGGACCCGTCAGACCTGAAGCTGCAGCAGGACGCCGCGCTCGCCGGCTTGCGCGCGGCACAGGCGGCCTTCGACTTCGCGGCCGCCGACTTCAAGCGCTACGAGGAACTGCGCGCGCAGGGCTTCATCAGCGGCATGGAACTCGAGCGCCGCGAGACCACGCTGAAGTCGGCCCGCGCGCAGCTCGAGCAAGCCAAGGCGCAGGCCGACGTGCAGGGCAACATCGCGACCTACGCGGTGCTGACGGCCAGCGCCAGCGGCATCGTCACGGCCACCGAGGCCGAGGTCGGTGCCGTGCTGTCGGCCGGCACACCGGTGCTGCGCCTGGCCCACGACGGCCCTCGCGACGTGGTGTTCTCGGTGCCGGAAGACGCCGCCCTCGGCATCCGCGCCCTGCTGGGCCGGCGCGACGCGCTGCGCGTGCGCCCCTGGGGCCAGGCCGCCACGCTGCCGGCCACCGTGCGCGAAGTGGCCGCGGCGGCCGACCCGGCGACACGAACCTTCCTGGTGCGCGCCGACCTCGGCCAGGCGCCGGTGCAACTCGGCCAGACGCTCACCGTGCAACTCGACCTGCCGCGCCGCGACGCCGCCGCGCGCCTGCCGCTCACGGCCGTGATGCGCCAGCAGGGCCAGACGGCGGTGTGGGTGCTCGACCCGGCCAGCATGACGGTGAAGGTGCAACCCATCGTCGTGGCCGGTGCCGACGGCAACTCGGTGATGGTGGCCAGCGGCCTGCAGAGCGGCCAGCGCGTGGTGACGGCCGGCGTGCACACGCTGACGCCAGGGCAGAAGGTGAAGCTGTACGACGCGGCGCTGGTCGAGTCGGCGGCAGCGCCGACGCCCGCCGCCAGCCGCTGACCCGCAGCCCCACCGCACCGAGGCTGCCGCCATGCAAGACACCCCGACCACCGCCGCCCAGGCACCGTCGCGATTCAACATCTCGCGCTGGGCGCTCGAGCACCCGGCCCTGACGCGCTACCTGATGGTGGTGCTGATGGTGCTGGGCTTTGCGGCCTACTTCCAGCTCGGGCAGGACGAGGACCCGCCGTTCACCTTCCGCGCGATGGTCGTGCAGGCCTTCTGGCCCGGCGCCAGCGCGCAGCAGATGGCCGAGCAGGTGACCGACAAGATCGAGAAGTCGCTGCAGGAGGTGCCGTACGCCGACGTCATCCGCAGCTACACGAAGCCCGGCGAGAGCCTGACGATCCTGCAGCTCAAGGACAGCTCACCGCCCAGGGAAGTGCCCAACAGCTGGTACCAGGCGCGCAAGCGCGTCGGCGACATCCGCAACACGCTGCCGGCGGGCGTGATCGGCCCGGTGTTCAACGACGACTTCGGCGACGTCTACGGCTCCATCTTCGCGCTGCGCTCCGACGGCTTCAGCCGCGAAGAGACGCGCCAGTTCGCTGAACGTGCGCGCCAGAAGCTGCTGCGTGTGCCCGACGTGGCCAAGGTCGAGATCTTCGGCGCGCAGGCCGAGAAGGTGTTCGTCGAGATCTCGCAGAAGCGCCTGGCGCAGCTGGGCCTGGACATGAACCAGGTCATCGCGCAGCTCGGTGCGCAGAACGCGGTCGAGGGCGCGGGCGTGCTGAACGCCGGCACCGAGAACCTGCAGGTGCGCGTGGCCGGGCAGTTCAACTCGGTCGAGGAGCTCAAGCGCCTGCCGATCCGCGCCGTCAACACCAGCACCGGCGTGGCCAGCAGCATCAAGCTGGCCGACATCGCCGAGGTGCGCCGCGATTACGTCGACCCGCCGAGCGTGAAGGTGCGCCACCAGGGCCAGGAGGTCGTGGCACTCGGCGTGAGCATGGCCAAGGGCGGCGACATCATCGCGCTGGGCAAGGCGCTGACCACGGCCGTGGCCGGCTTGCAGGCCGATCTGCCGATGGGCGTGATGATCGAGCGCGTGCAAGACCAGCCGGCGGCCGTGAGCCGCTCGGTGAACGAATTCGTGAAGGTGCTGATCGAGGCCGTGGTCATCGTGATGGCGGTCAGCTTCATCAGCCTGGGTCTGCACACCCAGCCGCTGCGCATCGACATCTGGCCGGGCCTGGTGGTGGCGATCACGATCCCGCTGGTGCTGGCCATCACCTTCGTGACCATGTTCTATTGGAGCGTGGGGCTGCACAAGATCAGCCTCGGCAGCCTGATCATCGCGCTGGGGCTCTTGGTCGACGACGCCATCATTGCGGTGGAGATGATGGTGCGCAAGCTCGAGGAGGGCTACGACCGCGCCCGCGCGGCCACCTTTACTTATGACCTGGTGGCGATGCCCATGCTCACCGGCACGCTGATCACGGCGGCAGGCTTCCTGCCCATCGGCCTGGCCAAGAGCGTGACGGGGGAGTACACCTTCGCCATCTTCGCCGTCACCTCGGCGGCGCTGGTGATCTCGTGGATCGTGTCGGTGTACTTCGTGCCCTACCTGGGCTGGCTGATGCTGCGCAACCGGCCCAAGGCCGGCGGCGAAGCACACGAGCTGTTCGACACCCCGTTCTACAGCCGCTTCCGCCGCATCGTGGACTGGTGCGTGCAGCACCGCTGGGTCACCATCGGCCTGACGGTGGGCACGTTTGTGCTCGGCATCGTCGGCATGGGCAAGGTGCAGCAGCAGTTCTTCCCCGACAGCAGCCGCCCCGAGGTGCTGGTGGACCTGTGGTTGCCCGAGGGCAGCACCATCCAGCAAAGCGACGAGATCGCCCGCCGCTTCGAGGCGCGCATGATGAAGGAAGCGGGCGTCGACAGCGTCACCACCTGGGTCGGCTCGGGCGTGCCGCGGTTCTACCTGCCGCTGGACCAGGTGTTCCCTCAGGCCAACGTCAGCCAGACCATCGTGCTGCCCAAGGGCCTGGCCGAGCGGGAGGAACTGCGCAAGCGGCTTCCCGCGCTGCTGGCCACCGAGTTCCCCGAGGTGCGCGGCCGCGTCAAGCTGCTGCCCAACGGGCCGCCGGTGCCGTATCCGGTGCAGTTCCGCGTCATCGGGGCCGATGCGGCCCAGGTGCGGGCCTGGGCCGACCAGGCCAAGGAGATCCTGCGCCAGAACCCGCGCATGCGCGGCGTCAACGACAACTGGAACGAGCAGATCAAGGTGCTGCGGCTGGAGGTCGACCAGGACAAGGCCCGCGCCCTGGGTGTGACGAGCCAGGTCATCGCGCAGGCCTCGCGCACCATCCTCTCGGGCACGACGATCGGCCAGTACCGCGAGGGCGATCGCCTCATCGACATCGTGCTGCGCCAGCCCATCGAGGAGCGCCGCGCCATCACCGACCTGGGCAATGCCTACCTGCCCACCGCCAGCGGCCGCAGCGTGCCGCTCACGCAGGTGGCCAAGGTGAGCTTCGCCTGGGAGCCGGGCGTGCTGTGGCGCGAAGGGCGCAACTACGCCGTCACGGTGCAGGGCGATGTCGTCGAGGGCGTGCAGGGGCCGACCGTCACCTTCGAGGTTTGGCCCGAGCTGCAGAAGCTGGCCGCCGGCATGCCGCCGGGGTATTCGATCCAGATCGCCGGTGCGGTGGAAGAAAGCAGCAAGGGCCAGGGCTCGATCGCGGCCGGCCTGCCGATCATGCTGTTCCTGATCTTCACGCTGCTGATGCTGCAGTTGCAGAGCTTCAGCCGCTCGCTGCTGGTGTTCCTGACCGGCCCGATGGGCATTGCCGGCGTGGCCGGGGCGCTGCTGCTACTGAACCGACCGTTCGGCTTCGTCGCGCTGCTGGGCGTGATCGCGCTGATGGGCATGATCATGCGCAATTCGGTGATCCTGATCGACCAGATCGAGCAGGACCGCCGCGCCGGCGTGCCCGCCTGGACGGCTGTGGTCGAGGCCTCGGTGCGCCGCTTCCGGCCCATCGTTCTGACGGCGGCGGCGGCGGTGCTGGCGATGATTCCGCTGTCGCGCAGCGTGTTCTGGGGCCCGATGGCGGTGGCCATCATGGGCGGGCTGGTGGTGGCGACGGCGCTCACGCTGCTGGCACTGCCGGCCATGTATGCGGCATGGTTCCGCGTCAAGCGCGAGCCGGCGGCCCAGCCGGGCTAAACTTGAGGGCTTCGCCTGTCGACGGGGGTTCCTCGTCCCAGGCGGACACCTGCGCGGGTGGCGAAATTGGTAGACGCACCAGGTTTAGGTCCTGACGCCTTCACGGGCGTGTCGGTTCGAGTCCGACCCCGCGCACCACGCCCCCCGATCCCCTTCACGCCTCTTCGAGACCCGCCATGGCCGTGCAAATCGAAACCCTAGAGAAGCTCGAGCGTCGCATCACGCTGACGCTGCCCGCCTCCACCATCAACGGCGAAGTCGAGAGCCGCCTCAAGCGCCTGGCGCGCACCGTCAAGGCCGACGGCTTCCGCCCCGGCAAGGTGCCGATGAGCGTGGTCGCCCAGCGCTACGGCTACAGCGTGCAGTACGAGGTCGTCAACGACAAGGTCGGCCAGGCCTTCAACGAGGCCGCTTCCGAGGCCAAGCTGCGCGTGGCCGGTGCGCCGCGCATCACGCAGAACGAGCAGGCCCCCGAGGGCTCGCTGGCCTTCGACGCCACCTTCGAGGTGTACCCCGAAGTCGCCATCGGCGATCTGGCCGCGGCCGAGGTCGAGCGCATCGGCACCGAAGTCACCGAGGCGGCCATCGACCGCACGGTCGAGATCCTGCGCAAGCAGCGCCGCACCTTCGGCCTGCGCCCGGCGGTCGAAGGCGTGGCCGAAGGCGACCGCGTCACCATCGACTTCGAAGGCAAGATCGACGGCGAGCCCTTCGCGGGCGGCCAGGCGGCCGACTTCCAGTTCATCGTCGGCGACGGCCAGATGCTGGCGCAGTTCGACGAGGCCGTGCGCGGCATGAAGGCCGGCGAGAGCAAGACCTTCCCTCTGCAGTTCCCGGCCGACTACCAGGGCGCCGAGGTGGCCGGCAAGGAAGCCGACTTCCTCGTCACCGTCAAGAAGATCGAGGCCGCGCACCTGCCGGACGTGGACGACGCCTTCGCCAAGGCGCTGGGCATCAAGGAAGGCACCGTCGAGGCGCTGCGCGCCGACGTGAAGAAGAACCTCGACCGCGAGGTGAAGTTCCGCGTCCAGGCGCGCAACAAGGCGGCCGTGATGGACGTGCTGTCCAAGACCGCCACGCTCGACGTGCCCAACGCGCTGGTGGCCGCCGAGAGCGACCGCCTGGTCGAGCAGATGCGCGCCAACCTCAAGGAGCGCGGTTTCAAGGACGCCGACAAGGTGCCGATCCCGGCCGAGAACTTCAAGGAACAGGCCGAGCGCCGTGTGCGCCTGGGCCTGGTGGTGGCCGAGCTGGTGCGCACGAACAACCTGCAGGCCAAGCCCGAGCAGTTGCAGAAGCACATCGAAGAGCTGAGCCAGAGCTACGAGAAGCCGGCCGAGGTGATGCGCTGGTACCTGGGCGACCGCCAGCGCATGGCCGAGGTCGAAGCGGTGGTGATCGAGAACAACGTCGCCGAGTTCGTGCTGGCCAAGGCCAAGGTCGTCGACAAGCTGCTACCGTTCGACGACCTGATGAGCGCGGCCTGACTGGCCGCACGGAGAACGCTATGAGCATGCAGGAAACCACCGCGCTGGGCATGGTGCCCATCGTCATCGAGCAGTCGGGGCGCGGCGAGCGCGCCTACGACATCTACAGCCGCCTGCTGCGCGAGCGCATCATCTTCCTCGTCGGGCCGGTGAACGACGGCACCGCCAACCTGGTGGTGGCGCAGATGTTGTTCCTGGAGAGCGAGAACCCCGACAAGGACATCTTTCTCTACATCAACTCGCCGGGCGGCAGCGTGAGCGCGGGGCTTTCGATCTTCGACACCATGCAGTTCATCAAGCCCGATGTCTCGACGCTGTGCATGGGCATGGCCGCCAGCATGGGCAGCTTCCTGCTGATGGCCGGCGCCAAGGGCAAGCGCTTTGCGCTGCCCAACAGCCGCGTGATGATTCACCAGCCCTCGGGTGGTGCGCAGGGCCAGGCCACGGACATCGAGATCGCGGCGCGCGAGATCATCAAGACGCGCGAGCAGCTCAATCGCATCTACGCCGACCGCACCGGCCAGCCCATCGAGCGCATCGCCGCCGACATGGAGCGCGACCGCTGGATGAACCCGGCCGAGGCGCTGGACTACGGCCTCATCGACCAGGTGCTCGAAAAGCGCGCTTGACGCCGGCCGACACCGACCTGACGCCGGGCATCCGCCCGGCGGCCGACCAGAGCCCCTGAACGGGGCTCTTTTCATGGCCTTCGCCCCCTGGCGCCTTGGTCTATGATGGCTCAGTCACCCTCCGTTTTCTTTCCCCGCATCCGCAGCCATGGCCGACAAAAAGGGCTCTACCGGCGAGAAGGTTCTCTATTGCAGCTTCTGCGGCAAGAGCCAGCATGAGGTGAAGAAGCTCATCGCCGGGCCTTCGGTCTTCATCTGCGACGAGTGCATCGAGCTCTGCAACGACATCATCCGTGACGAAGTGCCGGTCGAAGGCGCCGTGGCCAAGCCGAGCAAGAGCGACCTGCCGGTGCCCGGTGAGATCAAGGCCAGCCTCGACAACTACGTCATCGGGCAGGATGTCGCCAAGCGCACGCTGTCGGTCGCCGTCTACAACCACTACAAGCGGCTCAAGCACATGGGCTCGTCCACGGCCAAGGACGAGGTCGAGCTCACCAAGAGCAACATCCTGCTCATCGGCCCCACCGGCAGTGGCAAGACGCTGCTGGCGCAGACGCTGGCCCGCTTGCTCAACGTGCCCTTCGTGATTGCCGACGCCACCACGCTGACCGAAGCCGGTTACGTGGGCGAAGACGTCGAGAACATCATCCAGAAGCTGCTGCAGAACTGCAACTACGACGTCGAGCGGGCGCAGCGCGGCATCGTCTACATCGACGAGATCGACAAGATCTCGCGCAAGGCCGACAACCCCAGCATCACGCGCGACGTGTCGGGCGAGGGCGTGCAGCAGGCGCTGCTCAAGCTGGTCGAAGGCACGATGGCCAGCGTGCCGCCGCAGGGCGGCCGCAAGCATCCGAATCAAGACTTTCTGCAGATCGACACGACGAACATCCTGTTCATCTGCGGCGGTGCCTTCGACGGCCTCGAGAAGGTGATCCAGAACCGCACCGAGAAGTCCGGCATCGGCTTCGGCGCCAGCGTGCACAGCAAGACCGAGAAGCGCGCCGCCGACCTGTTCCGCGACGTCGAGCCCGAAGACCTCATCAAGTTCGGCCTGATCCCCGAGCTCGTCGGCCGCCTGCCGGTGGTGGCCACGCTGGGCGAGCTCACGATCGAGGCCATGGTGCAGATCCTCACCGAGCCGCGCAACGCCCTCGTCAAGCAGTACCAGAAGCTGTTCGGCATGGACGGCGTCGAACTCGAGATCCGTCCGGCGGCGCTGACGGCCATCGCCAAGAAGGCATTGGCGCGCAAGACCGGTGCCCGCGGCCTGAGATCCATCCTCGAGCATTCGTTGATCGACACCATGTTCGAGCTGCCGACGCTCGATGGCGTGGCCAAGGTGGTGATCGACGAGCACATCGTTGACGAGGGCGGCAAGCCGCTGCTCGTCTATCGCGAGAAGAAGGCGAGCGCCTGACGACGGCAGGCGTGCCCATCCGGCGGGTGCGCCCCTTGCAACGCAGCTCGCGGACCCCACGTGGGTCTGACACGAAAGGTCTCCCCTCATGTCCGGACATCCGATCCTCCCATCCGACCCGCTGACGCTGCCGCTGCTGCCGCTTCGCGACGTGGTGGTCTTCCCCCACATGGTCATCCCGCTGTTCGTGGGCCGGCCCAAGAGCATCAAGGCGCTCGAGGCCGCCATGGAGCATGGCCGCCAGATCATGCTCGTGGCCCAGAAAGCCGCCGGCAAGGACGAGCCGCGCCCCGAAGACCTGTTCGAGGTCGGCTGCATCAGCAGCATCCTGCAGATGCTGAAGCTGCCCGACGGCACCGTGAAGGTGCTGGTCGAAGGCGTGCAGCGCGCGCAGACCACCTCCATCACCGACACCGACGAACACTTCGTCGGCGAGGTCGTGCCGGTGCAGGCCGAAGACGCCGCCACGCCCGAGATCGAGGCGCTGCGCCGCGCCGTGACGCAGCAGTTCGACCAGTACGTCAAGCTCAACAAGAAGATCCCGCCCGAGATCCTCACCAGCATCGGCGGCATCGACGACCCCGGCCGCCTGGCCGACACCATCGCGGCGCACCTGCCGCTCAAGCTCGAGGCCAAGCAATCGGTGCTCGACCTCTTCAGCGTCGCCAAGCGGCTGGAGAAGCTGCTGGAGCAGCTCGAGCACGAGGTCGACATCCTGCAGGTCGAAAAGCGCATCCGCGGCCGCGTGAAGCGGCAGATGGAGAAGAGCCAGCGCGAGTACTACCTGAACGAGCAGGTCAAGGCCATCCAGAAGGAACTCGGCGACGGTGAAGAGGGCGCCGATCTCGAAGAGCTCGAGAAGAAGATCAAAGCCGCGCGCATGAGCAAGGAAGCGCGCAAGAAGGCCGAGAGCGAGCTGAAGAAGCTCAAGCTGATGTCGCCGATGAGCGCCGAAGCCACGGTGGTGCGCAACTTCATCGACACGCTGGTCAACCTGCCCTGGCAGAAGAAGACGAAGATCAAGCACGACCTCGCCTTTGCCGAGGAGGTGCTGAACGAAGACCACTTCGGCCTCGAGAAGGTGAAGGACCGCATCCTCGAGTACCTCGCGGTGCAGCAGCGCGTCGACAAGGTCAAGGCGCCTATCCTGTGCCTCGTGGGCCCCCCGGGCGTGGGCAAGACCTCGCTCGGCCAGAGCGTGGCGCGCGCCACCGGCCGCAAGTACGTGCGCATGGCGCTGGGCGGCATGCGCGACGAGGCCGAGATCCGTGGCCACCGCCGCACCTACATCGGCTCGATGCCGGGCAAGGTGCTGCAGTCGCTCACCAAGGTGGGCACTCGCAATCCGCTGTTCCTGCTCGACGAGATCGACAAGCTCGGCATGGACTTCCGTGGCGACCCGAGCAGTGCGCTGCTGGAGGTGCTCGATCCCGAGCAGAACCATACCTTCAGCGATCACTACGTCGAGGTCGACTTCGACCTGAGCGACGTGATGTTCGTTGCCACCTCGAACTCGATGAACATCCCGCCGGCGCTGCTGGACCGGATGGAAGTCATCCGTCTCGCGGGTTACACCGAGGACGAGAAGCTCCACATCGCCCAGCGCTACCTGTTGCCGAAGCAGCAGAAGAACAACGGCGTCAAGGACGGCGAGATGGAGCTCACCGAGAGCGCCATCCGCGCCATCCTGCGCTACTACACGCGGGAAGCCGGCGTGCGCAGCCTCGAGCGCGAGATCGGCAAGATCTGCCGCAAGGTCGTCAAGGGCCAGCAACTGAAGAAGTACGAAGGCCTGGTCGTCGTCACCGAGGAGAACCTCAACGACTTCCTGGGTGTGCGCAAGTACGACTACGGCCGCACCGAGAAGAAGAACCAGGTCGGCCAGGTCGTCGGCCTGGCGTGGACGGAAGTCGGCGGCGACCTGCTCACCATCGAAGCCGCCGTGATGCCCGGCAAGGGCAACATCACGCGCACCGGCTCGCTGGGCGACGTGATGAAGGAGTCGGTCGAGGCTGCGCGCACGGTGGTGCGCTCGCGCTCGCGCCGGCTGGGCATCAAGGACGAGCAGTTCGAGAAGCGCGACATCCACATCCACGTGCCCGATGGCGCCACGCCGAAGGACGGCCCGAGCGCGGGTGCGGCCATGACCACGGCACTGGTGTCGGCACTCACCGGCATCCCGGTGCGGGCCGAGGTGGCGATGACGGGCGAGATCACGCTGCGTGGCGAGGTCACGGCCATCGGCGGCCTGAAGGAAAAGCTGCTGGCTGCCCACCGCGGCGGTGTGAAGACGGTGCTGATCCCCGAGGAAAACGTCAAGGACCTGCAGGAAATCCCGGAGAACGCCAAGAACAACCTGGAGATCGTGCCCGTGAAGTGGATCGACCAGGTGCTCGAACTGGCGCTGGAGCGCATGCCCGAGAGCCTGCCCGAGGACGAGGTGGTCGCGCCTGCGGCGGCCACCAAGGCCGAGAGCTCGGTGATCGCTGCCGCCCCTGTGGCGTCGGCCGACGGCCTGCCGCACTGATCGCGTGGCGCGGGCCCAACGTCTTGCGTTGGGGCCTGCGATCACGCTATACTGCGAGGCTCGACGCAGCTGCCGTGGCAGGCAGCACCGAATGCGGCGAGAGGATGTACAAGCAAGACATGCGGGATTAGCTCAGTTGGTAGAGCGATACCTTGCCAAGGTATAGGTCGAGAGTTCGAGCCTCTTATCCCGCTCCAGATTTCAAAGACAGGGAAGCTTCGGCTTCCCTTCTTTTTGGCTGAAAATGCCGAGACTTCGGCTGTAAAACAGCAGACCCTGGCGCGATAGCAAAGCGGTTATGCAACGGATTGCAAATCCGTCTAGCCGGGTTCGACTCCCGGTCGCGCCTCCAATGACCCCGTGTGAGCGCCCGTGCGCGCCTGTGCCGCCCGGATGGCGAAATCGGCAGACGCAGCGGACTTAAAATCCGCGGCCCTTCACGGGGCATGCGGGTTCGAGCCCCGCTCCGGGCACCATCATCGCAACCCTGGCGCTGCACCGCGGCGCACCGTGGAGATGCCGCGATGGCCCTGTTCGACCCCGCCGCCCTGAACCCTGGAGTGGCCCGCCGCGAAGTGTTCGGCTGGGCGATGTACGACTTCGCCAACTCGGGCTACACGACCGTGGTGCTCACGGCCGTGTTCAACGCCTACTTCGTGGGCGTGGTGGCCGGTGGCGCTGACTGGGGCACGCTGGCGTGGACGCTGACGCTGGGCCTGAGCAACGCGCTGGTGATGCTGGCCACGCCGCTGCTGGGCGCCTGGGCGGATGGCCGCGCCGCGAAGAAGGCGGTGCTGATGGCCACGACGCTGGGCTGCGTGGCGGCTACTGCGGCGCTGGCCGGCGTGGGAGGTGGCGACCTCTGGCTGGCGGTGGCCGCCATCGTCATCTCGAACTTCTGCTACGCCGTGGGCGAGCAGATGACGTCGGCGTTTCTACCCGAGTTGGCGCGGCGCGAGGCCCTGGGCCGCGTCTCGGGCTGGGGCTGGAGCCTGGGCTACTGCGGCGGCATGCTGACGCTGGGCCTGAGCCTGGGCTACGTCATCTGGGCGCAGGGGCAGGGACTGCCAGCCACGCACTTCGTGCCGGTGACGATGCTGATCACGTCGGCGGTCTACGCGCTTGCGTCGGTGGCGACCTTCGTGCTGCTCAAGGAGCGTGCCGTGCCGCAGCTGGTGACGGTGGGCAGCGCCACCGGCGAAGCCTGGCGCCGCCTCCAGCGCACCTGGCACGAGGCACGGCGCTACGAGGACTTCCGCTGGCTGATGGCCTGTGCCGTGGCCTACCAGGCCGGCATCTCGGTGGTCATTGCGCTGGCCGCGATCTACGCCGAAGAGGTGCTGGGTTTCAAGCAGACGCAGACGATGATGCTGATCTTCCTCGTCAACATCGCGTCGGCCATTGGCGCGTTCAGCTTCGGCTACTGGCAGGACCGCATCGGCCACAAGCGCGCGCTGGCGTTCACCCTCTGGGGCTGGGTGCTGATGACGGTGCTGGCGGTGGCGGCCACCACGCCCGGCCTCTTCTGGGTGGCGGCGGTGCTGGCCGGCCTGTGCATGGGCTCGAGCCAGAGTGCAGGGCGCGCGCTGGCCGGCCTGTTCGCCCCGGCTGACCGGCTGGCCGAGTTCTACGGCCTCTGGACTTTTGCGGTGCGCGCCTCGGCCATCGTCGGGCCCATCACCTACGGGCTCGTCACCTGGGCCTCGGGTGGCAACCACCGCCTGGCCATCGCCAGCACGGGTCTGTTCTTCCTGGCCGGGTTGGTGCTGCTGCGTCGCATCGACGTCGCCCGCGGGCAGACCGCGGCGATCGCTGCCTTGAGTGTGTCGAAAAAATAGTACGATCGTTCTATTCTGCGTCGGGCGCGTCCGGCGCAGCACACCCCGCCGCCTAGAATGCCCTGATTGACGTTTACGTCAATTGGCCCGTCGGCTGCGCGCGGGCGTACGAACTCAGACCCAAGGAGTGCGAGGCATGAAGGTGCTGGTCCCCGTGAAGCGGGTGGTCGACTACAACGTCAAGGTGCGCGTCAAGAGCGACGGCACGGGCGTGGACATCGCCAACGTCAAGATGAGCATGAACCCCTTCGACGAGATCGCCGTCGAAGAGGCGGTGCGTTTGAAGGAGAAGGGCGCCGTCACCGAGATCGTCGCGGTGTCGTGTGGCGTGGCGCAGTGCCAGGAAACGCTGCGCACGGCCATGGCCATCGGCGCCGACCGCGCCATCCTCGTCGAGACCGATGTCGAACTGCAGCCGCTGGCCGTGGCCAAGCTGCTGAAGGCGCTGGTCGACAAGGAGCAGCCCGGCCTCGTGATCCTGGGCAAGCAGGCCATCGACGACGACTGCAACCAGACCGGCCAGATGCTGGCCGCGCTGGCCGGCCTGCCGCAGGCCACCTTCGCGAACAAGGTCGAAGTGGCCGATGGCAGCGCCACCGTCACGCGCGAGGTCGACGGCGGCCTCGAGACGCTGAAGATCACGCTGCCGGCCGTCATCACCACCGACCTGCGGCTGAACGAGCCGCGCTACGTGACGCTGCCGAACATCATGAAGGCCAAGAAGAAGCCGCTCGAGATGCTCAAGCCGGCCGACCTGGGCGTGGACGTGGCGCCGCGCATCAAGACGCTGAAGGTGTCGGAGCCGCCCAAGCGCGGCGCCGGCGTCAAGGTGCCCGACGTGGCCACGCTGGTGGCCAAGCTCAAGAACGAAGCGAAGGTGATCTGACCATGGCTGCTCTGGTGGTTGCTGAACACGACAACGTGTCGCTCAAGGGCGGCACCTTCAACGCCGTCACGGCGGCACTGGCCTGCGGCGGTGATGTGCACGTGCTGATCGCCGGCACGAACGCCGGCGCGGCAGCGGCTGCGGCGGCGCAGATCGCCGGCGTGGGCAAGGTGCTGCACGCCGATGCGGCGCACCTCGATCACGGCGTGGCTGAAAACGTGGCGGCGCAGGTGCTGGCGGTGGCGGGTGGCTACAGCCACATCCTGTTCGCGGCCACGGCCGCGGGCAAGAACATCGCGCCGCGCGTGGCCGCGCTGCTCGACGTGGCGCAGATCTCCGATGCCACCAAGGTGGTCTCGCCCGACACCTTCGAGCGCCCCATCTATGCCGGCAACGCCATCGCGCTGGTGCAGAGCACCGACGCGGTGAAGGTGATCACCGTGCGCACCACCGGCTTCGACGCCGCGGCGGCCACGGGCGGCAGTGCAGCCATCGAGACGGTGGCCGCGGTGGCCGACGCCGGCAAGAGCGCCTTCCTGGGCAGCGAGATCGCCAGGAGCGACCGCCCCGAGCTCACGGCGGCCAAGATCATCGTCAGCGGCGGTCGGGCTCTGGGCAGCAGCGACAAGTTCAACGAGGTGCTGCTGCCGCTGGCCGACAAGCTCGGCGCCGCACTCGGCGCCAGCCGCGCCGCGGTGGACGCCGGCTACGCGCCGAACGACTGGCAGGTGGGCCAGACCGGCAAGATCGTCGCGCCCACGCTGTACATCGCCGCCGGCATCAGCGGTGCCATCCAGCACCTGGCGGGCATGAAGGACAGCAAGGTCATCGTCGCCATCAACAAGGACCCGGAGGCGCCGATCTTCAGCGTCGCCGACTACGGCCTGGAGGCCGACCTGTTCACCGCCGTGCCCGATCTCGTGGCCAGCCTCTGACCCGATCCGATCTGCTGCAGGAGTCCGCCATGAGCTACCGCGCCCCCGTCAAGGACATGCTGTTCGTCATGAAGGCCCTGGCCGGCATCGAGGCCGTGGCCACGCTGCCGGGCCACGAGGACCATGGCCTGGACACGGCCGCGGCGGTGCTCGAGGAGAGCGCCAAGTTCGCCGAAGGCGTGATCGCGCCGCTCAACTGGGAAGGCGATCGCAACCCGTCGTACTTGAAGGACGGCGTCGTGCACGCCACGCCCGGCTTCAAGCAGGCCTTCGCGCAATACGCCGAAGGCGGCTGGCAAGGCCTGCAGCACCCCGAGGCGCACGGCGGCCAGGGCCTGCCCAAGCTGATCCACGCCGCCTGCAGCGAGATGGTGAACAGCGCCAACATGAGCTTCGCGCTGTGCCCGCTGCTGACCGACGGCGCCGTCGAGGCGCTGCTCACCGCCGGCACGCCCGAGCAGCAGGCGACCTACCTGCCCAAGCTGATCGACGGCTCGTGGACCGGCACGATGAACCTCACCGAGCCGCAGGCCGGCTCCGACCTGAGCCTCGTGCGCACGCGGGCCGAGCCGCAGCCCGACGGCAGCTACAAGCTCTTCGGCACCAAGATCTACATCACCTGGGGCGAGCACGACATGGCGGACAACATCGTCCACCTCGTGCTGGCGCGCGTGGCGGGCGCGCCCGAAGGCGTGAAGGGCATCAGCCTGTTCATCTGCCCGAAGGTGTTGCCCGACGGCACGCGCAACGACGTGCACTGCGTGAGCATCGAGCACAAGCTGGGCATCAAGGCCAGCCCGACGGCCGTGCTGCAATACGGTGACCATGGCGGCGCGGTGGCCGAGCTCGTGGGCCAGGAGAACCGCGGCCTCGAGTACATGTTCATCATGATGAACGCCGCGCGCTACGGCGTCGGCGTGCAGGGCATCGCGCTGGCCGAGCGGGCCTACCAGAAGGCCGTGCAGTACGCGCGCGATCGCGTGCAGAGCCGCCCGGTGGACGGCAGCCTCGGCCAGGCCGCGGCCATCATCCACCACCCCGACGTGCGCCGCATGCTGATGACGATGCGCGCCTGGACCGAAGGCTGCCGCGCGATGGCGCTGGTCGGTGCGAGCGCCTTCGACGCGGCGCACGCGCACCCGGATGCGGCGGTGCGTGCCGACAACCAGGCCTTCTACGAGTTCCTGGTGCCGCTGATCAAGGGCCTGTCTACCGAGATGGCGCTCGACGTCGCCTCGCTGGGCGTGCAGGTGCACGGCGGCATGGGTTTCATCGAAGAAACCGGCGCGGCGCAGTACCTGCGCGACGCCAAGATCCTGGCCATCTACGAAGGCACCACCGCCATCCAGGCGAATGACCTGGTCGGCCGCAAGACGGCACGCGACGGCGGCCGCGTGGCGCTGGCCATTGCCGACCGCATCGAGGCCACCGAAGGCGAACTCGCGGCCCGCAGCAGCGAAGCCTGCAAGACGATGGCACGCCGGCTGGCCGCCGCGCGCAAGGCCTACGTCGAGGTGGTGGGCTTCGTGGCCGGCCACACCAAGGCGCAGCCCAACGCCGTGTACGCCGGCAGCGTGCCCTACCTGAAGCTCGCGGGCCTGCTGGTGGCCGGCTGGCAGATGGCGCGCGCGCTGATGGCCGCCGAAGACGCGCTGGCCGACGGCACCGACCCGGCCTTCATGCAGGCCAAGATCACGACGGCGCGCTTCTTCGGCGACCACATCCTCACCCAGGCCCCGGCGCTGCGCGACAGCATCGTCGAAGGGGCCAATGCCGTCACCGCGATGGCGCTGGAGTCCTTCTGATGTCCAAGCTTCCCGGCGCGCTGGCGCGCCTGCCGCTGCCGATCATCGGCGCGCCGCTGTTCATCATCAGCAACCCCAAGCTCGTGATCGCGCAGTGCTGCGCCGGCGTGGTGGGCAGCATGCCGGCGCTGAACGCACGGCCGGCTTCGCAGCTGGATGAATGGCTGCACGAGATCACCGAAGGCCTGGCCGCCTGGGACCGCGCGCACCCCGATCAACCCGCGGCGCCGTTCGCCATCAACCAGATCGTGCACAAGAGCAACGACCGGCTCGAGCACGACATGATGGTCTGCGCGAAGTACAAGGTGCCGATCGTCATCACCTCGCTCGGCGCGCGCACCGACGTCAACGACGGCGTGCACGCCTGGGGCGGCGTGGTGCTGCACGACATCATCAACAACTTCTACGCCCGCAAGGCCATCGAGAAGGGCGCCGACGGCCTGATCGCCGTGGCCGCGGGCGCGGGCGGCCACGCCGGCACGAAGAGCCCGTTTGCGCTGATCCAGGAGATCCGCGAGTGGTTCGACGGCCCGCTGGCGCTGTCGGGCAGCATCGCCACTGGCGGTGCGGTGCTCGCGGCGCAGGCCATGGGGGCCGACTTCGCCTACATCGGCAGCGCCTTCATCGCCACCGACGAGGCCCGCGCGGCCGAGGCCTACAAGCAGTGCATCGTCGACAGCAACTCCGACGACATCGTCTACTCGAGCCTGTTCACCGGGGTGCACGGCAACTACCTCAAGCCCAGCATCCGCAACGCCGGCATGGACCCCGACAACCTGCCCGAGAGCGACCCGAGCAAGATGAACTTCGGCGGCGGCGACAGCGCCAAGAAGGCCTGGAAGGACATCTGGGGCTGCGGCCAGGGCATCGGCGCCGTCAAAGCCGTGGTGCCGGCGGCCGAGATGGTGGCGCGGCTGAAGCGCGAGTACGAGGCGGCGCGTGCGCGCCTTGTGCCGGCAGGCGTGGCGCAGTAGGCTTCGCCGCATGAAGCGCCTCACCACCCTGGCCGCCGCGCTGTGCGCGACAGGCCTGCTCGCCGCCTGCGCCAACGTGGGCATTGGCCTCAGTCTGCCCATTCCCGGCATCGGCAGCATCGGTGTCGGTGGCACGTCGGACGGCCGCGTGAGCGGGGGCGTGTCGGTGGGCAGCGGGCCGGTGCGGGTGGGCGTGGGCGCCAGTGGTCGCCTGCCGGCCGCCGACCCCGCAGCGTCGGCAGCCTCGGCCCCCGCCAGAAAGTGAGCCGCCTCGCGCTGACCCAGGCCACGCTGTTCGACAGCGCGGCAGGTTTGTTGCGGCCGGGCACCACCCTCGTCATCGAAGGCGCGCGCATCGCGCACGTCACGCAGGAGCCCATCGCCGTCGACGACGCTCAAACCATCGACTGCGCCGGCCGTGTGGTGCTGCCCGGCCTCATTGACGCTCACGTGCACGTGACGGCCGCCTCGCACGATCTGGCCGGCCTCGCGCTGCACCCGGCCTCGCTGCTGAGCGCCGAGTCGGCGCAGATCATGCGCGGCATGCTGCACCGTGGCTTCACCAGCGTGCGCGACGCCGCCGGCGCCGACTTCGGCCTGCAGGAGGCGCAGGCCCGCGGCCTGTACGAAGGCCCGCGCCTGGCCATCGCCGGCCGCCCCATCAGCCAGACCGGCGGCCATGCCGACGTGCGGCCCAAAGGCGTGCAGGTCTCGATGTTCTGCAGCTGCGCGGGCCTCGGCCTGATGGGCGCGATCGCCGACGGCGTGGGCGAGGTGCGCCGCGCCGTGCGCGAGCAGGTGCGCAACGGTGCCAACCACATCAAGATCATGGCCGGCGGCGGCATCTCGAGCCCCACCGACCCCATCGACGGCACGCAGTTCAGCATGGACGAGCTGCGCGCGGCCGTCGAAGAGGCCGAGGCCGCCAACCTGTACGCGCTGGCCCACGCCTAATCGCCCCGTGCCGTGACGCGCGCGGTGCAGGCCGGCGTGCGCAGCATCGAGCACGGCAACCTCGTCGACGAGGCCACGCTGCGCGAGATGAAGCGCCACGGCACCTACCTCGTGCCGACGCTGTCGACCTGTGTCGCGTTGGCCGAAGAGGGCACGCGGCTGGGCTGGAGCGCGGCCATGCTCGACAAGCTCGAGGTCGTGCGCAGCCAGGGCTTGCAGGCGCTGGCGATGGCGCGGGCCGAGGGCGTGCCGGTGGTCTTCGGCACCGACCTGCTCGGCCACATGCACGGCCGCCAGAGCGGCGAGTTCACGATCCGCGCGGCCGTGCAGCCGGCAGTGGAAGTGCTGCAGTCGGCCACCATCGTGGCGGCGCGGCTGATGGGCCGCGAGCGCGAGATCGGCCAGCTCGTGGCAGGCGCCTGGGCCGACCTGCTGGTGGTGGACGGCGACCCGACGGTCGACCTCACGCCGCTGGTCGAGCCGGCGCAGAGCATCCGGCTGCTGATGCAGGGCGGGCGCATCGTGCGCCGCCACTGAAGGCGGCGCAGGCTGCGTCAGGCGCTCAGCGCACGCTGGTGAAGCGGGCCTCGGGCCTGTCGTCGGAGCGGTGCACCGTCGTCACGCCGGTCCGCATCACCCAGGGCCGGATCTGATGGTGCAGCGGGATCACGAGCGTCTCGTCGCGCACGCGCACCAGAGCGTCGCGCAGCATGCCGTTGCGCTTGGCGACGTCGGTTTCGCTCTTCATGCCGTCGATCAGCTTGTCGAGCGCGGGGTCGGAGACGCGGCTGAAGTTGAAGTTGCCGTCGGCGCCGCTGGTGCGCGTGCGCACCAGGCTTTGCAGGCTGTACTGGGCGTCGTAGTTGGCCACGCCCCAGCCGAGCAGGTAGATGCTGCTGTCGAAGTTCTGCACCTTCTGGATGAAGGTGGCCATGTTCTCGCTCGCGAGCTGCACCTTCACGCCCAGCCGCGCCCACATCGCCACCACGGCCTGGCAGATCTTCTCGTCGTTGACGTAGCGGTTGTTCGGGCAGTTCAGGCGCACCTCGAAGCCGTCGGGGTAGCCGGCTTCCTTCAGCAGCGCCTTGGCGCGGGCGAGGTCGGGCTTGGCCGGTGTGTCGAGCTGCGGCGTCCAGCCGTTCACGCCGGGGGCCACGATCAGCGCCGCCGGCACGCTCATGCCGCGCATGATGCTGCGCTTGATGGCCTCGCGGTCGATGGCCAGGCTGAGTGCCTGGCGCACGCGCTTGTCGGCGAACGGGTTCTTGCCCTTCACGCTGCCGTGCTTGAGCTCCGGGCTGCCCATGTCGGGCGCGAGGAAGATGGTGCGCACCTCGGGGCCGTTGATCACCTTCATGCGCTTGTCCTTCGACAGGCGCTCCAGGTCCTGCACCGGCACGTCGGTGAGCAGGTCCACGTCGCCGGCCAGCAGCGCGGCCACGCGCGTGGCCTCGGCCTTGATGGGCGTGTAGACCACCTGCTTGACGTTGCTGGGCGTCTTGTCCCACCAGGCCTCGTTGCGCGCCATCATGACGCGCTGCTCGGGCTGCCAGCTCAGGATGCGGAACGGCCCCGTGCCCATCACGTTGCGCGAGGCGAAGTTCTCTTCCTTGGCCTTGTAGTCCTGCACGCGCGTCGTGTTGTTCTTCTCCGACCAGGCCCGGCTCATGATGCGGAAGTCGATCAGGTTGCGCAGCAGCGTCGGGTTCGGTGCCGACAGGATCATGTCGATGGTGTGGTCGTCGATCTTCTTCACCTCGTTCACGCCGGTGACGAAGATCTGCATCGTGCCCTGCGGCTGCTTGATGCGCGCGAGGCTGAACACCACGTCATCGGCGGTGAAAGGCGTGCCGTCGTGGAACTTGACGCCCTTGCGCAGTTCGAAGCGCACCGTCGTCGGGCTCGTGAACGTCCACTTGGTGGCCAGCGCGGGCTCGACCTCGTAGGTGGCGCTGTAGCGCACCAGGCCCTCGTAGGCGTGCAGCAGGATGGTGCTGGTGGTGGCGTGGTTCTGCGAATGCGGGTCGAGCGTCAGGATGTCGTTCTGCGCCGCCCAGCGCAGCGTCTGCGCGTGCAGCGGCGCGGCCAGCGTGGCGGCGAGCAGGGCCGCGGCAAGCAGGGCGCGCGGGGTTGGTGTGGGGATTCGGAACATGGCGGGTCTCGTGCCGGGGGCCGTAGGTCGTGAGGGGCCGCATGCTAGGCCCCACGCGGGCCGATGGCCTCAGGGCTGGCCCGGGGTCGCCTCGATGTCGGCATCGCAGCCGCGCGCCGCCGCGATCCAGCGCCGCACCAGGGCGCGGGCCCAGGCGGCCGGCAGCCAGGGCAGCCAGCGTGCCGGCGCCGCCAGAGCGCCGCAGCGGTAGAGCCCGGCGCCTTCGTCCCAGCCCAGCGCCACGCAGGCGCCGCGGCGCCGCCGCGACAGCCACATGCCCAGCGGGCAGGGCTCGACCGCGCAGCACACGCCGCAGCCGTTGCAGGGCGCGCCCACGGCCGGCTTGGGCGGGGCGGCCGGATGCAGCAGGATCACGCGTGTCGCCATCGGCGCGCAGTCTGGCGATTCGCTCGCCGCCTTGTCAGGAAAACAGGGGGTTTGCAGGCGTCCAATTCGTGCTCACAAGAGGGCTGCCGCGGTGAGATCGCAGTGTTAGAGTGCCGCCCCAGACAACGAAGGTCCTTCCCGTCCCCTTGCCGGCATCGAGACAACGGCAAGACGGGTCGCTAATCCGCCAACCGGTGAAGCCGGGACGCGGAAGGTTGATCAACCCATCAGCAGCTCCGGAAGCCGGGGCGAAAGGTGAGCGAAGATGATGCAAGAGTACCGGCTGAACTCCTACCTGTTCGGGGGCAACGCGCCCTACGTGGAGGAGCTCTACGAGGCCTACCTCGACAACCCCGGCAGCGTGCCCGACAACTGGCGCGCCTACTTCGACAACCTCCAGCACGTGCCCGCCACCGACGGCAGCGCCAGCCGCGACGTCGCGCATGCGCCCGTGGTCGAGAGCTTCGCGCAGCGCGCCAAGGCCAACGCCTTTGCACTGAAGGCCTCCGAGGCCGATCTGGCCGTGGCGCGCAAGCAGGTGCACGTGCAGAGCCTGATCGCCGCCTACCGCTTCCTGGGCAGCCGCTGGGCCGATCTCGACCCGCTCAAGCGCACCGAGCGCCCGAAGATCCCCGAGCTCGAGCCGGCGTTCTACGACCTGTCCGAGTCGGACATGGACATCAGCTTCTCGGCCGCGAACACGTACTTCTCGAAGTCCGAGAACATGACGCTGCGCGAGATCCTGCAGGCGCTGCGCGAAACTTACTGCGGCACCGTCGGCGCCGAGTTCATGCACTGCACCGATCCGGCCGAGAAGCGCTGGTGGCAGGAGCGCCTGGAGAGCGTGCGCAGCAAGCCCAGCTTCACGCCCGACGAGAAGAAGCACATCCTCGAGCGCCTCACCGCCGCCGAAGGCCTGGAGCGCTACCTCCACACCAAGTACGTCGGCCAGAAGCGCTTCAGCCTCGAAGGCGGCGAGAGCTTCATCGCCAGCATGGACGAGCTCGTGCAGCGCGCCGGCGCAGTAGGCGTGCAGGAGATCGTCATCGGCATGGCCCACCGCGGCCGCCTGAACGTGCTCGTCAACACGCTGGGCAAGATGCCCGCCGACCTGTTCGCCGAGTTCGACCACACCGCCAAGGAAGACCTGCCTGCCGGCGACGTGAAGTACCACCAGGGCTTCAGCTCCGACGTCACCACGCCCGGTGGCCCGGTGCACCTGAGCCTGGCCTTCAACCCCAGCCACCTGGAGATCGTCAACCCGGTGGTCGAGGGCTCGGTGAAGGCGCGCATGGACCGCCGCGGCGACAAGGAAGGCGACCAGGTCCTGCCGGTGCTGGTGCACGGCGACGCCGCCTTCGCCGGCCAGGGCGTGGTCATGGAAACGCTGGCGCTGGCGCAGACGCGCGGCTACTACACCGGCGGCACCGTGCACCTGGTGGTGAACAACCAGATCGGCTTCACCACCAGCGACCCGCGCGACAGCCGCAGCACGCTGTACTGCAGCGACGTCGTCAAGATGATCGAAGCGCCCGTGCTGCACGTGAACGGCGACGACCCCGAAGCCGTGGTGCTGTGCACCCGCCTGGCCATGGACTACCGCCAGCACTTCAACAAGGACGTGGTGGTCGACATCATCTGCTTCCGCAAGCTGGGCCACAACGAGCAGGACACGCCCTCGCTCACCCAGCCGCTGATGTACAAGAAGATCGCCCAGCACCCGGGCACGCGCAAGCTGTACGGCGACAAGCTGGTCGCCCAGAACGTGCTCAAGGCCGAAGGCGCCGACAGCCCCGACGGCATGGTCAAGGCCTTCCGCGCCGCCATGGACGAAGGCCGCCACACCGCCGACCCGGTGCTGACCAACTTCAAGAGCAAGTACGCCGTCGACTGGGCGCCCTTCCTCGGCAAGAAGTGGACCGACGCCGCCGACACCGCGCTGCCGCTGGCCGAGGTCAAGCGCCTCGCCGAGAAGATCACCACCATCCCCGGCAACTTCAAGCTGCACCCGCTGGTGGAGAAGGTCATCGCCGACCGCGCCGCCATGGGCCGTGGCGAGATCAACGTCGACTGGGGCATGGGCGAGACGCTGGCCTATGCCTCGCTCGTGGCCAGCGGCTACGCCGTGCGCCTGAGCGGCGAGGACTGCGGCCGCGGCACCTTCGTGCACCGCCATGCCGTGCTGCACGACCAGAACCGCGAGAAGTGGGACACCGGCACCTACGTGCCGCTGCAGAACGTGGCCGAAGGGCAGGCACCCTTCACCGTGATCGACTCCATCCTGTCGGAAGAGGCGGTGCTCGGCTTCGAGTACGGCTACGCCAGCGCCGAGCCGAACACGATGGTCATCTGGGAGGCGCAGTTCGGCGACTTCGTCAACGGCGCGCAGGTCGTCATCGACCAGTTCATCGCCAGTGGCGAGGTGAAGTGGGGCCGCGTCAACGGCCTGACGCTGATGCTGCCGCACGGCTACGAGGGCCAGGGCCCCGAGCACAGCAGCGCGCGCCTGGAGCGCTTCATGCAGCTGGCGGCCGACAACAACATGCAGGTCGTGCAGCCGACCACCGCCAGCCAGATTTTCCACCTGCTGCGCCGGCAGATGGTGCGGCAGTTCCGCAAGCCGCTGATCATCTTCACGCCCAAGAGCCTGCTGCGCGCCAAGGACGCCACCAGCCCTCTGGCGGAGTTCACCATGGGCGAGTTCCGCACCGTCATCGGCCCCAACCGTGCCGACATCGACGGCGAGGCCGTCAAGCGCGTGATCTGCTGCTCGGGCAAGGTCGCCTACGACCTGCTGAAGAAGCGCGAGGAGAAGAAGGCGTCGGATGTGGCCATCATCCGCGTCGAGCAGCTCTATCCGTTCCCGCACAAGGCGTTCGCGGCCGAGATGAAGCGCTTCCCCAACGCCACCGAGGTGGTGTGGTGCCAGGACGAGCCGCAGAACCAGGGCGCCTGGTTCTTCGTGCAGCACTACGTGCACGAGAACATGCTCGAAGGCCAGAAGCTCGGCTACGCCGGCCGCCCGGCCAGCGCCTCGCCGGCGGTGGGCTACAGCCACCTGCACCAGGAGCAGCAGAAGGCGCTGCTCGACCAGGCCTTCGGCAAGCTCAAGGGCTTCGTCCTCACGAAATGACCACCCCCGGAGCGCCTGCGGCGCTCCCCCTCAAGGGGGCGCCGCTGGCGGCCCGACAGAGCCGGTTCCGCGGCGGCCACTCGGCCCGTATCCGGCACACACCACACAACACATTGAGATAGACCCATGTCGATCGTCGAAGTCAAGGTCCCGCAACTGTCGGAATCGGTGGCCGAAGCCACCCTGCTGCAATGGAAGAAGAAGCCCGGTGAGGCCGTCGCCATCGACGAGATCCTCATCGAGGTCGAGACCGACAAGGTCGTGCTCGAGGTGCCGGCGCCCGCGGCCGGCGTGCTGACCGAGATCGTGCAAGGCGATGGCGCCACCGTCACCGCCGACCAGTTGATCGCGAAGATCGACACCGCCGCCAAGGCCGGTGCCGTGGCCGCTGCGCCGGCCCCGGCGGCGCCTGCTGCTGCACCCGCGGCCGCGCCCGCGGCATCCACCAGCAAGGCCGACGTGGCCATGCCCGCCGCCGCCAAGCTGATGGCCGACAACCAGCTGGCCGCCGGCTCCGTGCCCGGCACCGGCAAGGACGGCCGCGTCACCAAGGGCGACGTGCTCGGCGCGCTCGCCACCGGCGCTGCAGCGCCCAAGCCGGCCGCTCCCGCCGTCTCGGTGGCCGCTGCGCCGGCCGTGGCCCGCCCGCTGCCGGCCGTGAGCGCCCCGAGCGTGAACCTGGGCGAGCGACCCGAGCAGCGCGTGCCGATGAGCCGCCTGCGCGCCCGCGTCGCCGAGCGCCTGCTGCAGAGCCAGGCCACCAACGCCATCCTGACCACCTTCAACGAGGTCAACATGGCCCCGTTGATGGACATGCGCAAGAAGTTCCAGGAGAAGTTCGAGAAGGAGCACGGCGTCAAGCTCGGCTTCATGAGCTTCTTCGTCAAGGCGGCCGTGGCGGCGCTGAAGAAGTACCCGGTGCTCAACGCCAGCGTCGATGGCAACGACATCGTCTACCACGGCTACTTCGACATCGGCATCGCGGTCGGTTCGCCGCGCGGCCTGGTGGTGCCCATCCTGCGCAACGCCGACCAGATGAGCTTCGCCGACATCGAGAAGAAGATCGCCGAGTACGGCCAGAAGGCCAAGGACGGCAAGCTCGGCCTCGAGGAGCTGACCGGCGGCACCTTCTCCATCAGCAACGGCGGCACCTTCGGCAGCATGCTGAGCACGCCCATCATCAACCCGCCGCAGAGCGCCATCCTGGGCGTGCACGCCACGAAGGACCGCGCCGTGGTCGAGAACGGCCAGGTCGTCGTGCGCCCGATCAACTACCTGGCGATGAGCTACGACCACCGCATCATCGACGGCCGCGAAGCCGTGCTGGGCCTGGTGACGATGAAGGACGCGCTGGAAGACCCGGCCCGCCTGCTCTTCGATATCTGAGGCCGGCACGATGAGCACCAAGAACTTCGACGTCGTCGTCATCGGCGGCGGCCCCGGCGGCTACATCGCGGCCATCCGGGCGGCGCAGCTGGGCTTCAACACCGCCTGCATCGACGAGTGGAAAAACGACAAGGGCGGCCCGGCCCCGGGCGGCACTTGCACCAACGTCGGCTGCATCCCGAGCAAGGCGCTGCTGCAGAGCTCCGAGCACTACGAGCAGGCGGCGCACCATTTCGCCGACCACGGCATCGGCCTTGACAACCTCAGCATCGACGTCAAGAAGATGCTGGCGCGCAAGGACACCGTCGTGAAGCAGAACAACGACGGCATCCTGTACCTGTTCAAGAAGAACAAGATCAGCTTCTTCCACGGTCGTGGCTCGTTCGTCAAGGCGGTGGAGGGTGGCTACGAGGTCGCCGTGGCGGGCGCCGCCAACGACACGCTCGTGGGCAAGCAGATCGTCGTGGCCACCGGCAGCAGCGCACGCGCGCTGCCCGGCGTGCCCTTCGACGAAGACAAGATCCTGAGCAACGACGGCGCGCTGCGCGTGGGCGCGGTGCCCAAGAAGCTGGGCCTCATCGGCGCCGGCGTCATCGGCCTGGAGATGGGCTCGGTGTGGCGCCGCCTGGGTGCCGAGGTCACGGTGCTCGAGGGCCTGCCCACCTTCCTGGGCGCGGTCGACGAGCAGATCGCCAAGGAGGCCCACAAGGCCTTCACGAAGCAGGGCCTGCAGATCCAGCTCGGCGTGAAGGTGGGCGAGATCAAGGCCACCAAGTCGGGCGTCAGCATCGCCTACACCACGGCCGCCGGCGAAGCGCAGACGCTGGCCGTCGACAAGCTCGTGGTCAGCATCGGCCGCGTGCCCAACACCACCGGCCTGAACGCCGAAGCGGTGGGCCTGAAGCTCGACGAGCGTGGCGCCATCGTCGTCGACGACGAGTGCCGCACCAACCTGCCCGGCGTGTGGGCCGTGGGCGACGTGGTGCGCGGCCCGATGCTCGCGCACAAGGCCGAAGAAGAAGGCGTGGCGGTGGCCGAGCGCATCGCCGGCCAGCACGGCCACGTCAACTTCAACACCATCCCCTGGGTCATCTACACCAGCCCGGAGATCGCCTGGGTCGGCCAGACCGAGCAGCAGCTCAAGGCCGCGGGCCGCGCCTACAAGGCCGGCACCTTCCCGTTCATGGCCAACGGTCGGGCACGCGCCTTGGGCGACACCACCGGCATGGTGAAGTTCCTGGCCGATGCGGCGACGGACGAGATCCTCGGCGTGCACATCGTCGGCCCCCAGGCCAGCGAGCTGATTGCCGAGGCCGTGGTGGCGATGGAGTTCAAGGCCAGCAGCGAGGACATCGCGCGCATCTGCCACGCGCACCCGAGCCTGAGCGAGGCCACCAAGGAAGCCGCGCTGGCGGTGGACAAGCGGACGCTGAACTTCTGAGCCATGCCTTACGGCGGCGCTGACGACACCCGCGCGACGTCCGAGCTGCCCGCCGCGCTGCTGGAGGCGCGGCGGCGCAATGCGGCCGCGCAGTTCCGGCAGGCCTGGGTCCTGGCGGCACCGGTGTTTCCGCAGGCCCGTGATCGCGCCGACTGGTTGGTGGCCGCCGAAGCGGCGCTGCTGCTGGCCCGGGCCAGCGGCAACCTGCGCGACCAGGCCGAGGCGCTGCGCTGGGTGCACGAGGCCATGCAGGCCGCCGCCGCGGCCAGCCGCGCCGACCTGGTGTGCGCCGCCTGGATCGAGGCGGCCCGGACCCACGCGCGCGACGAAGACGGCGCCTCCGCGCAGCGGGCCATCGACGAGGCGCTGGCCCTGGTGCCTCAGCTGGCCTCGGCCGAGGCCATCGAGTCCGCCTACAGCGGCCTCACCGCCGTCTACAGCGAGCTCGGGCTCACGAGCCTGGCCGTGGCCTGTGGCCGGCATGCTCTGGAGTACGCCGAGCTCAGCCACGAGGTCGCGCGCGTCTGCATGGCACGCACGAACTTCCTCATCATCGGTGCCGTGGCCTGCGAGCAGGCGCTGGAGCCCGATCCCCCCCTGGCGCAGCGGCTGCTGGCCGAGCTGAGGCCGCAGCTCGAGCGGCTGCGCCACGAGGTGCCGCAGGTCGGCACGCCGCTGGCGCAGGCGCGCCTGCTGCGCGTGGCCGGCGCGCTGGCGGTGTGCGAGGAGCGCTGGGCCGAGGCCGCCGATGACTTCACGCAGCTCACCGCGTACGCGGGCCATCTGCCGCCGCAGCTGCTGAACTCGGCGTGGATCGAACTCGGGCTTGTGCTGCGCCGCCTGGGCCAGCACGAGGCCGCGTTGCACAGCGGCCGCCAGGCCGAGGCCTGCAACCCGGTGCCACACGCGCCGCGCCGCTGGGTGGACCTGCGGCGGCTGGCGCTCATCCGGGATCTCACCGGCGAGTCCCAGGAGGCGTTCGCGCTGCTTCGCCGCAGTCAGGATCGCCGCCACCACATCGTCATGTCGGCGCTGGAGTCACGGGCCGACATGCTCAGCGCGCGGCTGGACGAGCAATCGCTGCGGCTGGAGAACGAGGGCCTGCGCCGATCCAACGCGAGCCTGCGCGCCAGCGTGGCCGACATCGCGCGCCTGGCCGAGACCGACCCCCTGACCGGCCTGCTCAACCGCCGCGGCCTCGAGGCGGCCTGGGCCGGGCTCGCGGGGCCCGAGGGCCAGCAGCGCCTGCTGGGCATGGTGGACATCGACCACTTCAAGCAGGTCAATGACCGCCACTCGCACATCGTCGGCGACGCTGTGCTGCGGCAGGTGGCCCGGCTGATGAGCCACGAGCTGCGCGGCAGCGACCGCATGGCCCGCTACGGCGGCGAGGAGTTCGCCGCGCTCGTGGTGGGCGCCGACCCCGTGGCGGGCACCCCGGTGTTCGAGCGCCTGCGGCGCGTTGTCGAGCAGCACGACTGGTCGCGCATCGCACCCGGGCTGCGGCTGAGCATCAGCATCGGCGTGGTGCGCGTGGCGCGCGGCGAGTCCCTCGAGGCGGCGGCGGCCCGCGCCGACAAGCTGCTCTACCTGGCCAAGGCCGCGGGGCGCAACCGGGTGCTCGTCGACGAGGGCCCCGGACCCGGCGCGGAGGCGCTGGCATGAGCGCGGTGGCTGCGCTCTACCAGCGCCAGCTCGCCGAACGCGGCTACCAGTCCGACGAGGCGCAGCTGCACGCCGTGGCCGCGCTGTCGCGCTGCGAGCGCGAATGGGCCGACTACAAGGCCCGCCGCGGCAACCCACTCACCAAGCTGCTGCTGCGCCCGCCCATCCCGCGTGGCGTGTACATGTGGGGTGGGGTGGGGCGCGGCAAGAGCTTCCTGATGGACTGCTTCTTCCAGGCCGTGCCCTTGACGCGCAAGACGCGGCTGCACTTCCACGAGTTCATGCGCGAGGTGCACCGCGAGCTGCAAGACCTGAAGGGCACCGCCGACCCGCTCGACGAACTCGGCCGCCGCATCGCGCGCCGCTTCCGCCTGATCTGCTTCGACGAGTTCCACGTCGCCGACGTCACTGACGCGATGATCCTGCACCGGCTGCTGGCCGCGCTGTTCGACAACCGCGTGAGCATCATCGCGACCAGCAACTTCCACCCCGACGGCCTGTACCCCAACGGCTTGCACCGCGACCGCATCCTGCCCGCCATCGAGCTGCTGAAGGCCAAGATGGAGGTCGTCAACGTCGACGCCGGCAACGACTACCGCCAGCGCACGCTCGAAAAGCTGCCGATGCTGCACACGCCGCTGGGCCCGCAGGCCGACGCGGCGCTGGAGGCGGCCTTCGAAGGCCTGCGCGAGGCGCAGGATGAGCCGCCCGTGCTGAACATCGAGCACCGCGAGATCCGCGCCGTGCGCCGCGCCGGTGGCGTGGTGTGGTTCGACTTCCGCACGCTGTGCGGCGGGCCGCGATCGCAGAACGACTACCTCGAGCTCGCCAGCCGCTTCCACACCGTGCTGCTGGGCAGTGTGCCGCAGATGCCGCCGCGGCTGGCCAGCGAGGCGCGGCGCTTCACCTGGCTGGTCGACGTGCTTTACGACCGTCGCGTGAAGCTGATCCTCTCCACCGCCGTGCCACCCGAGCAGCTGTACACCGAAGGCCCGCTCGCGCACGAGTTCCCGCGCACCGTGTCTCGACTGGCCGAGATGCAGTCGGCCGAGTACCTGGCCGAGGCGCGGCGCACGGTCGACACCTCGCTGACCTGATGGCCTGCCTGCGCCCTTTGTTCATGTGGATCGCGCTGGCCCTGGCGGCCGCAGTGCCCCCTGTCCAGGCCGACGATGCTCGTCAGCGCCTGGTGGCCGAGCGCGCGGCGCTGCAGCAGCGCTTCGCTGCCGAGGAGCGCGCCTGCGCCGATCGATTTGCCGTCACGGCCTGCATCGACGAGGTGCGCTCGCGCCAGCGCGCCGCACTCGCGCCGCTGCGCGAGCAGGAACTGCGCATCGACGAGGTCGAGCGCCAGCGCCGGGCCGACGAGCGGCGCGCCGCGGTGGCCCAGAAACAGGCCGATGTGGCCCGCCGGCCGCTGCCACCGCCGGCGCCGGAGCTGCGCCTGCGCGAACCTGCCGTTGCCGCGAGCGCCGCGCAGGCGGCGCCGGCCGGCACCGGGCCACCGCGCCGAGCCGTGGCGCCCTCGCGTGATGCGGCGGCCGAATCCGCCGAGGCGGCCCAAAGAGCCCGCAGCCTGCAGGAGGCGCGCGAACGTGCCGAGGCTGCCGAAGCCCGCATCCGCGAGCGACGGGCGCGCCAGAAGGAAGCCCTGGCCGCCAAGGGGCGGCAGCCCGACAGCCTGCCCAGGCCCGGCGCCACCGCGTCGGCGCCTGCGCGCTGAGGCCGCGCCGCGCCTACTTCAGCGGGTCGACGCGGGCCAGCGCCAGCGAGAGGTTGTCGCCGCCGCCGCGCGCGCGCTGGCGGGCCTTGGAGATGAGCATCTCGCTTGCCTCGCGCGGGGGCAGGGCGTGCAGGATGGCGCCGATCTCCTTGGGCGTGAAGTAGTGCCACAAGCCGTCGGAGCAGGCGATGAGGCTGTCGCCGAACTCCAGCTTCTCGATGTGCCACAGCGCGATCGGCGGGTCGGCATGGGTGCCCAGGCAGCCGGTGAGCAGGTTGCTCTGCGGGTGCGTGTTGGCGGCGTCTTCGCTGATCTTGCCTTCGTCGATGAGGCGCTGCACGAAGCTGTGGTCGATGGTGCGGCGCATCATCTCGGCACCGCGGAAGTGGTACACGCGCGAATCGCCGGCATGGATGACGTGGCATTCCATGTTCGGGCTCACGTGGTACGCCGCCAGCGTGCTGTGCGGCTCTTCTTCGGAGGTGATGGCGGTGAGCTTGATCATCAGGTGCGACTCGGTCACCACCTGCTTGAGCATCTCGCCGGCGTCGTCTTCCAGCGGGGCGAAGCGCTCGTAGATCTGGCGTGCCGTCAGTCGCACCTGGTCGGCCGCCTTGCGGCCACCGCTCTTGCCGCCCATGCCGTCGGCCACGATGGCCATGACCGAGCCCTGCGTTCGCGGGTGCGGGATCACCTCGACCTGGTCCTGCTGGTAAGCGCGGTCGCCGCGGTGCAAGCCCGTGGCGGCGCTGAAACGGAACGGAACGGTCGTGATGGCCATGCGGGAAATATAAACTCGTGCTGCTCGACGCCACCGGCGATTCACCGGCGATTCGATGGACCAGAACCTGCATTCCCCACAGCGCCTGCTGATCGAACTGCGCATCGAGCACGCCGATCTCGACGACCTCATCGACGCCCGCGGTGTCGTGCCGGTCGACGAGCTCGCGGTGCGCCGCCTCAAGAAGCGCCGGCTGTTGCTGCGCGACCAGATCGCGCGCCTGGAGGCCGAGCTCGACCCGCCGGAGCCGGCCTGAGCGCCGATCTCGTCAGCGCCGTCGCGCAGGCCTTCGCGGGCGATGGCCCGCTGGCGCGCCAGGTCGGCGGCTTCATGCCGCGGCCGCAGCAGGACCGCCTGGCGCTGCGCATCGCCGAAGCCATCGACTCGCGCGAGGCCCTGGTGGCCGAAGCCGGCACCGGCGTCGGCAAGACCTTCGCCTACCTCGTGCCGCTGCTGCTGAGCGGGCGCCGGGCGCTCGTCAGCACCGCCACCAAGAGCCTGCAGGACCAGCTGTTCCTGCGCGACCTGCCCAAGCTGTGTGACGTGCTCGGCCTGCCCACCCGGCTGGCTTTGCTCAAGGGGCGCGCGAGCTATCTGTGCCGCTGGCGGCTGCAGCAGGCGCAGCACGGGGCGCAGCTGCCCGATCGCTTTGCCGTGCGCGCGCTGCAGCGCGTGGCCGTCTGGGCCCAGGGCACGGCCACGGGCGACCTGGCCGAGATCGAAGGCCTGGACGAACGCTCGCCAGTGATCCCGCTCGTCACCAGCACGCGCGACAACTGCCTCGGCACCGATTGCCCCGAGTACCGCGCCTGCCACGTGATGCAGGCGCGGCGCGAGGCGATGGCCGCCGATGTCGTCGTCGTCAACCACCACCTGTTCTTTGCCGACCTCACGCTGCGCGACAGTGGCGTGGCCGAGCTGCTGCCCACGGTGGACGTGGCGGTGTTCGACGAGGCCCATCAGCTCGTCGAGGCCGGCGTGCAGTTCCTGGGCACGCAGCTGGCCAGCGGTGTGGCGCTGGAGCTGGCGCGTGACGCGCTGGCTGCCGGCCTGCAGCACGCCCGCGGCCTGCTGCCCTGGGCCGATCTGCAGGCCGCGCTGGAGCGCGCAGCACGCGAGCTGCGCCTGGCGGCAGCCGGCCCGCTGCGGGGCGACTCGGCCGGGCGCGGCGTGATCAAGCGCCGCTGGGAAGACTGCGAATCGGCCCTGGCCGGGGCCCTGCCGGCGCTGGCCGATGCCGCACGCGAGCTGGCCGACGCGCTGGCCTCGGTGGCCGAGACGGCGCCCGACTTTCCGCGCCTGGAGCAGCGGGCGCGCACGTTGGCTGCCCTGGCCGGGCACTTCGGCGAAGAAGCCGAGTCGGGCCACGTGCGCTGGGTCGATGTCACGCCGCACCAGGCGCGGCTCGTGGAGTCGCCGCTGGACATCCGCGAGATGATGCAGGGCCAGCGCGCGAGCGCACCGAAGGCCTGGGTCTTCACCTCGGCGACGCTGGGCGACGACGACGCGCTGAGCTGGTTCACGCGTCGCGCCGGGCTCGAAGACGCCGGCACGCTGCGGGTCGGCAGCCCCTTCGACTACGCCGCGAACGCCCGCGTCTGGGTGCCGCAGCGCTTTCCGCTGCCCAATGCACAAGCCCACCCGGCGGCCGTGGGCGCCCTGGCGGGCCGGCTGGCGCGGGCGCTGGGCGGCCGTTGCTTCGTGCTCACCACCACCTTGCGCGTGCTGCCGCTGGTGGCCGAGGCGCTGGCCGCCGCGGCGCCGGAGCTGACCTTGCTGGTGCAGGGCAGCGAGCCGCGCCGCGCGCTGCTGCAGCGCTTTGGCGACGGCCGCGGCGCCGTGCTCGTGGGCTCTGCCAGCTTCTGGGAGGGTATCGACATGCCCGGCGACGCGCTGCAGTGCGTCTTGATCGACAAGCTGCCGTTCCCGCCCCCGGGCGACCCGTTGGTGGAGGCGCGTGTGAAGCAACTGCGCGACGAGGGCCGCAACCCCTTCGACGACTACTTCGTAGCCGAGGCGGCGGTGTCGCTGAAGCAGGGCGCCGGCCGCTTGATCCGCACCGAAACCGACCGGGGACTGCTGGTGCTGTGCGATCCGCGCCTGGCGCAGATGCGTTACGGTCGCCGCCTGCTGGCCGCGTTGCCGCCGATGGGACAGTTGCCCGACGAGGCGGCGGCGCTGGACTGGCTGGCCGAGCTGGCCTCAGCTCATTGAGATCGGCGCGTCGGGCCCGGCAAGCCGGGCGCCGCTGCGCCCGTCACCAGAGCTTCCACCAGGCCTTGCCCGATTCGCGGGCCAGGAAGCCCCGGCTGAGGAACTCGCTGTTGGGGAAGTTCTGCTTCAGCACCCGTTCTGTGGCATCGCGCAGCGAGGTCATCTGCAGCTTCTCGTAGCTCTGCATCAGGATGAACAGCGCTTCTTCGGCGGCCGGCGCCTGCTGGTACTCGGTCACCGCCACCTGGGCGCGGTTGACCGCGGCGAGGTAGGCGCCACGGCGGAAGTAGTAGCGCGCCACGTGCACCTCATGCGCGGCCAGCGTGTGCAGGATGTGGTTCATGCGCAGCCGTGAATCGGCCGCGTAGCGCGACTGCGGGAACTGGTCGATCAGCTGCTTGAAGGCCTGCCAGGCGTCGCGCGCGGCGCGCTGGTCGCGTTCTGAGATGTCCTGGCTGGCGATGCGGCCGATGAGCCCGAGGTCGTCGTTGAAGTTGATCACACCCTTCAGGTAGAAGGCGTAGTCGAGCGCCGGGCTGCTGGGGTTGAGCTTGATGAAGCGGTCGATCGTCGACAGCGCCGTGGCCTTCTCACCCGAGCGCCAGTTGGCGTAGGCCAGGTCGAGCAGCGCTTGCTGCGCCAGCAGCGAACCGGCCGCGAGGCCCTCGATGCGGCCCAGCAACTGGATGGCGCGGTCGAAGGCGCCGGCTTCCATGTCGTCGCGGGCCTCGCGGTACAGACGCTCGGCCTGCGCAGCGGGGGTGATGGTCGGGTCGGGTGTCGATCCGCAGGCGGCCAGCAAGGCCACCAGCGCGACAATCGATGCCTTGCGCACCGCCGGGCTGATTCGCGTCTTCCACACAGTGTCTGTCTCGATCGCCCGGTCCATGAACAAAACGGCGGATGAAAACCGAAGAGTATAAGGACGGCCTCCTGGCCACCGAGCCCGCCCCATTGGCCGACGAAGCCGCGCTGGACGGCGAAGACGCTGCGCCCGAATGGCGCAGCGGCGCCATCGACCGCAGCCTGCACGGCACGCGCCTGGACAAGGCGCTGGTGGCGCTGGCGCCGGAGTTCTCGCGCAGCCACCTGCAGCGCCTGCTCGAGGCCGGGCACGTGCAACTCGACGGCGCCCCGGCGCAGGCCGCCTCGCAGCGGGTGAAGTCGGGGCAGCAACTGGCGGTGGAACTTGTGCCCACCGACGAGAGCAAGGCCTTCCGCCCCCAGCCCATGGCGCTGACCGTGCTGCACGAGGACGAGCACCTGCTGGTGCTCGACAAGCCCGCCGGCCTCGTCGTGCACCCGGCTCCGGGCCATTGGCAGGGCACGCTGCTCAACGGCCTGCTGGCCCATCACGCCGGGGCGTCGCTGCTGCCGCGGGCCGGCATCGTGCACCGGCTCGACAAGGACACCTCGGGCGTGATGATGGTCGGCAAGACACTGCCGGCCGTGACGGCGCTGGTGCGCGCCATCGCCGCGCGCGACGTGCACCGGCGCTACCTGGCCATCGCCGCTGTCGGGCCGCGCAGCGAGCGGCCGCCGGCGGCCTTCAGCGTCGAGGCGCCGATCGGCCGCGACCCGGTGTCGCGCCTGCGCATGGCGGTGGTGGCCTCGGGCCGGCCGGCGCGCACCGACTTCGAGGTGGAGGTGCAGCACGACGGCTTCGTGGCGCTGCGCTGCACGTTGCACAGCGGCCGCACGCACCAGATCCGCGTGCACCTGGCCTCGCGCGGGCTGCCGCTGGTGGCCGATGCCTTGTACGGTGGCCGGCCGGCGCTCGACATGGAGCGCCAGGCGCTGCACGCTGCCGAGTTGGCGCTGGCGCATCCGGTCAGCGGTGCGGCGCTGGCTTTCAGCTGCCCGCCGCCGGCGGACTTTGCCGCCGCCTGGGCCGCGCTACACTAGCGGCCGATTCGGCGCAGCAGGCCAAGCCGCCGCCGAACGACCCCTGACAAGCACTTCGCCGCTGCGGCACCCCACCCGGGCGCCCCAGCCCGCCGCTCCACACGAGCCCGGAACCCCTGCTGCCCAAGCCTCGCTCGCCTGACGGCGGGCCTCGACCGACACCCCTCCCGGCCACTTCAGCCGGGCCTTCATTGCACCCCGCGCCGTCCATGAACACCGCCGAGGCCAAGCGAGTCCTCGAAACCGCGCTCATCTGTGCTGCCGCACCGATGGGCCTGTCCGAGATGCGGGCCCTCTTCGATGGCCAGGTCGGCGCCGACACGCTGCGCCACCTGCTCGACGAACTGGCGCGCGACTGGGAGCACCGCGGCGTCGAGCTCGTGGCCCTGGCCAGTGGCTGGCGCTTCCAGAGCCGGCCTGAGATGCGCGAGTACCTCGACCGCCTGCATCCGGAGAAGCCGCCCAAGTACTCGCGTGCCGCGATGGAGACCCTGGCCATCGTGGCCTATCGCCAGCCCGTGACGCGGGGCGACATCGAAGACATCCGCGGCGTTACCGTCAGCAGCCAGATCGTCAAGCAGCTCGAGGAGCGCGGCTGGATCGACGCCATCGGCTACCGCGAAGCTCCCGGCCGCCCGGCGCTGTACGCGACGACGCGGCAGTTTCTGGACGACCTCGGCCTGGCCAGCCTGGACCAGTTGCCGCCGCTCGAAGCGGGTTCAGGCGAGGGCGACGCGTTCGCCGCGCTGGCGGCACGGGAGGAGCCCTCGTTGCTGGACGAGCCGCAGGCGGCGCTGCCGCTGGAAGACGGTGCGCCCGCCGAGGTGGCGGGTGAGCCGGAGACCGTGCCGACCACCGAACCCCAAGCCGAACCTGAACCCGAACCGAGTGCCGAACCGACCGCTGACCCGGACGCTGCCCATGACCCCCGCTGACGACGCCGACACCCCGATGCCCGACTCCACCGAGGGCAGCGCGCCGCCCAAGCGACGCCGTGCGCCGCGCAAGACCGAGGTCGCCGAGACGCCGTCGCCCAGCCTCACCGAGCTGGTGGCAGCCGCCGATGCGCCATCGCGCGACACGCTGTTCGCCAGCGCCGCGCCAGTCAAGCGCACGCGCAAGCCGCGCAAGGCCGAGGCCGCGGCAGCAGACGATGCCGCCAGCCCGACGCCGGCTGCGCCCGACCGGGCCGAGGCCGGCCCGGCAGCATCCGAGGCGATGCCCTCCGTCGAGGCCGCGCCGCCGTCCATCGAGGCCGCGGCCATGGCCGGTGCCGACGCGGATGCCGGCCCGGCTGAAGCCCCGCGCGACGGCAATCCGGCCGACGACGATTCGCGCGGCCGCCGCCGCAACCGTCGACGCGGCCGCCGCGGCCGCCGGGACGACGAGACGCCCCTGGACGGCGCCGCTCCCGTCGCCCGCCCCGCTGCCGTGGAGCCCGCGGTCGACGCGGTGGAGCTGTTCAAGCAGGTGCTTGCCGGCGCCTACGACGCCGAGGCAGAGGCCGATGCCGACGCACCGGTCGACCCGGCACCTGGAGCCGAGCCCGAAGCCGAGGCTGAACCGCTGCGCCTGGCCGAAGAAGAGGCCGATGCCGGGCGCGAGCCGTCGGCCGACGCCGGCCCCGAGGCCGCCGCCCGCCGCGTGCTGGCCCCCGATCCGGATGCGCCCAAGCTGCACAAGGTGCTGGCGCAGAGCGGGGTCGGCTCGCGGCGCGACCTCGAGCAGATGATCGTCGACGGTCGGGTCACCGTGAACGGCGCGCCGGCCCACGTCGGCCAGCGCATCAGCTTCGGCGACCGCATCGCGCTCGACGGCAAGCCGGTGCGGGTGCGCATCCAGCCGCCGAAGCCGCGGGTGCTGGCGTACCACAAGCCGGCCGGCGAGGTGGTGTCGCACGACGATCCGCAGCAGCGCCCGACCGTGTTCCGCCGCCTGCCGCGCCTGCCGCAGGGCAAGTGGCAGTCGGTGGGCCGGCTCGACATCAACACCGAAGGCCTGCTGCTGTTCACCAACAGCGGCGAACTGGCCAACCAGCTGATGCACCCGCGCTTCGGTGTCGAGCGCGAGTACGCGGTGCGCTCGCTGGGCATGCTGTCGGTGGAGTCCAAGCAGCGCCTGCTCGAAGGCGTGGAGGTCGACGGCCAGCGTGCCGCCTTCAAGAGCCTCGAGGACGGCGGCGGCGAAGGTGTGAACCACTGGTACCGCGTCGTCATCACCGAAGGCCGCAACCGCGAGGTGCGCAAGCTCTTCGAGGCCGTGGGCCATGCCGTCAGCCGGCTGATCCGCATCCGCTACGGCTCGGTGGTGCTGCCGCGGGGCCTGAAGCGCGGGGTGTGGGTCGATCTGGGCGAAGACGACATGCGACTGCTGCGCCGCCTGACGAACCTGCCGCGGCCGGCCGCCGAAGTGGCCCCGGGCGAAGGCGACGCCGCCGGCAAGAAGCGCAACCGCCGCGGCAAGAAGCGCGGCCGTGGCGACGGGCCGGAGGGCCGGTTGGAGCAGCCGCCGATGCGCGCCGAGGGCCGCCCCGATGGGCGGCCGGAAGGCCGCGCCGAGCCGCGCCAGAACCCGCGCCAGAACCCGCGCCGTGAGCCCCGCCCCGACCGCGGCAACGAGCGTGCTCCCGACCGCGGCCCGCGCCCCGACCAGGCCGACCGCTTCGAGCAGCCGCCGCCGAACGTGTCGCCGCTGATGACCTCGCTCGACCGCACGCTGCGCAAGGGCGGTGGCCCCAAGCCCGAGCGCAGCCCGAAGGCGATGGCGAAGTACGAGCTCGACACCGGCTTCATTCCCAACCCGCTGCAGCAGACCTACGACAAGCGCGCGCTGCAGCAGGACAACAAGCAGCGGCGCGACATCCCCGACGACGGGCCGATCCCGAACCCGCTGCTGCAGACCTACGACAAGCGTGCTGCCGCCGGCGACCGCGCCGACCGGGACATGCCCGAAGACGGCCCGATCCCGAACCCGCTGCAGCAGACCTACGACAAGCGCGCGGTCCAGAACCGCAAGAAGCCGCTCGCCGCCGACCCCGACAAGATCCCCGATCCGATGCAGACGGCGGTGGGCTACATCGGCGCCAACGCCTTCCACCGCAAGGGCAAGGGTGGCAAGGGTGGTCCTCGCAGTGGCGGTGGCGGTGGTGGCGGCGGCGGTGGTGGCCCGCGGCCGCGCCGTGCCGGCGGCCCGGGTGGTGCGCCGGGCGGCCCTGCGGGCGGCAACCGCGGCAAGCGCGGTGGCGGCGGCAAGCGGGGCGGCGGTCCGGGTGGCGGCGGCGGCCCACGAGGCTGAAACGTCACGGTTCACGCGCTACAATCGAAAACTTTGCCAAGTCATTGATTCAGGAGAACTTTTCATCATGGCCATCGAACGCACCCTGTCCATCATCAAGCCCGACGCCGTGGCCAAGAACGTCATCGGCCAGATCTACGCCCGCTTCGAAGCGGCCGGCCTCAAGGTCGTGGCCGCCAAAATGGTTCACCTCTCGCGTGGCGAGGCCGAGGCCTTCTACGCCGTGCACAAGGCGCGCCCCTTCTTCAGCGATCTGGTCAGCTTCATGATCAGCGGCCCGGTGATGATCCAGGCGCTCGAAGGTGAAGGCGCCATCGCCAAGAACCGCGAGCTGATGGGCGCCACCGACCCCAAGAAGGCCGAGAAGGGCACCATCCGCGCCGACTTCGCCGACAGCATCGACGCCAACGCCGTGCACGGCTCCGACGCGCCCGAGACGGCCGCCGTCGAAGTGGCGTTCTTCTTCCCCGGCATGAACGTCTACACGCGCTGAACCCGGCGCAAGACGGCTCGCGTGGACGCCCGCGTCAATTTGCTTGAGCTCGACCGCGAGGGCCTCACGGCCTTCTGCGAAGGCCTGGGCGAGAAGCGCTTCCGCGCCACGCAGCTGTACCGTTGGATCCACCAGCGCGGGGCCTCGGACTTCGAGGCCATGACCGACCTGGCGCGTTCGCTGCGCGACAAGCTCGCCACGCGCGCTGAGGTGCGGGGCCTGGCCCTGCTGAGCGAGCACCGCTCGGCCGACGGCACCGTCAAGTGGTTGTTCGACGTGGGCGCCGGCAATGCCGTCGAGACCGTCTACATCCCCGAGGTCGACCGCGGCACGCTGTGCGTCAGCTCGCAGGCCGGCTGCGCGGTGGGGTGCCGCTTCTGCAGCACCGGTCACCAGGGCTTCAGCCGCAACCTCACGACCGGCGAGATCGTGGCGCAGCTGTGGTTTGCCGAGCATCGTCTGCGAGCTGCCGCCGTGGAGTCCGGACGCGCGGCCGAGCGTCGCATCGACAACGTCGTGATGATGGGCATGGGCGAGCCGCTGCAGAACTACAGCGCCCTCGTGCCCGCGTTGCGCACGATGCTCGACGACCACGCCTACGGCTTGTCGCGCCGCCGCGTCACCGTCAGCACCTCGGGCGTGGTGCCGATGATCGACCGCCTGGGCGACGACTGCCCGGTGGCGCTGGCGGTGTCGCTGCACGCCCCCGATGACACGCTGCGCGAGAACCTCGTGCCGCTCAATCGCAAGTACCCGCTGGCCGAGCTGATGGCCGCCTGCCAGCGTTATCTCGCGGCCGCGCCGCGCGACTTCATCACCTTCGAGTACTGCATGCTCGACGGCGTCAACGACAGCCCGGCCCACGCCGACGCACTGGTGGCGCTGGTCAAGGGCCGCGCCGAGGCCACGCGTGCCATCGGCCCAGTGTCGTGCAAGTTCAACCTCATCCCGTTCAACCCGTTCCCGGCCTCGGGCCTGCACCGTTCGCCGCGCGAACGCGTGCTCGCCTTCGCCGAACGGCTGCAGGAGGCCGGCATCGTGACCACTGTTCGCAAGACCCGCGGCGACGACATCGACGCCGCCTGCGGCCAGCTGGCCGGCGAAGTGCAGGACCGCACCCAGGCCCGCGAGCGCCTGAGCCAGCGGCGCGCGGTGTTCGAGATCGTGCCGCAGCAGGCCCGCTCATGAGGCACCTGCCGGGTTGGCTCGTCGGACTCTGCGCCGCCGCGGCCCTGGTGGCGCTGGCCGGCTGCACCACCACCACCACCACCACGTCTGATGGCAACGTGGTGCCCACACCGGCCGCCAGTGCGGCCGATCCGGAACGCCGGGCGCAGGCCCGGCTCGAACTGGCGGGCCTGTATTTTGCCCGCGGCCAGAACCAGATCGCGCTCGACGAGATCCGCCAGGCGTTGCTCGCCCGCCCCGACATGCCCGAAGCCATCGGCCTGCGCGCCCTGGTCATGGCGGCCATGGGCGACGGCGTCGGTGCCGAGGCCTCGTTCCAGCGCGCGATGCAGTTGTCGCCCGGCGACGCGGGCCTGATCCACAACCACGGCTGGTTCCTCTGCAACGAACACCGCTGGGCCGAGGCCGAGGCCGCGTTCGACCGCGCCATCGCCGTGCCGCGCTACGACGGCGTGGCGCGCAGCTGGATGGCCAAGGGCGCCTGCCAGGCGCGGGCCGGGCGCTGGGCCGAGGCCGAGCGTTCGCTCTCGCGCAGCTACGAGCTCGACCCCACCAGCCCGGTGACCGCCTTCAACCTGGCCGAGGTGCTGCTGCGTCGCGGTGAACTGCAGCGTGCCCGGTTCTATGTCGGCCGCATCAATGCCGTGCCCGAGCAGGTGAACGCGCAAAGCCTGTGGCTGGCTGCCCGCATCGAGCGCCGCATCGGCGACACCACGGCGCTGCAGGACTACGGCCGCAAGCTGCGCGAGCGCTTCCCGCAGGCCCCCGAGACGCTGCGCTTCGAGCGCGGCCGCTTCGAGGACTAGCCGCCGCCCACCGCAGACAAGGACCCGACTGCCGTGAATGCCGACACCGGCCCCTCGCCCGACGCCGCACCGGACGCCGCTCCGACCGCGGGCGCCTTGCTGCGCGCCGCGCGCGAGAAGCAGGGCCTGCACATCGCCGCGCTGGCGGCCTCGATCAAGGTCTCGCCCCGCAAGCTCGAGGCACTCGAGGCCAACCGCCTGGGCGAGCTGCCCGATGCCACCTTCGCCCGTGCGCTGGCCCAGACCGTCTGCCGCACGCTGAAGATCGACCCGCGCCCGGTGCTCGAGCGCCTGCCCGCCGCCGGCCCGCAGCCGCTGCTGCCCCCCGATGTGGGCATCAACGAGCCCTACCGCGAGAGCGCCGTGCGCCTGGCCAGGCCGCGCGCCGAATCGCCCCTCTCGGCCTTTGCGATGAAGCCGATGTTCTGGGCCGCGGCGCTGTTGCTCGTGGCCTCGGTGGCGTTGTATCTCGTGCCGCTGGACGGCTGGCGCGATGGGCCTCTGACGCCGACACCCGTGCCGGCAACGCCTGCCCCTGTGGCCGAGCCGGCCGCCGATCTGGCCGGCGCGGTGCCGGCAGCGTCGGCGGCGTCGCTGGCCGCCTCAGCGGCGGCCTCGGCCTCGGCCGTGGCTTCGGCCGCCGCCACTTCGTTCGCCAGCCCGCTGGCCCCCGCGACGTCCGCGCCCGCTGCGGCCGCCGTCGAAACCGTGTTCGCGGCGCCGCCGGCCGGTGCCGAGCCGGCCGCACCCGCTGCCACCGGCGCGCTGCAGCTGCGCGTGCGCGAGGCCTCGTGGATCGAGATCCGCGATGGCCGCGGCGGCTCGCTGCTGTCGCGCACCGTGCAGCCCGGCGAACAGGTCGGCCTCGACGGCGCGCCGCCGCTGGCGCTGGTGATCGGCAATGCCGCGGCCACCGATCTGGTCTTCCGCGGCAAGCCTGTCGACCTCGCGGCGCGCAGCCGCGACAATGTGGCCCGCCTCCAGCTGCCTTGACGCGCCCTGCGGCGCCGCCACCGAGATGAATGCCGAAGACCCTGTCGATCTGATCGAAGCCGCCGCCCCCGCGGCGCGGCGCTCCCGCCAGGCCCGCGTGCGCTGGGGTGATCACGTCGTGACGATCGGCGGCGACGCGCCCGTGCGGGTGCAGAGCATGACGAACACCGACACGGTGGACGCGGTCGGCACTGCCATCCAGGTGAAGGAGCTCGCGCAAGCCGGCAGCGAGCTGGTGCGCATCACCGTCAACACGCCCGAGGCCGCCGAGGCCGTGCCCTACATCCGCGAGCAGCTCGACCGCATGGGCATCCCCGTGCCGCTGGTGGGCGACTTCCACTACAACGGCCACCGCCTGCTGACCGACTACCCCGCGATGGCGCAGGCGCTGTCGAAGTACCGCATCAACCCGGGCAACGTCGGCAAGGGCGACAAGAAAGACCGCCAGTTCGCGCAGATGATCGAGGTCGCGGCGCGCCTGGACAAGGTGGTGCGCATCGGCGTGAACTGGGGCAGCCTCGACCAGGAACTGCTGGCCTCGCTGATGGACACCAACGCCCAGCGCCGCCAGCCGCTCGATGCGAAGCAGGTGATGTACCAGGCGCTGATCCAGAGCGCGCTGAGCTCGGCCGACTACGCGCGCGAACTCGGGCTGAACCCCGACCACGTCATCATCAGCTGCAAGGTCAGCGGTGTGCAGGACCTCATCAGCGTCTACCGCGCGCTGGCCAGGCGCTGCGACTACGCGCTGCACCTGGGCCTCACCGAGGCCGGCATGGGCACCAAGGGCACGGTGGCCAGCGCCACGGCCCTGGGCGTGCTGCTGCAAGAGGGCATTGGCGACACCATCCGCGTGAGCCTGACGCCGCAGCCGGGCGAGGCGCGCACGCAGGAGGTCGTGGTGGCGCTCGAGATCCTGCAGAGCCTGGGCCTGCGCAACTTCAATCCCAGCGTCACCGCCTGCCCGGGCTGTGGCCGCACCACCAGCACCACCTTCCAGGAGCTGGCCAAGCAGATCGACGACTTCCTGCGTGCGCAGATGCCGGTGTGGAAGGAACGCTACCCCGGTGTCGAGAACATGAAGGTGGCGGTGATGGGCTGCATCGTCAACGGCCCCGGGGAGAGCAAGCATGCCGACATCGGCATCAGCCTGCCGGGCACCGGCGAGGCGCCGGCCGCGCCGGTGTTCATCGACGGGCAGAAGGCGATGACGCTGCGCGGCGAAGGCATCGCGCAGGAGTTCCACCGCATCGTCGAGGACTACATCGAGAAGCGTTTCGGCAGCGTGACCGCGGCGCATTGACTGCCACCCGCGCACGTTCGCTGTTCCGTTCGGGCTGAGCTTGTCGAAGCCCTGCATCTCCTGACCCGGCGCTTCGACAAGCTCAGCGCGAACGGGTGCTGACCCCTGATCTCATGGCCGAAAAGCTGCAAGCCATCAAAGGCATGAACGACATCCTGCCGCCGGACTCGGCGCGCTGGGAGTGGTTCGAAGACGTCGTGCGCCGCCTGCTGCAGCGCTACGGCTACAAGGCCTTCCGCACGCCCATCGTCGAGCCGACCGCGCTGTTCGTGCGCGGGCTGGGCGAGGTCACCGACATCGTCGAGAAGGAGATGTATTCCTTCACCGACAGCATGAACGGCGACCAGCTCACGCTGCGCCCCGAAGCCACGGCCGGCATGGTGCGCGCCATCGTCGAGCACAACGCCCTGTACAACGGCCCGCTGCGTGTGTGGCAGATGGGCCCGATGTTCCGCCACGAGCGGCCGCAGAAGGGCCGCTACCGGCAGTTCCACCAGCTCGACGTCGAGGCCTTCGGCCACGCCGGGCCGGACGTCGACGCCGAGATCATCCTGATGCTGCGCGCGCTGTGGCGCGAGCTCGGCCTGAAGGAAGGCGAGCAGATCACGCTCGAGATCAACAGCCTCGGCCAGCCGGCCGAGCGCCTGGCCCACCGCGCCGCGCTGATCAGCCACCTCGAGGCCCACGCCGCGCTGCTGGACGACGACGCTCGGCGCCGCCTGCACAGCAACCCACTGCGCATCCTGGACACCAAGAACCCGGCGATGGCGCCGGTGGTGGACAGCGCGCCGCGGCTCATCGACTTTCTCGGCGAAGCCTCGCGCGCCCACTTCGACGGCGTGCGCGCCGTGCTCGACGCCGCCGGCCTGGCCTACCGCATCAACCCGCGCCTGGTGCGCGGCATGGACTACTACAACCTCACGGTGTTCGAGTGGGTGACGCCGCTGCTGGGCTCGCAGGCCACGGTGTGTGGTGGCGGGCGCTACGACACGCTGATCGAGCAGCTCGGCGGCAAGCCGGCGCCGGGCGTGGGCTTCGGCCTCGGCATCGAGCGGCTCTTGCTGCTGCTCGAGGCCGCCGGCCTGAACCCGCCGCCCTCGGCGCCCGATGCCTACGCCGTGGTGGCCGAGGGCGTGCCGCTGACCACCGTGATGCCGCTGCTCGAACAACTGCGCGCCGCCGGTGTGGCCGTGGTGCTGCACGCCGGCGGCGGCAGCCTGAAGAGCCAGTTCAAGCGGGCCGACGCCAGCGGTGCCCGCCACGCGCTGATCTTCGGCCCCGACGAACTGGCGCGGGGCGAAGTGGCCATCAAGTCGCTGCGCGACGCTGCTGCGCCCCAGCGCACGGCCGCGCTGTCTGCGGCCCTTTCCTGGGCACGAGACCTCCTGCCCGCATAATCCGCGGCTTTGCCAGCGTGGGCACCATGGCCCTGCGCGGCGCTTCCCGATACGCACGATGGCCACCAATCTCGACCTGCAAGAGCAGGAGCAACTCGACTCGCTCAAGGCGTTCTGGAAGTCCTACGGCAACCTGATCACCTGGACGCTCATCCTCGCGCTCGGCGCTTTCGCCGGCTGGCGCTACTGGCAGCATCGCCAGGCCCAGCAGGGGCTGGAGGCCGGCGCCATGTACGAGGAACTCGACCGCGCCGTCACCGCGGGCGACCTGCAGAAGGTCGGCCGCGTGATGGCCGATCTCCAGCAGCGGTTCCCCAAGACCGTCTTCGCCGCGCAGGGCGCGATGCTCGCCGGCAAGCTGCAGGCCGAAAAGGGCCAGCCCGACGCTGCCAAGGCCAGCCTCGGCTGGGTGGTGAGCACGGTCGACGACGCCGACCTCAAGGCGATGGCGCGCCTGCGGCTGGCTGCCGTGCACGCCGAGGCCAAGGCCTTTGACGAGGCGACCAAGCTGCTGGCCGAGCCGGTGCCGGCCGCCTACGAGGCGCTGCGCGCCGACCGCCAGGGCGACGTGCTCGTGCTGCAGGGCAAGGCGCTCGAGGCCGTGGCCGCCTACCAGCGGGCACACGCCGCGATGAGCGACAAGGTCGACTACCGTCGTTTTGTCGAGGCCAAGCTGGCCGCGCTGGGCAGCCCGGTGGGCACGGCGGCCGCCACGGCGGCATCGGCCCCGGCCACGGGGGCCTCGAAGTGAGGACGTGGCATGTGCGTGCGGCGCTGCTGGCCCTGGCCGCCGCGCTGCTGTCAGGCTGCGCGGCCGACAAGCCCAAGCCGAAGCCGCTGGAGCCGCTGACGCCCAAGATCGCCGGACGACTGGTCTGGCAGGCCGGCATCGGCCGCGTCGAGTTCCCGCTCGTGCCCGCCGTGCGCGACGGCCTCGTGGTCGTGGCCTCGACCTGGGGCGATGTGCAGGCCTACAAGGCCGACACCGGCGAACTGTGGTGGCGCTGGCCGGTCGGTGCCGAACTGTCGGCCGGCGTCGGCCACGACGGCCGCTTCACGGCGGTGGTGACGCGCGACAACGAGGTCGTCACCCTCGACCGCGGTCGCGAAGTCTGGCGTGCGCGGGTGCCGGCCAGCGTGGTGACGCCGCCGCTGGTGGCCGGCGAGCGCGTGTTCGTGCTCGGTGTCGACCGCGCGGTGCATGCCTTCGATGCCGTCGACGGCCGGCGCTTGTGGGTGCTGCAGCGGCCGAGCGATCCGCTGACGCTGGCGCAGCCCAGCGTCGTGGGCGCCTTCCGCAACACGCTGCTCGTGGCCCAGGGCCCGCGCCTGGCGGGCGTGGACCCGCTGCGCGGCACGCTGCAGTGGGAGACCGCCATCGCCACGCCGCGGGGCAGCAACGAAGTCGAGCGTCTGGCCGACCTCGTCGGCCCGATGGTTCGCGTCGGCGACCGTGTCTGCATGCGCGCGTTCCAGAACGCCGTCGGCTGCGCCGATGCCGCACGAGGGGCCACGCTGTGGTCGCGCAACACGGGCGGCACCACGGCCCTGGCCGGTGACGCCGAGCGCGTGTTCGGCGCCGACGCCAGCGACCGCGTGACCGCGTGGCGTGCCGCCACCGGCGACGTGCTCTGGACGAACGAGAAGTTCCTGAACCGTGGCTTCAGCGGCGGCGTTTCGATCGGCCCGGTCGTCGTCTTCGGCGACCGCGAAGGCTTCGTGCACTTCCTGGCCGCCGATACCGGCGAGCCGCAGCTGCGCCTGCCCACCGATGGCCAGCCGATCATCGGCACACCGGTGGTGGCGGGGCAGACGCTGGTCGTCACCACGGCGGGCGGCAGCCTGTTTGCCTTCCGGCCGAACTGATGGCCGAACGGATGCGTGCCTCCATCCGGCTTCAGCGCCGGGCTCCGTACCCCCGATGAAGCCCGTCATCGCCATCGTCGGGCGCGCCAACGTCGGCAAGAGCACGCTCTTCAACCGCATCACGAAGAGCCGCGACGCCATCGTCGCCGACTTCGCCGGCCTGACGCGCGACCGCCACTACGGCGACGCCAAGCTCGGCCGGCGCGAGTTCATCGTCGTCGACACCGGCGGCTTCGAGCCCGACAAGCCCACCGGCGTCGTCGCCGAAATGGCCAAGCAGACCAAGCAGGCGGTGGCCGAGGCCGACCTGGTGATCTTCGTCGTCGACGTGCGCGCCGGGCTGTCGGCACAAGACCACGACATCGCCCGCTTCCTGCGCCAGCAGCAAAAGCGCGTGCTGCTGGCGGCCAACAAGGCCGAAGGCATGGTCGACTCTCCGGCGCTGGGCGAATTCCACGAACTCGGCATCGGCGAGCCGCTGCCGATTTCTTCAGCGCACGGGCAGGGCATCCGCAGTCTGCTCGAGGCGGCGCTGGAGCCCTTCGACTTCGGCGACGAGGAAGACGACGCCGCGGCCGAGACCGAAGACCCCGACCGCCCCATCCGGCTGGCCGTGGCCGGGCGCCCCAACGTCGGCAAGAGCACGCTGATCAACGCCTGGCTCGGTGAAGAGCGCCTCGTGGCCTTCGACCAGCCCGGCACCACGCGCGACGCGATCCACGTGCCCTTCGAGAAGGACGGTCGCCGCTTCGACCTGATCGACACCGCCGGCCTGCGCCGCAAGGGCAAGGTGTTCGAGGCGATCGAGAAGTTCTCGGTCGTCAAGACGCTGCAGGCCATTGCCGAGGCCAACGTGGTGCTGCTGCTGGTCGATGCCACGCTGGGCATCTCGGACCAGGACGCGCACATCGCTGGCTACATCCTGGAGTCGGGCCGCGCGGTGGTGATCGCCGTCAACAAGTGGGACGCCACCGACGCCTACCAGCGCCAGCAACTCGAGCGCAGCATCGAGACGCGGCTGACCTTCCTGAAGTTCGCACCGGTGCTGCACATCTCGGCCATCCGCCGCCAAGGGCTGGGCGCGGTGTGGAAGGCCTTGCTGCAGGCCCATGCCTCGGCCACGGTGAAGATGAGCACCCCCGTGCTGACGCGGCTGGTGCACGAGGCCGCCGAGCACCAGGCGCCTCGGCGCGCCGGCCACTTCAGGCCGAAGATGCGCTATGCGCACCAGGGCGGCATGAACCCGCCGCGCGTCATCATCCATGGCACGGCGCTCGAGCACGTCACCGACCAGTACAAGCGCTATCTCGAAGGCCGGCTGCGCGAGCACTTCAAGCTCGTCGGCACCCCCATCCGCATCGAGGTGCGGTCGGCCAAGAACCCGTTCGACGAACGGGGCGATTGACACAGATCGCCGCACGCCGCCCTAGGGGCTTGCCCTGTGATAACGTGGGCGCCTGTCGTCTTCCAACACGGAACATATCGTGAGCAACAAAGGCCAACTCTTGCAGGACCCCTTCCTGAACCTGCTTCGCAAGGAGCACGTGCCAGTGTCGATCTACCTCGTCAACGGCATCAAGCTGCAAGGCCACATCGAGTCGTTCGACCAGTACGTCGTGTTGCTGCGCAACACCGTGACGCAGATGGTCTACAAGCACGCCATCTCGACCGTGGTGCCCAGCCGCGCCGTGAACTTCCACGCCAACGAACCCGGCGAGCAGGCCTCAACGCAGCCTTGAACCGGGCCACTGCCGCCGACGGCCTTCCCACGATCGACACGAGCATCCTCACGGGCCTGCCCAGCGGCGTGCCTGTCGTGCACTCGGCGCCCGGCGTCACCCGGGCGGTGCTGGTGGGCGTCGACCTGGGTTCGGGGCATGCCTTCGATCCCGCGCTCGATGAACTGGCGCTGCTCGCCGCTTCGGCCGGCGATGCCGTCGTGGCGCGAGTCACGGCCAGGCGCCGCTCGCCCGATCCGGCCTTGTTCGTGGGCAGCGGCAAGGCCGACGAGATCAAGTCGCTCGTGGCTGCCACCGAAGCCCATGGTGTGATCTTCGACCAGGCGCTGAGCCCGGCGCAGCAGCGCAACCTCGAGCGCCACCTCGGCGTGCCGGTGGCCGACCGCACGGGCCTCATCCTGGACATCTTCGCCGAGCGGGCGCAAAGCCACGAAGGCAAGCTGCAGGTCGAACTCGCCCGGCTGCAGTACCAGGCCACGCGGCTGGTGCGGCGCTGGAGCCACCTCGAGCGCCAGCAGGGCGGCATCGGCACCCGCGGCGGCCCCGGCGAAGCCCAGATCGAACTCGACCGCCGCATGATCGGCGACCGCATCAAGCAGGTGAAGGAGCGGCTCGAGAAGGTCAAGCGCCAGCGTGGCACGCAGCGCAAGGCGCGCGAGCGGCGCGGCACCTTCCGCATCTCGCTGGTGGGCTACACCAACGCCGGCAAGAGCACGCTGTTCAACGCGCTCGTCAAGGCACGCAGCTACGCCGCCGACCAGCTGTTCGCCACGCTCGACACCACCACGCGCGCACTCTGGCTCGGCGAGGCGCAGGCCCAGGTGTCGCTGTCCGACACCGTGGGCTTCATCCGCGACCTGCCGCACAAGCTGGTCGAGGCCTTCGAGGCCACGCTGCAGGAGGCAGCCGACGCCGATCTGCTGCTGCACGTGGTGGACGCCGCGAGCCCCGTGCTCGACGAGCAGATGGCCGAGGTGGAGCGCGTGCTGGCCGAGATCGGCGCCGCCTCGGTGCCGCAGATCCTGGTCTACAACAAGTGCGATCTGCTCGAGGCTTCGCGCCAGCCCCGCGAGTTGCAGGACTGGATCGAACACCACGCCGGCCAGCGCCGGGCCCGGGTGTTCGTCAGCGCCGTCACGGGCCAGGGCCTGCCGGCCTTGCGCCAGGCCATCGCCGCGCAGGCCCTGGCCCACGGCGGCCACGCAGCCGCAAGGAACGGCCTTGCCGCCGTTGCTGACACCACCGAGGCGCTATCGTCCGCGGTTGACACCCACACGAACAAACGGACGCAGTCCCATGCGTGATCCCGCTCTCAACACCTCCAGCAGCTTCGCTGGCACCCCTGAAGCCGGCTTCGGCGCTCGCCTGACCGAGGTCGCTTCCGCCTTGGGTGCCTTGGCGCGAGCCGCGGTTCAGCGCCGCACCGGGCCCGGAGGCCGAACGGCCGGCACGACCGACGGTCTGGTGTTCAACAACCGCAACGACGGCCCGCCCGACCTCGACGAGCTCTGGCGCGACTTCAACCGCAAGCTCTCCGGCCTGTTCGGCGGCAAGGGCGGTGGTGGCAACCGCGGCGGCCGTCCCGATGGCGGCGGCAGCGGCGGCGGTGGCGGCGGTGGCTACCAGCCCGACATGAAGAGCGCCGGCATCGGCGCCGGCCTCATCGCCGGCGTGGCGGTGCTGATCTGGCTCGGCAGCGGCTTCTACATCGTGCAGGAAGGCCAGCAGGCCGTCGTCACCACCTTCGGCAAGTACAGCCAGACCAAGGACGCCGGCTTCCAGTGGCGGCTGCCCTTCCCGGTGCAGTCGCACGAGACGGTGGCGGTGTCGCAGCTGCAGTCGGTGGAAGTGGGCCGCAGTGGCGTGGTGCAGGCCACCGGCCTGCGCGATTCGTCGATGCTCACGCAGGACGAGAACATCGTCGACATCCGCTTCACCGTGCAGTACCGGCGCACCGACGCGCGGGCCTACCTGTTCGAGAACAACCGCCCCGACGAGGCCGTGGTGATGGCTGCCGAAACCGCGGTGCGCGAGATCGTCGGCAAGAGCCGTGTCGACCTCGTGCTGTACGAGCAGCGCGACGCCATCGCCGCCGAGCTGGTGGGGGCGATCCAGGCGCAGCTCGACCGCCTGAAGGCCGGCATCACCGTGGCCAACGTCAACCTGCAGAGCGTGCAGGTGCCTGAGCAGGTGCAGGCCGCCTTCAACGACGCGTTCAAGGCCACGGCCGACCGCGACCGCTTCAAGAACGAGGGCCAGGCCTATGCATCGGACGTCATCCCGAAGGCCCGCGGCACGGCATCGCGCCTGATGGAAGAGGCCGAGGGCTACCGCTCCCGCGTGGTGGCGCAGGCCGAAGGTGATGCGCAACGCTTCCGCTCGGTGCTCGCCGAGTACCAGAAGGCGCCTGGCGTCACCCGCGACCGCCTCTACATCGAGACGATGCAGCAGGTCTACGCCAACGTCAGCAAGGTCATGGTCGACAGCCGCAGCGGCAGCAACCTGCTGTACCTGCCGCTGGACCGCCTGCTGCAGCAGGCGGGCGCACCCGTGGCGACACCGGCCCAGGCGCCCACCTCGGTGGCCACGCCGCCGAGTGCGGCCGAACCGGCGGCGGCTCCGGGCACCGACATCCGCTCGCGCGCCGACGCCCGCTCGCGCGAGCGCGAAGGCCGCTGACCCGACAAGCGACAAGCACACACCATGAACAAGATCGCCGCCACCCTTGGCCTCATCGTTGCATTGCTGCTGGCTGCCTCGAGCACGCTCTTCGTCGTCGACCAACGCCAGGTCGGCGTGATCTACGCGCTGGGCGAGATCCGCGAGGTCGTCACCGAGCCGGGCCTGAAGTTCAAGCTCCCGCCGCCGTTCCAGAACGTCGTCTTCCTCGACCGCCGCGTGCAGACGCTCGACAGCCCCGAGACACGCCCCATCTTCACGGCCGAGAAGAAGAGCCTGGTCATCGACTGGCTGATCAAGTGGCGCATCGCCGAACCGCGCCAGTTCATCCGCAACAACGGTGTCGACTTCCGCAACCTCGAGGCCCGGCTCGCCCCCGTGGTGCAGGCGGCGTTCAACGAAGAGATCACCAAGCGCAGCGTCACGGACGTGCTGGCGACCGAGCGCGACAAGGTCATGAACGACGTGCGTACGCGGTTGGCCGACGAGGCCAAGTCCTTCGGTATCGAGATCCTCGACGTGCGCATCAAGCGCGTCGACTTCGTCGCCGACATCACCGACTCGGTCTACCGCCGCATGCAGTCCGAGCGGCTTCAGGTGGCCAACGAACTGCGCGCCACGGGCGCGGCCGAGGCCGAGAAGATCCGCGCCGACGCCGACCGCCAGCGCGAAGTGATCATCGCCGAGGCCTTCCGCGACGCGCAGAAGATCCGCGGCGAGGGCGACGCCAAGGCGTCGGCCCTGTACGCCGAAGCGTTCGGCCGCGACCCGCAGTTCGCGCAGTTCTATCGCAGCCTCGAGGCCTACAGAGCCACGTTCCGGAGCAAGTCCGACGTGATGGTGCTCGACCCGTCGTCCGAGTTCTTCAAGGCGATGCGCGGCAACACGCCCGCGCGCTGAATCAGCATTCCGACGCATCGTTCGACCGAACAGCGATGGCCGACGCGCTGATCGGCGCCTTGGCGCTGATGCTGATCGCCGAGGGTTTGCTGCCCTTCATCAACCCGCGCGGCTGGCGCTCGATGTTCGAGCGCGCCACGCAGATGAGTGACGGCCAGATCCGTTTCATCGGGCTCATCAGCCTGGGTGTGGGCCTGCTGCTGCTGTTGGTCTGGCTCTGAGCGACTTCGTGGCTGCGGCGCGGCCGGCGAGGGCAGGGCCGGCGCCTACAATGCGGTTTTTAACGACGTCCCCGTCCATGCTCTCTGCCTGGCTGCTGCCCGAGCACATTGCCGACGTGCTGCCGGGGCCCGCGCGTCGTGTCGAGTCGCTGCGCCGTGCGCTGCTCGACCGCGCTGGCTCCTACGGCTTCGAGCTGGTGATGCCGCCGCTGCTGGAGCACCTCGAATCGCTGCTCACCGGCACCGGCCGTGAGCTCGATCTGCGCACCTTCAAGCTCGTCGACCAGGCCAGTGGCCGGCTGCTCGGGCTGCGTGCCGACACCACGCCGCAAGCGGCGCGCATCGATGCCCACCTGCTCAACCACGACGGCGTCACCCGGCTGGCCTATTGCGGCCCGACGCTGCACACGCGGCCGGCGGGCCTGGCCGCCACGCGCGAGCCGCTGCAGTTCGGCGCCGAGATCTTCGGCCATGCCGGGCTGGAAGCCGACCTCGAAGCCGCCGAGCTGGCGCTGGACTGCATCACGGCGGCCGCGGTCGGCCCGCTCACCATCGACTACGCCGATGCCCGCGTGCTGCGGGGCGTGCTGGCCGGCGTCGTGCTCGACGAAGCCCGGCTGCACGACATCGCCCGCGCGCTGGCGAGCAAGGACGCCAGCACGCTGGCGGCACTGACCGACGGCGTGCCGGCTGAATCGCGTGCCGCCTTGCGCGCCTTGCCCCGGCTCTTTGGCGGTGACGAGGTGCTGGTGGCCGCTCGCGAGCTCCTGCCTGCGCGCCCGCTGGTGCGCGAGGCGCTCGAGCAGCTGCAGTGGCTCGCCAGCCATCTGCGCGCGGCCTACCCGACGCTGGGTTTGGGCTTCGATCTGTCCGACATGGGTGGCTATGCCTACTACTCGGGCGCCCGGTTTGCGCTGTTCGGCCCGGGTGGCAGTGATGCGCTGGCGCGCGGGGGCCGCTACGACGAAGTCGGCGCCGTGTTCGGCCGCAACCGGCCTGCGGTTGGTTTCAGCCTCGACCTGAAGGCCCTGGCCGAACGTGCCGCGCCTTTGCCTGCACCGCGTGCGATCCGTGCGCCTTGGGGCGAAGACGCCGAGTTGCGCGCCGCCGTGCGCCGCCTGCGCGAGGCCGGCGAAACCGTGTTGGCGGTGCTGCCCGGGCACCAGCCCGAGGCCGAAACCTTCGTCTGCGACCGCGAGCTGGTCCAGGTCGCCGGCCGCTGGGTGCTGCAGGCCGTGGCGGCCTGATCCACGCTTCTTCATTTCTTCAAGGACTCTTCCGAACATGCAAGCGACCCAGAGGCCCGGCGCCGGACGCAACGTGGTCGTCGTCGGCACCCAGTGGGGCGACGAGGGCAAGGGCAAGATCGTCGACTGGATGACCGACCACGCCGAGGGCGTGGTGCGCTTCCAGGGCGGCCACAACGCCGGCCACACGCTGGTGATCAACGGCCGCAAGACGGCTCTGCAGCTCGTGCCTTCGGGCGTGATGCGCGAGGGCGTGGCCTGCTACATCGGCAACGGCGTGGTCGTCGATCCGGCGCACCTGCTGACCGAGATCGCCCGCATCGAAGCACTCGGCATCGACGTGCGCTCGCGCCTGTTCCTGAGCGAGAGCTGCCCGTTGATCCTGCCCTTCCACGTGCACATCGACAAGGCGCGCGAGATGAAGCGCGAGGGCACGGCCGGCGGCAAGATCGGCACCACCGGCAAGGGCATCGGCCCGGCCTATGAAGACAAGGTCGCGAGGCGCGCACTGCGCGTGCAGGACCTCAAGCACCCGGCACGCCTGGAAACCAAGCTTCGCGAGCTGCTCGAGCTGCACAACGCCGAGCTGGTGCACGTGCTCGGCGCCGAGCCGCTGGCGCTGCAGCCCATGCTCGACGACGTGCTGGCCGCGGCCGAACACCTGAAGCCGCTGATGGCCGACGTGGGCTACCGCCTCTACAACGCCCATCTGACCGGCCAGAACCTGCTGTTCGAGGGCGCGCAAGGCACGCTGCTCGACATCGACCACGGCACCTACCCGTTCGTCACCAGCAGCAACTGCGTGGCCGGCAACGCCGCCGCCGGTTCGGGCATCGGCCCGGGGCTGCTGCACTACGTGCTGGGCATCACCAAGGCCTACACCACGCGCGTGGGCGGCGGGCCGTTCCCGACCGAGCTCGACATCGACGCGGTGGGCACCGTGGGCCACCATCTCAGCACCGTGGGGCAGGAGCGCGGCACCGTCACCGGCCGCGCCCGCCGCTGCGGCTGGCTCGATGCCGCGGCGCTCAAGCGCAGCATCATCATCAACGGCGTCTCGGGCCTGTGCATCACCAAGCTCGACGTGCTCGACGGCCTGCCGGAGATCCGCATCTGCGTCGGCTACAAGCTCGGCGCGCGCGAACTCGACGTGCTGCCGCTGGATGCCGACGAGATCGCGGCCTGCGAGCCCGTCTACGAGACGCTGCCCGGCTGGACCGACACCACCGCCGGCCTCACCAACTGGGAACAGTTGCCGGCCCATGCCCGCCGCTACCTCGAACGCATGCAGGCGCTGATCGGCGCGCCGATCGACATGGTGTCCACCGGCCCCGACCGCGTGCACACCGTCCTGCTGCGGCACCCGTTCCGCGCCTGAGCCTCATTCACCCTCATCTTCACGGAGACCGCGCCTCATGCTCACCGACGACGGCAAGCACCTGTACGTGTCCTGGGACGAGTACCACCTGTTGATCGAGCGCCTGGCGCTCAAGGTGGCCGCCTCGGGCTGGGAGTTCGACCAGATCCTCTGCCTGGCCCGAGGTGGCATGCGGCCGGGCGACGTGATCTCGCGCGTGTTCGACAAGCCGCTGGCCATCATGAGCACCAGCAGCTACCGCGCCGAGGCCGGCACCATCCAGGGCCGGCTCGACATGGCCAAGTACATCACCATGCCCAAGGGCGAGCTGGCCGGGCGTGTGCTGCTCGTCGACGATCTGGCCGACACCGGCGTGACGCTGCGCGCCGTGGTCGACCGCCTGCGTGGCATGCCTGCCATCAGCGAGCTGCGCGCCGCCGTGATCTGGGTGAAGGGCGTGTCGAGCTACGTGCCCGACTACTACTGCGACCTGCTGCCCTCGAGCCCCTGGATCCACCAGCCCTTCGAGGACTACGACAACCTGCGGCCCGACGGCCTGGCGAAGAAGTTTCAGGTCTGAAGAAGCGAAAAGGCCGGTTGCTTTCGCAACCGGCCTTCATCGTTGTTTGGTGCCCAGAAGAGGACTCGAACCTCCACGCCGTTAAGCGCTAGTACCTGAAACTAGTGCGTCTACCAATTCCGCCATCTGGGCTTTCAGGAGCCCATGACTATAGCAAACATTTGAACAACACCACAAGTGGAACCTCCTCCGGCACCGGCCTGATGGGCGATGTCGAAGGCACGGTCGAGGGCCACCGCGACGGCCACGGCTACGTCTGGCCCGAGCACGGCGACGCGCCGATCTTCCTGGCGCCGCAAGAGATGCGCAGCGTGCTGCACCGCGACCGCGTGCGCGTGCGCGTGCTGCGTTTCGACCGCAAGGGCCGCCCCGAGGGCCGCGTGCTCGACATCCTCGAGCGCCGCAAGACGCCCATCATCGGCCGGCTGCTGCACGAGGGCGGGCAGTGGCTCGTCGCCCCCGAAGACAGCCGCTACGGCCAGGACATCCTGATCCCGAAGAACGCCACCGCCAGCGCGGCGGTGGGGCAGGTGGTGTCGGTGGAGCTCACCGAGCCGCCGTCGCTGCACTCGCAGCCCGTGGGCCGCGTGGCCGAGGTGCTCGGCGAGATCGACGACGCCGGCATGGAGATCGAGATCGCGGTGCGCAAGTACGAGGTGCCGCACCTGTTCTCGCCCGAGGCGCTGGCCCAGGCCGCCGGACTGCCCGACAAGCTGCGCGCGGTCGATCGCAAGAACCGCGTCGACCTGCGCGACGTGGCCCTCGTCACCATCGACGGCGAAGACGCGCGCGACTTCGACGACGCCGTCTACGCCGAGCCTCACAGGAGCGGCCGCGGCAAGAGCGCCGTCGACGGCTGGCGGCTGCTGGTGGCCATTGCCGACGTCAGCCACTACGTGAAGCCGGGCGAGGCGCTCGACGAAGACGCCTACGAGCGCGCCACCTCGGTGTACTTTCCGCGCCGCGTGATCCCGATGCTGCCCGAGAAGCTCAGCAACGGCCTGTGTTCGCTGAACCCCGACGTCGAGCGGCTGGCGATGGTGTGCGACATGATCGTCACGACGGCCGGCAAGGTGCATGCGTTCCAGTTCTACCCGGCCATCATCGAGTCGCACGCGCGGCTCACCTACACCGAGGTGGCGGCGGTGCTGTCCAACACGCGCGGGCCCGAGGCGGCCAAGCGCGCCGAACTCGTGCCGCACCTGCTGCACCTGCATGAGGTGTACCGCGTGCTGCTGAAGCAGCGTGCCACGCGCGGTGCGATGGAGTTCGAGACCACGGAGACGCAGATCGTCTGCGACGACCAGGGCCGCATCGAGAAGATCGTGCCGCGCACGCGCAACGAGGCGCACCGCCTCATCGAAGAGGCCATGCTGGCGGCCAACGTGTGCGCCGCCGAGTACATCGCGGAGGCCGAACACCCGTGTCTGTACCGCGTGCACGAAGGCCCGACGCCTGAGAAGCGCACGGCCCTGCAGGCGCAGCTCAAGTCGCTGGGCGTGAACGCGGCACTGTCGGAGCAGCCCACGCCGGCCGAGATGGCGGCCATCGCGGCGGCGGTGCAGGGCCGGCCCGATGCGCTGCAGATCCACACGCTGCTGCTGCGCTCGATGCAGCAGGCCATCTACACGGCATCGAACAACGGCCACTTCGGCCTGGCGTACGGCGCCTACACGCACTTCACGAGCCCGATCCGCCGCTATCCCGATCTGCTGGTGCACCGCGTGCTGCGGGCCATCATCTCGGGCAAGCGCTACGCGCTTGCCGGCAGCAGCAAGACGCGCAAGCCCGAAATGCGCCGCGGCGGCAAGCCGCAGCGCGTGGCGGCCAAGCCGATGACGCGCGACATGGAGCTCTGGGAGGCCGCCGGCGGTCACTGCAGCGCCAACGAGCGCCGTGCCGACGAGGCCAGCCGCGACGTCGAGGCCTGGCTCAAGTGCCGCTACATGCGCGAGCGGCTCGGCGAGGAGTTCGGCGGCACGGTCAGTGCCGTCACGAGCTTCGGCCTGTTCGTCACGCTCGACGCGCTCTACGTCGAGGGCCTGGTGCACATCACCGAACTCGGCGGCGAGTACTTCCGCTACGACGACGCCCGCCAGGAACTGCGTGGCGAGCGCACCGGCATTCGCTACTCGGTCGGTACGCGGGTGCGCGTGCAGGTCAGCCGCGTCGACCTCGACGGCCGCAAGATCGACTTCCGCCTGGTGCGCGAGGGCGAAGCCGACCGGCCGCTGCCGCGCACCGCGCCGGCCAAGGGCGGCGAGAAGGTCGATTCGGCGGCCGCCGAACTCGCGGCCGTGAAGCAGGCCGACCGGGTGGCGCGGGGCGCCACGCGGGCCGCGAAGGCGGGGCCGGGCGGGCATGCCGGGCAAAAGCCGGCCGCTGGCGGCTCGGCCGGCGCCGGGCGCGCTGCGCGGTCGCGCAAGCCGGGCCCGCAACGGCCGGCGCCGAAGCCGCGCAATCGGCGCTGAGCCGGCGCTGAGCCGGCGGAAACAGCTCAGCCGGCCTGCAGCATCTGCTCGATCAGCGCCGAGGCGCGCAGCGGGCGGCCGGGGCAGGCCTGCGCAAAGCGGTCGGCCGCATGGCCGTGCCGCCACGCGGTGGCAGCGGCGATCGTGCCGGCCTCGCTGTCGGGCAGCCCGGCCCAGGCACCGCCCAGCCAGCCGGCCAGCACGTCGCCCGTGCCGGCACTCGCCAGCGCGGCGTTGCCAGTGGCGTTGACGAGCAGCGGCGCCCCAGGTGTGGCAATCACGCTGCCCGAGCCCTTGAGCAACACGGTGGCGCCGAGGCTTGAGGCCAGAGCGGTGGCCGCCGCGAGGCGGTCGCGCTGCACGGCGGCGGTGTCGCAGCCGAGCAGCCGTGCGGCCTCGAGCGGGTGGGGCGTCAGCAGGGTCGGCAGGCCGCGTTGAGTGCGCCGCAGCAGCGCGCTGCGCAACGCGGCCTCGGCCGCGATGGCGTTCAGCGCGTCGGCGTCCAGCACCAGGCGTGCGGCATGGTGCAGCAGCGGTGGCAGGGCGGCCGCGATGCGATCGCCGCCGCCGCAGCCGGCCACCACCGTGGCGGCGGCCAGCGTGGCGGGCTCGTGCGCCCAGGCCAGCGGGCGCAGCATCAGTTCATGACGCGGCGCCGCCAGGCTGCGCTCGTCCAGCGGGACGAGGTACACGCGGCCGGCGCCGGCGGCGAGCGCCGCCTCGGCCGCCAGCACGGCGGCGCCTCCCATGCCCTCGGCGCCGCCCACCACCACCACGTCGCCGAATCGGCCCTTGTGGCTGGCGTGCGGGCGTTCGATGGGCGTGGGTGCCCCCGACAGCCACGCCGTGGACTGTGTCGCGGGGTGCCCGAGGTCGTCGAGCCATACCTCGCCCGCGTGGTCGCGGCCCTGGTGCGTGAAGCAGCCGGGGCGCAGCGACAAGGGGCACAGCGTCGCGCGGGCGACCACGGCCCGGTCGCCCATCACCGCGCCGGTGTCGGGGTGCAGGCCGCTGGGTAGATCGATGGCCAGCACGGGCGCGTGCTGCGCGCGGATGGCGGCAATGGCACGGGCCACGGCACTGCCGGTGGCGTCGAGGCCCAGGCCGCTGACCCGCCGGCTGCTGCCCAGGCCCAGCAGTGCATCGATGACCAGGTCGGTGGCCGCGAGTTGATCGGGGCAGGGGGATGGGGCGAGGCCGGCCTGCAGCAGGGCGTCGAGCGCGCCGGCCGCGTCGGCAGAGGGCGGGCGAGCCCCGGGCGTGTGGTGCACCCGCACCTGCCACCCGGTGGCGTGCAGCAGCCGGGCGGCCACGAAGCCGTCGCCGCCGTTGTCACCGGGCCCGCAGACCACCGTGACCCGCCGGGCACCCGGTGTCAGTGCGAGTGCCAGCCGCGCCACCGCGAGCCCGGCGCGCTGCATCAGCGTGCCCGCTGGGTGAAACCCGCGCGCTTGGGCCTCGTGGGCACGGGCGGCGTCGGCATCGAGCAGCGCCCAGCGCGCGCGGCTGCCCGACACACGCTGCGGCGACGAGGTGGCGTAGACACTCATCCGCCGATTGTGCGGCGCCGTTGCGAGTCCGCCTGCGTCAGGCGGACTTCGAGAAACCCAGCCGGGAGACGCCCAGCCGCGACAGATCAAGGCCGGCGTCTCGCCCCGCCAGGCCGGCTGCCAACACCCGCGCGCTGCCGCAGGCCAGGGCCCAGCCGTGGCCCCCGTGGCCGAGGTTGAGCCAGACGCCGGGCAGGCCGCTGGCGCCGAGCAGCGGTGCGCCATCGGGCAACATCGGTCGCGCGCCGGCCCAATGCTGCGCCTCGCGCATGACGGCGCTGCCAGGGAACCACTCGTCGAGCACGCGGTACAGGCCGCGCAGGTGGCGCATCGGCAATGCTTCGGCGGAGCCGCCGATGCGGTGTCCGCCCGCCACGCGCACACGCTGGCCCAGGCGAGAGATCGTCACTTGGTGCCGCTCGTCGATGACCGCCGCGCGCGGGGCGTTCGGGAGCTGACCGTCGACATGGTTGACTGGTGCCGTCACCGACAGGCCCCACACCGGCACCAGCGGCAGCCGGATGCCGGCGGGCGCCAGCAGCTCGGCAGCTGCCGCGCCGGTGCACAGCACCACGGCGTCCACCTTCTCGACGCGGTCGGCGTCGATGACGACCTCGGGTCGAGCGCCGGGCCGGATCGCGCGCACGGGCGTGTCGAAGCGGAAGCTCGCGCCCAGCCGCACGGCCTCGGCCTTCAGCCGGTGGGCGAACTGGCGGCCGTTGCCGACGGCGTCCTGCGGCAGTCGCACGGCCGCGCGCAGCGGGGTGGCCGGGTTGAGCGAGGGTTCGATCTCGCGCGCCTTGGCGGCGTCGAGCAGTTCGAACGCCACTTCGAGCTCGGCCAGACGCTTGAGCACGGGCCGGTGCGCGCGCAGCGCCCGCTCGCTGCGCAGCAGCACGAGCACGCCGTCGGCTTGTTCGAAGTCCAGGTCCAGCGCCTGGGTCAGCTCGAGCAGCCGCTGCCGGCTGAGCACGGCCAGGCGCTGCATCGCGCTGCGGTTGGGTGCCAGCACCTGGGCGCGGCGTGCCAACAGCGCGCGCCACAGCCAGGGCAGCTGGCCCAGGGCCGACGGCGCCAGCTGCAGGCCAGCCAGCGAAGCCGGCAGCCCGGGCAGCCAGCGCCAGGGCCCGCCCGGGCCGGACCAGGGCGCGACCAGCCCAGGCGCGACCACGCCCGCATGGCCAAAGCTGGCTTCGGCGGCCACGCTGCCGCGCCGCTCGAAAACCAGCACTTCATGGCCTTCGGCGGCCAGTTCATGTGCAGTGGTGACACCGACGATGCCGGCTCCGACAACGGCTACGCGCATGGGCGTCCGGCGGGCCCGGCGAAGGCACGTGATAGCATCTGGGGGTTTTGCCTCGAGGCGGGTCTGAAATCAGGCCGGTGCAGTTTTCGGGGCCATCCAAGCTCGATCTCTTTTGTGGATCGAAATCGCGAACCCGACCGAACCAAGGTGTCGTGGGGTGTGTGTCAAGCAGCAAGCTTCACCTGCAGGCTGCGACGTCCACCACTCGATGTAACGGCGGGATTCTAGACACAACCTTTGGAGTTTCCATGTCTGTCTCGATGCGTGAAATGCTGGAAGCCGGTGTCCATTTCGGACACCAGACCCGCTTCTGGAACCCCAAGATGGCCCCGTACATCTACGGCCATCGCAACAAGATCCACATCATCAACCTCGAGAAGACGCAGCCGCTCTTCGACGACGCGATGAAGTTCGTTCGCCAGCTCTCGGCCCGTCGCGGCACGATCCTGATGATCGGCACCAAGCGCCAGGCGCGCGAGGTCGTGGCCCTCGAAGCCCAGCGTTGCGGCATGCCCTACGTCGACCAGCGCTGGCTCGGCGGCATGCTCACCAACTTCAAGACGGTGAAGGGCTCGCTGAAGAAGCTGAAGGACATGCAGGCCACCAAGGAGGCCGGCACCGAGGCGATGATCAAGAAGGAAGCGCTGCTGTTCGACCGCGAGCTCGTGAAGCTCGAGAAGGACATCGGCGGCATCCAGGACATGGGTGCGCTGCCCGATGCCATGTTCGTCATCGACGTCGGCTACCACAAGATCGCCGTGGCCGAGGCCAAGAAGCTGGGCATCCCGGTGATCGGCATCGTCGACACCAACCACTCGCCGATCGGCATCGACTACGTCATTCCCGGCAACGACGACTCGGCCAAGGCCGTCGCGCTGTACGCGCGCGCTGTGGCTGACGCCGTGATGGAGGGCAAGGCCAACTCCACCGCCGAGGTGGTGCAGGCCGCTGCCGGTGGCGACGAGTTCGTCGAGGTCCGCGAAGGCGCCTGATCGGCTTCTTTGCCCCGCGGCGGGCCACCGTCTGGCGATGGTGCCCGCCGCTTGCGTTTTTACTTCCAGGAGAAACATCCTATGCCCGCGATCACCGCCAGCATGGTGGCCGAACTGCGCGCCAAGACCGACGCGCCGATGATGGAATGCAAGAAGGCCCTCACCGAGGCCGATGGCGACGCCGCCCGCGCCGAGGAGATCCTGCGCGTCAAGCTCGGCAACAAGGCCAGCAAGGCCGCTGCCCGCATCACCGCCGAGGGCGTGATCGCCGCGTCGGTGGCCGGCACCACCGGTGCCATCATCGAAGTCAACTGCGAGACCGACTTCGTCAGCAAGAACGACTCGTTCCTGGCCTTCGTCAAGAGCGCCGCCGAGCTGGTGGCGCAGCACGCGCCGGCCGACGTGGCCGCGCTGTCGGCGCTGCCGCTGTCGCAAGACGGCTTCGGCCCCACGGTCGAAGACGTGCGCAAGGGCCTGATCGGCAAGATCGGCGAGAACATGGCCATCCGCCGCTTCAAGCGCTACTCGGGTGGCGGGCAACTCGCCAGTTACCTGCACGGCACGCGCATCGGCGTGGTGGTCGAGTTCACCGGCGATGAGACCGCCGCCAAGGACGTGGCCATGCACGTGGCCGCCATGAAGCCCAAGGCGCTGTCGACGGCCGACGTGCCGGCCGAGCTGATCGAGGTCGAGCGCCGCGTGGCGGCCGAGAAGGCCGCCGAAAGCGGCAAGCCGGCCGAGATCGTGGCCAAGATGGTCGACGGCTCGGTGCAGAAGTTCCTGAAGGAGGTGTCGCTGCTGAACCAGCCCTTCGTCAAGAACGACAAGCAGACGGTCGAGCAGATGCTCAAGGAAAAGGGCACGAAGGTCGCGGACTTCTCGCTGTACGTGGTGGGCGAGGGCATCGAGAAGAAGGTCGACGACTTCGCTGCCGAAGTGGCGGCGCAGGTCGCGGCTGCGAAGGCCCAGTAAGAGCGGCCGCAAGGCCGCAGCCAGCGCCCGCGCGCCGAGCGGGCCCATCGGGGGTGTCAACCCCCGGTGAGCGGGCCGCCTTGGGTGGCCCGGCCCTTACACTCCGTACTCTTCTATAGCCCAGGTTCCTGTCGATGCCGGCTTACCAGCGCATCCTTCTCAAGCTCTCCGGCGAAGCCCTGATGGGCGATGACGCCTACGGCATCAACCGCGCCACGATCGTGCGCATGGTGCGCGAGATCAAGGGCGTCACCGACCTCGGCGTGCAGGTGGCCGTCGTCATCGGCGGCGGCAACATCTTCCGCGGCGTGGCCGGCGGTTCGGTGGGCATGGACCGCGCCACCGCCGACTACATGGGCATGCTCGCCACCGTCATGAACTCGCTGGCGCTTGGCGACACCATGCGCCAGGAGGGCATCACGGCCCGCGTGATGTCGGCCATCGGCATCGACCAGGTGGTGGAGCCCTACGTGCGCCCCAAGGCGCTGCAGTACCTCGAAGAGGGCAAGGTCGTCGTGTTTGCGGCCGGTACCGGCAACCCGTTCTTCACCACCGACACGGCCGCCGCGCTGCGCGGCGCCGAAATCGGCGCCGAAGTGGTGCTGAAGGCCACCAAGGTCGACGGTGTCTACACCGCCGATCCCAAGAAGGACCCGAGCGCCACGCTCTACAAGAACATCAGCTTCGACGAAGCGATCGCCAAGAACCTGCAGGTCATGGACGCCACGGCCTTTGCGCTGTGCCGCGACCAGAAGCTGCCCATCAAGGTGTTCTCGATCGTCAAGCCCGGCGCCCTGCAGCGCGTGGTGCGCGGCGAGGACGAGGGCACGCTGGTGCACGTCTGATGCCGATTTGACGAGGACGATCGATGACGATTGCCGACATCAAGAAGACCGCCGAAACCAAGATGGCCAAGTCCATCGAGGCGTTCAAGAACGAGCTCCACAAGATCCGCACCGGCCGCGCCCACCCGGGCCTGCTCGACCAGGTGCAGGTCGACTACTACGGCTCGATGGTGCCGATCAGCCAGGTGGCCAACGTGTCGCTGCTCGACGCGCGCACGATCAGCGTGCAGCCCTGGGAAAAGGGCCTCGGCCCGAAGATCGAGAAGGCCATCCGCGAAAGCGACCTCGGCCTGAACCCCAGCGCCCAGGGCGACCTGCTCCGCGTGCCGATGCCGGGCCTGACCGAAGAGCGCCGCAAGGAACTCACGAAGGTGGTGCGCAACGCCGGCGAAGACGCCAAGATCGCCGTGCGCAGCGTGCGCCGCGAGGCCAACGAGCACCTGAAGAAGCTGCTCAAGGACAAGGCCGTGTCCGAGGACGACGAGCGCCGCGCGCAAGACGAGGTGCAGCGCCTGACCGACGGCACCATCGCGCAGATCGACAAGCTGGTGCAGGGCAAGGAAGCCGAGGTCATGGCGGTCTGAGCCCGGCGCAGGATGAATGATCTTTCGCAGCCCACCACGGCCTTGGCCACCGTGCCACGCCATGTGGCCGTGGTCATGGACGGCAACGGCCGCTGGGCGCGCAAGCGCTACATGCCGCGCTTCTTCGGCCACAAGCAGGGTGTCGACGCGCTGGTGCGCACGGTCAACAGCTTCGCCGACCGCGGCGTCGAGTACCTCACCGTCTTTGCCTTCAGCTCCGAGAACTGGAAGCGGCCCACCGAAGAGGTCTCGGGCCTGATGAGCCTGGTGCTGGTGGCGGTGTCGAAGTACCTCACCAAGATGCACCAGGACGGCGTGCGCATCCGCATCGTCGGCGACCGCTCCGCCGTCTCCGACAAGCTGCGCAAGGCCTGGGAGCAGGCCGAGGCGCTGACCGAACGCAACACGCGCATCACGCTGGCCGTGGCCTTCAACTACGGCGGCCGCTGGGACGTGGTGCAGGCCTGCCGCGATGCCATCGCGCAGGGCCTGAAACCGGAGCAGCTCGACGAGGCCTGGCTGTCGCAGCACATGGCGATGAGCTTCGCGCCCGACCCTGATCTCTTCATCCGCACCGGGGGCGAGATGCGCATGAGCAACTTCCTGCTCTGGCAGGCGGCCTACTCGGAGCTGTTCTTCACCGACTGCCTGTGGCCCGATTTCGGCGAGGCCGAGATCGATGCCGCGCTGTCCGCCTACGCCCAGCGCGACCGCCGCTACGGCGGCATCCAGCCGCCTTCGGTGGCGCTGCCCGGCGCGTGAGCGCCGGCCGGCCGCCTGCCGCAGTACCGGGCCCGTCCGCCATCGGCATGCTGGGCCAGCGCATCCTCACTGCCGTCGTGCTGGTGCTGCTGTTGCTGGGCACGCTGGCCGCCGCCAGCCCATGGCCGTTTGCACTGCTGACGCTGGTGCTCATCGCCGCGGCCGGCTGGGAGTGGGGCCGGCTCAACCAGGCCGGCACCGCGCTGGCCTGGGCGATGGGCGCGGCGGTGGGCCTGGCCGGTGCCGCAGCGCTGCTGGCCGGCTGGAAGCAGGACGCCCCCGAGGCGCTGTGGTGGGTGGTGGCCTTGCTCTGGGTGGTGGCCGGTGGGCTGGCGCTGAAGAGCGGCCCGGCGCTGTGGCCTCGTTTGCCCAAGGCGGCGCGCTGGGTGGTCGGGCTCGTCACCTTGTGGGCGGCCTGGCTGGCGCTGGCGCACGCGCGGGCGGTGGGCATCAACTTCCTGCTGTCGGTGCTGGCCCTTGTCTGGATGGCCGATGTCGCGGCCTATTTCGGCGGCCGGGCCCTCGGGCGCCGCAAGCTGGCCCCTTCGATCAGCCCTGGCAAGAGCTGGGAGGGCGTGTGGTCGGGCATGGTCGGTGTGCTGGCCTTGGCGGCGCTGTGGATTGCCATCGACGAGCGCTTTGCGGTCGACGCGCCGAGTCTGTTCACGCGGCTGTGGCAGCACCTGGGTGGGGTGGGCATGGTGCTGGCGCTGCTGGTGCTGAGCGGGCTCAGCGTCGTCGGCGATCTGGTCGAGTCCCTGGTCAAGCGGGCCGCCGGTGCCAAAGACAGCAGCCGGCTCCTGCCCGGCCATGGTGGCGTGCTCGACCGCGTCGACGCGCTGCTGCCGGTGCTGCCGGCAGCGATGGCCCTCCTGTCCTTGACTCGGTGAACACATGTCGGGTGAATCCTCGATGACCCTCCGCCGGCAACGCCTGGCCATCCTCGGCTCCACGGGCTCGATCGGCACCAGCACGCTCGACGTGGTGGCGCTGCACCCGGAGCGCTTCGAGGTCTTCGGGCTCACGGCCTTCCGCCGGGTGGATCTGCTGCTCGAGCAATGCCGCCGCTTCCGGCCCGCCGTGGTGGTGGTGCCCGACGAAGCCCAGGCGCCGCCCCTGCGCGCGCAACTGGCGGCCGCCGGTCTGAAGACCGAGGTGCGCACGGGCGCCGGTGCACTGGCCGAACTGGCCGCAGCGCCCGAGGTCGATGCCGTCATGGCCGCGATCGTGGGTGCTGCCGGCCTGCCGGCCTGCATGGCGGCGGCGCGTGCGGGCAAGCGGCTGCTGCTGGCCAACAAGGAGGCGCTGGTGGTCGGCGGTGCCAGCTTCATGCGCACGGTGACGCAGGGCGGGGCGACGCTGCTGCCCATCGACAGCGAGCACAGCGCCATCTTCCAGTGCCTGCCCGAAGACCGCAGCGCCTGGCCGCGGCGCATCGACCACATCGTGCTCACGGCCAGCGGCGGGCCGTTCCGAGAGCGTGAGCACACCACGCTGGCCGATGTGACCCCCGCCCAGGCCGTGGCGCACCCGAACTGGGTCATGGGCCCGAAGATCTCGGTCGACTCGGCGACGATGATGAACAAGGCGCTCGAGGTCATCGAGGCGCGCTGGCTCTTCGACCTCAAGCCCGAGCAGATCCGCGTCGTCATCCACCCGCAGAGCATCATCCACAGCATGGTGGTGTGCCGCGATGCCAGCGTGCTGGCGCAGCTGGGCACGCCGGACATGAAGGTGCCCATCGCCTACGGCCTGGCGTTCCCCGAGCGCGTGGAGAGCGGCGCGCCGCGCCTCGATTTCCTGGGCCTGAAGCCGCTGACCTTTCTCGAGCCCGACCGCGTGCGCTGCCCGGGGCTCTTTCTGGCCTGGGATGCGCTTCGCGCGGCCGAGGGCACGACGGCCGTGCTGAACGCCGCCAACGAGATGGCGGTGGCGGCGTTTCTGGAGGGAGCCATCCGCTTCACCGACATTCACACGGTCAACGCCGAGACGCTGTCGCGGCTGCCGCCCGCGCTCGGCGCCGACCCCCACGTGGACGACCTCATCGATCTCGACCAGCGCGCCCGCGCCACCGCCAGCCAGGTCATGCAAGGTCTCGCCCGATGATCACCACGGTGCTCGCCTTCCTGCTGACGCTGGGGGTGCTGATCGTCATCCACGAGTACGGACACTACCGCGTGGCCGTGGCCTGCGGCGTGAAGGTGCTGCGCTTCTCGGTGGGTTTCGGCCGCGTCATCTGGAGCCGTCGCTGGGGGCCTGACGGCACCGAGTTCACCTTGAGTGCGCTGCCCCTCGGCGGCTACGTGCGCATGCTCGACGAGCGCGAAGGCGAGGTGCCCGAGCACGAGCGGCACCGGGCGTTCAACCGCCAGTCGCTGGGTCGGCGCGCGGCCATCGTCGTGGCCGGCCCGCTGGCCAACCTGCTGCTGGCGGTGCTGCTGTACGGCGCCGCGCACTGGATCGGCATCGAGGAGCCCAAGGCCGTGCTGTCGGCGCCGGCCGCCGGCACACCGGCCCACAGCGCCGGCCTGCGCGCCGGCGACTGGGTGCGCGGCATCGCCCCGAGCGGCAGCGCCGAGTGGACCGAACTGCAGTCGATGGCCGACCTGCGCTGGCAGATCACGCGCGCGGCCATGAACAAGGCGGACGTGCAACTCGAGGTGACCGACCGCGACGGCCGCAGCCGCCGCAGCGTCACGCTGTCGCTGGCCGATATCGACTCGCGCGATGTCGATGCCGGCTTCCTGCGCCGCGTGGGGCTGGCCGGCAGCTTCAGCGAGCCGGTGCTGGGAGAGGTCGTGCCGGGCGGACCCGCAGCCACGGCCGGCCTGATGCGCGGCGACCGCGTGCTGGCGATCGATGGCCAACCGGTGGTCGAGGCCTTGGGCACGGTCGAGAAGGTGCGTGCCGCGGTGATCACGGCTGCCGACGGCAGCACGCAGGCCCGCACGCTGCGCTTCACGGTCGAGCGCGCCGGGCGCGTGATGGAGTTCGACGTGACGCCGCGCCTGGTGCAGCAGGAGGGCCGCGACGGCCCGCGCACCCTGGGCCGCATCGACGCGCAGCCGGGCCAGCCCGGCGAGCGCGTGCTGGTGCGCCACGGCCCGATCGACGGCCTCATGCTGGGCGCCGAGCGCACCTGGGAGGTGTCGGTGCTGACTGTGCGCATGCTCGGCCGCATGCTCATCGGCGAGGCCTCGATCAAGAACCTCTCGGGCCCGCTCACCATTGCCGACTACGCCGGCCAGAGCGTGCAGCAAGGCCTCGCCTTCTACCTGGGTTTCCTGGCGCTGGTGAGCGTGAGCCTGGGTGTTCTCAACCTGCTGCCGCTGCCGATGCTCGATGGGGGGCACCTCATGTATTACATTTTCGAAGGTGTCACCGGGCGCCCCGTCTCCGACGCGTGGCTGGCCCGGTTGCAGCGCGGCGGCATCGTGGTGCTGCTGGCGATGATGTCCGTGGCGCTGTTCAACGACGTGGCCCGCTTGCTGGGCCTTCACTAGATCCCATGTTTCCTGTTTCTTCTTTGGCCCCGCTGCGTCCGGTTGCCGCGATGGTGCTGCTGGTCGCGTCCGGTGCCGTTCTGGCGCAGACCGCGCCGCGTGCCGTCGAGCCCTTTGTCATCCGCGACATCCGCATCGAGGGCCTTCAGCGCACCGATCCGGGCACGGTGTTCGCGGCGCTTCCCTTCCGTGTCGGCGACACCTACACCGACGACAAGGGCTCTGCCGCGCTGCGGGCCCTGTTCACCACGGGCCTGTTCAAGGACGTGCGCATCGAGATCGAGGACGGCACCACCGTCATCGTGGTCGAAGAGCGCGCGATCATTGCCGCGGTCACCTTCGTCGGCCTGCAGGAGTTCGACAAGGAACCCCTGACCAAGAGCCTGAAGGACGCCGGCATCGGCGAAGGCCTGCCCTTCGACCGTGCGCTGATCGACCGCGCCGAGCAGGAGATCAAGCGCCAGTACCTCAGCCGCAGCCTCTACGGCGCCGAGGTCACGACGACGATCACGCCGCTGGAACGCAACCGGGTCACGGTCACGTTCACGATGAACGAAGGTGATGCCGCGCGCATCGCCAACGTGCGCATCCTGGGCACCCGCGTGTTCAGCGAGAAGGAGCTGCTCGAGCAGTTCGAGCTCACCTCGACCGGCTGGTTCACCTGGTACACGAAGTCCGACCGCTACTCGCGCAGCAAGCTGAACTCCGACCTGGAAAAGCTGCGGGCCTGGTACCTGAACCGCGGCTACCTGGAGTTCGCGGTCGAGTCGACGCAGGTCACGATCTCGCCCGACAAGCAGACGATCACCGTTGCCATCAACGTGCGCGAGGGTCAGCCCTACACGGTGACGAGCGTGCGCCTGGAAGGTGAGTACCTCGGCAAGGACGACGAGTTCCGCCAGCGCGTGCTGCTGCGCCCCGGCCAGCCCTTCCGGGGCGATGCCGTCACCGAGACCCAGCGCCGCTTCCAGGAGCTCTTCGGCCTTTACGGCTACGCCTTCGCCCGCGTCGAGCCGCGCACCGAGATCGACCGCGCCACCGGCCAGGTGGCGGTGGTGCTGGGTGCCGACCCCGGCCGCCGCGTCTACGTGCGCCGCATCGAAGTGGCCGGCAACACGCGCACGCGCGACGAGGTCGTGCGCCGCGAGTTCCGCCAGCTCGAGAGCGCCTGGTACGACGGCAGCCTGATCAAGCTCAGCAAGCAGCGTGTCGATCGCCTCGGCTACTTTGAGGAAATCGACATCGAGACCAACGAGGTGCCCGGCGCGCCCGACCAGGCCGACCTCGTGGTCACGCTGAAGGAAAAGCCCACCGGCAACCTGGCCATCGGTGCCGGCTACTCCAACGCCGAGAAGCTGACCTTCAGCGCCTCGGTGAGCCAGGACAACGCCTTCGGCTCCGGCAAGAGCCTGGGCTTCGAGATCAACACCAGCCGCTTCAACCGCCAGCTGTCGCTGCGCACGGTGGACCCGTACTTCACGGTCGACGGCATTTCGCTGTCGGTCGACGCGTTCTATCGCACGAGCCGGCCGATCAACTTCCTCGGTGAGAGCTACGATCTGCGCACGCCGGGCGTGGCGGTGCGCTTCGGCGTGCCGTTCTCGGAGTTCGACACGGTGTTCATGGGTCTGGGCTGGGAGCGCACCGAGCTTGGCACCTCGGTCGGCCTGCCGCTGGCTTGGCTGAACTACCGCACGCTGTATGGCAACAACGCCGACTCCGTCACCGCCACCGTCGGCTGGGCACGTGACGGCCGCGACAGCCTGCTCGTGCCCAGCTCCGGCCGCTACCAGCGTGTGCTGTTCGAGTATTCGTTCACCGGCGAAGTGCGCTACCTGAAGACCAACCTGCAGTACCAGGAGTACTGGTCGCTGCCCTACCGGCTGACGCTGGGCGTGAACGCCGAGGTCGGCATCGGCAAGGGCCTCCAGGGCAACCCGTTCCCGGTGTTCAAGAACTTCTACGGCGGTGGCCTGGGCACGGTGCGCTCCTTCGAGCAGAACTCGCTGGGCACGGTCGACCCCACCGGCGCGTACATCGGCGGTGCGCGTCGCTTCAACGTCAACACCGAGCTGTACTTCCCGGTGCCGGGCTCGGGCAACGACCGCACGCTGCGCATCTTCGCCTTCGCCGACGCCGGCAACGTGTGGGCCGAAGACGAGCCGACACGCTGGAACAGCTTGCGCGCATCCGCCGGTTTCGGCCTGAGCTGGATCTCGCCGGTGGGCCCGCTGAAACTCAGCTGGGGCCGCCCGATCCAGGTGCAACGCAACGATAGAATCCAGCGCTTCCAATTCCAGATCGGGACTGCCTTCTGATGAAGACGTTCGTTCGCTCCACCCTCGCGCAAGGCTTGGCTGTCGTGGCCCTTGCCGCGGTCGCTGCCCAGCCTGTTACGGCCCAGGAGCTCAAGATCGGCTACGTCAACAGCGAGCGCGTGCTGCGCGAAGCTGCGCCCGCGCAGGCCGCCCAGAAGAAGCTCGAGGCCGAGTTCGGCAAGCGCCAGCGCGAGATGACCGAAGCCGAGCAGCGCCTGAAGGCCGCCGCCGACAAGCTCGAGAAGGACGGCCCCACGCTCGCCGCTGCCGACCGCGCCCGTCGCGAGCGCGAACTGGTCGAGCAAGACCGAGACCTGCAGCGCAAGCGCCGCGAGTTCCAGGAAGACCTGAACCAGCGCCGCAACGAAGAACTCTCCGCCGTGGTCGAACGCGCCAACCGCGCCATCAAGCAGATCTTCGACAGCGAGAAGTACGACCTCATCCTGCAGGAAGTCATCTTCGCCGGCCCGCGCGTGGACATCACCGACAAGGTGATCCGCGTGCTCAACGCGCCGGCTCCCGCCGCGCCGGCCGCCGCGCCGCGTTGACGCCCCAGGCGTCGGACATGGCGCCTGTCGAGCCCGTTCGCCTGGGCGAACTCGCCGGCCTTCTGGGCGGCGAGTTGCGCGGCGACCCCGAACTCCGCATCCGCCGACTCGCGCCGCTGGACAGCGCCGACGAGCAGGCGATCGCGTTCCTCTCGAACCCGCGCTACCAGGCGCAGCTGGGACAGACGCAGGCGGGCTGCGTCATCGTGTCGCCCGCGCTGGCCGATGCGGCCGCGGCGCGCGGTGCAGCCCTCGTCTGCGCCGACCCGTACCACGCCTTTGCGCGGCTCACCCACTGGTGGGCGGCACGCACGCGGCGGCCGGCGGTGGCGGGCGTGCATGCCAGCGCAGTGGTGGAGGAGGGCGCCCGCATCGATGCCACGGCCTCGGTCGGTGCGATGGCCTTTGTCGGGCGCGGTGCGCAGATTGCGGCCGGGGCAGTGGTCGGGCCGCAGTGCCATGTCGGTGAAGACGCCGTGGTCGGCGAACGCACCTGGCTCAAGGCCCGCGTGATGCTCTCCGACGCCTGCCGCATCGGCGCCCGCGGCATCGTGCACGGCGGCGCGGTGATCGGCGCCGACGGCTTCGGCTTCGCGCCGCACCAGGGGCGCTGGGAGAAGATCGAGCAGCTCGGCTCCGTGCAGATCGGCGATGACGTCGAGATCGGCGCCAACACCTGCATCGACCGCGGGGCCCTCGACGACACCGTGCTGGGCGATGGCGTGAAGCTGGACAACCTCGTGCAGATCGGCCACAACGTGCGCATCGGCGCGCACACGGCCTTTGCCGGTTGCGTCGGCGTGGCCGGCAGCGCGCGCATCGGCGCGCACTGCACGGCAGGTGGCGGCGCCATCATCCTGGGTCACCTGGAGATCGTCGATCACGTGCACATCACGGCGGCCACGCTCATCACGCGCTCGATCCTGAAGCCGGGCCAGTACAGCGGCGCGTTTCCCTTCGACGACAATGCGTCCTGGGAGAAGAATGCCGCCACGCTGCGGCAGCTGTACACGCTGCGCGAGCGCTTGCGCGCACTCGAAAAGAAGAACACCTGACGCGACAGCGCGTCGACCGCCGGGGACCGGTTCACACCATGCTCGACATCCAACACATCCTGCGCAAGCTGCCGCACCGCTACCCGTTCATCCTGGTCGACCGGGTGCTCGAGATCGAGCACCACGTGCGCATCAAGGCGCTGAAGAACGTCACCATCAACGAGCCCTTCTTCCAGGGCCACTTTCCGGCACGGCCGGTGATGCCGGGCGTGCTGATGCTCGAAGCGCTGGCGCAGGCCGCGGCGCTGCTCAGCTTCGAGAGCATGGGCACCGAGCCGGGCGACGACACGGTGGTGTACTTCGCCGGCATCGACGAGGCCCGCTTCAAGCGGCCCGTGGGCCCGGGCGACCAGCTCATCCTCGAGGCCGCCATCGAACGCCAGAAGGCCGGCATCTACCGCTACAAGGCGCGCGCCACCGTCGACGGCCATCTCGCGGCCGAGGCGCTGCTGATGTGCACGATGCGCAAGGTGGGCTGATGCCGGCGAACGTGCATGCCACGGCGCTGGTCGACCCGGCGGCCGAACTGGCCGACGGGGTGCAGGTCGGTCCCTTCTGCGTCATCGGGCCGGGCGTGCGCATCGGCCAGGGCACGAGCATCGGCGCGCACTGCGTCATCGAAGGCCCCACCACCATCGGCCGCGACAACCGCATCGGCAGTCACAACGCGCTGGGCATCGCGCCGCAGGACAAGAAGTACGCCGGCGAGCCGACCGAACTGCACATCGGCGACGGCAACACGATCTTCCAGTTCTGCACCTTCAGCCGCGGCACGGCGCAAGATGGCGGCGTCACGCGCGTGGGCCATCACAACTGGATCATGGCCTACGTGCACCTGGCGCACGACGTGCAACTGGGCAGCCACACCATCCTGGCCAACAACGCCACGCTGGCTGGCCACGTGCACGTGGACGACTGGGCCATCATCGGCGGCCTCAGCGGCATCCACCAGTTCTGCCACATCGGCGCGCACGTGATGACCGGCTTCCAGAGCCACGTGAGCCAGGACGTGCCGCCCTTCATGACGGTGTCCGGCAATCCGCTGGCGGTTCACGGCTACAACGCCGAAGGCCTGCGCCGCCGCGGCTTCAGCAAGGAGCGCATCGGCCTCGTCAAGCAGATGCACAAGCTGCTGTACCGCGAGGGCCTCACGCTCGAGGCGGCCAAGGCCGCGATCGCGGCGCTGAAGGGCACGGTCGAGGGCGGCGACGCCGATGTCGACGGCCTGCTCGGCTTCCTCGCGGCCAGCACCCGCGGCATCGTGCGCTGACGGCCTGGCATGCAACTGGCGATGGTCGCTGGCGAGGCCTCGGGCGACCTGCTCGCTTCCTTGCTGCTCGGCGGCATCCAGGCCCGCTGGCCCGCGCTGCGCACCGCCGGCATCGGCGGCCCGAAGATGACGGCACAGGGCTTCGAGGCCTGGTGGCCCAGCGACAAGCTCGCGGTGCGCGGCTATGTCGAGGTGCTGCGCCATTACCGCGGCATCAAGGCCATCCGAGATGCGCTCGGCGACCGCCTGCTGCGCGAGCGCCCGGCCGGTTTCGTGGGCGTCGACGCGCCCGACTTCAACCTCGGCCTCGAGAAGCGCCTCAAGGCCGCCGGCGTGCGCACCGTGCACTTCGTGTGCCCCAGCATCTGGGCCTGGCGCGGTGGCCGTGCCAAGAAGATGGCCGAGAGCTGCGACCACGTGCTGTGCCTCTTCCCCTTCGAGCCCGAACTGCTGGCCGCGCATGGCGTGGCTGCCAGCTTCGTCGGCCATCCGCTGGCCGACGCCATACCGCTGGCGCCGCCACGTGCGGCCAGCCGCCAGGCGCTGGGACTGGGCGCTGACGACGAGGTGCTGGCGCTGCTGCCCGGCAGCCGCCGCAGCGAGATCCAGTACATCGCGCCGCCCTTCCTGCAGGCGGTGGCGAGGCTCGCGAAGTCGCGGCCGCGGCTGCGCGTGGTGCTGCCGGTGGCGCCGGGCTTGCGCAGCCTGGTTGAGCCGATGGTTGCCGCCCACGCGCCCGACGCCGGCGTGCGCCTGCTCGACGGCCAAAGCCACGCCGCGCTGGCCGCCTGCGACCTGACGCTCATCGCCAGCGGCACCGCCACGCTCGAGGCCGCGCTGTTCAAGCGGCCCATGGTCATCGGCTACGCCATGCACCCGCTGAGCTGGCAGCTCATGAAGCGCATGGCCTACCAGCCCTGGGTGGGCCTGCCGAACATCCTGGAGCGCGAGTTCGTGGTGCCCGAGCGCATCCAGTCGCAGTGCCACGCCGAGCAGCTGGAGCGCGACGTGCTCGAGTGGCTCGACGACGCGCCGCGGCGCGATCGCGTGGCGCAGCGCTTCGCCGACCTTCACCACCGCTTGCGCCAGAACACGGCGCAGCGGGCCACCGATGCCATCGCGCAAGTCTTCTCGCTCTAGGCCTTTTCGCTTTGAGCAGCTGGGTCTGGGCTGGGACACGCCCGGGCTGATCGCTGGCGTCGACGAGGCCGGCCGCGGCCCGCTGGCCGGGCCGGTGGTGGCGGCGGCCGTCATCCTGGATGACTTGCAGCCGATCCGCGGCCTGGCCGATTCGAAGGCGCTGACGGCACTGCGGCGCGAGCGGCTGTTCGATGAGATCCGCGCCCGCGCGCTGTGCTGCAGCGTGGCCCAGGCCAGCGTCGAGGAGATCGACCAGCTGAACATCCTGCAGGCCACGATGTTGGCGATGCGGCGCGCCGTCGAAGGCCTGCGCCTGCGCCCGCACCGCGTGGTCGTCGACGGCAACCGCGTGCCGGTGCTGCCGGTGCCGGTGGCGGCCATCGTCAAGGGCGATGCCAAGGTGGCGGCCATCTCGGCGGCCTCGATCCTGGCCAAAGTGACCCGCGACCGGCTGTGCGAGGAGTTGCACGCCGCCCACCCGCAGTACGGCTTCGACGGCCACAAGGGCTACCCCACGGCGGCGCACCTGGCGGCGCTGCGCGAGCACGGGCCCTGCCTGGCGCACCGGCGCAGCTACGCACCCGTGCGGGCCTGCCTGGATGCGGCCGCGGCGCCCTCGTGCGAGGGCGCCGAGTGATCGAACCCCAGCGCGAACCCCAGCGCATCAGCTCGCGCGACAACGCCCTGCTGGTGCGGCTGCGCCGGCTGAGCCAGGACGCCACCGCCTACCGCCGTGTCGGCCAGGCCTGGCTCGAGGGCGACCACCTCTGCCGCGCCTTCGTGCAGCGCGGTGGCGTGGCGGCGCAGGCCGTGTTCACCGACGAGGCCTGGCAGCAACCGGCCTTGCGCGCGCTGGCCACTGGCGCCACGCGCACGGCGCTGGTGCCTTCGGCGCTGTTCGCCGGCATCAGCAGCCTGCCGAGCCCGGCGCTGATGGGCTTTCTGATCGATCTGCCCGCGGCCGGGGCGCTGCAGGCCGATGCCGCCACGCTGGTGCTCGACCGCGTGCAGGACGCCGGCAACGTGGGCAGCATGCTGCGCAGCGCCGCGGCCTTTGGTGTGCGGCAGGTGGTGGCGCTCAAGGGCACGGCGGCGCTGTGGAGCCCGAAGGTGCTGCGCGCCGGCATGGGTGCGCACTTCGGTCTGGCGCTGATCGACGGCGCCGAGCCGGCGCTGCTGGATGCGCTGGCCGTGCCGCTGGTGGCCACCAGCTCGCATGCGGGCCTCGAGCTGCCACAGGCGCCACTGCCCGTGCCCTGCGCCTGGGTGATGGGCCACGAAGGGCAGGGGGTGGATGCGGCCTTGCTCGCCCGCTGCGCACTGACGGTGCGCATTCCGCAGCCGGGCGGCGAGGAGTCGCTGAACGTGGCTGCGGCGGCGGCGGTGTGCCTGTACGAATCGGTACGCCGATTGCCGCAGCAGCCCGCGCGCCCGCCCGCCGCTCAGTAGATCAGCCGGTCCGGCCGCAGATCGCGCAGGATGGTGGTCGCGATCTCCTCGATGCTCTTGTGCGTGGACGACAGCCACGACACGCCCTCGCGCCGCATCATGCTTTCGGCCTCGCGCACCTCGTAGCGGCAGTTCTCGATCGAGGCGTACTTGCTGCCGGGCCGGCGCTCGTGCCGGATCTGCGACAGGCGCTCGGGGTCGATGGTGAGGCCGAAGCACTTGCGCTTGTAGGGCGTCAGCGGCGTGGGCAGGCGGCCACGCTCGAAGTCTTCGGGGATCAGCGGGCAGTTGGCGGCCTTGATGCCGTGCTGCATGGCCAGGTACAGGCTGGTCGGCGTCTTGCCGCTGCGCGACACGCCGAGAAGGATGACATCGGCCTCGGCCAGATTGCGCGAACTCTGGCCGTCGTCGTGCGCGAGGCTGAAGTTGATGGCCTCGATGCGGTCGCTGTATTCCTGGCTCTTGCTCACGTCGGTGAAGCGGCCGACGCGGTGGTTGCTCTTGACGCCGAACTCCAGCTCCAGCGGCTCGACGAAGGTGCGGAACATGTCCATCACCATACCCTTGCAGCCCTGGCCGGTGCCCCCGGTGAGGATGTCGCGCACGTCCTCGCGCACCAGCGTCACGAACACGATGGGGCGCTTGCCTTCGCGCTCGGCCGTGGCGTCGATCTCGGCGCGCACCTGGTGCGCCTTCTCGATGGTGTCGATGAAGGGCCGGCGCACGTGCCGCGGCTTGGCGGCGAACTGCGCGAGGATCGAGTTGCCGAAGGTCTCGGCGGTGATGCCGGTGCCGTCCGAGACGAAAAACACGGTGCGTTCGGGCATGGGCGAGGCCGGTGGGGCGGGCAGGGTGGCAATCAGGTCATCATAAGGAAACAGTCCCTAGAATCGACTGCAACGATCCCACTCATTGCGCCTAGCCGCCTCGACGTGAACCTCACCGGCCCAGAACAAGAAGTCCAAGCCGCCGGCAGCAGGAGAGTCGACGCCGCCCATGCAGCCGCGCATGCGATCGCACCGGTTTTTTCACATCACGGAGCTTTCCCATGGCACAGGCATCGATGGCGACCGCCCTGGTCGTCCCTTTCGAAGAACTGAGGATGACCGACGTCGAGGTGGTGGGCGGCAAGAACGCCAGCCTCGGCGAGATGATCAGCCAACTGGCCGCCAGCGGCGTGCGCGTGCCCGGCGGCTTTGCCACCACGGCGCACGCATTCCGCGTGTTCCTGCGCGAAGGCGGCCTCGAGCAGCGCATCAACGACACGCTGGCCAAGCTGGACGTCGACGACGTGCGGGCGCTGGCCGAGGTCGGCGCCATGGTGCGCCGCTGGGTCATCGAGGCGCCGTTCCCGGCCGCCTTCGAGGCCGAGGTGCGCACGCATTACGCGCGCCTGGTGGCCGAATCGCCCGAGGCCAGCTTCGCGGTGCGCTCGTCGGCGACGGCCGAAGACCTGCCCGACGCCAGCTTCGCTGGCCAGCAGGAGACCTTCCTCAACGTGCGCGGCATCGACGACGTGCTGCTGCACATGAAGGAGGTCTTCGCCTCGCTCTACAACGACCGCGCCATCAGCTACCGCGTGCACAAGGGCTTCGCCCATGCCGACGTGGCGCTGTCGGCCGGCGTGCAGCGCATGGTGCGCTCCGATCTGGGCGCAGCCGGCGTGCTGTTCACCATCGACACCGAGAGCGGCTTCCCCGACGTCGTCTTCATCACCGCCAGCTACGGCCTGGGCGAACTGGTGGTGCAGGGCTCGGTGAACCCCGACGAGTTCTTCGTCCACAAGCCGACGCTGGCGGCCGGGCGCTTCCCCGTCATCCGCCGCGTGCTGGGCAGCAAGCTGCAGCGCATGGAGTTCGCCACCGAGGCCGACCGCGCGAATCCGGCTCATGGCAGCCGCCTCGTGAAGACGCTCGACACCCCGCCCGAGCAGCGCAACCGCTATGCCCTCACCGACGCCGACGCCATCGAGCTGGCCAAGTACGCGGTGATCATCGAAAAGCACTACGGCCGTCCGATGGACGTGGAGTGGGGCAAGGACGGCATCGACGGCAAGCTCTACATCCTGCAGGCCCGGCCCGAGACGGTGAAGAGCCAGACCGGCGGCGTCGAGCAGCGCTTCAAGCTCAAGGGCGACCGCAGCAAGACGCCGGTGCTGGTGGAAGGCCGCGCCATCGGCCAGAAGGTGGGCACGGGGCCGGTGCGGCTGGTGAGCAGCACCGCCGAGATGGAGCGCGTGCAGCCGGGTGACATCCTCGTCACCGACATGACCGACCCGAACTGGGAGCCGGTGATGAAGCGCGCCGCGGCCATCGTCACCAACCGCGGCGGGCGCACCTGCCACGCGGCCATCATCGCGCGCGAACTGGGCATCCCGGCCGTGGTGGGCTGTGGCGACGCCACCGAGAAGCTCACCGAGGGCACGCTGGTGACGGTGAGCTGCGCCGAGGGCGACACCGGCTTCATCTACGACGGGCTGATCGAGACCGAGATCACCGACGTCGTGCGCGGCGAGATGCCGTACTGCCCGATCAAGATCATGATGAACGTCGGCAACCCGACGCTGGCCTTCGACTTTGCGCAGATGCCCAACAGCGGCGTCGGCCTGGCGCGGCTGGAGTTCATCATCAACAACAACATCGGGGTGCACCCGAAGGCCATCCTCGACTACCCCAACATCGACGCCGACCTGAAGAAGGCCGTCGAGAGCGTGGCCCGTGGCCATGCCAGCCCGCGCGCCTTCTATGTGGACAAGCTCACCGAGGGCGTGGCCACCATCGCCGCCGCCTTCTGGCCCAAGCCGGTGATCGTGCGCCTCTCAGACTTCAAGAGCAACGAGTACCGCAAGCTCATCGGCGGCACGCGCTACGAGCCCGATGAAGAGAACCCGATGCTGGGCTTCCGCGGCGCCAGCCGCTACATCAGCGGCGACTTCGCCGACGCCTTTGCGATGGAGTGCGAGGCGCTCAAGCGCGTGCGTGTCGACATGGGGCTGAACAACGTCGAGGTGATGGTGCCGTTCGTGCGCACCGTGAAGCAGGCCGAGCGCGTGAAGACGATGCTGGCCGAGCGCGGCCTCAGGCGCGCGGCCGAAGGCGGCACCGACGGCCTGCGCCTGATCATGATGTGCGAGGTGCCGAGCAATGCCATCCTGGCCGACCAGTTCCTCGAGCACTTCGACGGCATGAGCATCGGCAGCAACGACCTGACGCAGCTCACGCTGGGCCTTGATCGCGACAGCGGCCTGGAGCAGCTCGCGCACGACTTCGACGAGCGCGATCCGGCGGTGAAGGCGCTGATCTCGCGTGCCATCACGGCCTGCCGGGCCACCGGCAAGTACGTCGGCATCTGCGGCCAGGGGCCGAGCGACCACCCCGACTTCGCCGACTGGCTGGCGCAGGAGGGCATCGTGTCGATCTCGCTGAACCCGGACTCGGTGATCGAGACCTGGCTGCGTCTGTCCAAGAGCTGACGGCGGCTCGCTTCGGGGCGGTGGTGAAGGCTGCTGCCCCGATCAAGAGCCCTTGTCGGCAGCAAGGTTGTCCAGTGCAAACCTAGGGAAAGACCTATCGGGGGATGTGCGGCAACGCACGGCGCACGTCAGAAAGTCGTAAGCGCCCCCGCCAACAGTGCGGTCAGCTTCTGAAGAGGCCTCAAGGGCCGCCATGCTGACCTTTCTCAACGCTGTTCAAGTGATCCTGTATGTCGCGCTGCTGGCCCTGATGGGCCAGGGCGTGCTGTTCGTGCTTGCCGGCGACAAACGCGAGAGCAACGTGTTCTACACATTGCTGCGCGTCATCAGCAAGCCGTTCACGGTGCCGATGCGCAAGATCACGCCCAAGCAGGTGGCCGACCACCACGTGCCGATCGTCACCTTCTTCTTCCTCGTCATCCTGTACGCGATCGTCACCTTCGAACGTGCCGATCTGTGTGTCACCTCCAACTTGGTCGGGCAACCGGGCTGCCGATGAAATCCTTCGACTACCTCGCGCTGAAGTGGCGTGCCATCGGCCTGATCGTCATCGGCCGGCGAGAGCGTGCACTCGCGCTGTTCGAACAGATGGCCGGGCGCTGGCCCGACGATGTCTACGTGCTGGCCAGCCGCGTGCACCTGCTCACTGAACTCGGCCGTCGAGCCGAGGCGCTGGCCGTGTCTGATCGGCTGGTGGTGGTGCAGCCCGACAATGCCCACCACTGGTTCAACCGTGGCTTCATGTTCGAGTCTGCTGAACGCTGGGATGAAGCACTGGCGTCGTTCAAGCGCGCCACCGAGCTGAGCCCGCTGCTCGACCGCGCCTGGTACGGCCTCGGTCTCGTGCTCATTCGCCTGCAGCGCTACGACGAGGCCGTCGAGGCGCTCAAGCGCAACACCGAACTGCAACCGATGAGCCCCTATGGCTGGTACCAGCTGGCCCGGGTGCAGGTTGACCGCCAGAAGCCCGAAGAGGCGGTGAAGATCATCCGGCATCTCCAGGGCTTCGAGCCCAAGGTGGCGGCGCAATTGGCCCGCGAGACCGGCCTCGTGCCGCCGCAGCCCACGCTTTGACGGCCGCGTGCCCGTTGGCGGGCACAGGCTTTGCCGAGTTGTTTGTGTGAGAGAGACAGGCCCAGTCCGGGTCGAAAACCAAGTAAGGGGTGACAGCATGCAGGTGAGTGAGAACCACCAGCGATACTGGTCGAAGAACCTCAGGATCACCGCGATCCTGTTGTCGATCTGGTTCGTTGCGACATTCGTCGTGAGCTTCTTTGCTCGCGATCTGAACTTCAACTTCTTTGGTTGGCCGTTCAGCTTCTACATGGGCGCGCAGGGCTCGTTGTTGGTCTACATGGCCATCATCTGGTACTACGCCCACTACATGAACAAGCTCGACCAAGAGCACGGCGTTGCCGAGGAGGAATGACATGGCTGGCCTGAGTTTTGAGCCGGAAACCGGCGTATCGAACAAAGAAGCCAACGCGGCCTTCAAGAAGGGGCTTAACAAGGTGTACGGCTGGTACACCGGGGGCTTCTTGGCTTTCGTGATCGTTCTGGCGATCGCCGAGCAAATGGGCCTGGGTCGCGGTGCCATCGGCATCGTGTTCCTGCTGGCCACCGTGGGCCTGTATGCCGGCATCGGCATCATGAGCCGCACCAACGACGCGGCGGAGTACTACGTCGCTGGCCGTCGCGTGCCCGCCATCTACAACGGCATGGCCACGGGCGCTGACTGGATGAGCGCAGCCTCCTTCATCGGCATGGCCGGCACGCTGTACCTCACCGGTTACGGCGGCCTGGCCTTCATCATGGGCTGGACAGGCGGCTACTGCCTGGTGGCGCTGTTCCTGGCGCCGTACCTGCGCAAGTTCGGCCAGTTCACGATCCCCGACTTTCTGGGCGCTCGTTACGAAGGTAACGCCGCCCGCTTCGTCGGCATCCTGATCGCGATCCTGGTGTCGTTCGTGTACGTGGTGGCGCAGATCTACGGCGTTGGCCTCATCACCACGCGCCTGTCGGGCCTGGCCTTCGAGATCGGCATCTTCGTCGGCCTCGGTGGCATCCTGGTCTGCTCGTTCATGGGCGGCATGCGTGCCGTCACCTGGACGCAGGTCGCGCAGTACATCATCCTGATCGTGGCTTACCTGATCCCGGTGGTGTGGCTGTCGGTGAAGCAGACGGGCGTGCCCATCCCGCAAGTGATCTACGGCGCCCAACTGGCCAAGATCACCGAGCGCGAAGCGCAGCTCATCGCCGACCCGAAAGAGCAGGAAGTCCGGGCCATCTTCAAGCAGCGCAGCGACGACCTCGCTGCCAAGCTGAAGGACGTGCCGGCTGCTCTGGCTGCCGACCGTGCGGCCGCGCAGAAGAAGGTCGACGACCTGAAGGCCGCGGCTGCGCCGCTGGCTGACGTGCAGGCGGCCGAGAAGGCGCTGGCTGCGGTTCCTGCCAACGAAGCTGCCGCCAAGACGGCCTGGACGGCGGCGAAGGCGGCCGCCGATGGCCGCACCGGCCCGCTGGCCGGCATGCCGCGCCATGGGCAGCAGTTCGCGGGCGATCCGAACGGTGACGAAAAGGCGCAGGCCGCTTTCGACACCTCGCGCCGCAACTTCCTCGGTCTGGTGTTCTGCCTGATGGTGGGTACGGCCGCGCTGCCGCACATCCTGATGCGCTACTACACCACGCCGTCGGTGAAGGAAGCCCGCTCGTCGGTGACCTGGTCGTTGTTCTTCATCTTCCTGCTGTACTTCACCGCGCCGGCTCTGGCGGTGCTGGTCAAGTACGAGGTGTTCAACGTCATGGTGGGCACACCGTTCGACAAGCTGCCTGCCTGGGTGGGCTCCTGGTCGAAGGTCGATCCTGCGCTGCTGTCGATTGCCGACATCAACAAGGACGGCATCTTCCAGCTGGGTGAGATGCGCATCGGCGGCGACATCATCGTGCTGGCCACGCCCGAGATCGCCGGCTTGCCGTATGTCATCTCCGGCCTTGTGGCGGCGGGTGGCTTGGCGGCTGCGCTGTCCACGGCCGACGGCCTGCTGCTGACGATCGCCAACGCGCTGAGCCACGACCTGTACTACAAGATGATCGATCCCAACGCGCCGACGGCACGCCGGGTGATGATCTCCAAGATCTTGCTGCTGATCGTGGCCCTTGCGGCGGCCTATGTGGCGTCGTTGAAGATCGCCGACATCCTGTTCCTGGTGTCTGCAGCCTTCTCGCTGGCCGCGGCGGGCTTCTTCCCGGCGCTGGTGCTCGGCATCTTCTGGAAGCGAGCCACCAAGTGGGGTGCCGTGCTGGGCATGATCAGCGGTACCGTGGTCACGTTCTATTACATGGCCACCACGCAGGTCTGGATGCGCGGCCTGTTTAACGTGACCTCGCCAGTCGCCGACAACATGTGGTGGGGCATGCAGCCCATCGCTGCCGGCGTGTTCGGTGTGCCGCTGGGTTTTGCCGTGATCATCATCGTCAGCTTGCTGACGAAGGCCCCGGATCAGAAGATCCAGGAGCTGGTGGAGCACGTGCGTTACCCGAACCTGGTGGGTTCGAAGTAAGTCACTGACTCGCTGTCGCGGGCGCAAAGCGCCCGTGGCGCTGCGATCCCAAGGCCGCACCCGCAAGGGTGCGGCCTTTTTCATGGGGCGGTGCGTGCCGGCTTGTTGATGCTCGTCAGCCACGGCCCGGGGCCGAGCGGCCTAGCATCGGGAACATGAGCGAAACCCCTGTCAGCCCGGCCCGTTCGAGCCCGTCGACTTCGTTGCTGGGTCATCTGCGCGCCGAACTGTCGCAGCACATGCCGTTCTCGGCGATGAAGCCGGAGCATGTCGACGAGTTCCTCGCCGCCGCGTCGCAGCTGTACTTCGCGCCGAACGAGGTGGTGCTCGATCCTTCCAGCGGGCCCGTGCAGGCCTTGCTGTATGTGCGCCGCGGCAGTGTCAGCGGGCGGCGCGGCGTGGCCGACACCACGGGTCCGATCGAGTACGTCGCCGGCGACCTCTTCCCGGTGGGGGCCTTGCTGGCCAGCCGCGCGGTCACCGCCACCTACACCACCAACGAAGACAGCTTCTGCCTGCGGCTGCCCGCGGCGGCGGTGCAGGCGCTGGTGTTGAAGAGCGCGCCGTTCGCCGACTTCCTGAACGGCCGCGTGCTCAGCTTCCTCGAGCTCTCGCGGCGCGCCACGCAGGCCGCGTTTGCATCGCAGACGCTGGCGGAGCAGTCGCTCGAAACCCGGCTCGCCGACCTCCCGCCCAAGACGCCGCTGTCCTGCGCACCCGGCACGCCGCTGGCCGAGGCCCTGAGCACGATGCACGAGCGGCGCGTGGGCTCGATGCTGGTGCTGGGCGAGCAAGGCCAGGTGCTGGGCATCCTCACGCGCCACGACATCCTGGGTCGCGTGACGCTGCCGCAGCGGCCCTTGAGCACGCCGATCAGCGACGTCATGAGCCAGCCGGTGCAGACGCTGGACGTGCAGCACCGGCTGTCGGACGCGGCCATGCTGATGTCGCGCCACGGCCTGCGCCATGTGCCCGTGCTGCGCGAAGGCCGGGTCGTCAACATCCTCTCCGAGCGCGACCTGTTCGCGATGCAGCGGCTGTCGCTCAAGCAGCTGGGTGCCAGCCTGCGCAGCGCGCCCGACGAGGCCACGCTGGTGATGCTGGCCGGGCGCATCCGCGAGTTCGCGCGCAACCTGCTTGGCCAGGGCGTGCATGCGCGGCAGCTCACCGAGCTGGTCAGCCACCTCAACGACCTGCTGGCCGAGCGGCTGGTGGAGCTGGTCGCGGCCCGGCAGGGCCTGGACCTGTCGCGCGCCTGCTGGCTCGCCTTCGGCTCCGAGGGCCGCAGCGAGCAGACCGTGGCCACCGACCAGGACAACGGCCTGGTGTTCGACAGCGACGACGCCGAGCGTGATCGCCCCGTGTGGCTGGCCTTCGGCCGCGAGGTCAACGAGGCACTCGACCGCGCCGGCTACCCGCTGTGCAAAGGCGGCGTGATGGCCGGCAACCCGGCCTGCTGCCACACGCCGGCGGAATGGGCCGATCGCATCGGCCGCTGGATCGAGCATGGCGCGCCTCAGGACCTGCTCGACGCCAGCATCTACTTCGATCTGCGCCCGGTGGCCGGCCACCTGGCGCTGGCGGCGCCTTTGCAGCGGCTCATCGCGCAGGCGCCGGCGCGCGTGCCGCGGTTCCTCAAGCAGATGGCCGACAACTCGCTGCGCCGCGGCGTGCCGCTGAACTGGCGCGGGGGGCTCGATCCCACGGAGGAGGGCGCGCACGCCTGGATCGACCTCAAGCTGCAGGGCACGGCGATCTTCGTCGATGCCGCCCGCCTGTACGCGCTGGCACATGGCCTGGACGTGCAAGGCACCCGGGCCCGGCTCGAGGCGGCCGCGCCGCTGATGGGCGCCGCCGAGCGCGAGGCCGACAGCTGGGTGGCGTCGTTCGAGTTCCTGCAGATGCTGCGGCTGCAACTGCAGCTCGGCCACCGCGGGCCGCTGCCCGGCCCCGACGACAACCCGAACCGCATCGACGTGAAGCAGCTCAACGACATCGACCGCCGGCTGCTCAAGGAAAGCCTGCGCGCCGCCCGCCACCTGCAGCAGCGCCTGCAACTGGACTACCAGCGGTGAGCGCCCTGTCCAGCTGGTGGCAACGCCTGACGGGCCCGCGCCAGGCGGTGGACGAGCAGCGCTGGGTGGTGCTGGACGTCGAGACCAGCGGCCTCGATGCCCAGCGGGCGCGCCTGCTGGCCATTGCCGCGATGGGCGTGCACCGCGAGGGCGGCCGCTTCGTCATCGCCCCGGCCGACAGCTTCGAGGTCGTGCTGCGCTACACGCAGGCCGAAGAGGGCGCGCCCGACCGCGACAACATCCTGCTGCACGGCATCGGCGTCGGTGCGCAGCGCGACGGTGTGGCGCGGCCGGAGGCCCTGGCGCGCTTCGGGGCCTTCGTGGGCGATGCGCCCTTGCTGGCCTTCCATGCCCCGTTCGACCGCACGATGATCGAACGCGCCTGCCGCCTGGAAGGCCTGCCGGTGCCGCCCAACCCCTGGCTGGACCTGGAGCCGCTGGCCGGCGCGCTGATGCCGCAGGTGCGCGCCCGCTCGCTCGACGAGTGGATGGCCGAGCTGGGCATCGTCTGTGCCGCGCGCCACGAGGCGGCGGCCGACACCATGGCCACGGCCGAGCTGCTGCAGCGGCTGGCGCCGCGCCTCTCGGTCGAGATCGGCCGCGGTGGTTTTGCCGCCGCGCAGCGCCTGGCGCACAACCGGCGCTGGGTGGCTGGCTGAAACGGCCTTGAGCCGCGCTATACTCGTGGGCTTTCCTTGCCGCACCCGACCTCTGCCTTTGCCGGCAGGAACCTGCCGAAACAAGCTTTTGGCAGGCCGACGCACCGGGGCGGCTTCCGCCGGAACGACATGTCGTCGATGCCGGTCATCCACAAGGAGAACCCATGCGTCATTACGAAATCGTGCTGCTGATCCATCCGGACCAGAGCGAACAGGTTCCGGCCATGCTGGAACGCTACAAGGGCCTCGTCACCGCTGCCGGCGGCAAGGTCCACCGGGTCGAGGACTGGGGTCGGCGTCAGCTGGCCTACATGATCCAGAAGCTCGTGAAGGCGCACTACCTCTGCCTCAACATCGAGTGCACGGCGGAAGTCCTGAACGAACTCGAGACCGGCTTCCGCTTCAACGACGCCGTGCTGCGCCACCTGACGGTGGGCCGCGACAAGGCCGAGACCGCCCCGTCGATCATGATGAAGGCCGTCGAACGCGAAGAAGCCCGCAAGGAACGCGCGGAGGCCCAGGCCTGAGGACGGCGCCACGTTGCCCGCAGGGTGCGCCGGCATGAACCGACTGGTTCTGCAAGCCACCCTGGTGCAGTGGCAGGCGATGCGTTACACCCCGGCCGGCCTTCCGGCCCTGGATCTGAGCCTCGCGCACAGTTCCACGGCCAGCGAAGACGGTCAGCCCCGGCAGGTGTCTTTCGAGATGCGTGCGGTGGCGATCGGGGCGGTGACGCGGTTGCTCGAGCCACTGCCGCTGGGAAGCACCGGCACCTTTGCCGGTTTCCTGACCAGCCAACGCAACGGACGCGGTCTGCTGTTCCACATCACCGAGGTCGAGATCGACGCCGCCCCTGCGGCCCCGCTCACCGACCCGGCCTGTTCCATCTGATCCATCTGTATTCAGCCAGGAGCTCATATGCCCCCGCCCCGTGGTAAAGGTCGTTTTTCCAAGGACAAGCGTCCCAAGCGCAACAGCCAGAGCCTGTTGTTCCGTCGCAAGCGCTTCTGCCGCTTCACCGTCGCCAACGTCGAGTACATCGACTACAAGGAAATCGACGTGCTGCGCGATTTCATCGGCGAAAACGGCAAGATCACGCCCGCGCGCCTGACCGGCACGCGCGCCTACTACCAGCGCCAGCTCACCGTCGCGATCAAGCGCGCGCGTTTCCTCGCGCTGCTGCCGTATTCCGACCAGCACAAGGTCTGACGGAGAAGCACCATGCAAATCATTCTTCTCGACAAGGTCGCCAAGCTCGGCAACCTCGGTGACGTCGTCAAGGTCAAGCAGGGCTACGCCCGCAACTTCCTGATCCCGCAGAAGCTGGCGCGCCGCGCCACCGAAGCGGCTATCGCCGAGTTCGAAGCCCGCCGTGCCGACCTGGAAAAGGCCGCGCAAGCCAAGCTCGACGCTGCACAGGCGCTGGGCGAAAAGCTCGCCGGCAAGACGGTGCGCATCGCCCAGAAGGCCGGCGTCGACGGCCGCCTGTTCGGCAGCGTCACCAACCAGGACATCGCCGAAGCCCTCGGCAAGATGGGCGTGGCGGTGGTGAAGTCGCAGGTGCGCCTGCCCGTGGGCCCGCTCAAGACCGTGGGCGAGCACACCGTCTCGGTGGCGCCGCACGGCGACGTCGTGGTCGACGTGACCGTGGTGGTGGTGCCGCAGGTCGACTGACGCTATCCTGCAGCCCTGACAAAGGCCGGCTCTGCCGGCCTTTGTCGTTGGTGCGCCTGCCTTATGCACAGGACACCCACATGTCCTGCAGCCGATGTCCACAGCCTTGTCCTCCGCCCGGCCCCGATCATGGAACTGTTGACCACCGCCCGAGACCCCGGCGCCGCCCGCGACGAAGAGGTCGAGCGCCTGCGCGTGCCGCCGCACAGCACCGAGGCCGAGCAGAGCGTGCTCGGCGGCCTGCTGCTCGACAACCTGGCGTTCGACCGCGCCGCCGAGCTGCTGGCCGACAGCGACTTCTACCGCCACGAGCACCGGCTGATCTTCGGCGCCATCCGCGGCCTCATCCAGGCCGGCAAGCCGGCCGACGTGGTGACGGTGTTCGAGCACCTGCAAAGCCAGGGCAAGGCCGACGACGCCGGCAAGCTGAAGTACCTGAACGACCTGGCGCAGAGCGTGCCGAGCGCGGCCAACATGCGCCGCTATGCCGAGATCGTTCGCGAGCGCGCCATCCTGCGCAAGCTGATCGCCGCCAGCGACGAGATCGCCACCACGGCCTTCAACCGCGAGGGCCGCCAGGTCAGCCAGATTCTCGACGAGGCCGAGAGCAAGATCCTCAAGATCGGCGAAGAAGGCAACCGCCAGCAGCAGGGCCCGCAGCCGATGAGCGGCCTGGTGGTGGCGTTGATGGACCGGGTGAACGAGCTGTCCGAGAGCCAGGGCGGCGACGTGACTGGCGTGCGCACCGGCTACTACGACCTCGACAGCATGACCGCCGGCCTGCAGAAGGGTGACCTCGTCGTGCTGGCCGCACGCCCCTCGATGGGCAAGACGGCGTTTGCGCTGAACATCGCCGAGCACGTGTGCATCAAGGAAGAGCTGCCGGTGCTGGTGTTCTCGATGGAAATGGGCGCCGCGCAACTGGCACTGCGCCTCGTGGGCAGCCTCGGCCGCATCAACCAGCAGAACCTGCGCACCGGCCGCCTGGCCGACGACGAATGGGGCCGCCTGGCCGATGCGGTGGAAAAGCTCGGCCGCGTCTCGATGTTCATCGACGAGACCTCGGCCCTGAGCGTGGCCGAGCTGCGCGCGCGCGCCCGGCGCATGGCGCGGCAGTTCGGCGGCACGCTGGGGCTGATCGTCGTCGACTACCTGCAGCTGATGAGCGGCTCGGGTGGCAACGAGGAAAACCGCGCCACCGAGCTGGGCGAGATCTCGCGCGGCTTGAAGGCCCTGGCCAAGGAGCTGCAGTGCCCGCTGATTGCCCTCTCGCAGCTCAACCGCAGCGTCGAGAGCCGCACCGACAAGCGGCCGATGATGAGCGACCTGCGCGAGTCGGGCGCCATCGAGCAGGACGCCGACATCATCATGTTCATCTACCGCGACGAGTACTACACCAAGGAGGCCTGCAAGGAGCCCGGTGTCGCGGAGATCATCATTGCCAAGCAGCGCAACGGGCCTGTGGGCACGGTGAAGCTGACCTTCCTGAAGCCGCTGACGAAGTTCGATAACCTGGCCCCGGGCGCGTCGTCCGAGTACTGACGCGGGCGGCGCAAGTTGATCGCCTAGCCCGGATATTTCACCAGCAGCAGGTCGGCGGCCTCGTGCCGAAGCGCGTTTTCATAGGTATCTGACGCCAATGAAAACCGAGGACCGCCGATGCCAAAGTGTACCGATGAGGCTGTCGAGTTTGGACGTGTCGGGC
>JADCGQ010000050.1 GCA_020248945.1 Rubrivivax sp.
ACGGCTGCGGTGACGCGCGCCGATAGCCGGCCTCTGGCCGCTTGATGACGCGACAAGTAGCTTGACGCGCGCCGCTTCGCGAAGTGAGCCACTCATTTTCGCGGCTAGGCTGTGTGCGTGGGCAGCCAGGCGGCCTTAGGCTATCAGACGTTAAACAAGAAGTTCATCACGTCGCCGTCCTTGACCACGTATTCCTTGCCTTCGGCGCGCATCTTGCCCGCGTCCTTGGCACCCTGCTCGCCCTTGAAGGCGACAAAGTCCTCGTAGGCGATGGTCTGGGCGCGGATGAAGCCGCGTTCGAAATCGGTGTGGATGACGCCGGCCGCCTGCGGGCCGGTGGCGCCGATGGGCACCGTCCAGGCGCGCACTTCCTTCACGCCGGCAGTGAAGTAGGTCTGCAGGCCCAGCAGCTTGAAGGCGGCGCGGATCAGGCGGTTCAGGCCGGGTTCGTCCTGCCCCATCTCGGCCAGGAACATCGCGCGGTCCTCGTCGCCCATGTCGGCCAGCTCGGCCTCGGTCTTGGCGCAGATGGCCACCACCGGCGCGCCCTGCTTGGCGGCGTAGGCGCGCAGCTGCTCGAGCAGCGGGTTGTTCTCGAAGCCGGTTTCGCTGACGTTGCCGACGAACATCGCCGGCTTGGCCGTGATCAGGCACAGCGGCTTCAGGATGGCCTTCTCTTCCTTGCTGAAGTCGATGCTGCGCACCGGCTGCGCCTGGTCGAGCGCGGCCTGGCACTTCTCGAGCACCTTCACCAGCGCCGCCGCTTCCTTGTCGTTGCCCGAGCGGGCGGCCTTCAGGTAGCGGTGCAGGCTCTTTTCCACCGTGCCCAGGTCGGCCAGACAGAGCTCGGTCTGGATGACCTCGATGTCGGAGATCGGGTCCACCTTGCCGGCGACGTGGATGACGTTGGCGTCTTCGAAGCAGCGCACCACGTTGACGATGGCGTCGGTTTCGCGGATGTGGCTCAGGAACTGGTTGCCGAGGCCTTCGCCCTGGCTGGCGCCGGCCACGAGCCCGGCGATGTCGACGAACTCCACGATGGCTGGCACGATGCGCTCCGGCTTCACGATCTCGGCCAGCTTTGCCAGGCGCGGGTCGGGCAGTTCGACGATGCCGACGTTGGGCTCGATGGTGCAGAACGGGTAGTTCTCGGCCGCGATGCCGGCCTTGGTCAGCGCATTGAAGAGGGTGGACTTGCCGACGTTGGGCAGGCCGACGATGCCGCACTTGAGGCTCATGGCGCGGGGGCTTTCGGGGTTGGGTCTTCGGGGCCGGCGGGCGGCGGGGGCGGCACACGCCACGGGCGCTGCGCTTCAAAGAGAGCGGATTTTCCTACACTGCGGCGATGAACACGCCCGTCCAGATCAAGCCCCACACCAAGGATCTCGGCGGCGGCTTCGTCGTGCGCCGGCTGCTGCCGGCCGCGGCGCGCCAGGCGGTGGGGCCGTTTCTCTTCTTCGACCACTTCGGGCCGATCACCGCCGCCCCGGCCGACAACCACGACGTGCGTGCCCACCCGCACATCGGCCTGGCCACGGTGACCTACCTGTTCGAGGGCGCGATGATGCACCGCGACAGCACCGGCGCCGTGCAGCGCATCGAGCCCGGCGCCGTGAACTGGATGACCGCCGGCCGCGGCATCGTGCACAGCGAGCGCACGCCTGACGACCTGCGCGGCCACGAGCGCCGCAGCCACGGCCTGCAGCTGTGGGCGGCGCTGCCCGAGGCCGACGAGGCGCTGCCGCCCTCGTTTGCCCACACGCCGGCCGCGGCGCTGCCCGAGCTCGAGGTCGGCGGCGCCGTGGTGCGGGTGCTCGTCGGCAGTGCCTTCGGTGCCACCAGCCCGGTGGCCGTGCGCTCGCCCACGCTCTACCTCGACATCGCGCTGCAGGCCGGTGATGCGCTGCCGCTGCCGCTGGCCAGCGAGCGTGCGGTCTACGTCGTGCAAGGCGCCGTCTCGATCGACGGCGAGCCGCTGCCGCCGCAGACGATGACGCTGCTCACCGCGGGCGACGAGCCGCTGCTGGCCGCCGACGGCCCGGCGCGTGTGGTGCTGATCGGTGGCGATGCGCTCGGCCGCCGCCACCTGTGGTGGAACTTCGTCGCCACGAGCCGCGAGCGACTGGCCGAGGCGGCCGCCGCGTGGGCCGACGGCCCGGGTGCCGCGGGCGATGCCCAGGCGCGATTCCCGCAGGTGCCGGGCGAAACCGAGTTCATCCCGGCGCCGCTGTTCCGGCCAAGCTGAACTCCGGCCGCCTGGCGCCGCCGTTCAGTCGAACGCGTGGCGCAGCACGAGCGTCTGCCCGGCGCGCAGCGTGAGGCCCAGGCCCTGCACGACGATGGCGTTCATGCCGAAGGTGAGGCCGCCGTTCATGCGCGGGTCGGCGCGGAAGCCGGCCAGCGTCTGGCCCACGGCGGTGCCGGTCTCGGCCGTGGCCGGGTCGACGTCGGGGATGCTGCAGCGCACGCAGGGCTTCACCAGGCGCAGCGTCACCACGCCGTCGCCGGTGTGAATGTCGATCTCGCGCAGGTGGTCTTCATCCCAGGGCTGCAGGCCGTCGAGCACGAGGTTCGGCCGGAAGCGCGACATGCCCACCGGCGCGTGCCCGGCCGCCACCAGCCGCGTGTTCAGGTCGGCCAGCGAGGCCGCGTTGGCCACGAGCAGCGGGTAGCCGTCGGAAAACGCGGCCAGCGCCTTCGTGCTGCCGGTCCAGCGCGCGTCGCAGACACGTTCTTCCTCGGGGTCGAAACGCGCCAGCCGCAGCAGGCCGGAGGGCGGCGCGCCGAGGAAATCGCTGAACCACTGCGCTGCCAGCGCGCCCATGTCGTAGGCCTTGACGATGTCGTCCCACACGCGCACGCGGGTGGCGGCTTCCACGGTGTCGAGCTTCAGGTGCAGCGCCAGCATGCCGGGTGCGCGCAGCACCAGCTCGCCGCCGCGCAGCGTGGGCTGGATCAGCGCCATGCGCGGCCGCTCGCGTTGAGTGAGCATCTCGCCGTGGCTGTCGACAACCATCCAGGCGCGGTCGAGGTCGAGGCCGGTCTCGGTGAGCTCGGCGGCGCCGAGCGCGAGCGTGCCGCACGACTTGATGGGATGGATGGCCAGGCTGGCCAAGGTCGCGGCGGGTGTGGGAAGCGGTGAATTCACGGCAGCGGCAGGCAAGGCCGGGTCCAGGCGACCCGTGACCTCATTGTGCCCGGCCCCCCTTGCTACGATGCCGGGCTGCCTGCTTGCCAGCTCCTGCCCCGACTCCTGCCATGCCCGACCCCAGCCCTGCCCGCAGCCCGGCCTCGCGTTCCGGGCTCCAGCCCGAGCCGCGGCACGATGTCTTCGTGCGCGGCGGCGGCGCCGTCGGGCTGGCTGCCGCGCTGTCGCTGGCGCGCCAGGGCTTGCGCGTGGCGCTGCTGTCGGCGCCGGCATCGACGGCCCTGGCCGCCGCCGACGCGGCGCCCGACGTGCGCGCCTACGCGCTCAATGCCGCCTCGGTGCGCTTGCTGCAGACGCTCAAGGTCTGGGACGCGCTGCCCGCCGACGCCCGCACCGCCGTGCATGACATGCAGGTGCAGGGCGACGACGCCGAGGCCGCCGCCTGCCTGCATTTCTCGGCCTGGACGCAGGGCGTGGCCGAGCTGGCCTGGATCGTCGACGCCGCCGAGCTCGAGCAGGCCTTGCGCGCGGCTGCCGGCTTTGCGCCGCACATCGAGCGCGTCGCCGCGCCCGTGCCCGCCGCGCTGACGGTGCTGGCCGAAGGCAAGGATTCCGCCACCCGCCGCGCGCTCGGCGTGCAGTTCACGCGCCACGGCTACGGCCAGCGCGGCATCGCGGCGCGGCTGGTGGCTGATCTTCCGCATGCCCAGATGGCGCGGCAGTGGTTCCGCAGCCCCGACGTGCTGGCCCTGCTGCCGCTGGACCGCCCCGAGCCAGGCCGCAGCGTCGGGCTGGTGTGGTCGGTGCCCGACGAGCGCGCCGATGCGCTGATGGCCTTGCCCGACGCGGCCTTCGAAGCCGAGCTGATGGCGGCCAGCGGCGGCGCCGCCGGCACGCTGCGCCTGGCCAGCCCGCGCCAGCAGTGGCCGCTGGCCCTGGCCGAGGCCAGCGCCGTGCACGGCCCGGGCTGGGTGCTGGTGGGCGATGCCGCGCACGTGGTGCACCCGCTGGCCGGCCAGGGCCTGAACCTGGGGCTGGCTGACGTGGCGGCACTGGCCGCCGTGCTGGCCGAGCGCCAGGAGCGCGAAGCCTGGCGCCCGCTCGGCGACGACAAGCTGCTGGCCCGCTACGCCCGCGAGCGCCGCCTGCCCACGCAAGCCATGGCCCAGCTCACCGACGGGCTGCTGCAGCTGTTCGCGCACCCGAACCCGTTCGTGCGCCAGTTGCGCAACCTCGGCCTCGGTGCCGTCGACCGGCTCGGGCCGCTGAAGAAGCGCCTCACCGCCCAGGCCCTGGGTCTCTGAGCCCCCGAGCCCCGCCCCCGATTACCCCACCGCGCCCTCCCGGCGACCGCCATGAAGTCCCTCATCCGACTGGCCACCCTGGCCGCCACCGTCGCCAGCCTGCTGCTGCTGGCGGCCGCGCCGGCGGCGGCCAACGAAGCCGCCATCCGCAAGGCGCTCAGCGAGCGCTACCCGCAGCTGAAGATCGACGAAGTCCGCCGCAGCCCCGTGGCGGGCATCTGGGAGGTGCGCTACGACGGCGTCGACATCCTCTACAGCGACGCCACCGGCGACCACATCTTCGTCAGCGGTGCGCTGGTCGAGACCCGGACGCGCACCGACCTCACCGAGCAGCGCGTCGAAAAGCTGCTGGCCGTGGCCTGGGATCGCCTGCCGCTGAAGGACGGCATCACGATCCGCCAGGGCACGGGCGCGCGCAAGCTGGCCGTGTTCGTCGACCCGAACTGCGGCTACTGCCGGCGCTTCGAGCGCGACCTCGCCACGGTGAAGGACGTGACCGTGCACGTGTTCCTGATCCCCATCCTCGGCCCCGACTCGGTGGCCAAGTCGCGCGACATCTGGTGCGCGCGCGATCCCGCCGTGGCCTGGCGCCGCTACATGCTCGAGGGCGTGCAGCCCTCCAAGGCCGCCGCCTCGTGCAACGTCGACGCGCTCGACCGCAACCTGGCGTTCTCGCGCACGCACCGCATCAACGGCACGCCGGCGGTCTTCTTCGAAGACGGCACGCGGCGGCCGGGCGCGATACCGGCCGAGCAGATCGAGGCGTCGCTGGTGGCGGCGACCAAGAAGTGACCCCCGCTGCGATGGCGCTGGGATACGCGGGGCTGCTGCCCTTCGTGGCCGGCGCGGCCCTGGTGTGGCTGGTGCAGGGTGAGGCGCATGTCTACGCCGCGATGGCGCTGTCGGCCTACGCGGCGGTCATCCTCAGCTTCCTCGGCGGCATCCACTGGGGCCTGGCGATGCGCCAGCCGGTGGCGCCGCTGCCCACGCTCGTCTGGGGCGTGGTGCCGTCGCTCGTGGCCTGGCCGGCGGTCATCATGCCGGCGCATGCCGGCTTGGTGCTGCTGGGCCTGATGCTGGTGGCGAGCTACCTCGTCGACCGCCGCAGCTACCCGCGCCTGGGTGCCGCGCCCTGGCTCGTGCTGCGCTTTCGCCTCAGCGCCGTGGCGGCTGCAGCCTGCTTCATCGGCGCGGCCGGAAGCTGAAGGCCGTGGACCGCCGCCGCACCGGCTGGGTGGCGCTGGTGGCGGCGGTGACGGCGCTGCACCTGGCGCTGCTGCCGGCGGTGTGGCCGGTGCGGCTGGGTGAGGGCGCGGCCGACCCGCGCCGCCCCGAGCGGCTGCAGGTGAGCTTCGTGCAGACGCTGCAGCCGAGCGAGCCGCCCACGCGGCGGTTGCAGCCGGTGCAGGCCGCCCCGCGCAGGGCTGCAGGCGCGGCCCTCGAGCGGGCCGAGCCGGCGGCATCGGCGCCGGCCATGGAGGCACCCGAGCTGCCGCCCCTGGCCGAGCTGCCGCCCGAGTTGACGAACCCCGTGCCGAGCCTGATGCCGGTGGAAGTGGACACCGTGGCGGCATCGCCGGCTGCTTCGGCGGCCGTCAGCACCGATGCCACCGCCTTCGACTGGCCCCCGTCGACCCGCCTGAGCTACCGCGTCGTCGGAGACGTCCAGGGCCCCGTCGAGGGCCAGGCGCGGGTCGAGTGGCTGCGCCAGGGCCTGCGGTACCAGGTGCACCTCGACTTGAGCGTGGCCTTGCTGGCCTCGCGCCGCATCAGCAGTGACGGCCTGATCACGCCGGCCGGCCTGGCGCCGCGCCGCTACGACGAAGAGACCCGGATCGTGCTGCGCGAGCCGCGCCGCGTGGCGATCGACTTCGGCGACGAACTGGTGCGCATGGCCGACGGCCGCGTGCTGCCGCGGCCCGAGGGCGTGCAGGACAGCGCCAGCCAGTTCGTGCAGATGACCTGGCTCTTCAACGCCCGGCCCGACCTGCTGCAACCGGGGCAGAGCGTGAGCTTTCCGCTGGCGCTGCCGCGCCGCGTCGACACCTGGATCTACGACATCCTGGCCTCGGAGCCGGTGGCCACGCCGGCCGGCCTGCTGCCGGCGGTGCACGTGAGGCCGCGCCGCGAAGCGGGCGGGGGCGATCTCACGGTGGAGTTCTGGGTGGCGCCGAGCCTGCAGTACCTGCCGGTGCGGCTGGCCATTCGCCAGGGCCGCGGCATCACCCTGGAACTGCTGCTCGAGCGCCTGCCCGAACAGGCCGCGCCAGGCCGCTGACCCGCCGGGCCGGCGCCACGCGCTCAGCCGATGCCGAAGCGCTTGGCAAAGGCCTCGGCAGCCGAGCGGCCCCGCATCGCGGCGATCGACTGCGCACCCTGCACCAGCAGCGGCATGAGCTCACCGAGATTGCGCGCCTTCTCCATCTTGATCGAAAGGTTTTCGGCGGCGGGCCCGAGCTGGTCGTTCAGTTGGCGCACGGCGGCGCGCCGCGTGCTGTCGAGGTCGTTGCCGCCTGCGGTCGTGGCGCTGGCTGACGGGGCGGGCGCGGGAGCCGGTGGGGGCGATGCAGATCGGGCGGTTTCGCCAACGGCCTCGATGAAGCCCTGCTCGGCGAGCGACGACAGCGTCTCTTCGGCCTGCTGCGTGATCAAGGGCTTGAGGTCGTTCACGTCACGGCGGCCGTCGACGAGGATGAGCGCGCTGCGCAGACGCGGCGGCAGGCGGTGGGCCCGCGTCTCGATCTCGGTCAGGCCCTTGGCGGTCTTGCGGTAGATCAGCGGCATCGAGGGGAAAGAAGGCGCAGAAACAGTCCAGGCAAAGGTGGGCGCGGGCGATCGACCAGACCACCCGCGAAGCTCCAGGTTTCAGATAGCTTACTCGGTGCGGCCGTATAGTGCTGCGGCAGCCCTGCACGATCCGGTCCCAAATGACCATCCTTCCGATGAACGAATCACTCATCCTCACCGACCTGCGGGGCGACGGTCCGCGCCGCACCGCCCTGATCACGCTGAACCGGCCCAAGCAGCTGAACGCGTTGAACGACGAGCTGATGGACCAGCTTGGCGAGGCGCTGTTGCGCTTCGATGCCGATGCCACCGTGGGTTGCATCGTCATCACCGGCAGCGAGCGCGCCTTCGCGGCCGGCGCCGACATCGGCGCGATGGCCCCCAAGACCTTCGACGAGGTCTACAACCAGGACTTCATCACCCGCAACTGGGAGACCATCCGCCGCGTGCGCAAGCCCGTCATCGCGGCCGTGGCGGGCTTCGCCTTGGGCGGCGGTTGCGAGCTGGCGATGATGTGCGACTTCATCATCGCGGCCGAGACGGCGAAGTTCGGCCAGCCGGAGATCAAGCTCGGCATCATCCCCGGCGCCGGCGGCACGCAGCGGCTGCCGCGCGCGGTGGGCAAGGCCAAGGCGATGGACCTCGTGCTCACCTCGCGCATGATGGACGCCGCCGAGGCCGAGCGCGCGGGGCTCGTGAGCCGCGTGGTGGCAGTCGACAAGCTGCTCGACGAGGCCCTGGCCGCCGCCGACGCCATCAACGCCATGAGCGGCCCGAGCGTGATGATGGCCAAGGAGTGCGTGAACCGCGCCTTCGAAGGCACGCTGGCCGACGGCGTGAGCTACGAGCGGCGCCTGTTCCATTCCCTGTTCGCCACGGCTGACCAGAAGGAAGGCATGGCCGCCTTCGTGGCCAAGCGCAAGCCCGACTGGCAGCACCGCTGAGCCCTTCGACAGGCTCAGGGCGAACGGACGGGGTTCAGGGCGCGATCCAGCGCGCGCCGTCGGCGCCGAAGCGCGCGCGGCGGTGGCCTTCGCGGTGCAGTTCCAGCCAGTCGGTGCTCTGCACTTGGCATTCGAGCACCGCGAAGTGGCCGCGGCTGTCGCGCTCGGGCGTGATCGCCGCTGGGTCGGCCAACGGCGTGCCCGGCGGCAGCGGTGCCATGTAGTCCTGCGCCGCCGGCGTGAGCTTGAGCTGCGCCCAGCGCGACGAGACCTGCAGCCCGCCGGTGTGCAGCACCAGCGCCACGTTCAGCCGCAGCTGCCAGCCCAGGGCTGCCGACCACAGCACCAGCACGCCCTGCGGCCGGCGCTCGGCCTGGTGGGCCTTGGCGCTGCGCGCGTCGGTGTAGACGAGCAGGCGGCGCGCGTCGCGGTCGCAGTCGCGCAGCACCACGCTGCGCGCCTCGGGCTGCACGCCGTCGGCGCTGGCGGCCACGGTGGCCAGCGTCGCCACGCGCCAGGCGTGGTGGCGGTCGCGTACCGCGCGTGACAGCTCGCGCCAGAGGGCGGCTTCGATCTCGGGCAGCGCCTGCAGGCGGTCGGGCGCAGCCATGGGGTGGCTCAGCTTTCGCGCCGCAGCGCGGGGAACAAGATCACGTCGCGGATGCTCGGGCTGTCGGTCAGCAGCATCATCAGCCGGTCGATGCCGATGCCGCAGCCGCCCGCGGGCGGCATGCCGTACTCGAGCGCGCGGATGAAGTCGGCGTCGTAGTACATCGCCTCTTCGTCGCCGGCTTCCTTGTTGGCGGCCTGGGCCTGGAAGCGCGCGGCCTGGTCCTCGGCGTCGTTGAGCTCCGAGAAGCCGTTGGCAAACTCACGGCCGGTGATGAACAGCTCGAAGCGCTCCGTCACGGAAGGGTCGCTGTCGGAGGCGCGTGCCAGCGGGCTCACCTCCACCGGATAGTCGACGATGAAGGTGGGCTGCCAGAGCTGGGCCTCCACCACCGCCTCGAAGAGGCCGAACTGCAGCTCGGCCAGCGTCCAGTGCGCGGGCGCTTCTTCTCCGGCGGCAACGATGCGCTGGCGCAGCACGGCGGCGTCGCCGGCTTCGGCCTCGTTCAGGCCGGCATGCACCACCAGCGACTGCTTCACCGACAGCCGCGCGAAGGGCTCGTCGAGGTGCACCGCCTGCCCGGCGTAGTGCACGCGTGCCGAGCCCGTGGCGGCGCGCGCGGCGTGGCGCAGGATCGCCTCGGTGAAGTCCATCAGTTCCACGTGCGACCAGTAGGCCGCGTAGAACTCCATCATCGTGAACTCGGGGTTGTGGCGGACCGAGATGCCTTCGTTGCGGAAGTTGCGGTTGATCTCGAACACGCGCTCGAAGCCGCCCACCAGCAGCCGCTTCAGGTAGAGCTCGGGCGCGATGCGCAGGAACATCTCCTGGTCGAGCGCGTTGTGGTGGGTGACGAAGGGCTTGGCGTTGGCGCCGCCCGGAATGGGGTGCAGCATCGGCGTCTCGACCTCGAGGAAGCCGTGTTCGACCATGTAGCCACGGATCGAGGCCACCGCCTTGCTGCGAGCCACGAAGCGCGCGCGCGCGGTGTCGTCGGTGAGCAGGTCGACGTAGCGCTGGCGGTACTTCTGCTCCTGGTCGGTCATGCCGTGGAACTTGTCGGGCAGCGGGCGCAGGCTCTTCACCAGCAGCCGCAGCACGGTGGCGCGCACCGAGAGTTCGCCGGTCTTGGTGCGGAAGAGCGTGCCCTCGCAGCCGAGGATGTCGCCGAGGTCGCCGTGCTTGAAGGCGTTCAGCGCCTCGGGGCCGACGGCGTCCTGCGTGACGTAGATCTGGATGCGGCCGGTGCCGTCCTGCAGCGTGCCGAAGGCGGCCTTGCCCATGACGCGCTTGAGCATCAGCCGGCCGGCGATGACGACGTGGATGCCTTTGGGCTCGAGCACCTCGTTGGCCTCGCCGTCGTGGGCGTGGTGCAGGTCGGCGGCGTGGTGCTGCGGCCGGAAGTCGTTGGGGAAGGCCACGCCATGGGTGGCTGCGCTGGCGCGGATGGCGGCGAGCTTGGCGCGGCGTTCGGCGATCAGCTGGTTGTCGTCGGGGGTCGTCATGCGGTTCTCGAGAGCGGTCTGCGATCTTACCGAGGCCGAACCTGCGCGAGGGCGTCGGCGAGAATCGAGACGACGGCTCCCGACCGTGCCGTTCCACTCCCAGCCCCGCATGCGCCAATCCGATCAGTGGACCGAGAGCAAGTACATCCAGCGCGCCGGGCGCTGGATCGGTTCGCGCAGCCCGCAGCAGCTGGGCATCGGCTCGCGCCTGATCGCCGATCTCACGGTGGCGCTGTACGCCGAACATCTGCCGCTCCACGCCCGGGGCCGGCTCGTCGACCTGGGTTGCGGCCGCGTGCCGCTGTACGGCCTGTACCGCGAGCGGGTGAGCGAAGTCACCTGTGTCGACTGGCCGCAATCCGTGCACACCAGCCCGCATCTGGACGCGGCGGTGGACCTGAACGCCGCGCTGCCGTTTGCCGACGAGGCCTTCGACACCATCGTGCTGTCCGATGTGCTCGAGCACCTGGCCGAGCCGGCCGTGCTGTGGCGCGAGATGGCGCGGGTGCTCGCCCCCGGCGGCCGGCTGCTGTTGAACACGCCCTTCCTCTACGGCATCCACGAGGCACCTCACGACTACGCGCGCTATACCGAGTTCGGGCTGCGCCGCTTTGCCGAGCAAGCCGGGCTCGAGGTGCTGCTGCTGCAGCCGATGGGGGGCAGCCTGCACGTGATGGCCGACCTGCTGGCCAAGCACCTGGCGCAGCTGCCGCTCATCGGTGGCCCGCTGGCCCGTGCCAGCCAGGCGGCCGTGGCGCTGCTCGACCGCACGCGGTTGGGCCCGCGCATCGCGGCGCGCACGCAGCCGCGCTTCACGCTCGGCCACTTCATGGTGGTGGGCCGGAGCGGGCGGTGAGCTGCGCCGTCGTCATCGTCAACTGGAACGGCGCCGAGGACACGCTCGAGTGTCTGCGTTCGGTGCTGGGCCTTGACTCGGCGGACGGCGCCGCAGGTCTCGCTCTGCGCGTCATCGTCATCGACAACGGCTCCACCGATGGCTCGCTGCAGCGCCTGCCGGCCGCGCTCTCGGCCTGGGGTGTGCGCGTCGAGCTCGGTACCCTGGCCACCGCCGCGCGAGCCCCGGTGCCCGACACCCCGGTGTGGCTGCTGGCCGCCGGCGAGAACCTCGGCTTCGCCGCCGGCTGCAACGCCGGCCTGCGCGCCGCCGAGCGCGCCGGCTGCGAGACCACCTGCTTCCTGAACAACGACACCGTCGTCGAAAGCGGGGCCTTGCAGCGCCTGGTGCAGCGCCTGGCCACCGACGCCCGCTGCTTCGCCACCTTGCCGATGATCACCGTGCACGGCAGCGACCGCATCTGGAACTGCGGCGGCCGCATCTGGCCCGTGGGCCTGCGGCGCTACCACCTGGCCGGCCGGCCACGGGCGGAGGGCGCGAGCCGGGGCGAGATCCGATGCAGCTTCTTCACCGGCTGCTGCGTCGTGGTGCGGACGGCCGAGTTCCGCGCCCGGGCCGGCTTCAGCGAGCGTTTCTTCTTCGGCGAAGAAGACTTCGAACTCGGCCTGTGGATGCGCGATCAAGGCCGGCACGCCGTGTGCGTGACGGCGGCCGTGGTGCAGCACAAGGTCAGCGCGTCCTTCGATGCGGCTTCGGGCACGCGCACCGGGGCGCGTTCTTCCCACTCCTCGCGCGCCTTCGTCTACTACCTCAACCGCTTCATCCACATGCGGCTGCGCCTGGGCCCGTGGCGCTGGCGGCTGTGGAGCGCGGCCTACCTGCCCTACATCGCCCTGCTGCTGTGGCGCAGCGGCACCGTGCCCATGCCCGGCTTGCCCGGCTTCGCGCGCCGTCTTCTCGCCCGCGCGGCCACCATGGACGGCGTGGCGCGGGCCGACTTCGAAGCCGTGATGGCGGGCCGCTGGTGATGGCGGGCTCGGCATCGCCGCCGCCTCTGGGCAAGCTCCTGATGCTGGCGCCGGCCAGCGTGGTGCACACCCGGCGCTGGGCCGAGGCCCTGGCGGCGCGCGGCATCGAGGTCGTGCTGGCGACCCAGCACCCCGATCCCGACTGGCGGCTGCCGCCCGGCTTGCGTGTGGTGACCCTGCCGCACACGGGCACGGCCGGCTACTTTCTCAACGTGCCGGCCCTGCGGCGGTTGCTGCGCGCCGAGAAGCCGGCGCTGATGAATGCCCACTACGCCAGCGGCTACGGCACCACGGCGGCACTGGCCGGGTTCCGCCCCTGGCTGCTGTCGGTGTGGGGCAGCGATGTCTACGACTTCCCCTACGAAGGCCGCCTGAAGGGCTGGTGGCTGCGCCGCAACCTGCGCCAGGCCGATGCCATCGCGTCCACCAGCGAGGCGATGGCGCAGCAGGTGCGCCGCCTGCTGCCGGGGCCGATCGAGTTGGCCGTCACGCCCTTCGGCATCGACACCGCGCGTTTTGCACCCCAGCCGACGGCCCGGCGCGAAGGGCCGCTCGTCATCGGCACCGTCAAGACGCTGGCGCCCAAGTACGGCATCGACGTGCTGCTGAGGGCCTTTGCACGGCTGCTGGCGGCCGGCCCGCGGGCGCTGTCGCTGCTGATCGTCGGCGGCGGGCCGCAGCGCGCCGAACTTGAGGCGCTGGCCCGCTCGCTGGGCATCGACGCGCAGGTGCGCTTCGCCGGGCCGGTGCCGCATGCCGAGGTGCCGCACTGGCTGCACCAGATGGACATCTACGTCGCCGCGAGCCGCCTCGACAGCGAGAGCTTCGGCGTGGCCGTGCTGGAGGCGTCTGCCTGTGCGCTGCCGGTGGTCGTGAGCGACGTGGGCGGCCTGCCCGAGGTGGTGGCCGATGGCGTGACGGGGCTGGTGGTGCCGCGTGACGACCCCACCGCACTTGCCGCGGCCCTGGAGCGACTGGTGGTCGACGCCGACTTGCGCCGGGCCTTCGGCGACGCCGGGCGCGCGCGTGTGCAGCAGCAGTACGAATGGACGCACAGCGTCGATGAGATGCTGGCCTGCCTCAACGCCGTCCGCGCCCGTTTTCAGTCATCCCCGCACGGGTCCCGAGCGTGACGCAAGACCTTCTCAGTGCGCGGGTGTTGAAGCGCTCCCTGGCCTGGAATGCCGTGGGGACGCTGCTGCCGCTGGTTGCCGCGGTGCTGGCGGTGCCCTTGCTGATCAAGGGCCTGGGGACTGATCGCTTCGGCTTGCTGACCATCGTGTGGGCGCTGGTGGGCTATGCCAGCCTGTTCGACCTGGGGCTCGGGCGGGCGCTGACGCTGATCGTGGCCGAGCGACTGGGCCGCGAAGACGACCAGGACCTCAACCCCTTGCTGTGGACGGCGCTGTGGTGGCTGCTGGGACTGGGTTGTCTGGCGTCGCTGGTGTTGTGGGTCTCGGCGCCCTACCTCGTCTCGGGGCTCGGCACGCCACCGGCCTTGGCACCCGAAGCGGTGGTGGCGTTCCGCGTGCTCGCCTTTGGCTTGCCGATGGTCTTCGTGACCTCGGCGTTGACGGGCGTGCTGATGGCGCTGCAGCGTTTCGACGTCATGACGATGGTGCGGCTGCCGCTGAGCCTGGTGACCACGCTCGGGCCACTGCTGACCTTGCTGATCTCGCCGAGCCTGGTCTGGATCAGCGTGCTGATGCTGGGCGCGCGCGGCTTGGCTGTCTTGGTGTTCGCATGGCGCCTGGGCCTGCTTCGACGCGGCCTCATGCGGCCCGCCCGGCCCGAGGCCGCCTTGTCACGGCTGCTGCTGGGCCATGGCGGGTGGATGACCATCACCAACGTCGTGGGGCCGCTGATGACTTACCTCGACCGCTTCCTGGTCGGCGCGCTGCTGGGCACGGCGGCGGTGGCGTGGTACGTCACGCCCTACGAGGTGCTGGGCAAGCTGAACTTCATCCCCGGCATCCTGCTCGGCGTGTTGTTTCCGGCGCTGGCCACGGCCTACGTCAGTGACCCCGAGCGAGCGCGTGCGTTGTACGCCGATGCGGCCACGGTGCTGCGTCATGCCTTGTTCGCGGTCTGCCTGGTCTTCGTGCTGTTCGCCGAAGACCTGCTGGCGGCCTGGATCGATGGTGACTTTGCCCAGCAGGCGGCACCCGTCGCCCGCTGGCTGGCAGTCGGCGTCTGGGTCAACGTGCTGGCGCACACGCCCTTCACCTTCCTGCAGGGTGCCGGGCGCGCTGACTTGATCGCCAAGGCCCACCTCGCCGAACTCTTGCCGTACCTGGCGCTGCTGGCCTGGTGGACGCAGGTCTGGGGCATTGCCGGTACCGCGGCCGCGTGGGTGGCGCGCGTGCTGGTGGACACCCTGCTGATGAACCTGCTGGCCCGCCACGTGCACGCGCCCTTGGCGCCCCAGGTGAGGGTCGACAGCCTGTGGCTGCTCGTCGGCCTCGCCGCCTTGGCCGGCTGTGCCATGCTCGAGTCGGCCCCTGCGCGACTGGCCGCGCTTGCGCTGGCCTGGGCATACGCCGGCTGGGTGTTGTGGCCCTACCTGCGCCGACTGGTACACCGGGAGCGTGCCTCGTGATCCAGGACGAAGCGCTGGGCGCCTGCCCGGTGTGCGGCGCCGCCGCGCGGACACTGCTGCACGCCGACTTGGCCGACGACACCTTCGGTGCGGTCACCGGTGCCTGGAACCTCTGGAGCTGTGCCGCCTGTGGGTGTGCCTACCTCGACCCCCGTCCGGACCGAGCCACCATCGGACAGGCCTACGAGCGCTACTACACCCATGCGAGCGCGCCGCCGCGTGCGCCGCTGTCGTGGCGCGGCCGCATCCGGCAGCGCCTGGAAGATGCCTATCTGCACCGGCGTTACGGTGCCGATCGAACGCCGTCCAGGGCCGGTGCCTGGGTGTACTCGCTGCTGCTGCCCTACCGCCACATCAGCGACGTGCGCTATCGCCATCTGCCGGGCCCCGGCCGCGGCCGCAGGCTGCTGGATGTGGGGTGCGGCGACGGGGGCTTCCTGCTGCAGGCGCAGGCCTGCGGATGGCGGGTCGAGGGCGTCGACCCCGACCCGCTGGCCGCGGGGGTGGGCCAAAGCCGAGGCGTGCTCATCCGCCAGGGCGGTCTGGAGGCCTATGCCGGACTGGCCGCCTGCTTCGATCTCATCACGCTCAGCCATGTGATCGAGCACGTGCACGACCCTGCCGCGGCGCTGGCCGATTGCCATCGGCTGCTGAAACCCGGCGGGCGCCTGTGGATCGCCACGCCCAACATCGACAGCGGGGGGCACGCGCTGTTCGGCCGCCATTGGCGCGGGCTCGAAACCCCACGCCACCTGGTGCTCTTCAACGAGCGTGGCCTGCGGCGGCTTCTTCAGCAAGCCGGCTTCGCAGCCCCGCACCGGCTGCCATCGCAGTGGCCGGAGCCCTTCATGCTGGCGCAGTCCAGCCATGCGCTCGCATCGGGCCTGCCGCCGCACGACGCGCACCCGCCACTGCCGCCGGCCTTGCGTCGTGCGGTCTGGCGGCTGGCCCTGCTGGGCTGGCTGCGCCCGCGGCGGCGCGAGTTCCTCTATCTGGCGGCGAGCCGGTAGGCACGGGTCAGGTCCCTGGCACCCTGGACAATCGATCCCGAATCCTTTGGCAAGGCACACCTCATGAGCGAGAGCACCCTGCGGCAGACCCTCAAGCGTTTCGTGCCTGAGCCGGCCCTGCTGGCGCTGCGCAGGCTGCGGCGGCGCCTGAACCGGCTGCCGAACCATGCGGTCTACCGGCAGGCGCTGACCGGCAAGTCGGGCCTCGAGGTTGGCGGCCCCAGCCAGTTGTTCCGCGACGTTCTGCCGGTGTACCCCGTGGTGGCCGCGCTGGACGGCGTGAACTTCTCGACTTCGACGATGTGGGAGGGCGAGATCACCGCCGGCGGCCGCTTCGAGTTCGACCGCGGCCGTCGCGGGCAGCAGTTCATCGCCGAGGCGACGCAGCTCGAGGGCCTCGAGAGCGGCCGCTACCAGTTCCTGTTGTCCTCGAACTGTCTGGAGCACGTCGCCAACCCGCTGAAGGCGCTGCGCGAGTGGATGCGGGTGGTCGAGCCGGGTGGCGTGTTCCTGCTGGTGCTGCCCAACCCGCAGGCGAACTTCGACCATCGTCGCCCGGTGACCCGCTTCGAGCATCTGCTCGACGACGACATGCAGGGTGTGGGCGAAGACGACCTCACCCACCTCGAGGAGGTGCTGGCGCTGCACGACCTGGATCGCGACCCCTGGGCTGGCGGACGCGAGAACTTCACGCGCCGCTCGCGCGACAACCTGGTGCACAGGGGCCTGCATCACCACATCTTCGATGCGGCGCTGATTGCCAGGATGACGGACCATGTCGGCCTCGTCCCGATCCGCCAGGACAGCTCGACCTCGGACTTCTTCTACCTGGGACGCACTCCAGGCTGAAGACGGGCGCGAGCCGCGGCTTCGGGGCCGCCTACAGAGCGCCGAAGCGCCGGATGGCGAAGTGCCACAGGCCGCGAAGAATGGCGCGCGCCTTGGCGGGCCTGTGTTCTTCGTACAGGACGACCAGCACGCTGCGCATCACGAGATTGGAGAAGCCCCAGAAAGCCAGATAGGGCTCATGGAACAGGCAGCGCCGGTAGTACTCCAGTTGGTTGCGCGTGATGTAGTAGCGGCGCGCTGGCGAGTGATTGGAGCAATGGACGGTGCGCCCCAGGAACCGATGCGAGCTCAGCTTGCCGATGGCATGGTCGAGAAAGATGCTCTTGCTCTGCAGCAGCAGCCAGCCTGCGCGGCGCAGGCGCAGGCAGTGTTCGTGGTCGACGAAGTCGATGAACAGGCGTTCGTCGAATCCGCCCATGCGGGTGAACGTGTCGACACGCACCAGACTGCCCGAGGTGATCAGTGTGCGCACTTCGCGCCAGTCGGGACCGTCGACGAGGGTGTTGGCGGGGTCATGGTAGGTCCGGCCCAGGTGACGGTCGCGAAAGCTCGTGGCGACGATGCCCACCCGCTCGGCTTGCGGGTGGCGCGCCGCCAGTGCCACCAACGCGACGATCGTGCCATCGGGAAGCGAACTGTCCTGGTCGAACATGGCCAGCCAACCGTACCCACCGGCCTGTGCCTGTTCGACGCCTTGGTTCAGCGCCCGCGCGATGCCTTCGTTGCGCAGGTTGCGGATGAAGCTCGCGCCGATTTCGGCGCACAGCGCCTCGGTGAGCTGCCAGTCCGGCGAGCCGTTGTCCACCACCACCAGCGCACCGACCTGACCACGGATGGCGCGCAGGTGGTCGGCGAGTTCAGGCGGCGGGTGGTAGGTCACGACCACGGCCAGCACGGCATCGGCCTGCACGGCAGCGCAACCGGGCGGCGACGCAGAGAGGGCATTCGAGGTCGGGTCGGTCATTCGCAAGGTCGGTCTGGCACGGCGGGTTGCAGGGCGCAGACTCTACGCGCGGTGTCGCTGCCTCGGTCTGCAGGCTGCGAGACAATCAGGCTCCCTGAACACGCGTGCTGCCCCCAAGCTCAACTGCCTCGTGCGCGTCTCCGTCATCGTCCCCTGCCGCAACGAGGCCGCGCACCTGCCGCACTTTCTGCAGGCCGTGTTCGCGCAACGCCTGCCCGCAGGCTGCTCGCTGGAGGTGATCGTCGCCGACGGCGACAGCGACGATGGCACCCGGGCCGAGCTGCTGCGCTGGCAGGCGCGCGAGCCCGGACTGACCGCCATCGACAACCCCCGGCGCATCGTCTCCACCGGGCTGAACGCCGCCGTGGCGGTGGCCCGCGGCGACCTGCTCGTGCGCATGGACGTGCACACCACCTACGCCCCCGACTACATCGCGATGTGCGCCCAGGTGCTGGACGAGACCGGGGCCGATTGCGTGGGCGGCGCCTGGCGGCCGGTGGGTGACAGCGCCATCGCGCTGGCCTTCCGCAGCCGCTTCGGCAGCGGCGGCGCGGCCTCGCGGCGCGAGGCCTACAGCGGCGAGGTCGACACCGTCTACCTCGGCGCCTGGAAGCGCGAGACGCTGATTGCGCTGGGCGGCTTCGACGAGCGACTCGTGCGCAACCAGGACGACGAGCTCAACCTGCGTATCACGCGCGGGGGCGGGCGCGTCTGGCAAGACGCGCGCATCGTCAGCCACTACACGCCGCGCGACAGCTATGCCGCGCTGGCCAGGCAGTTTCACCAGTACGGCTACTGGAAGGTGGCCGTCATCCGCAAGCACCGGCTTCCGGCCTCACCGCGGCACGTGCTGCCCTTCGGCTTTGTCGCGCTGCTGGGCCTGCTGGCGCTGGCCGCGCCGTGGTCGGCCGCTGCGGCGGCGGCCCTCGCGGCGCTGCTGGGGCTGTACGCCGCGGCGGCCCTGGCCAACGGTCTGGTGGCTGCGCCGCGCCAGGCGCTGGGCGTGGCCTGGGCGACGGCCTGCATGCAGCTGGGCTACGGCCTGGGCTTCGGCCGCGGGCTGCTCGACATGGTCGTGCTGCGGCGCGGCGCTGGCGCGGCGATGACGCGGCTGACGCGGTGAACGCAGCCCGATGCCCCCGATGACACCGCCGCCCGACGACGTCGACGCCATGGCCGGGCGCTACGCCCGCCGCGCCGCGCTGTCAGGCCTGTACGACCCGCTGCGCCCCGAGGTCATGCAGGCCCGCCACGAGCGCCAGCGCGTGCTGGCGGCGCTGCTGGCGCGCCATGCGCGGCAGCCGCTCGCCGAGTTGCGTCTGCTCGAGGTGGGCTGCGGCAGTGGCGCCAATCTGCTGGAGCTGATCGCGCTCGGGTTCGACCCCGCCCGTCTGCTGGCCAACGAGCTGCTGCACGATCGGGTGGCGGCGGCCCGCGCGCGGCTGCCGGCCGCGGTGACGCTGCTGCCGGGTGACGCAATGGCCCTGCCCGTGGAGCACGGCAGCCTCGACCTCGTGCTGCAGTCCACCGTCTTCAGCAGCCTGCTCGATGCCGGCTTCCGCACCCGCCTGGCAGCCCGGATGTGGGCCTGGCTCAAGCCGGGCGGCGCCGTGATCTGGTACGACTTCGCCTTCAACAACCCGCGCAATGCCGATGTGCAGGGCATGCCGATGGCGGAGGTCCGCCACCTGTTCCCGGCCGCTACCATCGACAGCCGCCGCGTGACGCTGGCGCCGCCGTTGGCGCGCAGTGCGGCGCGGCTGCACCCGGTCTTGCCGGCGCTGCTGAACACGCTGCCGCCGCTGCGCACCCACCGTCTGGCGTGGATCGCCAAACCCGATGTCTGACACCGACCTGCCGTTCCTGCCCTTTGCGCTGCCCGACATCGGCGAAGCCGAGATCGCCGAGGTCGTGGACACACTGCGCTCGGGCTGGGTGACCACGGGGCCGAAGGCAGCGCGCTTCGAGCGCGAGTTCGCGGCCTTCTTGGGCGACGAGACACTGCACTGCATCGCCGTCAACAGCGCCACCGCCGGCCTGCACCTGGCGGCCGAGGCCGTGGGCATCGGCCCCGGCGACGAGGTCATCACCACCACCCACACCTTCACCGCCACCGCCGAGGTGGTGCGCTACCTCGGCGCCGACGTGAAGCTGGTGGACGTGGACCCGGCCACGCTGAACATCGATGTGGCCGCCATCGAAGCCGCGATCACGCCGCGTACGAAGGCCCTCATGCCGGTGCACTTTGCCGGCCTGGCCGCCGACATGGACGCCATCCACGCGCTGGCGCACCGCCACGGCCTGAAGGTGATCGAAGACGCCGCGCACGCGCTGCCCACCACCTGCGGCGGCCGCCTCGTGGGCACGCTGGCGAGCGAGGCCACGGTCTTCAGCTTCTACGCCAACAAGACCATCACCACCGGCGAGGGCGGCATGCTCGTCACGCGCGATGCCGCGCTCGCCGCCCGCGCCAAGGTGATGCGCCTGCACGGCATGAACCGCGACGCCTTCGACCGCTTCACCGCCAAGGTGCCGAGCTGGTACTACGAGATCGTGGCCCCGGGCTACAAGTACAACCTCACCGACATCGCCGCGGCGCTGGGCCTGCAGCAGTTGAAGCGCGCCGAGGCCTTCCGCGCACGCCGCGAGGCCATCGCCGCGGCCTACGACGCGGCCTTCGCCGAGCTGCCGCTGATCACGCCACCGCGCGCGCGGCCCGGCGATACCCACGCCTGGCACCTCTACGTGCTGCGCCTGGCTGACGACGCCCCCATCGGCCGCGACACGCTGATCGAGCGCCTCTTTGCCGCCGGCATCGGCTGCAGCGTGCACTACATCCCGCTCCACCTGCACCCCTATTGGCGCGAACGCTACGGCCTGCAGCCGGCGATGTTCCCGCACAGCCAGCACGCGTATGAACGCATGCTGAGCATTCCGCTGTTCAGCCGCATGAGCGACGGCGATGTCGATCGCGTGATCGCGGCGGTGCGCGGCGCCGTCACCCCGGCGGCGGTGCGATGACACGATGGCCAAGCGGCTGTTCGACATCCTCGTGAGCCTGGCCGCCTTGCTGCTGCTGGCCCTGCCGATGCTGGCGGTGGCGGCCTGGATCAAGTTCGATTCAGCGGGGCCGGTGTTCTTTCGCCAGCAGCGCGTGGGACGGCACGGCGTGCCTTTTGCCATTCACAAGTTCCGCACCATGCGCCACGGCGCCGGCGGCCTGGCGCTGACGGTGGGCGACGACGCCCGCATCACGCGCGCCGGCCGCTGGCTGCGGCGCACGCGGCTGGACGAGCTGCCGCAGCTGCTCGACGTGCTGGCCGGCGACATGAGCCTGGTCGGCCCGCGCCCCGAGGTGCCGCGCTACGTGGCGCTGTACCCGCCGGGCCTGCGCGATCGTGCGCTGGCCGTGCGGCCGGGGCTCACCGATCCGGCTTCGCTGGCCTACATCGACGAGGCCGCGCTGCTGGCCGCCGCGGCCGACCCCGAGCGCGAGTACGTCGAGCGCATCCTGCCGGCCAAGCTGCAAGCCGCCGCGGCCTACGCCGAGCGCGCCACGCTGGCCAGCGACATCGCGGTGCTGGCGCGCACGGCGCGCGCGCTGCTGGGCAAGGCCCGGGCCCGGTCATGACGCCGAGCCCCGAGTCGATGTCCGCGCTCGGCCCCTGGCATCGGCTCGACCTGCTGCTGGCGCGGCTGCGCCGCCGGCGCGAGCCGCTGACGCTGTTGGTCGATGCGCTGGTGGTCGTCGTGTGCTGGAACGCCACTTACCTGTTCCGGCTCGGCTTCGAGCGCTGGTTCGCGGCGCGCGCCGACTACGACGTGCTCGTGCTGGCGGGCGTGGTGGCGGTCTACGCGGCAGCCTTCTCGTTGCTGGGCGTGCCCAAGGGCCTTTGGCGCTTTTCGGGCTTCGGCGAGGTGCAGCGCTTTGCGCTGGCCTGCATGCTGGCGGGTGGCGTGAGCGCGGGCGTGATCATCGCCTTGGGCCTGGTGAAGATCCCGCGCTCGGTGCTGGCGCTGCACCCCATCGTCACGCTGATGGGGCTGGCCCTGGTGCGCCTGCTCTACCGCATGGTCTACGAGCACCTGCGCAGCCGCATCGCGGGGCAGGGCGGCGAGGTGCGGCGCGCCGTCGTGCTGGGTGCGGGCGCGGCGGCACGGCTGTTGCTGGCCGGCCTGCGCGCACAGGGCTGGGTGGTGCTGGGCCTGCTCGACGACGACGCCGGCAAACAAGGCGCCGTGGTGGCCGGCGTGCCCGTGCTGGGGCCGCTGGAGATGCTGCCGCGCCTGGCCGGCGCCGGCAGCCAACACAGCGATGCCAGCGCGGCCACCCACGTCGTCGTGGCCATGCCCTCGGCCACGCGGGCGCAGCGCCGGCGCGCGCTCGACCTGGCCGCCGCCACCGGGCTGCCGGTGCTCACGGTGCCGAGTGCGGACGAGCTGCGCACGGGTACCGCGCGCATCGAGCGCCTGCGCGACATCGAGCCCGACGACCTGCTCGGCCGCGAGCCCGTGGTGCTCGACGACGCCGGCGTGGCCGCCACGCTGCGCGGCCGCGTCGTGCTCGTCACCGGGGCCGGCGGCAGCATCGGCAGCGAGCTGTGCCGCCAGGTGGCGCGTTTCGGGCCGGCGCGGCTGGTGCTGCTGGAGCTGTCGGAGTTCAACCTCTACACGATCGAGCAGGAGTTGGCCGCGGCCTTCCCCCACGTGGCCCTGGAGCCGCTGATCGGCGACGTGAAGGACGCCGCCTGGATGCAGGCCCTGTGCGCGCGCTGGCGGCCGGCGGTGGTGTTCCACGCCGCGGCCTACAAGCACGTGCCGCTGATGGAAGGCGCCAATGCCGCGGCGGCGCTGGCCAACAACGTGCTGGGCACCTGCCGCACCGCCGAGGCCGCGGCCCTGGCCGGCGTGGAGCGCTTCGTGCTCATCAGCACCGACAAGGCCGTGAACCCGACCAACGTCATGGGCGCCAGCAAGCGCGCCGCCGAGCAGGTGATCACGGCACTGGCCGCGCGCCATGCCGGCACGCGCTTCATGGCCGTGCGCTTCGGCAACGTGCTCGGCTCCAGCGGCAGCGTGATCCCGCGCTTCAAGGAGCAGATCGCGCGCGGCGGGCCCGTCACCGTGACGCACCCCGACATCATTCGCTACTTCATGACCATCCCCGAGGCTGCGCGCCTGGTGCTGCAGGCCGCCGCCGTGGGCGAGAGCGGGCAGGTGATGGTGCTGGACATGGGCGAGCCGGTGCGCATCGTCGACCTGGCGCGCGACCTCATCCGCCTGTCGGGCCACACCACCGACGAGATCGCCATCGAGTTCACCGGCCTGCGGCCGGGCGAGAAGCTGTACGAGGAACTGCTGGCCGACACCGAGGCCACGCTGCCGACGACGGTGCAACGGCTGCGTGTGGCGCGCATCGCGGCGGGCGGCGACGATGTTGACGACGCCGCGGCGCTGGCCGCCTGGATCGCCCGCACCGAGGCCGTGGGCAGCGACGACACGGCCGCGCGGGCGCTGCTGCGCGGCTGGGTGCCCGAGTACCGCCCGCCCGCACCCTAGCGCAGCGGGTCGGCGCGCGCCCGTCGGGCCGGATCAGGCCGGATCAGGCCGGCACGATGCCTTGCGCGCGCAGCCACTCGAGCACCCGCTGAGCGGCGGCGTCGACCGGCTCGGCGCTGGTGTCGATGCTCAACTCCGGGGACTCGGGCGCCTCGTAGGGCGAGTCGATGCCGGTGAAGTTCGGCAGCTCGCCGCGCCGCGCCTTGGCGTACAGGCCTTTCGGATCGCGCTGCTCGGCCACGGCCAGCGGGGTGTCGACGTGCACCTCGACGAAGGCGATGCCGTCCATGCGGCTGCGCGCCAGCGCGCGTTCGCTGCGGAAGGGCGAGATGAAGGCGGTGATGACGATGAGGCCGGCGTCGGCCATCAGCCGCGCCACCTCGGCCACGCGGCGGATGTTCTCCACGCGGTCGGCGTCGGTGAAGCCGAGGTCGCGGTTCAGGCCGTGGCGCAGGTTGTCGCCGTCCAGCACGTAGGCCGCGCGGCCGGCGGTGTGCAGCCGCTGCGCCAGCGCGTTGGCCAGAGTGCTCTTGCCCGCGCCCGACAGCCCCGTGAGCCACACCACCGCCGGCTGCTGGCCCAGCAGGGCCGCGCGGGCGGCACGGTCGACGTCGTAGCCCTGCAGGTGCAGGTTCTGCGAGCGCCGCAGCGCGAAGTGCAGCATGCCGGCGCCGGCGGTGGCGAAGCTCATGCGGTCGATGAGGATGAAGCCGCCGGTGTCGCGGTTGCTGGCGTACGGATCGAAGGCCACAGGGCGGTCGAGCGCGAGCGTGCACACACCGATGGCGTTGAGCTCCAGCGTCGTCGCCGCCAGGTGCTCGCCGCTGTTGACGTTGACGGTGTACTTGATGGTGCTGACGCTGGCCCCCACCGTGCGCGCACCGATCTTCAGCAGGAAGGGCCTGCCCGGCAGCAGCGGCTCGGCGTCCATCCACACCAGCGTGCACTCGAACTGGTCGGCCACCTGGGCGGGCTCGGTGGCGCTGCAGATCAGCGTGCCGCGCGAGCAGTCCACCTCGTCGGCCAGCGTCAGCGTGACGGACTGGCCGGCCACGGCCTCGGGCACGTCGCCCCAGCCGACGATGACACGCGCCACGGTGCTGGGCCGCCCGGCGGGCAGCACACGCACGGCATCGCCGGGCCGCACGCGGCCGCCGGCCAGCAGGCCGCTGAAGCCGCGGAAGTCGGCGTTCGGGCGGTTCACCCACTGCACCGGCAGGCGCAGCGGGCCGCGCTGGCGCGGGCCTTCGTCTACTGCGCAGGTCTCGAGGTGTTCGAGCAGCGGCAGGCCGCCATACCAGGGCATGCGGGTGCTGGCGCTGATGACGTTGTCGCCCTCCAGCGCCGACATCGGGATGGCCACCGTCGCCGGCAGGCCCAGGCTCTCGGCCAGCGCGCGCCACTCGGCCACGATGGCGGCGAAGCGCGCCTCGTCCCAGTCGACGAGGTCCATCTTGTTGACGGCCAGTACCGCCTGCGGCACGCCCAGCAGCGCCACCAGCCGGGTGTGACGGCGTGTCTGTGTCAGCACGCCCTTGCGCGCGTCGACCAGGATCACCGCCAGGTCGGCCGTGCTCGCGCCGGTGACCATGTTGCGCGTGTACTGCTCGTGCCCGGGCGTGTCGGCGACGATGAACTTGCGCCGCTCGGTGCTGAAGAAGCGGTAGGCGACGTCGATGGTGATGCCCTGCTCGCGCTCGGCGGCCAGGCCGTCGACGAGCAGCGCCAGGTCGGGCCGCGCGCCCTGCGTGCCCCAGCGGGCGCTGTCGCGCTCCACGGCCGCCAGCTGGTCGTCGAACACCAATCCGCTTTCGAACAGAAGTCTGCCGATGAGCGTGCTCTTGCCGTCGTCGACCGAGCCGCAGGTGATGAAGCGCAGCAGCGTCTTCTTCTCGTGGCGGGCGAGGAACTGCTCGATCGATTCGGTGGCGGGGTCGAATCGGTGACTCATGTGGGGTGGGCCATCAGAAGTAGCCCTCCTGCTTCTTGCGCTCCATCGAGGCGGCGCCGTCGTGGTCGATCAGGCGGCCCTGGCGCTCGGAGCTGCGCGTGGCGAGCATCTCCTCGATGACCTCGGGCACCGTGGCGGCCTCGGACTCGACCGCGCCCGACAGCGGATAGCAGCCCAGCGTGCGGAAGCGCACCCGCCGCGTCTGGGGCACCTCGCCGGGTTCGAGCCGCATGCGATCGTCGTCGACCATGATCCAGGTGCCGCCGCGCCGCACCACCGGCCGCGGCGCGGCAAAGTACAGCGGCACCACCGGGATCTGCTCGAGGTGGATGTACTGCCAGACGTCGAGCTCGGTCCAGTTGCTGATCGGGAACACGCGGATCGACTCGCCGGGCCGCTTCAGGCCGTTGTACAGGTTCCACAGCTCGGGCCGCTGGTTCTTGGGGTCCCAGGCGTGGGCGGCGGTGCGGAACGAGAAGATGCGCTCCTTGGCGCGGCTCTTTTCCTCGTCGCGCCGGCCGCCGCCGAAGGCGGCATCGAAGCCGTGGGCATCGAGCGCCTGCTTCAGGCCCTGGGTCTTCCAGACATCGGTGTGCAGTGCCGAGCCGTGGTCGAAGGGGTTGATGCCGGTGGCGAGTGCCTCGGGGTTGCGGTGCACCAGCAGCCGCACGCCGGGCAGGGCGGCCACCTCGTCGCGCAGCGCGTACATGTCGCGGAACTTCCAGGTCGTGTCCACGTGCAGCAGCGGGAAGGGCAGCGGGCCGGGGTGGAAGGCCTTGCGCGCCAGGTGCAGCATGGTCGCACTGTCCTTGCCGATGCTGTAGAGCATCACCGGGCGCTCGCACTCGGCCACCACCTCGCGCAGGATGTGGATGCTCTCGGCTTCGAGGCGCTGGAGGTGGGTGAGCATGGGCGAAGCCTGGGTGCGCGGCGCGGGCCCGCTGGTGCGATGCGTGCACCATCTTGGGGTCAGTTTAGTCCACCGGCCGAAGGGCTCTGCCGCCCCTGCGGGCACTCCGGGCTGATACAACCCGCACCCCGATGCACCCGAATGCCGTCTCCGCCCACCCGACACCAGCCCCGAACCGGGACGCCACGGTGTTCGTGAATGGCAAGTTCCTTGCCCAGCGGACCACGGGCGTGCAGCGGGTCGCCCAGGCGCTGCTGGCCGCCATCGACGCCGACCCGGCGCTGCCGGCCGAACGCTTCGTGGTGCTGGCGCCGCCGCAGGCGCGCAACCCCGGCTTGCGCCGCATGGTCTGGCGTCGCGTGGGCCCGGCTGGCCTGCCGCTGCACCTGTGGGAGCAGGCCGAGCTGCCCTGGGCCGCGCGGGGGGGGCTCTTGCTCAGCCTGGCGGGCTCGGCGCCGTGGTTCTCAGGCCGCTGCGCGGCGATGCTGCACGACGCGGCCCTGTGGGACGTGCCCGAGGCCTACACCACCGGGTTCCGCCTCTGGTACCGCGCGCTGTTCCAGCGGCTGGCCCGGCGTGCCGACGTGCTGTTCACGGTGTCGGCGTTCTCTGGGCGGCGACTGTCCCAGGTGCTGGGCCGCAGCCGCATCACCGTGCTGCGTAACGGGGCCGACCACCTCGACGGCGTCGAGCCGCACCCTCAGGTACTGCGGCGGCTGGGCCTGCAGGGCCAACGATTCCTGCTGACAGTCGGCAGCCGCAGCCCCGCGAAGAACCTGCCCATGCTGGCCGAGGCCTACGCCCGAAGCGGGCTGGGGCCCGAGGTGCCGCTGGTCAGCGTGGGCGGGGGCAGCGCCGGCGTGTTCGCGTCTGCGCCCGAATTGACCCTCCCGCCCGGCTGGATCGAAGCCGGTGTGGTCGACGACGGCGACCTGAAGGCGCTTTACGGCGCGGCGCTGGCGCTGCTGGTGCCGTCTCGCCACGAGGGCTTCTGCCTGCCCGCGGCCGAGGCGCTGCACGAAGGCTGTGCCGTGATGGCCACTCGAGCCACGGCACTGCCGGAGCTGTTCGGCGACGACGTGGCCGCATGGCCGGTCGACGATGCCGCGGCGTGGGCGCCGGCGTTGCGCCGGCTGGTGGACGACGAGACCTGGCGCGTTGCGCTGGTCGCATCGGGCCAGCGCAGCTTGGGTGATGCCCGGTGGGCCTGCACCGCGCGGCAACTGGTGGCGGCGGTGCTGCCGGGGGCCGCATGAGGATCCTGCAGGTCTCCAAGTTCTACCCGCCGGTGCTCGGCGGCATCGAATCGGCCGCCTGGGAGCTGACCGAGGGGCTCAACCGCGCGGGGCATCGAACGGACGTGCTGTGCTCGTTCCACCGCTGGCCGGGCGAGCGCTCGCGGGCCGAAGCCGGCTACGACATCATCCGCGCCGGCTCGCTGGGCCGCCTGCTGTCCACCAGCATGGCGCCGTCGATGCCCTGGCACCTGGCGCGCCTGCGCGGTGCCTACGACATCGTGCACGTGCACTTGCCCGACCCGCTGGCTGGCATGGCCTGCCTGCTGGGCAGGCCCACCGGCCGCCTGGTGCTGCACTGGCACAGCGACGTCGTGCGCCAGCGCCGGGCCATGAAGCTGTACGGCCCCTTGCAGGACTGGCTGTTGCGCCGCGCCGATGCCGTGGTCGCCACGAGCCAGCCGTATGCCGACTCGTCTCCCGCGCTGCAGCCCTGGCAACACAAGGTGCACGTGATCCCCATCGGCATCAGCGATGACCGCCCACTCGTGAACCCAGCCCGGGTGCAGGAGATCCGCCGCAGCGTGCGTGGCCGCCGTATCGTCTTCGCGCTCGGGCGCATGACGTACTACAAGGGCTTCGATCACCTCGTCTCTGCCGCTGCGCGGCTGGCGGACGACACCGTGGTGCTGATCGGCGGCGTCGGCGAGATGGCCGAGCCGCTGCGCAGCCGCATCGCCCGCGAGGGCCTGGCGGGCCGGGTGCAGCTGGTCGGCCACGTCCCGGACCATGAACTGGCCGATCACTTCGAGGCCTGCGACGTGTTCTGCATGCCGTCCACGGTGCGTGCCGAGGCCTACGGCGTGGCCATGCTCGAGGCGATGGTGCACGGCAAGCCCGTGATCGCCAGCGACATCGCAGGCTCGGGCGTGCCCTGGGTCAACCAGCACGGCCTGACGGGCTACAACGTTGCGCCGGGCGACTCCGAGGCGTTGGGCGCAGCGATCCGGCGCGTGCTGGACGACGGGCCGGGGCGCCAGGCCATGGGGTCGGCCGCGCGTCAGCGTTATCTGCACAATTTCACCTCTGCCGCCATGACGGCGGCGACCCTCGACCTGTACCAGAGACTGACCACACCATGAACGAGAGAGACACCCCCGCCAGCGCCGTCGACCGCGAGCGAATCGTCTCGCTCGCCCGCGAAGCGCTGGCCATCGAGGCCGCGGCCGTCACCGGCCTGGAGTCGAAGATCGGAGCCAGCTTCATCCAGGCCGTGGAGCTGGTGCTGGCCTGCAGCGGGCGCGTGGTCGTGATGGGCATGGGCAAGAGCGGCCACATCGGCCGCAAGATCGCCGCGACGCTGGCATCCACCGGCACGCCTGCCATGTTCGTGCACCCTGCCGAGGCCAGCCACGGCGACTTGGGCATGGTCACGCGGCGCGATGTAGTGCTCGCGATCTCCAACTCTGGCGAGAGCGACGAGCTGCTGGCCATCCTGCCCGTCATCCGGCGCATCGGCGTGCCGCTGGTCGCGATGAGCGGCCGTGTCGACTCCTCGCTGGCCCGCCACGCCGACGTGGTGCTGGACAGCGGCGTGTCTCAGGAGGCCTGCCCACTGAACCTGGCGCCCACGGCCAGCACGACCGCGCAACTGGCGCTGGGTGACGCATTGGCCGTGGCCCTGCTCGACGCGCGCGGCTTCGGCAAGGAGGACTTTGCACGCTCGCACCCGGGCGGCTCCCTCGGTCGGCGCCTGCTCGTTCACGTGCAGGACCTGCTGTCGCAGCAGGCCGTCGCGCCGCAGGCCTTGGCCGACACGCCTCTGCCCGAGTTGCTGAAGACCATGTCGCGTGGCGGCATGGGCATCGCGGCAGTCGTCGATGAGCAGCAACGCGTGGTGGGCGTGTTCACCGACGGCGACCTTCGCCGCCTGATCGAGGCCGGGGCCGACCTGCGCGGCCTGACGGCCCGGGACGTGATGGGCCCCGAACCGCGTACGATTGGAGCTGACGCTCTGGCAGTCGAGGCTGCCGAGCTGATGGAAACGCACAAGGTGACCAGCGTGCTGGTGGTCGATGGCGAGCGGCGGTTCGTAGGAGCGCTGAACACCAACGCCCTGTTGCGTGCGAAGGTCATCTAGCCTGGAGAGAGTTCCGATGCAGCTGTGCGGCTTCAAGGTCGGCATCGACCGACCGTTTTTCCTCATCAGCGGCCCCTGCGTCGTCGAGAGCGAGCAACTACAGATGGACGTGGCTGGCCGGCTGAAGGAAATCACCTCCGCGCTGGGTATCCCGTTCATCTTCAAGAGCAGCTACGACAAAGCGAACCGCAGCAGCGGCGCCAGCTTCCGCGGCCCCGGCATGGAACGTGGCCTGGAGATCCTGGCCAAGGTCAAGCGCGAACTGAACGTGCCCATCCTCACCGACGTGCACGACGAGAGCCAGATCGCGCAAGTGGCCGCGGTCGTCGACGTGCTGCAGACGCCGGCCTTCCTGTGCCGGCAGACCGACTTCATCCGCGCCGTGGCGCAAAGCGGCAAGCCGGCGAACATCAAGAAAGGCCAGTTCCTCGCGCCGCACGACATGAAGAACGTCATCGACAAGGCGCGGGCTGCTGCGCGCGAGAAGGGCCTGCCCGACGACGTGTTCATGGCCTGCGAGCGCGGTGTGAGCTTCGGCTACAACAACCTCGTCTCCGACATGCGCAGCCTAGCCATGATGCGCGAGACGGGCGCGCCGGTGGTCTTCGATGCCACCCACAGCGTGCAGCTGCCGGGCGGCCAGGGCACCAGCTCGGGCGGGCAGCGCGAGTTCGTGCCGGTTCTGTCGCGCGCGGCCATCGCCGTGGGCGTGGCGGGTGTGTTCATGGAGACGCACCCCGACCCCGCCAACGCGCTGAGCGACGGCCCGAACGCCGTGCCGCTGAAGCACATGAAGGCGCTGCTGGAGCAGCTCGTGGCGCTTGATCGCGTCGTCAAACAGCAGCCATTGCTCGAGAATGACTTCGCCTGTTGAGGTCGTCCCAGCTTCCCCGCCGGCGCCCCCCACGGCGGCACTGCCCACACTGCCGCAAGTGCAGGAACCCCCGCCGAAGCGGCGGTGGATCACGCGGCTGGACGCGGTGTTCTGCGTCACCGTATTGCTGCCCACTTTGCTGGCGGCGCTCTACTTCGGGGTCATCGCCTCGGACCGCTACATCTCGGAGTCGCGCTTCGTGGTCCGCAATCCGCAGCGGGCCAACCCCACGGGCCTGGGCGCGCTGCTGCAGGGGACCGTCTTCTCGCGCTCACAGGACGACACCTACTCGGTGCACGACTTCATCAAGTCGCGAGACGCGCTGCTCGAGCTCGAGGGCAAGCTCGGTATGCGATCGCGCTATGCGGACCAGACGATCGACATCTTCAACCGCTTCCCGGGGCTCGATGGCGATGCCAGTTTCGAGGCCTTCCACCGCTACTACCAGAACCACGTCCTGATCGAGTACGACACCGTGTCGTCGATCTCGACGCTCAAGGTTCGTGCCTACACCGCGCAGGACGCCCAGCGCATCAACGACCTGCTGCTGCAGATGGGCGAGCGGCTGGTCAACAACCTCAACACGCGTAGCCGCCAGGACCTGATCCAGACGGCCGAGAGCGAGGTCCGTACCGCCGAGGCCAAGGCCGCCGCCGCCGCCAAGGCCTTGTCGAGCTTCCGCTCCGGCAGATCCGTCTTCGACCCCACAGCCCAGAGTGCGCTGCAGCTGCAGACCGTGGTCAGGCTGCAGGACGAACTGATCGCCGCGGAGGCGCAGCTCGCCCAGTTGCGCCGGGTGTCGCCCGACAACCCCCAGGTGCCCTATCTGGCTACGCAGATCGCGAGCCTGAAGCGCACCATCGAGACCGAGAACGCCAAGGTGCTGGGCCAGGGGGGGTCGCTGGCGACCAAATCACCGGAGTTCGACCGCCTGGTGCTTGAGCGGGGCTTTGCCGAGCGCCAGCTCTCGGCGGCGCTGGCCGCGCTGGACAGCGCGCGCAACGAGGCCGCCCGCAAGCAGCTGTACCTGGAGCGATTGGTGCAGCCGAACCTGCCTGACGTGGCTGTGGAACCGCGGCGCTCCCGCGGTGTGCTGATGGTGCTCGCGATCGGGCTCGTCGTCTGGGGCGTGGCGAGCCTGGTGCTGGCCAGTGTCCGCGAGCACAGCGACTGAACGTCTATGCCTGTCGGTGTATCCGCCCCTTCGCTGCGCAACTCGCTGCGCGTCCAGGGCCGCGTCATCTGGGCGCTGCTGCTGCGCGAAGTCATCACGCGCTTCGGCCGCCGCAACCTGGGCGTGCTCTGGCTGATCGGAGAACCCATGCTGTTCACGCTGGGTGTGACGGCACTCTGGTCGGCAGCGCAGTTGAACCACGGTTCTGGCATTCCGATCGTGGCTTTCGCCATCACCGGCTACTCCTCGGTGTTGATGTGGCGTAACGCGGTGAGCCACTGTACGCACGCCATCCAGTCGAACCTGAACCTGCTCTACCACCGCAACGTGCAGCCCATCGATGTCTTCGCAGCCCGCATCTGGCTGGAGGTGATTGGCGCGTCGGCCTCGTTCCTAGTGCTGGCCGTGTTCTTCACCGCTATCGAGATGATGCAGCCGCCCGTGGACGCCCTGCTGGTCGTCGGCGGCTGGCTGATGCTGGCCTGGTTCGGCGGCGCGCTTGCTCTGCTGGTGGGGGCCGCCGCGACCTTCAGCGAGCTCGTCAAGCGCCTGTGGTCCCCGATGTCCTACCTGTTGTTCCCGCTGTCCGGGGCAGCGTTCATGGTCGACTGGCTCTCGCCGGCTGCGCGCGACATCGTGCTGCTGCTGCCCATGGTGCATGGCGTGGAGATGCTGCGCGAAGGCTATTTCGGCAACGTCGTGCCCACGCACTACGACATCGGATACATGGCGGTCTGCAATCTGGTGCTGCTGTTCTTCGGGCTGGTCTTGACGACGATGGCATCCCGGCGCGTGGAGGCCGAGTGATCGAGATCCTCGACGTCTGCAAGGATTACCAGACGCGGCAGGGGCGTCGGCGTGTCCTTGACCACGTCAACCTCAGGCTCGAGCGGGGCCGCAACGTCGGAATCCTCGGCCGCAACGGCGCGGGCAAGTCCACGCTGATCCGCCTGCTCAGCGGTGCCGAGCGCCCGAGCGAGGGCCGCATAGTCCGCGGCATGAGCGTGTCCTGGCCACTGGCCTTTGGCGGCGCATTCCAGGGGCATCTCACCGGCATGGACAACCTGAAGTTCATCTGCCGTGTGTACAACGTCGACCATCGGCCGCTCGTTCCGTTCGTCGAGGAGTTCACCGAGCTTGGTGTGTATCTGCGCGAGCCGGTGTCCCACTATTCGACGGGCATGCTGACGCGGTTGGCCTTCGCCTTGTCGATGGCCATCGAGTTCGACTGCTTCCTGATCGACGAAGCCATGGTCGTCGGCGATGCCCGTTTCCATGAACGCTGCCACATCGAACTCTTCAAGAAGCGGCGCGATCGGGCCTTCATCCTCGTCTCGCATGACGCCGACGTGATCCGCAAGTACTGCAAGTCGGCCTGCGTGCTGCACGAGGGCAAGCTGTACCACTTCCCGAGCGTGAAGGCCGCCTATGGGTTCTATGGTGGGCTGCCCGCATGAGTGCAGCACCCGGCCAGAACCTGCGGGTGTTGCTGGAGATGCGGCCAGCCCTCGACGGCCACAGCGGCATCCCGCAGGAAACGCGCTTACTGTTCCGCGGGCTCAGCGGTCTGGAGGGCATTGAGGTCATCGGCCTGCTCCAGAGCGGCAACCTCGTGCTCGAGAAGGGCCTGCCGCTGCGCAACGGCCGCCTCGATGAAGGCGGGATCGAGTCAAAGGACCGAGTCGATCGCCTGTCCCGTGTCGTGGTGTCGCTGCAGCAGGGGGCCGCATCGCACCGGCTTGAGCATTGGCGCAAGCGGATGCTGAAGTGGCTCGGCCCGGCGAGCTCGGTGATCCGGTCCGCCCTGGGGGGAAGCGAAACGCTGACGGCTTTCCTGCCTGCGAGCTTCGAGGACTTCGTCTGGCGAGGCCTGTTCGCCAAGTCGCTGCCGCCGGAGGATTTCGCGATCGTCATGCGAGGCGAGTTCCGCGTCATGCGTTGGCCCTGGTCCGTCGTCAATGCGATCGGTGTCGCCAGCGGCTACCTCGGCCATTCGCTGTACCCGCGGCTCGACACCAGCGGCCATGACGTGCTGCTCGTTGAGACCCCGTACCCCGGCCGGCCTTCCGGGCGCACCCGTCTGGTTGTGCGCTACCACGACGCCATTCCGCTGCTGATGCCACACACGGTCAAGCACCGGGGCTACCACCGCACCATGCACCTGCAGGCACTGCGTCGCAACGCCGCTGACGGTGCCTGGTTCGCTTGCGTGTCCGAGGCAACGCGCCAGGACCTGCTGTCTGTGCTGCCGGCCGTCGAACCGCGCACCATCACGATCCCGAACATGATCTCGCACCACTTCCACGGTGCCGAGGAGCCGGCGGACCGGATCGCCGAGATCATCTGGAGCCGCAGGAACCGGCATGCTCCTCATGACGGCGGGGCGGAGCTGGTTTCTGTGCCCGGTTCCACCGTGCGCTACCTGCTGATGGTCTCGACGATCGAGCCCCGCAAGAACCACGCTGCCCTGCTGGACGCCTGGGAGCTGATCCGATCCGCAGGCCACGCCGACTTGCAGCTGGTCTGCGTGGGCGCGCTGGGCTGGGATCACGACACGATCCTCGAGCGCTTCCGGCCGTGGCTGCGCCGCGGTGGCCTGCATCTGCTGCAGGATGTGCCCGCGGCCGACCTGCGGCTGCTGTATCGGCATGCCTTGGTGACCGTCAGCCCGAGCTTCGGCGAGGGCTTCGATTTCAGCGGCGTCGAGGCCATGCGCTCCGGCGGCATCGTGGCTGCGTCCGACATCCGTGTGCATCGTGAGGTGTACGACGACGCTGCGGAATACTTCAGCCCCTACGCCGTGGCCGATATGGCGTCGGTCATCGGCAGCCTGATCAGCCCGGACGCCGCGCCGCGCCGCGCCGCGCTCAAGGCGCGTGGCGCCGAGGTGGCCGCCCGGTATCTGCCCGAGCGCATACTGCCCCGTTGGCGCGAGTTCCTGGAACAACTCCCGCCCCGCTGAGCCTCGTGCTCGAAAGGACCCCATGCACCTTCACGATCTTTTGGAGAACGGAAACCGCCGGGTTTCGATCTCCGGCGGCGTGGCGGCTGCGCGCATGACGATCGACGGCAACCTGGTGATGGGGGCGGAACTGGACGCGGGCGGACTGCGGCGGATCGTCGTCCGCGGCGCGTCGGATCTCTGCGAGTTCTCTGGCTCAGACGATGCCGGCTTCGGCGCGTTGCTGGAGTCGCGCGATGTCAACGCCTCTCGCGAGGTCACGGTCGCGTTCGAGTCGGCCCACGGTCGTGCGGCCCGCACGACCACGGCCCGGTCGGGCTTCTACACCCGGCTGCAGCTGCCCAGCATGCTGGACCTGCCCGATCCCTTTGCACCCGCAGATCTGGTCATCGAGTGCGACCCTGGCCCGGACGCCCTCTTCATCGGGACCAGCGGCCGCACGCCCCGGGACGCGCTGTACCGCCTGGCCAAGGGCTTCGGGGTCGAGATCGGGCCCGGCCCGCGGCCGCAGATCCACAGCAAGGGCGGCACCCGCGTGCTGTATGTCGAGGAGAAGAGCGCAGAGCAGTGGGCCACCCTGTACCGCCCGGACGCCGGAGCGGACGCCTGGACGCAACCGGGCTACATCATCGGCCAGGCGCACGCGCTGCCCGTCGAAGACGGCACGCTGGACTTCATCTTCTCGAGTCATGTCCTCGAGCACCTCTACAACCCGCTCGGTCACTTCGACCACTGGCGCAGAAAGCTCAAGCCGGGTGGGCTGGTGCTTGGGGTGGTGCCCGCCGCCGACGGCACCAAGGACTTCATCCGCCCGCCCACCTCGCTGCTGGACCTGCTGGCGGAGCATCGGGCCGGCGGGTTCGCCGTTCCGATATCCTCTTACGAAAAGTGGGTAAGGGAGCTGCAACCGCACCATCCCGATCCGGCAGGGCAAGCGCGCAGGCAGTTCGAAGAGAAGATTTCCATCCATGTGCACGTCTACGACCACGTGACCATCACCAACATGCTTCGTCACTGCGTGCAGGCCCACGGCTACGCGGCCCATCGGCTTCTGTACCGGCGCAATGCGAAGGACTTTGCCTTCGTGCTGAAGGCCGACGGCGCGCGCAAGGGTGCGACGTGAGCCGGCGCCGCGTGCTCGTCATCGGCAACAGCCACACGCGGGCCCTGGCAGATGCGAGGTCCGCAGAGCCGGGCGGTGCGGTGGGCGAAGTCGACATCGAGGTGTTCTGGCTGCAGAGCCGCAAGTCAGAAGACCGCGTGGTCGGCGACCTGCCCTACGAGGAGGCCTGCGAACGTGTCGCAGGACTTGCCTCCGCGGACCTGTTCGTGCTGTCGATCTTCGGCGCCTTCCACAACATCTACGGCCTGCTCCGACACCAGCAGCCCTTCTGGCTGGCACCCGAGAGCGGGGCTGCGCCCGAAGACGTGCCGCAGGGCAGCGAGCTGATGCCACGTCGTGTCGCCGAGGCCTGGTTCCGCGCAGCCAGCCTGGGCAATCGACGGGTCGATGGCCTGCTCAAGCGCTGCTCGGCGAGGCGCTGCCATCTGATGACGCCGCCGCCGAAGGGCGACAACGCGTACATCGCGGAGCGGACGAAGAAGTACCGGGAGCGCGTGCTGGACGACCACTCGATCTCCGACCCCGTGCAGCGCCTTCGCCTGTGGTCCGTCGAGCGTCGCGCGCTGGCCGAAGCCCTGCGCCCTGCGGGAGTCGATCTGGTCGATCCCCCCGATGCCGCGATCGACGCACGGGGGTTCCTCCGGCGCGAGCACTACGGCAGCGATGCCACGCACGCCAATGCGGCCTATGGCCGACTGGTCCTCGAGCAGCTTTCGACCCTGGCGCGGGGCGCCTGAACGCCGCCCACCGATGAAGAAACATCCCTACCGCTCGCTGCCCGACCAGGCCTTCTGGCGGCGTTCGATCGCTGAATGTCCGCCTGAAGCCGTCGACCCGGTCGGCAGCTTCGAGCTCAGGATCACGCCCGCCTCGCGCGTGGCCACCGCGGGCAGCTGCTTCGCCCAGCACATCGCGCGGCACCTCGCGCTCAGCGGCTTCTGCTACCACGTGGCCGAGCCCGGGCACCCGCTGCTGCCCGACGATGTCCGTAAGGAGCAGCAGTACGGCACGTTCTCGGCGCGCTACGGCAACATCTACACGGCCCGGCAGCTGCGCCAGTTGCTGGACCGTGCGCTCGGGCGCTTCGTGCCCGTCGAGGACGCCTGGATTGAAGCGGCGGACAAGGTGCTCGATCCCTTCCGCCCCAACGTGCAGCCGGGTGGCTTCGTCTCCGTTGCCGAGATGCGGGCCGACCGCGCACAGCACCTGGCGGCGGTGCGCCGCATGTTCGAGACCCTGGACGTCTTTGTGTTCACGCTCGGCCTGACCGAGTGCTGGGCCTCCCGCGAGGACGGCGCGGTGTTCCCGGTGTGCCCGGGGGTCGAGGGCGGCATGTTCGACCCCGAACGCCATGTCTTCCTCAACCAGAGCGTGGCCGAGGTCATCGAGGACATCGACTACGTGTATGCCGAGGTGCGGCGCATCAACCCGGCGGCACAATTCATCCTCACGGTCTCGCCCGTGCCGCTCGTGGCCACGGCCGCCCCGGGACAGCACGTTCTGGCGGCCACCACCTACTCCAAGTCGGTGTTGCGCGTGGCTGCCGAGACCCTGTGCCGCGCCCATGCCGCCATCCACTACTTCCCGTCCTACGAGATCATCACCGGCAGCTTCAACCGCGGCCGCTACTTCGCGGCGGATCTGCGCAGCGTGACGGAGGAGGGGGTTGCACACGTGATGCGGCTCTTCCTGGCCCACGCCGGCGACTCGAAGGGCGGGCTCGATGTGTCAGGCACTGCGGCTCGACAGGCCGCTGCGACCGACTTCGAGCGGCTCGGTCAGGCGCTGGTGGAAGTGGAGTGCGACGAGCTGGCGCTGGACCGTCCAGCGCCGAAACAGTGACGTTTACCCATACAGCCCGACACGATGGATGCAAGCCTTGATCTGGACCTCGTTGAAGTTGGCGGGTTCTTCCTGCGCCGACAGGACGAGCATTTCGTCGCCCTCGGCGGCGCCCTCGGCCAGTACCAGCAGAAGGTGCGCAGCGCGGCGTATCGATATGTCGAACGCTGGACCACGGCCATCGATGTCGGTGGTCACGTGGGCATCTTCTCGCGTGACTTCGCCAGCCGGTTCGAGACGGTCCATGCGTTCGAGCCCATGCCCTACAACCGCGCCTGCCTGGAACGGAACGCCGCACCCAACACCGTGATCCACCCCTGTGGGCTCGGCGACAGGCCCGGCGTGGCCGAGATGCGCTACGTCTGGAAGAACTCCGGCGGCTCCGAGGTCGTCGACCCCGACCACATCGCCGGCGCCTCGTCGGCGCCGGTCGCTGCGGAAGGCAAGCGAATCCTGGCCGAGATCCGGACCCTCGACTCCTTCGGAATCGAGAACGTCGGCCTCATCAAGATCGACGTGCAGGGCATGGAAGAGCACGTCCTCAAGGGTGCTCGCGAGACGCTCCTGCGCTGGCAGCCGGTCGTCATCCTGGAGGAGAAGGTCGTGAAGACGCGGCCCCAGGACACCCGGGCCATCGAGGCCGCAGCCGCCGTGATCCGCTCCCTGGGCTACGAGCGCGCGGAGACCGTGGGCCAGGACTCGATCTATGTCGTCGCCAAGGGCGCGCAGCCTCGGACCCTCGATTGAGGTCCCGGGAGGAGCCACCAGGTCCCGTCCATCGAGAGAGAACCCCGACAACAATGCCGATCAGCGCCAGCACGCCTGCCACGGAGACCCTGCGGCTCGCATGGCTCGTGCCATCCACGAAGTACGACCAGGCATCGGTCCGCTACCGCTGCGCCCACCCGCTGGCCAATCTGGCTATGCGCGGTTGCACGAACGTCGTGTTCAAGGACATGCGTTCGTTGCTCGAACGCATCGACGACGCGGATGCCGTGGTCGCCGTCAAGCGCCTGGACCCGGACCTGATCCCGCTCGCCGCCCGCTGCGACGACCTGGGAAAGGCGTTCTACATCGACCTCTGCGACGACATCGTCTCCCCGGCCCGGCCCACCCAGGGCCGCCGGGCGCCATTGGCCCTGCTGCGGGCGCTCGCGCCGCTGACCACCGCCTTCATCTGCCCGACCCCGAGCATGCGCGACCGGATCCTCGACTACCTCCGGGAGTCTGGCATCGGCGCGGCACGCGTGGAGGTCATTCCGGACTGCATCGAGACGGAGGCCGTCTACCGTCTGTCGCAGGTTGCATGGGCCCGGGTCGTCGGTGCGGGCGCAGGCGCAGCCACTGAAGAAGCGGGCCATCGGATGCCGGAGGACGACAAGCCCAATGGCGCGCCGGCGGTCCGGATCCAGTTGTGCTGGTTCGGCAACTGGGGTGGGCCGCACAGCGACTTCGGCATCACCAGCCTGATTCCGGTGATCGGCCAACTCAACGGTTATGCGAATCGCAGCGAGATTGCGCTTCGGATCATCAGCAACCATGCCGAACTCGGTGCCTTGATCCAGCAGAGAGCCCGCTTCGCAGTCGAGTACCGGGAGTGGTCGCGGGCGGAAGTGGCCGCCAGCCTGGCGCAGGCGCATTTCGCCCTCGTCACCAGCGGTGACGATCAGTTCAGCGTGATCAAGTCGCCGAACCGCTCGCTGCTGGCGCTGGCCAGCGGCGTGCCGGTGATCGTCGATGCCGACGCCGAGTCGGCGGACGCCATCTGGGCCTGTCGCGACGAGGTGCCGGGCACCGACCGGCTGCTGTCGATCCTCGACGAGGTCCGGGAGACGGGCTACGAGCCCGTGCGCAGCCGCTTGCTGGCCTCGGCGCGCCCGGGCCTGGATCGCTTCCGGCTGGAGCGTCTGGGCGCGAGGTACGTCGAGCTGTTCCGGGCGAGTGGCCGTGCGGCGGCCGCGCACGTTCCGGCGAGCCTGAACCGACTGGCCCACTGCATGGGCGAGGACGAGGACCTGGGCCTGGCGCTGCGCATCCATCAATGGTGCCTGGAGCAGGGGGTCGAGTTCCTGGCCATCGCCAGCTTCAAGTCGCTGCAGTCGCGCAAGAAGCTGTTCAGCTTCCTCGCGGAGCGGCAGATCAAGCCCAGCGTTGTCTTCGATGCCCAGGCCACGGCCGCCGAGACGCAACGGCTGCGCGGCGCCGACCTCGTGGTGATGTCCTCTGCTGCCGAGCGGGGCTTCGGTCTGCGGGTGCGGGAGTGGGCCGACGCGCTGCGGGTGCCGGTCTGGAGCCAGGGCGAGTTCCTGTACCGCATGGCCTGGCAGGGCGGTGCCTTCCCACGGGCGTTGCCGGCGGCCGCCGGGGCCGGAGCTGCGTGATGCGCGCCATCGACCGCAGCTGGATGTTCGTGCTGCCCAAGGACTCCAAGGGGTGGATCCTCGACGCCATCTGTCACGAGATCGGGCAGCGTGTCCGCGGACCGGTGCGCTACGAGTACAACCCGCCCGCCAAGCAGCCGCTGCCCGCGGCCGACGTCTACTTCTTCGCCCACTACTGGACCTTCCTGGACCGGGTGACTCGTCACCCCGAAGTCGTCAACTCGAAGGTGCTGATCTGGTACACCCACCCGCGCGAGATTCCCTACACGCGTGAGCAGGAGCTGCACGCCTACGGACGTGCGACCCAGCTGATCTGCACGAACGGGAGGTTCCTGGCCGACTGGCTCTCGGCCGGACTGCCGAAGGACAGGACCAGCGTCGTTCTCGGCGGCGCCGATCCCCACATCTTCAAGGGCCACAAGCGGGGCGACGGCCTCGTGGGTCTCTCGTCGTCGTACTACCCGCGCAAGGGCGCAGAGCGCATTCACGAGCTCATCCGCCGCATGCCGGGCCGACGGTTCAGGCTGCTGGGCCGGCACTGGGAGGACTATCCCGGCTTCGACGCGCTGCGTTCGTTGCCCAACTTCGAGTACGTGCAGGCCGAGTACAAGGACTACCCCGGCCACTACCGGGAGTTCGACGTCTTCCTGTCGATGGCGACGATGGAGGGCGGTCCGATCCCGCTGCTCGAAGCCATGATGTCGAACGCCGTGCCGGTGGCCTCGCGCACGGGCTTTGCACAGGACCTGATCTGCGACCGCGTCAATGGCTACACCTTCGACGTCGACCAACCAGTGGCTGACGTGATCGCACTGGTCGATACCGCATTCGATCTGAAGCAGGACATCCGCGAGACCGTGCTGCCCTACTCGTGGGAGAACTTCGCCTACAACGTGATCTCACTCGCTGATTGACCGTGTCCGCACCCGGCAACCTGAGCACCTGGGCCATCGATCCCTGGTCCCACGACACCAGCCAGCGATTGGCAAGACACCTCGCGGCCGGACCCGCGGCCCTGGGCGAGCGTGCCGGCCGGCTGCGGACGGCCATCCAGGCGGGCCTCTTGCGCGCAGACGCATCGCAGCCGAGCTGCTTCGTGTTCCTCGCCTGCGGTTCCTACGCAGACGGCATCTGCAACGATCTGCTGCTGCAGCTCGTCGATGCGGCCCCCGGGCCGGTGATCGTGGTGCTGGTGCTGGCCGACGATGCCGCTCGGAACATGGCTGCGCAGCATGCCAGCCGCGATGGGCTGTCGCGCCTGCTGTACTTCGTCGACGGGGCATCGGTCTCGCCCGAAGCGGTCTTCGGTGCCGGCCCGGCGCCGGGCCTTCTGATGTGGCTGAGGCGCGCCGACCCCCTTGCCGTGGGCCTGTTGCCGGATCTGGTCGCGCAGTGGCGCAGGCTGGGATGCGCCGACCTGCGAGGGGAGGTGCCACAGCCGCTCGGAAACGCAAGGCAGCAAGCGGGGCCGGCAGCGGGCGGGTTCGTCACGGCGCTGGCCGACGTCGGCCAGCTCGTCTCGGTATCTCACCCATGGCTGGACGCGCTGGTGGGCAGCTTCCGGCCGGAGCCCCTGGTGATCCAGCCGAACGGTCCGATGCGGCGCGTGTGGTTCGACCTGGCTTCAGGACGCGCACTGGTGCGGGCCACCGATGTCGAACCCGCACTGCACGACGTGTTCGACGCATCGCGCGTCACCTGCTTCGCCAACCACTCGGGGCCTGGCAACGACCTCGTCTTCGGCTTCGCGCTGGGGCACGGCTGCCGCATTGCCCGTGCCGAGGACCAGCCCTACGACGATGCGCCGGGTACGTCGCTGGTATGGGGTGTGCTTCGAGGGTCCGACAGCGTGGTGAAGCGGGCTATCGACAACCGGCGCCCGTTCATCTACTGCGACCACGCCTACTTCCACCGTGGCCACCAGAAGAACTACAGGGCCACCTTGAACGGCTACTCGACCACTCAGCTGCGTCGCTGCCCGCCCACCCGCACCGCGGCGCTGGGGGTGACGCTGACGCCATGGCGCAAGGATGGCCGGCACGTGCTCGTGTGCCCTCCCACCGACTACTTCATGGCCGCCCACGGGTGCCCGAACTGGACCATCAACACCTTGTCGACATTGCGACGTCACACGGATCGGCCCATCGTGGTCCGCGACAAGCCCAAGCCGGGCGAGCCCGCGCGCAGCCTCCAGGAGGACCTTGCGCATTGCCACGCCCTGGTGACCCACTCCTCGAACGTGGCGGTGGAAGCCGCCGTGATGGGCGTGCCGGTGTTCGTGGCGCCCGGGTGCGCGGCGGTGGGCGTGGGCCTGACCGATGTCGCCCGCATCGAAACGCCGGCGATGCCCGATCGTCGCCCCTGGCTCGACAACCTCGCCTTCACCCAGTTCTCGTTCGAGGAAGTGCTCGACGGCCGGGTGCTCGGCCTGTTGCGCGAGTACTGGGACTGCCCGGCGGTCGAAGGAGCCACATGAGCGGGGCTCGTCCGGCGAGCGGCATCCTCGAGATCCGTGCCTGGTCGCGCGCCGTGGATGCGCGGGTCGCGGCGCTGCGCGTCGACGACGAGTCGCACCCGGTGATCGTGGCCGGCGATTTCGGGCTCGAGTTCGACAAGGGCGCCCGCCAGGTCAACCTCGCCCGCTGCGATCCCTGGTTTCTGCGCGCCGTCGAGATGTCCGGCGACGGCTGCTACGACGAGCGACGCCGGGTCTGGTACGACCGTGTGCTGCAGGCCTTCGCGCTCGCACACCTCGACCACATCCGCGGCAAGTTTGCGCTGGCGGGCACCGTCGAGCATGTGGTGCTGAGCGCCGTGGCCCTGCCGGGCTTTGCTGCGGCCCCGACGGAGTCCCTGCCGATGCGCCTGCTGGCCACTGGGCCACAGGAACCGTCGGTCATCCAGGTCATCTGCATGCAGTTCGCCGCCGGCAACGCGCGTTCCTTGCTGATGCGCCATGGCGAATCGCTGCTCGAACTCGCCACCGCCGTGTCGTTGCGGCAGCGCTGAGGCGGCGCCCGGACGCGTCAGGCCGGGCTGGCGCGGGCCCAGTCGACGAGCGCGGCCACGCCCTGCTCGATCTCGACCTCGGGGTGCCATTCCAGCAGCGCCGCGGCCCGCGTCGTGTCGGCCACCGCGTGGCGGATGTCGCCCGCCCGGAAGTCGCCGCTGGTGCGGCAACGCCCGGCAGGCAAACCCAGCCGGGCCAGGATCAGGGCCGCCACGTCGGCGATGGCCGCGCGGCGGGCGGTACCGATGTTGATCACCTGACCGCCCGCGACCGGGCTCTCGCAGGCCCGCATGAAGGCACGCACCACGTCGTCCACGAAGACGAAGTCGCGATAGATGCGGCCATCCTCGAAGATGTTCAGCGTGCGGCCCGCCATCGCCTGCTGGCAGAAGATCGACAGCACGCCGGTGTAGGGGTTGCGCAGCGACTGGCCAGGTCCATAGACGTTCTGCAGCCGCAGGATGACGTGATCCCACGGCGCCGGCGTCTGCTGCAGCAGGTACTCCTGCATCAGCTTCGTCGACCCATAGACCGAGCCCGGCACGGGCGCGACGGTCTCGGGCGTGGGCACCGGCTCCAGCGGCCGGCCCTGCTCGTCGGTGGGGTCGAAGCGGCCCTGCGACAGATCGGCAGGGCGGCGGGGTGGAGGCACCACCAGACGGCCATCGGCTTGGCGATAGGCGCCCTCGCCATACACGGCCCGCGTGGCCGCCAGCACCACCCGCCGCGGCGGCCGGGGCAGCGCCTTCATCGCCTCGATCAGCCGTGCAGTGCCGACGACGTTGACGTCGGCATAGCGCACCGGTTCGTCGGCCGACTGCCCCGTGCCGGTCTCGGCGGCCAGGTGAACCACGATCGTGGGCTCGAACTCGGCGAGCGCCTGAGCCAGGGCGTCTGAATCCCTGATGTCGGCCCGCACCAGCGGCGCGGCCAGCGGCGGGTTCGCTGCGGGGCCGTGGACCTGCTCGATCAGGCTGTCGTAGGCCAGCGCCGACGCGCCCGCCGCGTCAAGGGCCTTGAGCAGGCGGCTGCCGATGAACCCGGCACCGCCGGTGACGAAGACGCGCTCATGTCGCATGGGGTGTGTTGACGGTTGTCGAAGCAGAGGTCGATGGGCGGGAGGAGAGTGATCCGATGACGTCGAGCACCTGTTGCCGCAGGCGGCCCCGATCGTATCCAAGGCGCAGGTGATCACGGGCAGCCTGCACCTGCGCGTGGCGCCGAGCCTCGCTGCGCAGCAAGGAGGCGATGGCCTCGCGCCAGTCGTCCACGTCGCGTGCCAGCAGCCCGCTCGATCGGCTGCAGGCGCGGTGGTACACGGGCAAATCGGCCGCCACCACGGCCATGCCGCACCACGTGTACTCGACCCACTTCGTGTCGGCCTTGCAGCGGTTGAAGGGGTTGTCCTCCAGCGGTGCCAGTCCGACCCACCAGCCCAGGCCGCCCAGCTTCTCGAGGAAGCCGTCGTAGTCGGCCACGCCCGGATGGTGCGCGTAGCGGCCCGGGAAGGCCGCCATCTCGGCGGGCGGCTTGATGGTGCCGAAGGTCTCGAAGCGCAGCTCGGGCCATTGCCGCATCAGCGCCACGATGGCCGGCATGACCAGGGCCAGGTCCTGGGAGTGGCCGCCCGTGCCCATGTAGCCGATGACCGGCACGGTGGCTGGCAGCGGAACGGGTGGCGTGCCCGGCGCCGGCGAGCAGTACAGATCGCCAGCAACGATGGGCGAGCGGATGCCGTGCTCCGCGAGCCGGCGAGCCAGCGGTCCGGTCGACGCGTACACGCCGTCGGCCGTGTCCATCGTCGCCCGCAGGCAGGCCAGCCGCTCGGGCTGGTGATAGAAGTCGTACTTGGCTTTGCCCAACGACATCGGCACGTCGAGCAGGTCGTCGTCGATGTGGAAGAGCACCGGCACGCCGCGGCGCCGAGCCTGCTGCAGCATCGCCAGTGCCCGTGGCGTGCCGTAGCGCGACAGCACCAGCACCGTTGGTTCCAGCCGGTCCAGCAGTGCACGGCGGCCGGCCTCGTCGTCCCAGGCCTTGTCGTCCGCGAGCATGCTCAGCCGGTGGGGGCGCCCCGATGAACGCTCCGATGGCAGCGCCAGGGGCTGCGCGAAGCTGATCGTCTGCGTGGCGCCGACGCTTTCGGCCAGCACGACGATGTGCCCGACAGGCCCGTCGTTCCCGTTCGAGGGGCTGCCCGGCGAGTTCATGCGCAGGCCGCGGCGAGCCCGCCCGCGAGCAGGCGTGCGTAGCGACTCCGCACACTGGCGACGTCGGCAATGAGGCCCGAGCGGGCCAGCCAGGCTGCCTGCCGCTGCGCGAACACCTCTGGCCGCAGCGCGACGTCGCGGTGGAAGGCGAGCCAGTCCGGCAGCGCGCTGATCGTCGTGAGTCCCTCGTACTGGGTCGCGTCGACCACGGCCTGCTCGTCCTGCCAGACCGCGGTAGGAATTCCCGCCAGCACCATGTCGACCAGCACCGAGGAGGGTGCCGAGATGCCCCAGGCGCAATCACGCAGGTCGAGCTTGTACATGGGCCGTGTCTCCAGGCTCACGTTGGCCGCCAAGGGCACATTGTTCTTGACCACGTACTGTCCCCCCGGGTGCGGCCGCAGCCTGACGGGTTCGCCGCGGGCGCCGAGTTCTGCGCAGAACTCGCCGAAGCTGTCCATGAAGGACTCGCGAAAGTCACCGCTGGCACGCAGGCGCACCGAGTGAAGGTTCTCGCACACGAGGCCGGGTCCGGGGCGGGCGTCTGCCGGGCGCGGCGGTGCCGGCTCGATCAAGGCGCTCGGACCGGTGGCCCAGTACTTGGCGCGTTCCGATGCCGAGACGGCCGTCATGCGCGGCAGGTCGCACCAGCCGCAGATGACGTCGGCGGCAAACGTGATGTTGCGGCCATGGGCCTTCGTGTGATCACGGTTCTGGAGGAAGCCGATGCACTCGAGTCCATGCTGAAGCGTCACCTTCAGGTAGCCGGGTGGTGCGGCCAGCATCACCCGGTGCGTCTCGGCGTGGGCCGGCAGGTTGGACTCGCTGGCCGCGAAGACCATGCCGCGACGGCCGGCCAAGGCCTGCACCGCTTCGTACTCCGAGCCATACACCGACAGCGCGGCGCCGGTCTCGGCGCGCAGTTCCTCCAGCTCCGACTGCCACACGCCCTGGGCGTCGCGTTCCAGGAACTTGGCCGTCAGCAGGAACAGCGCCGACGCATCGAACTCGGCCGCTGCCAGCCGGACCACGGGTCGCAGGATGTTCACGTCCTGCAGCAGGTTGAACAGGTAGGCGATCTGGGGGCGGCTCACCGCAGAGACTCCACCGCTGGTGGGCGACGGGTCGCGCTCATGCCGCGAGTCCGAGGCCAAAGCCGGGTTCCGATTCCGAAGCCACCCAACGCACCTCGGGCAGCAACAGGGCCAGCACCTCCTGCATCGCGTCCCACAGCCCGGCCTGGACAGCCAGCCGCTGCGCCTGCGACGTGGCTGCCGCCACGTCGGCCAGGCGTTGTGCAGCCAGGGGCGCCAGCGGAGCCAGATCGAGGGCCTGGACCGCACGTCCGGTGGGCGAGACCGCGGGACGCAGCCGTGTCTTGAGTTCCCGCTTCAGTTCCGCCAGGGCGGGCTCGCCGAACTGGGCCTCCACGCCTGCCCCCACACGCACGAAGCGCAGGTCATAGTTCAGCCCGGGGTTGGCCATCGGCGAGGCCACGGAGAGCTGCCCGCTTCGCTGCGCCATCTCGTGCACGGGCTTGTCGCTCCGCAAGCCGTGCACCACGGCGAGCCGGCCGCGCCGCGCCACCGCCGGGCGCGGCAGCTGCTGCAGAAACCCGACGAGCGCGCGCGCCACGCCCTGCGCGCCGCAGAGCCCTTCCAGCAGGCTCTGCATGGCGGGCACGGTGGCTTCGCGCAGCTTGGGCTGCCGCAAGGTGATGTCGTCGATCAGGGACTTGGCGTCGCGGTAGACGAAGTCGTGCAGCGGCGTGTACAGCGCGTGGCCCACCGAGAGCACCTGCGTCCCGGCCGCCAACGCGGTGACGGCGCGGTTGAGCGACTTGGCGCGGCTGAACGGCTGGGCATTGACGGGCAGGAAGCTCACGAGGCTGTCCTGCAGCAGCTGGGCTTCGCCTTCCAGGCTCCACTCCTGCAGGCTCCAGGGCAGCGGCAGCCGGGCCAGGCGTTCCATGGCGGCAGTCGTGAGGGCACGCCGGTTGGTCAGCACGCGAAGCACCGGCTGCCATCCCCTGTCGCGCAGCGGCGCGAGCGCCCAGGCAAAGGCATGCAGGTCCTGCAAACCGACCGGATGCTGGGGGTGGTCGCCCATGCCGAACCAGGCCAGGTCGATGCGCCGGCTGGAATGCGCCCGCTCCAGGGCCGTCTGCAGTTGCGCCTGCAGCGTCGCCGGCTCGATCGCGTCTGCCGGATCGGGCATCCGGTGCAGGCGGGTCTGCGGCATGGCCGAGCGACAGAACTCCTCGAGCGTGGGCGTGGAGCAACTCACGAAGGCCAGAGCCGGTGCCATCGCGCGCAGCCACTGACGATCAGCCCGCAGACGGCTGTCGTGGGCCGGGTTGAAGCTGTCGTCGAACAGGTCCAGGCCCAGAGGTTTGCCGGCTCCAGCCGCGAGATGAGCCAGCACCTGTGCGCGGGCGTCGTGGCACTTGCTGAGCCAGTACACGTCGTGCACGAGCTGGTTGGCCGAACGGAAGCTGTCGATCGACTCGATCGTGAGGCGATGCCCGAGCGCGGCCAGCGGCGGCTGTAGACGCTGGTAGCGGATGCGCGTGCCAGCCTGCTCCAGGCTGTCGGCTGATCGAACGACGACGCAGATGTCCATGCACTCAGGCTTCGAAGTCGCGCACCGTCGTGACCGAATCCAGCACCTCCTGCCAGCGCTGCAGCGGCATGAAGGCCAGGCCATGGCTGTCCTTGAACTCGGTGGTCACGGCGCCCTGCAGCAGGCTTGCCGAGACGGCGCCGGTGCACAGGTGACGCCAGCCGCCGCGCAGGGCGCGCAGGCTGAAATCCAGTGCTGCGCGGCCGTCGTCGGCCTGACGCAGGGCGTCGAGGCCATCGAGCGCGCGCCAGGCCTGGGCCGACACCAGCGACAGCCGCAGGGCGTTGCCCAGCACGGGGTAGGTCGCGGCCGGAAGCGCCGCCGTCGACACCGGTTCATCGACCAACAGCGTCGGCCGCGTATGGAACGACAACTGGCGGGGGAACATGCCACCCGACACCCGGCGCACCTCGTGGCTCTTCTTCAGCGCCACCTCGCGCAGCAGCGTGCAGGCGGCGGTGGCGACGCGGGGCGCCGCGAGCAGCGTCGCCAGCACCTCGAGCGTGCGCTTGTCGTGCAGCAGCACGCCGGGGTCAGCCGGCAAGAGCAGGCTGCCCTGCGCTTCCTGGGCCGCGCGGTTCAACAGAGCCGGTCCGCTGCCGTCGGCGTGCACGGTACGGTGGCGCTTCGGGAAGTGGCGCTCCAGCAGGCCCTTGAGTCCGGCAGCCTCGGCGGAGCTGCCCGATCCGGCAGGCAACACGACCACTGCATCCAGCCAGCCGGCCACGGTCTGGCTCGCCAGCGAGGCGAGCAAGGGCGCCGGGTCCGGCGCACCGGGAGCCCAGCGCAGCAGCAGCGTGATGCGCTCCTCGCGCCGGGCGGCTGTCGACGGCTGCCCGCGCAGCAGCGGGCCCGGGGCATCGGGTGACAGCGGCGTCAGGCGCGTGGCCGCCGACTCGCTGAAGGCATCCACGAGCCGGATGGCCAGCGGCACGGTCACCTCGCCGGTGCCGGCCGCGTCGCCGGCACTGGCCACGGGCCGCAAACACGGCATCTGCAGGGGCAGTGCGGCGGGCTGCAGCTCCAGCAGCGTGGCGTCCATCGGCGGCATCCTGACGATGGCCCGTGGCCGGCCATTGCTGGCGCTGGCGACGATCCACGGCCCCGCCCGGACCGCCTCGCTGCCGTCGCCGAACTGACGACTGGTCAGCGCGGCCAGTGTGGGCAGGCTGTCGGCCGCCAGCGTGAGCACGCAATGGCCACTGGCGGCGCGCTGCTGTCTTCGCGCGGCGGCGGCACCGGTGTCGGCGCCGGGCGTGGTCACGAAGGCATCGAACAAGCCGGCATCCGGGCCCGACGAGGCACCCGACGACGCGGCCGACGACGCGGCCGACGACGCGGCCGGCTGCGGCACCACGTCGACCGCCGCCACCACCGCCAACCATTCCCGCACTGGCGAAGAGAAGATGCGTTCGGCGCCGGTGGCCCCGGTGAGCTCGACCTCGACCCGCGCGACAGACAACGCCCGGCCCCCGCCGGCCGCATCGCCCCGGAGCGCCTCGCAGGCCTGGTGCCCCAGCGCCGCCAGGCTGGCCATCGACTCCGACCACTCGCCACAGGCGGCGAGCTCCGCGTGCAGCAGCCCGCCGCGACAGAGCTGCGGCACCGGCAGCAGCGTGCCGTCGAGCCAGTGCCCCCGCGTGTCGGTGAAGGCCAGCAGCACCGGCATCCAGGGTCGTGCGAGTTCCAGGTCGATGAAGTGCGGGCCGGCACCCACCAGCGGGCGTTCGCCAACCGACACGGGCACCACGGGGTCGGCCCCCACCTGGTAGGCGCGCAGCACGTGCGGCGGCGCGCTGTCTGCCATCTCCACGCGCAGGCGCAGCATCGAATCCGAGGTGAACCAGATGTCGACGATGCGTGCTCCTGCGGCGGCCAGCTCCCAGCGGCACACGGACTGCGGAAGCGCCGGGGCTTCGCCGTGGCCCGACAACCACGCCAGGACGCCCGGCAAGGGGCCGGCATCGCTGCCAGCGGGCGCCCTGGCCAGTGCCAAGGTGCGGCCGAACAGTTGCACGGCGCCAGCTTCGCGCCGGCCGAGCAGCTCTTCGCTGCGCAGCCAGTCGGGCAATGCCGTCGTGTCGGGGACGGCCTTCTGCTGCGGGCGCCAACTTCGCAGAGCGGGCTCCGGCGCGACGAGTGGCGCAGGCGGCGGCGCAGCGACGACGGGGGCTGCAGCGGTGCGGTGGGGCGGGTCGATCGGTGCGGCAGTCGCCTGCGCCTGCTGCAAGGCCTGCTGCAAGGCGGCGACGTTGATGCCGTCGTCCGACTGTGCCAGCGCGGCGATTCCCTTCCCGGCCCACAGCGGCAAGCCGAGGCTGGGCCATGCATCGAGCACCGCCGCGGGCAGTGGCCGCGAAGGACCGGCCTGGAGTGCGGGTGGCGGATCGCCGTCGCCCACCACCAGTGCACCGGCCGGCCGGTTCTTGTGGTCCTTGGCGACCGTGCTGCCGTCCAACTGGTGCAGCACGGTTGCTGCCCAGGCATCACCCTGCGGCCCCGCCAGTGCGCCCGGCGCGGGCAGCGCCGCCGCGGCAGCACCGGGGGCTTGCCCGGGAGTGGACTCGAGATCGACTAGCACCCGCGTGCCCCACAGCAGCTTGTACAGCAGGGCCAGCAAGGCGGCCGGCCCCGAAGGCTGCGCGATGTGCAGCAGGTCCAGCGGCTGTTCGCTGACGCGCTGCAACGCCAGCGCGGCAAAGCGCTCGACGCTCGTTTCGACGGCGATGTGCTTGCGTGGCGCGCGCTTGGCCGCTGCGGCAGGGTTGCTGGCGCCCAAGGACCAGCTCAGCACGGCCGCGGTGCCGCATCGGTCATGCGCGGCCAGCAGCACCTGGACGCGGGGGCTGGCGGCGAGATCAGCTGCTGTGCACACGGCCACCCGGATGGGCTGCCGGCCCGGCCGCTGGGCCAGCCAGCCGCGGCGGGCCATTGCCAGGTTGGCGCTGACGAAGGGGTGCAGCACAGGCGCGCCCTCCAGGGCCCGCAGATACTGCGGCACGGCTTCCGCGAAGCGCCCTTCGCGCAGCGCCAGGTTGCCCAATTGCAGCGGCGTGGTCATCGTCGCTGCCTCTCTCAGGCCTCTTGCTGGTCGACCAGCAAGAGCACCAAGGTCTCGGACCCGGCGGCCGCAGGCTCGGCCAACAGCAGCGTGCGACGGCCCTTCTGACCTTCCTGCGCGACGATCCGCGGGCCGAGTGTCTGGTCGAGGCCCACCGTTGGTGCGGGCGGCTCGCGGAAGCGGCCGACGTCTGCGGCCCCGGACCACGCGCCGGGGTCGTGCGGCGCGAGCGATCGCCACTCGCAGACGGTCTGCAGCGAGGTCTGTGTTCGCACGCGCACATGGCCTTGCACGTCGACACCGATGTCGACGCGGCCCCGGGCCACCGCGCCGGGTTCGTTGAGGGTCCAGGCGCCGCTGGGCAGGTGGCGCTGGAGCACCTGCAGCGGCCCGCCTTCGGCACCGTAGGCGAAGTACTGGTAGGCGCCGCTTCGTGTGGCGGCACCGTGGAGCTCGCCGCGGGCCGTGACCTCGCCGACCCGCCATCGGGCCTGAGCCGGGACCGACGGCGAGCCGGGCGCCCGCCCCTCCAGCAAGGGCACCTCGGCTTCGGCGGATGCAAGCCCCAGCTGTGCCAGCTGCTCGGTCCGCCGAGCCAGGCTCGCAGCATGCACCGAGCTCCCCGGCATGGCGGTCACCACCGACGCGGAAAAGTGCGCCACCGCGCGGGCCGGCTGGTCGAGCACCGCGGCCGCGCGGCCCAGGGTGTTGTGCAGACCGGCGACCAGCATGCGCGCCACGAGGTGGCGGTCGGCGCCCCAGCCCAGCGCCTGTTCGACGAGGCGCCGCGTCGCTGCCACGTCGCCCTGGTGGAACGACCCAGCGGCGGCGAGCAGCGCGAGCCTGGCCCGCTGCGGATGCCGATGCAAGGCCTGGCTGGCCAGCGCGCCGAGCAAAGTCCATTCACCGGCTTGCCAGGCACGGCGTGCACGCGCAGGCCAGTGGCTCTCGTCGCCGGACCAGAGCGCCTGCTCGTCGAAAGCCTGCGGACCCGCGGCGAGCGCAGGCTCACCCACCGGCGCGCGAGGGCTCGCGGGTTCGGCAGCACGCCTGGCGCCCACCGGCAAGGGACTTTGGCCGCCGGGATGGCGCCGGCGTCTGAATCGGCTCGGCTTCATCGGATCACAGTCCGGTGTCTCCCAGAAGCAGGCCCTTGACCATTTCGATCTGACCCTCGGCGCGGTTCAGCTCCTCCTGCAGCCACTGCTGCCGCGCCGCCTGGCGGCCGTGCAACGCATCGAGCTGTTGGATCCGCTCCTGCCGCGCGGCGACCTGTTCCTCCGCCGCTTGCAGCCGCACCAGCGCATCGTTCAGCCTCGCCTGCAAGGACGCCTTCTCCTGCTCGTGGCGCTGCGTGGACTCCTCGACCTGGCGCTTCAGGGCCTGCAGGCGTTCGGCGAATTCACGTGCGCGGACTTCGCTCTCGGCCAGCAAGCCGGCGTCCTGCTCGGCCGTGCGAGTCAGCATCTGCACTTGCTGCATATGCTCGGCGGCACGGCGCTCGGCCTGACGCGCAACCTGGATCGCCTCGCCGACCCGCGATTCCAGTTCCGTGATGCGCAGCTGCGCCTGCTGGACCGCCTGCGAGCGCTCGACGGCCTCCTGTTCCAGCTGCAGACTGCGACGTTGCCGAACGTCGACGCGCAGCACGCGAAGCGGCCAAAGCGGTTCCGTGTGGTCGTCGCGAAACTGCTCGACGTAGGCCAGTGCCTGCAGCCGCTGCGAGGTCTGTTCCGCAGCCGCCGGCGGACCGAGCGGTTCGCGGCACTGGCGCTGAGCCAGGATCTCGAATCCCGCGAGCATGTCGTCGGGCAAGGAGTCGAGGAGGGCGTCCTCCTGCCCCGGCAGGTTGAACAGCAGCGCATTGGCCAGGCCCGGCTGCGCCACGCCGTCGAGCACCTCTCGCAGGGCCTGGGTGGCCACGGACTCGGTGCCGAGTTCCCGCAAGCGGGGGTAGTAGCGGCGCAGCGGCGAGGCATCGGCGAGGCCGTCCAGGGCCGACAGGCTGTAGCGGTGCCAGGTGGCGCTGCCACCGTCCGGCGACACGACGATGCGGCGCAGTTCGGCGCCAGGCAGCGGTGCCGCCCACTGAGCCAGTGCCCGCGCGGAATCGGCGTCGCCCTCGACGAGGATTAGTCGTCGAGGGGACAACCGCAGCAGACGCTCCAGGTCAAGGGGCGAGCCATCGCCGGCGCCAAGGATCACGAGCGTGCCGAGCGGGTCTTTCGCAGTTGCGGCGAGGTGGTCGAGCAGGGTGTCCATCGCGATTCCGATTCAGTGTCCGCCCGAGCCACGCCGAGCGTCCAGCCGGCGCATCACACGCAACGCCAGCCCTGCGAGGGTGAGCTGCGCGGCGTCCACGGGCAACAGTTGGGCGGCTTCGCGGCCGATGCGGTCGGTGGCCTGCGGCAGACCAGGCGGCTCCTGACCCGAGGGCCAGCGAATGCCCGCGACGATGGCAGGCCAGCGGCGCACCACGGCAGCCGCGAAGTCCTTGTCCCCCAGCGGCAGCCGTTGCCACAGCTCGCGCGCCTCAAGAGGTGCGGACTTGCCCAGCGGCAGCCAGTGTTCCTGCGGTGGAAGCCCTTCGGCATTCGACGGCCAGGACAGCAAGGGCGCGCGGGCGCCGTCCAGGCCCAGTGCCAGCGTCCCTGCCTCGGGCATCCAGTGCAGGGCCAGCGCCGGAAGATCGCGCAGTCCCCAGCTCGCACGCTCGAGCCGCAGAACCCAGCCTCCGTCCGCGGCTGCGCGGGCCGTCACCTCCGACCAGCGCAGTTGGGGCGGCAGCTCACGCAGCTGGAGCGCGAGGCGCTGCGCGATGTCGATCCAGCGCTCGCGCCGCGCCGCGGGCAGGGTCTGCAGCGCGGCTTCGAGGCGGCTGCTCAACGCGAGCAGCAGGCGCCAGTCATCGGCATCGAGTGTGGCCAGGGTCGATGCCGACGCGGCGTCGCTGGGCATCAGCAGTTGGAAGGAGCGGTCATCTTCAGCTCCCGTGGGGCGCCAGCCCTTCAGCAGTTCGGGTGATCCGGTTCCGCCGAAGACCACGAGCCCCGGATGTCCCCTGTGTTCGACCAGCCGGACCTGTGCCGTCGGTGCCTCGCGCCCGGCCCACTTGACGCGGCGCAGCGAGAAGTCGGTCCCCAGGTACGGCGGGTCGCTGTAAACGGCAGCAATGCGCAGCTCGCCAAACGACGGGTCACCCGGTACAGCGGGAGGTGCCGCGGGCTCCTTGGCGATGGTCGGTGGCGGAGGTGGTGCAGGCTTGGGTGCCGGCACCGGGCTGGCCGGTGGCCTGGGCGCCGCCTTCGCTGCAGCCTGGAGCGCCTGCTCGAGCTTGCGACGCTCGGCGTCGACCACCTCCAGGGTCTCCTGGGCCTCGTGCAACTGGGACAGCAGCCGCGTCGCGTCATGACGGGCGGCATCGCCTCGCAGGCGCTGTTGCTGCAGCTCGTCCTTCAGGGCGCGATCGACCTTGACCCTTGCCGCCTTCAGCGTGTCCGAGTGCTCGCGGCGGGTCTTATCCAGCTCGGCGCGTGCGGCATCGAGCTCCGATCGCAGCCGGGTCTGGGTCGCTAGGGCAGCCGCCATCTCCTGCTTGACCGCTTGCTCGGTCCGCTCGTGCTCGCGGGCCCGATTGCGCAGCGCCTTCGCTTCCGTCTCGAGCGCGGCCAGCTTCTGCTCGTCTGCAAGACGCGTGGATGCGCAGCCGGCCCGCTCCTGCTCCAGTGCCTGCTGCACGCGCGCCTCGTCGGCGCGCGCCACTTCGAGCGCGTTGGCCTGGCGTGCGTGCACCTGCTCGGCGTCGGCTAGGCGGGCCTGCAGGTCCGCCTCCCGGGCCGATGTGGTCGACCGCAGGTGTTCCAACTCGTCCTGCAGCGCAGCGAGTTGCCGCTCCGTGCCTGCCGCAACGGCCCCGCGGGCGGCGTACAGCTCCTTCTGCAAGGCCAGAAGGTGGCCGACCAGGGCCGACGCGTCGGGCGCCGCAGGCGTTGCGGGCGGTGCGTCGAGTTCCACGCAGGCGCCCAGCAGGCTGCGATGCAGGGCCAGCAGTTCGGCACGGCCCTGCACCAGCTGGTTGCCCAACCAATCGCACAGAGCGTCGGGCACGGGTGCGTCGGGTTCGGTGAACGATGGCGGTGGCGTGTCCAGATGGGCGCACAGTGTCCGGCTCACCGCGGCCGGTGCCGCCCAGGCCTCTGCGGCATCGAAAAGCACGAAGCGGCCCCGGTGGAGCTGCAACAGGCGCAGCAACTGGCGCGCGCCGCTGCGCCACCGTGCCAGCAGGCCCTCGGCGTCGAAGGGCTTGCCCTGCTGCAGCGCGGCGGCCAGCGTGGATGCCGGGCTCTCGACGATGACGGCGAACCGCGCATCGGGAAGGCGCAGCGCCAGAGCCTCGGCCATGCGCCACCCGTCCTCGGCCACCCCGCCCCATGGGGTGTCCAGCCCGGCAGCGGGTAACCAACGCTGCAGTTCGTCATCGGTCAGGGGGCTGTCGTCGCCGGCTCCTGCGGGAATGACGAGATCGAGCGCAAGGTCCGTCGAGGACACCAGGGCGCGCGCCCACGCCGGCCAATTACCGCCCGGCGTGCCGAGGATGAACAAAGTGGGAGCCGTCATGGTTCGTGGAGTGTGGGGGAAGGCGCCGCGGGCGCGGACGCTGCCCGCAACGCGATCTCGATGGCCAGTGCACGCAGACGGCGTCCTGCCGCATCGTCGAGCGAGAGGTCTACCGCGTACCGCCCCAAGAACCAGTTGACGAAGCCGCGGTAGGGCGCGAGGAGGGTCTGCGGTGTCTGGGCCTGGGCCTTGCCCCAGGCTTCGGCCAGGCTGGTCGGCTCGGCGCGGATGGTGACGCAGTCGTACTCTGCGCGCCCGAGCGTGATCACCGGCTTGAGCTGCAGCAGCGCCTCGAAGCCGACGCCGCTGTTGATGGTGGCCACCGCGCTGGCATTCTCGATCAGGTCCTGGACGCCGGCCTTGCTCCAGTGCAGCAGGGGCCCGCGCGGCAGCGCTTCGAACTCCACCATCGCTTTCGGACTCGCCGGATGGGGCTTGAGCACCAGGGGCACGCCATGGTCCTGGCTAAAGCGGATCCAGGCCTGCACGCACTCGGCCATTCGCACGCCAGAGAAGAAGCGGATCGACTGGTCGTGCGGGATCTGCAGCGGCAGGAACACGTATGGGCCGGCTGGTATGTCACCGGCCGCCTGCAGAGCCTCCCGGGTGCGGGCGGGCGGCTGGCCGAACTTGCTGCGCAGACTGCCTTCTGCAAGGCGCCGGCGGTAGACCTCGAAGGGCGTGTCTGGCGAATCGTCGTCCCAGGACTGCGTCACGGGGTAGGCCGACGATGCAGCGCTCCAGCCTTCGCGGTCAACGACGAAGACCCAGCGGTAGTACTCCTGCATGTAGAACATGGCCGGCGTGCGCGCCCCGGCGTAGTCGAGCCTGCTTCGGTGCGGGATGATGGCCAGCGAACTGCCCAGTGCGTCGACCTGGGCGGGCACGATCTCGCGCAGGGGCCATTCGAAGACCTCCACCTTCACGCCTTGCCGCTCGATCGCGTTGGCCAGCCGCGAGGCGAACTCCTTCCAGTGCAGGCGCAGCGACAGCATGTCCTGCGCGATCGACGGGGGAGTCGGTTGCAGACTGGCAGCGCCCCAGGGTTGATCGAGTCGCGGCACGAACAGCGCTACCCAGGTGGGCAGGCGCCGCCTGGCCGCCTGCACGAGCTCGCTGAATCGGCCACCTGATGCCGCCACGGGAATCTCGGAGGCCGCCCGCAGCGCGAACAGGCGATCCCGCATCCCGCTGCCCAGCAGACGTTGCAGCACGACATAGCGCAAGTCGGTGGCTCGCTGGTCGGCGGCCGGCCGCCAGATCGAACAGTCGACATCGGTCTGCCGGGACACGAACCCGGGCGACAGAGGATCGAGTTGCAGCCCACTGGCAGGGGCCAGCTTACTGGCGATGGCTGCGGCGTTCGCGCCGCCCATCGGGGTCACCGCGTGCGCGAGCTGCTCGCCCAGCGAGGTGGCAAAGCGCACGATGGCCTGGTCGGCCCGCATCGCCCAGACGCCTTCGCTCGCCGCCAGTGCGGGCCACGCAGAGGCGGCTTGCAGCGGCGCCAGCATAATCGCTTCAGCGGGAACGCACAGGGCATGACCGCCGAACTCGCCCAGCAGCTCCGCCATGCGCACGATGCCTGCGGATTCGATCCAGGCGCGGCTGCCCCCTTCCTCCAGCCCGCCGAGCTCCGCGTGCTCGACAGAGACCAGGAGACGGGTGCGCTCCAGCATCGTGGACAAGAGCCGGGCGCGGCCCAGTTCCAGGCGCGTGGGGTTGATCAGATGCAGCACCAGGCTCGGGCCGGGCGCGTTCAGGTCCAGGCTCATGGCCAGCGCACACGCGGCATCGAGGCCCGACGCATCGCAGACCGTGAGCAGCCAATGCGCCGGGGCGGCGGGCGCAGCGCCATCCCACGCGACTTCGCGGCCGAAACGCAGCACGGGCAGGGGCTGCGCGCGATCGAGGGCGATCATGCGGCGCTGGGACGCTGGAAATACAGCACCACGCCAAGCTCCCCGCCATGGTCGGTGAACTCGACATACGAACGCCGCACCCCTGCCTGATGGGCCAGGAAGAGCAGATCGTTGATTGGGTGGGCGTACATCTGCATCGCGGGGTCGGCCTGCGGCAGGTCGGTCGCGGCGGGCGCCGGCCCTGCCGCGAAGCGCCAGCGCCAGCGTGAGCGCCGCGCCGGCGGCGGTGGTGGCGGTTGACCGAAGCTGTCCGGGTGATAGGCCTTGGCGTAGGTGTAGTGCAGAGCTGCGATGCCACCTGGGCGCAGGCGATCCAGCAGCAGCGCGGTGAAGCGCCGGACGCGTGCCGGCTCGATGTGCTGGAACACGATGACCGAGTGGATCAGGTCGAAGTCGCCATCGAGATGGCTCAGGTCGTCGTCGGACAGGACCAGCCGGACGTTCTTCAGGTGCCGTTCCTTCGCATGCCGCCGTGCCTGCTCAAGCATGCCAGGCGCGACATCGATGCCGACGACTTCAGCGATCTGCTCGGCCATGGGCAGCAGCACGCGGCCCACGCCGCAGCCGAAATCGAGCGCCCGACGGGGCGCGAAACGTTGCTGCACGTGACGGTGACAGATACGCAGCACATGCGCCAGGTGCGTGCGGCCGCTGTCGAAGAACTGCCCCAGGTCTTCGGCCGTCAGATTGCTGAGCCGGAAGCGCCCATCCGTGATCACGCCGTAGTAGGGGTCGCTCTCGCCCCAGAGTTGCCAGTCGAGGTCGGTCTGGTGCGCTGGCGCGGTGGGTGCGGTCTTCATGGGATCGGGCAGGCCTGCACCGGCACGCGTGTCGGGTCCAACATCCAGTCGTCGCGGTCGGCGGCCAGCGCAGGATGGCTGTAGTGATCGGTTTCAGGGAGCGAAGACGCCCATCGGCGGGAGAAGGTCTCCGCGTCGGCGCTCTCATCGAGACCGCCACGACTGATGCCCTCGGGATGCCGCAGCCGGGCGCCGGCCGCGACGCCGCAGAGCCGGCCGCGCAGGGCCAGTCGCAAGCAGTAGTCCACGTCATTGAAGACCAGCGGCAACGATTCGTCGAAGCCGCCGACGGCGTCGAAGTCCTGGCGCGGGGTGAGCAGACAAGCCCCCGTCGCGGCCGTCTGGATGCCATCGACATTGAGCCAGCGCCTGACCCTGTCTTCGTCGCCCGTGCAGTGCCGGAATCGATGCCGGCACTGTGGTGTGTCGCCACCGCGGAGGTGGATGCCTCCGTGCTGGATGCTGCCGTCCTCGTACTCCAGCACGGCACCCACGGCGCCCAGGTCTTCCCGGGCCGCCAGGCTCTGGAGTTCGAGCAGCCAGTCCGGGCCGAGCGGCTCTACATCGTCATTGAGGAACAGCAGCTGGCGGCCGCTGGCCGACGCTGCGGCCAGGTTGTTGAGTCGCGACCAGTTGAAGGGTTCATGGGATTCCAGCACCCGCGCTCCCCAGCGGTCGAGGAAGCGGTGCGCCGATTCCGAGTCCAGACCTGACAGGTTGTTGAGCACGACGATGAGTTCCAGCTGCTCGCCGCCCCGGGATGCCCGCAGTCTGGTGAGCGAGCGGGCGAAGCGATCGGGGTCGGCCAGCCGCGAAGGCACGATGACCGACGTCGCCTCAAGCGCCGCTGACGCCCTTGGACGCCCGTGCGGAGCGGGCGCCCGGCGAAGGCTCAGCCAAGGGACCGGCAGACGCCAGCCGGTGGAGCAGCGGCCCGACAAGGCCGCAGCCGAACAGACCTGGTCCTCGTCCTCGAACGGCTCCAGCACCAGTGAGCGCTTGACCAGCCAGCCGCGTGAGCCGACGTCGGGGTGGTGCATGAGCAGTCGCGACCAACCGGGCTTGAAGACGGGGTCCGTCAGGTCGTCGGCGCCGTCGACATGGTCATGATCGGCATAAACGAAATCGGGATACGGCAGATCGGGCAGCAGGTGCAGCAACAGGTTGGCGGCCGTCGGCTCGAGTCGATCCTCCGCATGCAACCAGCCGATGTAGGGCGTGCACGTCCGCCTGGCGGCGGCCCTGAGCGCGCCCAGAGCACCCGACTCGGCGACCTGCGCCTCGAAGACGCCGGAGCCCTCGACCACCAGACGTTGCGCCAGCGGCGCCGCTCGTGACGGGTCCGTGCCCGGCGCGATCAGCCAAGTCACCAGCGCCGAGCCCGCTTCGATGCGGCGCCGGCGATGCAGGTCGTGCAGCCGCTGGCGCCAGCGGCTGTAGACCGGGTCGACGCGCCCGAGCACGGCCGTGCGCTGCCACCGATGCAGAAGGTGGCCGCCGGCCTGCACGTCCACCTGCAATGTCATAGGGCCTGCCGGCAGGTCCGCGAGAGCGAGTCGGCCGCTGAAGCCGCATCGAGCGCTCCCTGGTGCGAGCTCGAACCCGCGGGACACGTCGTCCCGAGTCAGACCACACACGAGCCTGCTCTCGGCGCCGCCCTGGAAACGGGCGAGCACGAGATCCGCAGGCGGTTCGGTCAGGGCCCAGCCACGCACCTCCATCGACTCGCCCAGCACAGGCGCCTCGTTGTCGAGCGGGTTCTCGAGCACGCCGGCAATGAAGCGCGGGTCGGCGCGCCATCCTGGCGGTCGCGAAATCATCGAGGCGGCCGTTCGCGCGTCCGGAGTGCTCAGCCGAGGCTGCGCTGCAGGCAATAGGTTGCGAGCAGGTTCTCGCGGTGCCACTCCGCCGCCATCGGCACGTCGGCGTACTCGTGGAAGCACGGGGCTCCCAAGGTCCAGTGCAGCAGCTTGGCGTCGTCATTGGGGCCGAACTCGTCAGGCAGCCAGTTCCAGACTATCGGCAGCGCGCCGATGAGGCTGTCGTCCAGCCAGCTGAAACGATGGAGCTGCGCGCCGCTTGCCGACATGACGAACTCCGGCGTCACCACCCGATTGGCCGGGTGGCCACAGTTCCACAGGACGACGCTGGACCAGTTCTTCCTTGGATAGTCCGCGTTCTTCGAGCCGAGGTACTTGTCCTGCGTCCGCGTCTTGTAGTCATGCTGCACGCACATGACGGCCTTGCTGTCGTCGCGCATGGCCCAGAGCTTGGCGATGTCGTCCCGCAGCAGCATGTCGCCGTCGATGTAGAGGGCCCAGCCGTCGTAGCGCATCAGGTGGGGGACGAGGAAGCGGCTGTAGATGAAGTTGTTGCTGCCGTCCGTGTGCGTCTCGCGATAAGACTGCAGGTTCTTCAGGGCCAGCGGCGTCATGGCCAGCGGCGAGGTGGCATGGCGGATGAGGCTCTGGGCGCACACGTGATAGACCACGGCCTCACGAGGATCAAAACCGATGAAAAGGGGAATCATGTCGTTGCCCATGCGATTTCAGGTAGTCGGACGTCGCACACCGAAAGCCGGAATCGTAACTCGCCGCCAACGGCCGAAGCCCCGAAGCAAGCGGCGCAGGGCCAGCGTGGCGCGCAGCGTCCAGGTCGGCTCGATGCCCTCAAGCTGCGCCTGATTGAGGCGGCCTTCGGGAGACAGCAGCGCTTCGGCGAGCAGCAGGCGGCGCGACTCACCCGTGCGCAGGCGATGCAGCCACGCCAGGCGCCCGCGGGCATCGGGCGGGCGGTCGAACAAGGTCCGGTACGCGAGTTCGATGAACAGCTCATCAGAGACGGCCATCAACTGCGACATCGTCGCGCGGGCGCCAGCCAGCCCTTCGACCTCGGGGTCGAGGCGGTGTACGTCGAGCAGGCGCGAATGGGCCCCGACCGCCAGAGCGGCTCGGCGTAACTGTCGGAGCCAGTCCAGCCGTTCCATGCCAGCGCCAAGTGCCGCGAGGCCCGCGTCGATGTCGGCTCTGTCGGCCTGCCGGGCCATCAGAAGCAGGATGGAGTCGGCGACGAAGAGCGCCGAGGGCCCGGTCGCGATCAGCCGGCCCAGGTCGGCGCCCACATCGCTGGCCGGCTCTTCACGCACAACCAGGGACGCGGCGCGCATCTGCGCCTCGTCGCTGAAGCGCAGTTCACGCTGAAGCGACTGAAGCGACTCGCCGTTCTCCAGCCGGCGCAGTGCTCTGCACAGCCCGGCCGGATCGATCGGTCGGCCCAACTCCCGCGCGTACAACCGCTCCAGGAAGTCCAGGTTCGACATCGTCAATTGCCGCGGAAGAGATCGATCGTGTTGAGCACCGGGAAGGCGACGGAGAACACCAGGTTGAGGAACTTCTGCGTCTCTGCCAGCGGCGCGTTGCTGACGTACAGGATGTCCCGGTGATTGATGCCGAAGCTCTGCATGACGAAGAAGCTCTGCGGGTTTCGCAGGTCCACGCGGTACACCACGGCCACCTTGCCCTCGGGCGTCTTCGACACGGGCTGGCGCGGCCAATCAAGCGCGGCTGCATCCTCGAAGCGGAAGATGAACACGCCTTGGGCATCGGAGCGCGTGTCAACAAGCCCTCCCACTCGGGCCAGGGCCTGGGCCAGGCTGATGCCCTGCGCCTCGAAACTGATCTCATCGTTCTTGCCAGTGGCGCCCAAGGCTGTGAAGCTGAGGGGCTGGAAGATGGCGGTGACGACATCGCCCGGATGCAGCGGGACGTTCTGGCGCGGATCCTGGATCACCGAGTCCAGCGGCAACGCGTGGAAGGACTGTCCTCGCGTGACCTGGATCGTCGTCTTGGCCACCGGCTGTCGAACCCCGCCGGCCGCCGCCAGCGCGTCAAGCAGGCGTTCACCCCCGGCAGACAAGGGCATGCGGATGCTGGTGGCCACCTCGCCGACGACGGTCACAGTGGACGAGGCATTGCGCGTCACCCGGACGATGACCTCGGGCTGGTTGGCCTTGCCCTGCAGCCGCGACACGATCTCGGTCGCGATGACCTGGGTCGTCTTGCCGGCGGCCTGGATGCGTCCGGCAAATGGCACCGTGATCTTTCCCTCGGTGTCGACCGTCTGTTCGGGCAGCGCCGCGGGTCTGGCCGTCACGACACCGATGCGGGGGTCGATGGAGGAGCCTCCGAACAGGGTTGCTGGCGGGGACTCCCAAATGGTCACCTCGACCGTGTCGCCAGGGCCGACGGGCAGGTCCCGGGGTTTGGCCTGGCCCAGCACCTCGGAAAACAAGCGCAGCCCGCGCTGGCGGCCCAGGCGCCGCGCCACATCACCGTTGACGTCGACGAGCTGGATCAGCGGCTCGCTGCCTGGAGGCGAGGCACTGATCACCTCCTCGGCCGAAGGGCCGGTGGTGGGCATCTGGCTGCAGGCGGTGACGAGGCCGGCGGCGGCGAGGAGGCAGGTGCGAAAGAGTCGGGAGAGAGCCACGGGTTTCAGCAGGCGGCGAGGCGCCGCTCAAGTCATGCGAATGTAGCTCATGCGCCTCGGCCGGCCGGCCGGCCGGCCGGCGGCCGGGGGCCGGCGCCGCCGAAGCCACGCCACCTAGAATGGCGAGGTGATCTCCCTCTTGACCGCCTTTGCCGTGTCGGCCTTGGTCACCCTGTTGCTGGTGCGCTCAGCCAAGCTGCGCCCGCTGCATGGCTTTGATCTTGACTTCGACAAGCCTCAAGGTGTGCATGCAGTGGCCGTGCCACGTATCGGAGGCCTGGGCGTTGTGCTGGGCTTGTTCGTGGCGCAATGGTACGTCGCGGTCACCCTCGGCCGCGATGCGGTGTCGATCGGGCTGCTGTTGCTGGCCTGCGCATTGCCCGCCTTCCTGGCCGGCTTTGTCCAGGATATGTCCGAGTCACTCACCCCGCGCGGCCGTCTGGCAGCCACTGCGGTCTCTGCCGTGCTGGCCTTCTTCCTGCTCGACGCTGGCGTGCGAGAAGCTTCCTTGCCCGGTGTCGATTGGCTGGTGTCGACCGCCGCCGGCTCGTTGCTCGTCACGGTGTTCGCCGTCACGGGGATCGCCAATGCCGTCAACATCATCGACGGGCTCAATGGACTCGCATCCATGTGTGCCTGCTTGATGCTTGCGGCCGTTGCCTACGTGGCGTTTCAGGTTGGTGATCCGCTGGTGGGCACACTCGCCCTGGCCGGCATAGGCGCGGTGGGCGGATTCTTCCTCTGGAACTATCCCTTCGGGCTGATCTTCCTCGGCGATGGCGGGGCCTACTTTCTTGGCTTCTTCCTCGCCGAGTTGTCGATCCTCCTGCTGATGCGCAACCCCGAGGTCTCGCCGATCTTTCCCTTGCTCGTGTGCATCTATCCGATCTTCGAGACGATCTTCTCCATGTACCGCCGCAGTTTCCTGCGCGCCGCGCCGTCCAGCATGCCCGACGGCATCCACCTTCACTCGCTGATATTCCGCCGCCTGCTGCGCTGGACGATCGGCGACCAAAGCGCCCTGGCCATCACCCGGCGGAACTCCATGGCTTCGCCCATTCTGTGGCTGCTGTGCACCTTGTCGATCGTTCCCGCCATGCTGTTCTGGGACCAGGCTTCCTGGCTTCTGGCCTTCCTGCTGCTGTTTGCCGTCACTTACGTCGTCCTCTATTGGAGGATTGTTCGGTTCAAGTCGCCAAGATGGCTGCGCATCGCTCACCTCGGTCAACGTGGCGCGCTCCACGGCGACGAAAGAAACTCATGACTTCCGACGATCCTGGCGTGGAACAGCCCCCGCTGTTCAACACCCTCCCCCTCGACCCCAAGCTCCTGCGCGCCGTGGCCGAGTCGGGCTACATGTCCATGACGCCCATCCAGGCCAAGGCGATCCCCATCGTGCTGGCGGGCCGCGACATCATGGGCGCCGCGCAGACGGGCACCGGCAAGACGGCGGCCTTCACCATCCCGCTGCTGCAGAAGATGCTGCGGCACGAAACGGCCAGCATGAGCCCGGCCCGTCACCCCGTGCGGGCCCTGGTGCTGGCGCCCACGCGCGAGCTCGCCGACCAGGTGGCCGAGAACGTCAAGAAGTACGCCAAGCACACGCAGCTGCGCTCCACCGTGGTGTTCGGCGGCATCGACATGAAGCCGCAGACGCTGCAGCTCAAGGCCGGCGTCGAGGTGCTCATCGCCACGCCCGGCCGCCTGCTCGACCACATCGAGGCCAAGAATGCGGTGCTCAACCAGGTCGAGTACGTGGTGCTCGACGAAGCCGACCGCATGCTCGACATCGGCTTCCTGCCCGACCTGCAGCGCATCCTGTCCTACCTGCCCAAGGCCCGCCAGACGCTGCTCTTCAGCGCCACCTTCAGCCCCGAGATCAAGAAGCTCGCCGCCAGCTACCTGCAGGAGCCGCTGCTCGTGGAAGTGGCGCGCCCCAACGCCACCGCCAGCACGGTAGAGCAGCGCTTCTACAGCACGACAGACGACGACAAGCGCGTCTTCATCCGCCAGCTGATCAAGTCGCGCGATCTGCGCCAGGCCATCGTCTTCGTCAACAGCAAGCTCGGTGCCGCGCGCCTGGCGCGCAGCTTCGAACGCGACGGCCTGCGCACGCAGGCGCTGCACGGCGACAAGAGCCAGGACGAGCGGCTCAAGGCGCTGGCGGCGTTCAAGGCCGGCGAGGTCGATCTGCTGGTGGCCACCGACGTGGCCGCGCGCGGCCTGGACATCGCCGATCTGCCGGCGGTCTTCAACTTCGACGTGCCCTTCAACGCCGAAGACTACGTGCACCGCATCGGCCGCACCGGCCGCGCCGGCGCCTCGGGCCTGGCCGTCACGCTCGTCACGCGGGATGACGCGCGCCTGATCGCCGATATCGAGAAGCTCATCAAGAAGAAGATCGAGCTCGAGCCGGCGGAGTTGGAAGACGAGCGCCCGCGCCGCCGTGAAGAGCGGCCGGCGCGCCGCGACGCCGACGAGGCGCCGCGTGCCGAGCGGGTGGAGAGGGCCGAACGGCCCGAACGCAGCGAGCGCCCGATGCGCGCCGCGCCGCGGCCGGCCGCCGACCCGTTTTTCGACAAGCCCTACGAGCCCAATGCGGCGCCTGACAGCTCCCCGGCCTGGGAAACCGCCAAGGCCGCCACGCCGGCCTCGGCACCGCGGGCCTTGTCGCCGAACATCCGGCCCAAGCGCAAGGTGGCTTCCTTGCTCGGCGGCAACCGCTGAGCGCTCAGCGCGCCAGCCAGCTGAACACCGCCGGCAGCTTGTCGGGCAACACCGTCGGCTCCCGCCGCCACGCCGACACCGGCGCACTGCGCGTGAACCCGCCTTCCAGCGTGAGCCCGCAGCTCACCGACAGCCGCGTGCCCGGCTGCAGTGCCTGCACCAGCGCCTGCAGCAGCGCGGTGTTGCGGTAGGGCGTCTCGATCGCGATCTGCGTCTGCTGCTGCTGGCGCGACAGCGCCTCCAGCGCCTGGATGCGCGCCGTGCGCGGGCCGGCCTCCTGCGGCAGGTAGCCGACGAAGGCAAAGCTCTGGCCGTTCAGCCCGCTGGCCGCCAGCGCCAGCATCAGCGAGCTCGGGCCCGACAGCGGCTGCACCGGCACGCCCGCATCGTGCGCAGCCGCCACCAGCGCGCTGCCGGGGTCGGCCACCGCGGGCAGGCCGGCTTCGCTGAGCAGGCCCATGTCGTGGCCCTGCAGCGCCGGGGCCAGCAGGGCCGCCCAGTCAATGGCCGGTGCGATCTGGCGTGGCCCGCCCTTGGGCGGCCGTGGCAGCTCGTGCATCTGCAGCGCCTGCAGCGGCTGCGCCAGCGGCACGATCTGGCCCACGCGCTTGAGCAGCGCGCGCGCCGACTTCGCGTCTTCCACCACCCAGTGCTGCAGCGTGGCGGCGCGGGCCAGTGCGGCCTGCGGCAGCACGGCGTCCAGCGGCGCTTCGCTGGCGCCCAGGTCCAGCGGTGCCGGCACCAGCCACAAGGTGCCCGGGTTCGCGCTCATGGTGCGGCCAGCGGGTCGATGCCGGCGGCCCGCAGCAGCGCGCAGGTGCGGATCAGCGGCAGGCCCACCAGGGCCGTGGGGTCGTCGCTGTCTATGGCCTCGAGCAGCGCGATGCCGAGCGTCTCGCTCTTGGCGCTGCCGGCGCAGTCGTAGGGCTGCTCCAGGCGCAGGTAGTGCTCGATCTCGCTGGCCGCGAGCGCCCGGAAGCGCACGCGCACGGCCGCCAGCTCGGCCTGTTCGAAGCCGGGCGCCACCACGGCCACGCCAGTCTGGAAGACGACGTGGCGGCCCGACAGCCGCGTGAGCTGCTGCACCGCGCGCTCGTGGGTGTGCGGCTTGCCGATGGGCTCGCCGTCGAGATCGGCCACCTGGTCGGAGCCGATCACCACCGCCTCGGGCCGCCGCAGCTGCACCGCGCGCGCCTTGGCCAGCGACAAGCGCAGCGCCAGCGCCGCCGGGGCCTCGCCGGGCAGCGGGGTCTCGTCGACCTCGGGCGACAGCACCTCGAAGGGCAGGCGCAGGCGTTGCAGCATCTCGCGCCGGTAGCGCGACGTGGAAGCGAGGATCAGCGGGGGCGGCATGCCCACATTGTGTGCGCCGCATGGGCGGCCAGCCCGGCGCGGAACGGCGTGCACCACGAGGCGCTGGCTACACTGCAGCGCTGATGTCTGCTGCCCCTTCCGACACCTGGGTTCTGTATGGCTCCGATGGCTCCGGCTCGGCGGCCGTGGAGTTGGCGCTGCGCCAGGCCGGCCAGCCTTACCGCATTGTCCGCGCGTCCACCTGGGAGCCCGATTCCGCGCGGGCCGAGCTGGCGCGCATCAACCCGCTGGGCCAGATCCCCACGCTGGTGGCGCCCGGCGGCGAGGTGTTGACCGAAAGCGCCGCCATCCTGGCCGAACTGGGCCTGCGTTTTCCGGCCAGCGGCCTGCTGCCGGCCGACGCCGCCGGCCGCGCCCGCGTGCTGCGGGGCCTGGCCTTCATCGCTGCCAACTGCTACGCCGCGATCGGCGTGCTGGACTATCCCGAGCGCTGGCTGGAACCGACGGGCGATGCCACGGTCGACGAGGGCAGGGCGGCCGCCCTGCGAGCGGGTGCCCGGGCCCGCCTGCACCGGCTGTGGGAGATGTTCGCCGACCAGTTCCACGCGCCTGCCGAGCCCGCCCGGCCCTGGCTCAGCGGCCGCGAACCCGGCGCGCTGGATCTGCTGGCCGGGGTCGTGTCGCGCTGGTCGGGCGCGCGGCCGCATCTGGCGGCCACGCGGCCGGCCTTGCACGCGCTGCTGCTGAGGCTCGATGCGCTTCCGGCGCACACCGAGGTCCTGGGCCGCCACTTCCCGACACCAACCTGATCCGCCCGAGCCATGAGCAAGGACCGCCCCATCGACCCGCGCACCGTGGCCACCGCCGCGCTCTGCCGCGAGGGAGAAACGCTGCTCGGCGCCTGGCCGCTGGCGCAGCTGCCCCGCCTGAGCGCGGGCCTGTTCGACCCGCCCGCTGCTGACGAGCGTGTCAGCTGGCAGGCCCGCTTCGGACAAGAAACACCCGTCGGAAGCGCGCCGCAACCGTGGCTTGAACTCGAAGCACGCACTCACGTCACGCTGCAGTGCCAGCGCTGCCTGCAGGCCCTGCAGGAACCGCTGACGATGCAAAGGCGCTTCCTCTTTGTGGGCTCGGAGGCCGAGGCCGAAGCGCTCGACGCCGACAGCGACGACGACCACCTCGTGCTCGTGCCGCGCCTGGACCTGCTGCTGCTGGTGGAGGACGAACTCATCCTCGAGCTGCCGCTGGTGCCGCGCCACGAGGGCGTCTGCCCCGAGCCGCTGCCTTTTCCGGGTGCGGCCGATGCGGCCGAGGAGCCGGCGGATGAGCGGCCCAACCCGTTTGCCGCGCTCGCGGCTCTGCGCAAGCCCGGCGGGACTTAGCCCGCAAAACCGGTGCGCTGCTATACTGGTGGGCTTTGCAGCGCGGATTCGGTTCCTGCGCTGCTGCTGCCCCACCAGCCCTAGACACGGGCATCAGGAGCCCCTCATGGCCGTTCAGCAAAACAAGAAGTCGCCCTCCAAGCGCGGCATGCACCGCTCGCACAACGCCGTGGCCGCGCCCGGCACTGCCGTCGAAGCCACCACCGGTGAAGTGCACCTGCGCCACCACATCAGCCCGACCGGCTTCTACCGTGGCCGCAAGGTGCTGAAGACCAAGGCCGACGCCTGAGTTTGCCTGCGCTGCGGCCCGCCGTGAGCGCTGAGTTCTCCAAGGGCGCGCCAGCGTCCTCGTTCGCAGGTGCGGCGCCGAAGGCGGTGCGCATCGTGGTCGACTGCATGGGTGGCGACCACGGCCCCGTGGTCACGCTGCCGGCCTGCCGCGCCTTCCTCGACAAACACCCGCAAGCCGAAATCGTGCTCGTGGGCACAGAAGCTGCCCTCTCGGCGGCTGCCGGCTGGGACCGATGCACCCGCGTCGTCGCCACCGAGGTGGTGACCATGGACGACGCCGTCGAGGTGGCGCTGCGCAAGAAGCGCGACTCCTCCATGCGCGTGGCGCTGCAGCAGGTGAAGGACGGCGCCAGCACCGGCGTGCTCGCCTGCGTGTCGGCCGGCAACACCGGCGCGTTGATGGCCGTGGCGCGCTACCTGCTCAAGACGCTCGACGGCATCGACCGCCCGGCCATCGCCACCGTGCTGCCCAACCGCCACGACGGCTACACCACCGTGCTCGACCTCGGCGCCAACGTCGACTGCACGCCCGAGCACCTGCTGCAGTTCGCGGTGATGGGCAGCGCGCTCGTCACCGCGGTGGACGGCAAGGCCGAGCCGCTGGTCGGCCTGCTCAACATTGGCGAAGAAGCCATCAAGGGCAGCGATACGATCAAGCGCGCCGGCGAGTTGCTGCGCGCGGCCGGCGAGGCGGGCCAGATCCGCTTTCATGGCAACGTCGAAGGCAACGACATCTTCAAGGGCACGGTCGATGTCGTCGTGTGCGACGGCTTCGTCGGCAACGTGCTGCTGAAAACCAGCGAGGGCCTGGCCTCCATGCTCAGCGATTTCATCAAGCAGGAGTTCACGCGCGGCCCGCTGGCCAAACTGGCGGCGCTGGTGGCGCTGCCGGTGCTCAAGCGCTTCAAGCACCGCGTCGACCCGCGCCGCTACAACGGTGCGGCGCTGCTCGGCCTGCGCGGGCTGGTGTTCAAGAGCCACGGCTCGGCCGATGCGTACGCCTTCGAGATGGCGCTGACGCGCGCCTACGAGGCCGCTTCCCACGGCCTGGTCGACCGCGTGCACGACAAGATAGTGCCGACGCTGAAGTCGATGCCCGGTGCGCCGGCGGAGAGCGCCGCGTGAAGCCCGTGTTCTCGCGCATCACCGGCACCGGCAGCTTCCTGCCCCCGCGGCGGCTGAGCAACCACGACATGGCCACGATGCTGGCCGAGCGCGGCCTGGAAACCAGCGACGAATGGATCGTCGAGCGCACCGGCATCCGCTTCCGCCACTTCGCCGCCGACGGCGTGAACGCCTCCGACCTGGCGCTGCCCGCCTGCCAGGCCGCGCTCGCCGCGGCCGGCCGCCAGGCCGAAGACGTCGACCTGATCATCGTCGCCACGTCCACGCCCGACATGGTGTTCCCGTCGACGGCCACGCTGCTGCAGAACAAGCTCGGCGTGCACGGCTGCGCCGCCTTCGACGTGCAGGCTGTGTGCTCGGGCTTCGTCTACGCGCTGACCGTGGCCGACGCGATGATCAAGACCGGCGGCGCCAGCTGCGCGCTGGTGGTCGGGGCCGAGGTCTTCTCGCGCATCCTCGACTTCAACGACCGCACGACCTGCGTGCTGTTCGGTGATGGCGCCGGCGCCGTGGTGCTGGAAGCCAGCGCCGAGCCCGGCATCCTGGCCTCCGACCTGCATGCCGATGGTCGCCACTCCGACATCCTGTGCACCCCCGGCACGGTGGCCGGCGGCCAGGTGGTGGGCTCGCCGCTGCTTCGCATGGACGGGCAGGCCGTGTTCAAGCTCGCCGTCGGCGTGCTCGAGCAGGCCGCGCGCAACGTGCTCGAGCGCGCCGGCCGCCCGCCCGAAAGCCTGCACTGGCTGGTGCCGCACCAAGCCAACATCCGCATCATGATGGCCACCGCGAAGAAGCTGAAGCTGGCACCTGATCGCCTGGTGGCCACGGTCGCCGAGCACGGCAACACCTCGGCCGCCTCGGTGCCGCTGGCGCTGGACGTGGCCGTGCGCGACGGCCGCATCCGCCGCGGCGACAGCGTCATGCTCGAGGGCGTGGGCGGCGGCTTCACCTGGGGTGCGGTGCTGCTCGATTTCTGAGCCACAGTCCCGACCCGACCTCCGAACTGAACCTCCGAACCGATCCACCGATGCCTGCGTTTGCATTCGTCTTCCCGGGCCAGGGCTCCCAGTCCGTCGGCATGCTCGACGCCTGGGGCGAGCACCCCGCCGTGCGCGACACGCTGGCCGAGGCCTCCTCGGCGCTCGACCAGGACCTCGCCCGCCTCATCCAGGAGGGCCCGAAAGAGGCGCTCGAGCTCACCACCAACACCCAGCCGGTGATGCTGACAGCGGCCATCGCCGCCTTCCGCGCCTGGCGTGCCGAGGGCGGTGCGATGCCGGCCGCGGTGGCCGGCCACTCGCTGGGCGAGTACAGCGCGCTGGTCGCGGCCGGCTCGCTGAGCCTGGCCGATGCGTTGCCGCTGGTCCGCTTCCGTGCCGAGGCGATGCAGCGTGCGGTGCCGGTGGGCGTGGGCGCCATGGCCGCCATCCTGGGCCTGGAGGCCGAGGCCGTGCGCGCCGGCTGCGAGCAGGCCGCGGCCGCCACGGGCGAGCCGGTGTCGCCCGCCAACTTCAACGATCCGAAGCAAACCGTCATCGCCGGCAGCAAGGCCGCCGTCGACAAGGCCTGCGAGCTGCTGAAGGCCGCCGGCGCCAAGCGCACGCTGCCGCTGCCGGTGTCGGCGCCCTTCCACTGCGCGCTGATGAAGCCGGCGGCCGACGAGCTGAAGGCGCGGCTCGAGTCGGTGGCCTTCGCGGCGCCGGCCATTCCGGTGCTGAACAACATCGACGTCGCCTCGCCCAGCGAGCCGGCGGCCATCCGTGACGCGCTCTACCGCCAGGCCTTCGGCCCGGTGCGCTGGGTCGAGCTGACGCTGGCGCTCAAGTCCCGCGGCCTCGGCCACATCATCGAGTGCGGGCCTGGCAAGGTGCTGGCGGGCCTGGTCAAGCGCATCGACGGCGAGCTGCAGACCACCACCATCCTCGACCCGGCCAGCCTGAAAGCGGCGCAGGAGATGCTGGCATGAGCCTTCTCCAAGCCGCAGGGCAGATCGCCCTCGTCACCGGCGCCTCGCGCGGCATCGGCCGCGCCATCGCGCTGAGGCTCGCGGCCGACGGCTTCAAGGTGATCGGCACCGCCACCACCGAGGCCGGCGCGGCCGGCATCACCGAGGCGCTGGCCGCCCACGGCGGCGAGGGCCTCGTGCTCAACGTCACCGACGGCGCCGCGCTCGACGCCGCCATCGACGGCATCGTCAAGCGGCTCGGCGGCCTGCACGTGCTCGTCAACAACGCCGGCATCACGCGCGACACGCTGTCGATGCGCATGAAGGACGACGACTGGGACGCCGTGCACGACACCAACCTGAAGGCCGTGTTCCGCGCCTGCCGCGCCGCCACGCGCCCGATGATGAAGCAGCGCTTCGGCCGCATCGTCAACATCACCAGCGTCGTCGGCGCCATCGGCAACGCCGGCCAGGCCAACTACGCGGCGGCCAAGGCCGGCGTGGCGGGCTTGAGCCGGGCGCTGGCGCGCGAACTCGGCGCCCGTGGCATCACCGTCAACTGCGTGGCGCCGGGTTTCATCGCCACCGACATGACCGAGGTGCTACCCGAAGCCGCCAAGACCGCGCTGCTGGCGCAGATCCCGCTCGGCCGCCTCGGGCAGGCCGACGAGGTGGCTGCGGCTGTCGCTTTCCTGGCCGGCCCGGCGGCTGGCTACATCACCGGCACCGAGCTGCATGTCAACGGCGGCATGGCGATGGGCTGAAGGCCCGCTGCCCTGTCGTCAGGCTCTGCCTACCCCGGCCGCTAGAATCCGCGGCGTTTTTCCGATCCCACTCCAGGAGGAGTCATGAGCGATATCGAAGCCCGAGTCAAGAAGATCATTGCCGAACAGCTCGGCGTTCCCGAGTCCGACGTCACGAACGAAAAGGCCTTCGTGGCCGACCTCGGCGCCGACTCGCTCGACACCGTCGAACTGGTCATGGCGCTCGAAGACGAGTTCGGCATCGAGATCCCCGACGAAGAAGCCGAAAAGATCACCACCGTGCAGCTGGCGATCGACTACGCCGTCGGTCACCAGAAGGGCTGATCCCGAAGTGGGCAGCACGGTTGAGGGGATGCGCGCGCGTCGCCGCGTCGTCGTCACCGGCCTCGGGCTGGTCAGCCCCGTGGGCCACAGCGTGGCCGACGGCTGGGCCAACCTCGTGGCCGGCCGCAGCGGCATCGGGCCGATCACGCGTTTCGACGCCAGTGCCTTTGCCTGCCGCTTTGCCGGCGAGGTGAAGGCTTTCCAGATCGAGGATTACATCCCCGCCAAGGAAGCCCGGCACATGGACACCTTCATCCATTACGGACTGGCCGCGTCCATGCAGGCCGTGAAGGATGCGGGCCTGCCGACGAACGACGCGCTCGATGAAGCCAGCGCCGAGCGCATCGGCGTGATGGTGGGCTCGGGCATCGGCGGCCTGCCGATGATCGAGCAGACCGACGGCGAGTACCGCGAGCGCGGCCCGCGCCGCATCAGCCCGTTCTTCGTGCCGGCCTCGATCATCAACATGATCTCGGGGCATGTGTCCATCCAGTACGGCTTCACGGGCCCGAACCTGGCCATCGTGACGGCCTGCACCACGGGCCTGCACTGCATCGGCGAGGCCGGTCGCATGATCGAGTACGGCGATGCCGACGTGATGATCGCCGGCGGCGCCGAGAGCACGGTCAGCCCGCTGGGCATCGGCGGCTTCGCGGCGGCGCGCGCACTGTCCACGCGCAACGACGACCCCGCCACCGCCAGCCGCCCCTGGGACAAGGACCGCGACGGCTTCGTGCTCGGCGAGGGCGCCGGCGTGCTGGTGCTCGAGGAGTACGAGCACGCCAGAAAGCGCGGCGCGAAGATCTACGCCGAGCTCGCCGGCTTCGGCATGGGCGCCGACGCCTTCCACATGACGGCGCCCAACGTCGACGGCCCCAAGCGCAGCATGAAGGCGGCGCTGCGCAACGCCGGCGTCAACGCGGCCGAGGTGCAGTACCTCAACGCGCACGGCACCAGCACGCCGCTGGGCGACATCAACGAGACCAACGCCATCAAGATGGCGTTCGGCGACCATGCCAGGAAGATGGTCGTGAACTCGACGAAGTCGATGACCGGCCACCTGCTGGGCGGTGCCGGCGGCATCGAGTCGGTGTTCACGGTGCTGGCGGTGCACCACCAGGTGTCGCCGCCGACGATCAACATCTTCAACCAGGATCCCGAGTGCGACCTGGACTACTGCGCCAACACCGCGCGCGAGATGAAGATCGACGTGGCCGTGAAGAACAACTTCGGCTTCGGCGGCACCAACGGCACGCTGGTCTTCCGGCGCGCCTGACGGCCGCTCTGAACGCCGCCCACCCCCGATGCGTGCGGCGCCCGCCGTCCGCGTGACGGTGCAGCCGCCGGCCGCTGCGCGCGCCGCGGTGGCGCTGCTCGGCGGGCTGGCGCTGGCCTCGGCCGTGGCCTGGGGGGCAGGCCACGCGGGCATCGGTGCCGCCTGGGGCTTGGCCGGCCTGCTGCCCGGCGCTGCGGCGGGGTGGGCCTGGGGCCCGAAGCGCCGCTGCGAACTCGCCTGGGATGGCCAGCAGTGGCACTGCGACGGCACGCCCGGCCAGGTGGCCGTGCAACTCGATTTCCACGCCGGCCTGCTGCTGCGCTTCGTGCCCCAGTCCGGCGGCCGCGTCCGCTGGCTGCTGCCTCACCGTGCGGCTGCGGGCGCTCACTGGCACGCCTTGCGCGTGGCCCTGTTCGCGGGCCGGCCCGAGGCGGCAGCCGACGCGGCCGGCCAGCCGCCGCTGACGCCATGAACGCGCCGGGCCGTCCGATGACCGAAGGCGACGTCGACGCCCTGCTCGTGCGGCGCGCCCAGCAGGGCGAGCAGCGGGCCTTCGAGATGCTGGTCATCAAGTACCAGCGCCGCATCGAGCGGCTGATCGGTCGCATGGTGCGTGACGCCGACCTCGTGCAGGACATCGCCCAGGAGAGCTTCATCCGCGCCTACCGCGCGCTGCCGCAGTTCCGCGGCGACAGCGCCTTCTACACGTGGATGTACCGCATCGCTGTCAACACCGCCAAGAAGGCGCTGGTCGACCTGAAGCGCGATCCGGTGATTTTTGAGTCGGCGATGCATCTTCCTGATGACGGCGATGAAACTTCCAGCCGGGAAATCGAACCAAGCGACGGCGAGACGCCCGATGCGGTGCTGGCGAGCAAGGAAATCGCGCAGGCGGTGAACGCCGCGATCGAGGCCTTGTCCGAAGACCTGCGCCAGGCGATCACGCTGCGCGAGATCGAAGGCCTCAGCTATGAAGAGATTGCCGACGTGATGAACTGCCCCATCGGAACCGTGCGTTCCCGCATCTTCCGCGCCCGCGAGGCCATCGCCGAACGCCTGCGTCCGCTGCTCGACACGCCCGACGGCACGCGCTGGTAGCCGCCCACAGCCCAGACCGGCCTGCGTCCCAACCCCGCTCCCTACCGCATCTCCGAACCATGCCTGCCTCGCCCCGCCAGCCTTCAAGCCCGTCGGCCCCCACGCAGGCCGCATCGCATCCGGCCGATTGGCTGTCGGCGGCTGCCGATGGCGACGCCGACGCACTCGGCCAGGCCTGCCGCGCCTTCCGCGGCGGCGACCGCCGTGCGCGCGCCGACTGGCATGCTTACCACCTGATCGGCGACGTGATGCGCTCGTCGGAACTCGCCACGCCGCCGGCCCGCGACGCCGCCTTTCTGGCCACCTTCCGCGAGCGGCTGGCGGCCGAGCCGGTGGTGCTGGCGCCTGCGGCCGCCCAACGCAGCACGCGATGGCCGGCGTCCTGGGCCGCCCAGTGGCGCGTTCCGGCCGCAGCCGTGGCCAGCGCAGCCGGTGTGGCCGTGGTGGCTGGCGCGTTGGTGATGTCCCGCAGTGGCGGCGAAGGCTCGGGTGCATCGGCGGTGCCGTTCGCCGCAGCGCCGACTTCGCCCAGAGCCGCCCCGACGCTGGTGCGCGACGGCGTCATCCGCGATGCCCGCATCGAGGAGTTCATGCGGGTGCACCAGGGTTCGGCCGGGGGGCTTTCCTTGCCGCGCGCCGACGTGCGCCAGGTCGACGTGATCGTGGCCCCGGCGCCGGGCCGCTGATGGCCTGCGCTGCATCGTGGCGGGCGCTGCGCCCGGTGGCGGTCTGCGCTGCGCTGGCCGCGTGCGCGCTGCCCGTGCTGGCGCAGCCCCAGCCGGCCCCCGAGGCCGCGCTGCCCGCGGCCGACGCCCGCCAGTGGCTGACGCGGGTGCAGCAGGCCGCTCGCATCGGCAACTACGAAGGCACGCTCGTCTACAGCGCCAGCGGGCAGCTGACGAGCTCGCGGGTGCGCCACTACTGGGTCGGCGAGCAGACCTTCGAGCTGCTCGAGTCGATGGACGGGCGCCCGCACCGCATCGTGCGCCACAACGACCGCGTGCAGACGCTGTGGCCGCAAAGCCGCGTGGCCGTGGTCGAGAAGCGCGACACGCTGCCCGGCTGGGGCACCACGCCGCAGGCGGTCGATCCGCTGGCGCTCGAGAGCTACGAGCTGCGCCCCGAGGGTGCGTCGCGCGTGGCCGGCCGCGAGGCGCAGGTGGTGCGCCTGCAGCCCCGCGACATGCTGCGCTATGCCCAGCGCCTGTGGGCCGACATCGCCACCGGGCTGATGCTGCGCGCCGATGTGCTGGCCGGCCCGTCGGAGCTGAACAAGGTGCTGGAGTCGCACGCCTTCTCCGAGATCGCGCTCGGCGTGAAGCCGCGGCCCGAGCAGGTGACGCAGTTGCTCGACCGCCTCGAGGGCTTTCAGGTGATGCGGCCGCAGCAGCAGCGCACCACGCTCGAGGCCGAGGGTTGGGCGGTGGCACGCCCCGTGAAGGGCTTCCAGCTCGCCGGCTGCCTGAAGCGCGGCATGGCCGCGGCCGGTGACCCTGGCACGGTGATGCAGGCCGTGTTCACTGACGGCCTCACGCACGTGTCGGTGTTCGTCGAGCCCTTCCAGCCCGAACGCCACCGCCAGGAGCTGCACGCCCAGCGCGGCGCCACGGCCACGCTGACGGCGCGGCGCGACGAGCACTGGATCACCGTCGTCGGCGACGTGCCAGTGCCGACGCTGCGCCTGTTTGCCGATGCCATCGAGCGCCGGCGCCCTTGAATCCCCGTCCTTCGATTCCACCATCGGCCACCATGAACCTCCGCATCCAAGCCCTCGCTCGCGCCGTCCCCTGGCTTACGCCCGCGCTGTTCAGTCTGGCGCTCGCCATGCCAGCCACCTTGCTGCCGGTGCAGCCTGCGCAAGCCCAGGCCACCGGGTTGCCCGACTTCACCGAACTGGTGGAGCGCGTCAGCCCCAGCGTCGTGAACATCCGCACCGCCGAGCGCCGCAGCACTGCCGGCAACGGCGGCGGTGGCATGGACCCGAACATGGAGGAGTTCCTGCGCCGCTTCGGCATCCCGATGCCGAACCAGCGCCCGGGCCCGCGCGGCAACAACCCGCGGGGCGAGGGCGACGAAGACGCCATGCCGCGCGGCGTGGGCTCGGGCTTCATCCTCAGCGCCGACGGCTTCATCATGACCAACGCGCACGTGGTCGAGGGTGCCGACGAGGTCATCGTCACGCTCACCGACAAGCGCGAGCTCAAAGCCCGCATCGTGGGCGCCGACCGCCGCACCGACGTGGCCGTGGTCAAGGTCGAGGCCACTGGTCTGCCCTTCGTGCGCATCGGCGACGTCAACCGTCTGAAGGTGGGCGAATGGGTGATGGCCATCGGCTCGCCCTTCGGCCTGGAGAACACCGTCACCGCCGGCATCGTGAGCGCCAAGCAGCGCGACACCGGCGAATACCTGCCCTTCATCCAGACCGATGTCGCCATCAACCCGGGCAACTCCGGCGGCCCGCTGCTCAACCTGCGCGGTGAGGTCGTGGGCATCAACTCGCAGATCTACAGCCGCTCGGGCGGCTTCATGGGCATCAGCTTCGCGATCCCCATCGACGAGGCCATGCGCGTGGCCGAGCAGCTGCGCACCGTGGGCCGCGTGATCCGCGGGCGCATCGGCGTGCAGATCGGGCAGGTCAGCAAGGACGTGGCCGAGTCCATCGGCCTGGGTGCGGCGCGCGGTGCGCTCGTCACCGGCGTCGAGCGCGATCAACCGGCCGACAAGGCCGGCGTCGAGGCCGGCGACATCATCCTGCGCGTCGACGGCAAGCCGGTGGAGCGCTCGGCCGACCTGCCGCGCCTGGTGGGTGGCCTCAAGCCAGGCACGAAGGCGGTGATGCAGGTGTTCCGCCGCGGCGCCACGCGCGAGCTCACGGTGAACATCGGCGAGTTCGAGGCCGAGCGCCCGGCCCGCCGAGCAGCTGCCGAACCCAATGCGCCGCCGGCCGCGGCCAAGAGCACGCTGGGCCTGGGTGTGAGCGATCTCACCGAGGCGCAGAAGCGCGAGCTGCGCGTGAAGGGTGGCGTGCGCGTCGACAGTGTCGAAGGCCCGGCCTCGCGCGCCGGCCTGCGCGAAGGCGACGTCATCCTCTCGCTCGACAACACCGAGATCACCGACCTGCGCCAGTTCAACGCCACCGTGCAGCGGCTGGAGAAGTCGCGCGCCGTGACGGCCTTGGTGCGCCGCGGCGAGTGGGTGAACTACGTGGTCATCCGGCTCGGCCGCTGAAATCCGCACCACGAACCGCGGTTCCGGCGGCCGGCAAGTCGACTGGCCGACCGGGTCTTTCCACATCGTGGAAGGCGGATGAGGCGGTTTCGTGTGCCGGTCATCGGTGGGCTGTCACACAAACCGGTTCCGCGGCGTGCCACAAGTTAGTGGTCTATCACTTCACACCGAACAGGCGGGGGATTAGACCGGCCGCCGTCTAAAATCAGCCTCAAGAGCGGCCGATTCAGCTGCTTCCGAGGCCGGGCGTCGCGGTGCCGCGACAGCCTTCCAGGGTTCTGCCGGGGTTGTTGATAATCTGTGGATAACTTTCTCTGTCTGAAACCCGCAACGGCCGGAAATGCAGCATTGGCGCGGGTTCCCGGCCGATCCTTTTGGCTACAATGGACTTCCAACAAGCAGTTGCCAAACGTTCTGTTGGAAGGCGCGTCATCCTTTTGGACGCGCCTTTTTTTTGGTTCCGGCCCGGCCCTTCGGGCCTTCACATCGCACGGCGATGTGAGCCTGCACCGCAGCCACTTCGTGGCTGTAGCTCGGCGCGCGGCAGCAGGCCCATCTAGACCATGAATCACATCCGCAACTTCTCCATCATTGCCCACATCGACCACGGCAAGAGCACGTTGGCCGACCGGATCATCCAGCGCTGCGGGGGCTTGAGCGACCGCGAGATGGAAGCGCAGGTGCTCGACTCGATGGACATCGAGCGCGAGCGCGGCATCACTATCAAGGCGCAGACCGCGGCGCTCGAATACACGGCGCGTGATGGCAAGGTCTACAACCTCAACCTCATCGACACGCCGGGCCACGTCGACTTTTCTTACGAAGTGAGCCGCTCGCTCAGCGCCTGCGAGGGTGCGCTGCTCGTCGTCGATGCGAGCCAGGGCGTCGAGGCGCAGACGGTGGCCAACTGCTACACCGCGCTCGAGCTCGGCGTCGAGGTCGTGCCGGTGCTCAACAAGATGGACCTGCCCTCGGCCGACCCCGAGAACGCCAAGTCCGAGATCGAAGACGTCATCGGCATCGACGCCGACCAGGCCATCCCCTGCAGCGCCAAGACGGGCATGGGCATCGACGAGATCCTCGAGGCCGTGATCGCGCGCATGCCGGCGCCGCGCGGCAACCCCGACGGCCCGCCGCGGGCCATGATCATCGACAGCTGGTTCGACAACTACGTCGGCGTCGTCATGCTGGTGCGCGTGGTCGACGGGCGCCTGGGCCGCGGCGAGCGCATCCGCATGATGGCCACCAACACCGTCTACGGCATCGAGCACATGGGCGTGTTCACGCCCAAGAGCGTGCCGCGCGAGGTGCTGCGCGCTGGCGAGGTGGGCTTCGTCATCTGCGGCATCAAGGAACTGCAGGCGGCCAAGGTCGGCGACACGATCACGCTCGAGAAGAAGCTCACCAACAACGCCGGGCCGGCGGCAGAGCCGCTGCCGGGCTTCAAGGAGATCCAGCCGCAGGTGTTTGCCGGGCTGTACCCCACCGAGGCCAGCGAGTACGACCAGCTGCGCGACGCGCTCGAGAAGCTCAAGCTCAACGACAGCAGCCTGCGCTACGAGCCCGAGGTGAGCCAGGCGCTGGGCTTCGGCTTCCGCTGCGGCTTTCTCGGCCTGCTGCACATGGAGATCGTGCAGGAGCGCCTGGAGCGCGAGTTCGACCAGGACCTCGTGACCACCGCGCCCAGCGTGGTGTACGAGGTCGAGCTGAACGACGGCACCGTGCTGGAGGTCGAGAACCCGAGCAAGATGCCCGACCTCGGCCGCATCCGCGAGATCCGCGAGCCCATCGTCACCGTGCACCTGTACATGCCGCAAGACAGCGTCGGCCCGGTCATGACGCTGGCCAACCAGAAGCGCGGCCTGCAGATGAACATGGCCTACCACGGCAAGCAGGTCATGCTGACCTACGAGCTGCCGCTGGCGGAGATCGTGCTGGACTTCTTCGACAAGCTCAAGAGCGTGTCGCGCGGCTACGCGAGCATGGACTACGAGTTCAAGGAGTACCGCGCCGCCGACGTCGTGAAGGTCGACATCATGATCAACGGCACCCGCGTCGACCCGCTGGCCATGATCGTGCACCGCGCGCAGAGCCAGTACCGCGGCCGCGCCGTCGCCAGCAAGATGCGCGAGCAGATCCCGCGCCAGATGTACGACGTGGCCATCCAGGCCGCCATCGGCGCCAACATCATCGCCCGCGAAGACATCAAGGCCCTGCGCAAGAACGTGCTGGCAAAATGCTACGGCGGCGACGTCTCGCGCAAGAAGAAGCTGCTTGAGAAGCAGAAGGCCGGCAAGAAGCGCATGAAGCAGATCGGCACGGTCGAGGTGCCGCAGGAAGCCTTCCTCGCCATCCTGCAGGTCGACGATTGAGCCTTAGGTCCCCAGCCCCCACCGCATGAGCACACTCACCGCAGCGCTGTACGGCGCCCTGATCGTCTACCTCGGCGGCTGGTTTCTCGGCTTCTGGAGCGGCAACTTCTCGTTGCTGCTGTTCGTGCTGACGGTGGTCACGCTGATGTTCTGGCTCGGCGAGCGCTTTCGCTTCAAGCCCGCCCGCGAGGCGGCCGCCGCCGAACTCGAGCGACAGGACGCCGCGCGCCGGGCCGAACTGGCCAGCAAGGGCATCGACAAGGTCGACGGCAACGTCGTCGAAGCGCGCGAGCGCCTGCTGATGCAGCCCTGGTGGCTCGACTGGACCGCGGGCCTGTTCCCGGTGATCCTGATCGTCTTCCTGCTGCGCAGCTTTCTGTTCGAGCCGTTCAAGATCCCGTCGGGCTCGATGATCCCCACGCTGCTGGTGGGTGATCTCATCCTCGTCAACAAGTTCCACTACGGCGTGCGCCTGCCGGTGATCAACAAGAAGATCATCGACAACAACGCGGTCGAGCGCGGCGACGTGATGGTGTTCCGCTACCCGGTCGATCCGCGGCAGGACTACATCAAGCGCGTCGTGGCGGTGCCCGGCGACACGGTGGCCTGGGTCAACCAGAAGCTGCAGCTCAACGGCCAGCCGGTGCCCACCACGGCGCAGGGCGAATTCTTCGAGGCCGACTCGCTGCGCTACGAGCCGCAGTTCTCTGAAAAGCTCGGCAAGGTGGAGCACAAGATCCTCGTCGACCCGCGCCGCCAGTCGTGGTTCGGCCCCGATCCCAAGACCTTCCCGTTCGCGGACCAGTGCCGCTACACCGCCGAGGGCATGAGCTGCACCGTGCCTGCCGGCCACTACTTCGTGATGGGCGACAACCGCGACAACTCCCAGGATTCGCGATACTGGGGCTTCGTGCCCGACGAGAATATCGTCGGCAAGGCGTTCTTCGTCTGGATGAACTTCGGCAACCTCGGGCGCATCGGCGCGTTCCACTGAAGGCCTCTCCCATGACCCGTTCCGGCTCACACCGTCCGCGTACGGCACAACGCGGGCTCACGCTGTTCGGCCTGTTGTTCTGGGCCCTCGCTGCCGGCTTCGTCGGCTACCTGCTGGTGCGCGTGCTGCCCACCGTGAACGAGTACGTCACGATCCAGCGCGCCATCGACAAGATCGCGGCCGAGCAGCCGGCCACCGTGGCCGAAGCCCGCGCCTCCTTTGACCGCCAGAAGGACGTCGAGTTCTCGATCAGTGCCGTCAGCGGCAAGGACCTCGAGGTGACGAAGGAAAACGACCGCGTCGTGCTGGCCTTTGCCTACGACAAGGAGATCCCGGTCATGGGGCCGGTGTACATCTTGATCAAGTACCAAGGCCGCTCCAAGGGCGGCGGTCGTTGATGGCGGCACTCGATGGCGGGCTCAACCCAACGTGGCTTCTGAAGCACGACCGTCGCTGGCGCTGACCCCCGCCCTCGAGGCGCTGCAGCGCCGCGTCGGCCACCGCTTCACCAGCCCGGGGCTGCTGCAGCGCGCGCTCACGCACCGCAGCTTCGGCGCCGAGCACAACGAGCGGCTCGAGTTCCTCGGCGACGCCGTGCTGGCGCTGGCGGTGTCGGAGCTGCTGTTCGAACGGTTTTCGGGCAGCGACGAAGGCGACCTGACGCGCGTGCGCGCCCACCTCGTGCGCGAAGACAGCCTGCACCGTGCCGCGCTGACGCTGGGCCTGCCCGACCTGCTGCGCCTGTCGGAAGGCGAAGCCCGCGGCGGCGGCGCGCAGCGCGCGTCGATCCTGGCCGATGCCGTTGAGGCGCTGATCGGCGCCGTGTTCCAGGACGGCGGCTACACCAAGGCGCGGGCGCTGGTGCAGAGCCTCTTCGGCGAGGTCATCCAGGCCACCGAGGCCGACAGCTGGAGCAAGGACGCCAAGACCGAACTCCAGGAATGGCTGCAGGCGCGGCGCATCGCCGTGCCCAGCTACCGCATCGCGGCCACCCGCGGCCAGGCGCACGCGCAGACCTTCGAGGTCGAGTGTGCGGTGCCGGCGCTCGACAAACTGGCGCGCGGCATCGGCCGCTCGCGCCGCGCCGCCGAGCAGGAGGCCGCACGCCAACTGCTCGCGGAACTGAAAGCGCAGGACGCCTCTTGAACACCGAACCCCATCCCCCGCAGCGCTGCGGTCTCGTGGCCATCGTCGGCCGCCCCAACGTGGGCAAGAGCACGCTGCTCAACGCGCTGGTGGGCCAGAAGGTCAGCATCACCAGCGCCAAGGCGCAGACCACGCGCCACCGCATCACCGGCATCCGCACGGTGGGGGCGTCGCAGTTCGTGTTCGTCGACACGCCGGGCTTCCAGACTCGACACGGCCAGGCGCTGAACCGCACGCTCAACCGCACGGTGCTGGGCACGCTGTCCGATGTGGACGTGGTGCTCTTCGTCTGCGAGGCCGGCCGCTTTGGGCTGCCCGACGCGCAGGTGCTGGCGCTGCTGCAAGGCGAGGGCATGGAGGGCAAGCCGGTGCTGCTGGTGGCCAACAAGCTCGATGCGCTGGCGCGCCGGCAGGACGTGCTGCCCTGGCTGCGCAGCATGCAGGAGCGCCATGCCTTCGCCGAGTTCGTGCCCATGAGCGCCAACAAGGCCGCCGATGTCGAGCGACTGCTCGGCATCGTCGAGAAGCACCTGCCCGAGCAGCCCTGGTTCCACGAGGAGGACGCGCTCACCGACCGCAGCGAACGCTTCATGGCCGGCGAGATGATCCGCGAGAAGCTGTTCCGCCTGACCGGCGACGAACTGCCCTACACCAGCACCGTGGTGGTGGAGAAGTTCGAGGAAGAAGACCCCGAGGCCGAGGCTGAAGGCCGGCCGCGCCGCGTGCGCGTGGCTGCCAGCATCGTGGTCGAGCGCGACGCCCACAAAGGCATGGTCATCGGCGAAGGCGGCGAGCGACTCAAGCGCATCGGCTCCGAGGCCCGCCAGGAGCTCGAGCGCCTGTGGGGCGCGCGCGTGTTCCTCGAGCTCTGGGTCAAGGTGCGTTCGGGCTGGGCCGACGACGAAGCCCATCTGCGGAGCTATGGCTACGAGTAGATCGGTGCGTCGCCCGGCGGCGCCGCAGCCGGCCTACGTGCTGCAGCGCCACGACTGGAGCGAGAGCAGCCTGATCGTCGAGCTGTTCACGCGCGGCCTGGGCCGCGTGGTGACGGTGGCGCGGGGCGCCAAGAAGCCCACCTCGAACTACCGGCCGCTGCTGCTGCCGTTTCAGCCGGTGATGGTGATGCTCGGTGCCCCACCCAAGGCCGCCGAAGACGGGGCCGACCGCGAGCTGCTGCCGCTGCGCAGCGCCGAATGGGCCGGCGGCCAGCCGCTGGTGCGCGGCGCGGCGCTCTTCAGCGCCTTCTACCTGAACGAGCTGCTGCTCAAGGGCCTGGCGCGGCAAGACCCGCACGAGGCCCTGTTCGACGCCTACGCCGCCGCGCTGGCGGCCTTGGCCAGCCTGCCCACCGCGCGCGACGAGCCCGCGGTGCTGCGTGCCTTCGAGCTGGTGCTGCTGCGCGAGACGGGCCTGCTGCCTGATCTCTCAGTGGCCACGCTCACGGCAGAGCCTTTGGCCGAAGACGGCAGCTACGCGCTCGACGCCACGCACGGTCTGGTGGCCGCCGTGCAGGGCCCGAGCGGCGCGCGCTGGGTGGCGCTGGAGGCCGCGCTCGGCGTGGCGCAGGGCGCGCGCCGCTTCGAGGCGCTGCGCAGTACCTGCCAGGGCGTGGCCGGCTCGCTGCGCCGGCCTCTGCAGGGCCTGCTTCACTATCATCTGGGCCACACGCCGATGCGCACGCGCGAGGTCTGGCAAGGCGTGCAGACACTGCTCCCGACATGAACCCACTCGTCCTCGACGCCTCGCCACACGGCCGTGCCGGCACCGCCTTGTCGGTGAACGTCAACAAGATCGCGCTGTTGCGCAACACGCGCCACCTCGGCATCCCGAGCGTCGTGCACGCGGCCACGCTGTGCCTGCAGGCCGGCGCCGACGGCATCACCGTGCACCCGCGGCCCGACGAGCGCCACATCCGCGCCCACGACGTGCACGAACTGGCCGCATTGATGCAGCAGTGGCCGCAGGCCGAATACAACATCGAGGGCAACCCGTTCCACAACCTGATGGACTTCATCAGGGTGGTGAAGCCGCACCAGGCCACCTTCGTGCCCGATGCCGAAGGCCAGTTCACCAGCGACCACGGCTGGAACCTCGCCACCGAGAGCGCTCGCCTGCGGCCGCTGATCGACGAGTGCCATGCCCTGGGCGTGCGCGTGAGCCTCTTCATGGACGCCGATGCCGCCGCCATGCCCGCGGCGCGCGTCGTCGGCGCCGACCGCGTGGAGCTCTACACCGAGCCCTACGCCGCCGCGCACGGCACGCCGCAGCAGGCCGAGCAGCTGGCGCGTTTTGCCGCCGCCGCGCAAGCCGCACACGCCGCCGGCCTGGGCGTGAACGCCGGACACGATCTGAACCAGCCCAACCTACTGAACTTCCTGCGCGCGGTGCCCGGCGTGGCCGAGGTCTCGATCGGCCACGCGCTGGTGGCCGATGCGCTGGAGCACGGCCTGCCCGAGACCGTGCGCGCCTACCGCCGCGCCATCGCAGCGGCGCAGCAGGGGGCCGCGCGGTGATCGTCGGTGTCGGCACCGACATCTGCGACGTCCGCCGCATCGAAGCCACGCTGGCGCGCCGCGGCCCCCGCTTCCCCGAGCGTGTGCTGGGCCCGCGCGAGCAGCAGGTGTACGCGGCGCGCCGGGCGCGTGTCGAGTCGCGCGGCGTGCGCTTTCTGGCCACGCGCTTTTCGGCCAAGGAGGCCTTCTCCAAGGCCATCGGCCTGGGCATCACGAGCCCGATGCGCTGGCGCGATTGCGAGATCCTCAACCACGCCAGTGGCCAGCCCTACATCCGCCTCGAAGGCGAGCTCGCGCGCTGGTTCGCCGCCCGCGGCTGGGTGGCCCACGTGAGCGTGACCGACGAAACCGACTACGCGGCGAGCTTCGTCGTCGTCGAAACAGCAGCCCCTCCACCGGCCTCGCCATGAACATCGAACAAGCCCCCGTCGTGCTCGACATCGCCGGCACCACGCTGAGCAAGGCCGACCGGCGGCGCCTGAAGCACCCGCTCACCGGCGGCCTGATCCTGTTCGCACGCAACTGGGAAAGCCGCACGCAGCTCACCGCGCTGTGCGCCGAGATCAAGCAGGCCCGCCCCGACGTGCTGATCTGCGTCGACCACGAAGGCGGCCGCGTGCAGCGCTTCCGCACCGACGGCTTCACGCACCTGCCGGCCATGCGCAGCCTGGGCGAGCTGTGGATGAAGGACGCGATGGCCGCCTGTGATGCCGCCAGCGCCGCCGGCCACGTGCTGGCCGCCGAGTTGCGCGCCTGCGGCGTCGACCTGAGCTTCGCGCCCGTGCTCGACCTCGACCACGGCGCCAGCAGCGTCATCGGCGACCGCGCCTTCCACCGCGACGCCCGCGTGGCCACGCTGCTGGCCAAGAGCGTGGCCCACGGCATGCTGCGCGCCGGCATGGCGCACTGCGGCAAGCACTTCCCCGGCCACGGCTTCGTCAAGGCCGACAGCCACGTGGCGGTGCCGGTGGACCGGCGCAGCCTGAAGGCCATCCTCGCCGACGACGCCGCGCCCTATGCCTGGCTCAGCGCCACGCTCACGGCGGTGATGCCGGCGCACGTGGTGTACCCGAAGGTCGATGCCCGGCCGGCGGGCTTTTCGCCGCGCTGGCTGCAAGACGTGCTGCGCGGCCAGATGGGCTTCACCGGCGCCATCTTCTCCGACGACCTCAGCATGGAAGGTGCGCGCCACCTCGACGGCGGCTCGCTCAGCTACGCCGAGGCCGCCGCCGAGGCGCTGAACGCCGGCTGTGACCTGGTGCTGCTGTGCAACCAGAGCATCGATGGCGGCGAGGCCGTCGATGCGCTGCTCGACGACCTGGCCGCGGCCGCCGCCGCCGGGCGCTGGTTTCCGAACCCCGATGCCGAGCAGCGCCGCCTGGCCTTGCTGCCCGGCTCGCCGCCCCTGCCCTGGGACGACCTGATGCACGACGTGGCCTACCAGCGCTCGCTGGAACGGCTGCCTTGATGCGAAGCACCGTGTTCGTGTCGAAGGAAGGGGCTGGAACCCGGGCTCCGACAGGCTCGGCCCGAACGGAGTGACCCTAAATGCTGCAGTTACCCAGGTGCCGAGAGCCTCGGCGGCGGGGTTGGCAGGCCGATCTGACCGACGATGCGCTGGCAGATGTAGGCCAGAAGCGTGCGCCAGCGGTCAAGCTTGGGCAACTGCTCTGCAGCGGCCTTGACATGCTGGATGGCCGCAT
>JADCGQ010000051.1 GCA_020248945.1 Rubrivivax sp.
GGGAGTCGAAACATCCATGATCCTGCTCCAGTCGGTGAACGAGGCGGATTGCCTCGATCACCAACATCGCAGAACCAGCGGCACGACGGGCCGCCACCACTCTCGACGGAGCGCCTACCGCGCGAGCGGTTTAGTCCAATGGGGCTTTGCCGCCGGTGCCGACGGCCGGGCGCCGGAGCAGCTGCGCGACCAGGCGCTGCGCAACGCACGCGCCATGGCGCGCTTCGGTGCGCGCCCTGCGCTGCCGCTGCCGGGCGCGGCGTCGCAGCACCGGCAGGCCGTGGCCGGCCGCCCCGCAGCGCGGGCCGCCGAGCTGATCGACCGCCTGACGGCCGCACACGCCCTGTGCCTGAGCCAAAGCGAGGGGCTGGCATCGGTGCGCCTCTTCGCCAGCGAAGAAGAGCACCTCAAGGACGTCAGCACGAGCCACGGCAGCACGGTGCACAACCGCATCCGCCGCGCCATGGTCTACATCGCGCTCACGAGCACCGACGACGAGGGCCGTCCGATCGAGGTGTTGGAACGCTTCAGCGCCAAGGGCAGCCTGGACGACATCGACCTGTCGACGGACGCCCTGCGCGCCCGCCTGGCCGTGGCCAACGGCCACCTGCAGGCCAAGCGCCACGCAGTGGCGGCACGCGGCGGCCTGCACACGGTGGTGATGGGCCCCTTGCTCACCGGCATCCTGGCCCACGAGGCCATGGGCCACCCCTGCGAGGCCGATATCGTGCTCGGCGGCTCGATCGCCGGCGACCTGCTCGGCCAGCGCATCGCCAGCCCGCTCGTGTCGATGGTCGACGTGGCCCACACCTGGCGCGGCAGCGAAGTGATGATGCCGGTCTACACCGACGACGAAGGCACGCCTGCCGAGGATGCCGTGCTCATCGACCGCGGTGTTCTCAAGGGATTCATGCACAGCCGCGAGACGGCCGCGCGGCTGGGCATGGCGCCCACCGGCAGCGCGCGCGCCTACGGCCCTGGCGACGAGCCGCTGGTGCGCATGCGCAACACCGTCATCCTGCCCGGCGAGCAGACCGTGCAGCAGCTCATCGAGGGCGTGGACGAGGGCTACTACCTCGTGGCCACCGCCAACGGCCAGGCCGACACCACCACCGAGTTCATGTTCGGCGTCACGCTGGGCTACGAGATCAAGGACGGCCGCCTCGGGCGCGCCATCCGCGACACCACCTTGTCGGGCTCGGCGCTCAAGGTGCTGGCCTCGGTGGACGGCGTGGCCGACGACCTGGAATGGGAGGCCACCGGCTACTGCGGCAAGAAGCAGCCGATGGTGGTGTCGTCCGGCGGGCCCACGCTGCGCGCCAAGGCCCAGCTCGGCGGGGCCTGAGGATGGACGCCCAGCTGCACGACAGCGCCGAGCAGGCGCTGCGCCTGATGCACGAGGCCGGCTTCGACGCCGCCCACGTGAGCCTGCGCCACACCGCGCTGACCGAGGTCAACGCCGTCCACAACGAGGCCAGCCTGCTGCGCAGCCACGAGCGCCTGCAACTGGTGCTGCGCGGCCTGCTGGGGCAGCGCAAGGCGGCCACGACGCTGGACGGCGCGGCCCTGGGTGACACGGCGGGCCTGCAGTCGGTGGTGCAGCAGCTGCGCGCCGACGCGCTGGCGGCGCCGGCCGACGAGGCCAACGGCGTGTCTGCCGGCCAGCAGCTGCAGCGCACGCAAGGGCCGCAAGAGCCCGACCTGGACGCCTTGGTCGACACCTTGGGCGAGCTGCTGGCCTGGCGTGCCGAGCACGCACCGCTGTTCCGCCTGGGCGAGGCGATGGTGTCGCACCAGCGCACGCGCACCGTCACGCTCACCAGCGAGGGCAGCGCGCTGGACACGGCCTTGGGCAGCTATGCGGTCGAGGCCATGGGCGCCGCACGCGACGGCGCCCTGGCCAGTTCGTTCAGCGGCGCCGGGGGCCACACGCACGACCTGCGCTCGACGCCTGCACCGGCCGCCTTCGGCCTGGGCGAGATGATGCTCGACTCGGTGGCCAGCTTGGCGCCGCAGCCGTTGACGCGCAAGTTCGTCGGCGACCTGGTGCTGTCGCCCCAGGCGCTGGCCGATCTGATCGGCTGGCTGCTGGGCCAACTGGGCGACGAACGCCTCATCAGCCGCAGCTCCGTCTACAGCGAGCGCGTCGGCCAGCGCATCGCCGTGCCCTCGTTCACGCTGCGCAGCCGCTTCGACGGCCCTGGTGTGGCGCCGGTCTCGGCCGACGCCTTCGTGGCGCAGGCGGTGCAGCCGGTGCAGGCCGGCGTGCTGAGCACGCTGATGCCCAGCTTCTACGGTGCGCGCCGCACCGGGCTGCCCCATGTGCCCACCGCGGCCGAGGGCTGGGCCGTCGATGCGGGCGATACGCCGCTGGCCGATCTGCTCGCGGGTGTGGCCGAAGGCGCCATCGCGGGCCGCCTGTCGATGGGCCGCCCGGCGGCCAGCGGCGACTTCAGCGCCGTCGTCAAGAACGGCTTCCTGCTGGCCGGCGGCCAGCGCGGGCCGGCGCTGGCCGAGTCGATGGTGACCGGCAACATGGGCCGCATGCTGCTGGACATCACGGCCATCAGCCGCGAGCGGCTGGACACCGGCGCCTGGCTGCTGCCCTGGGTGCGTGTCTCAGGCCTGCAATTCAGCTGATGGCACGGGGGCGGCCGGCTGCCGCCCTGTTCACACGAGGCGCGACACGTGCAGCGGCGGCACCCGCCCGCTCCAGGGCATGGCCTGCTCCAGCGCATGGGCCAGTTGCAGCACCACGTGGTCCTGAGCCGGTGGCGCTGCCAGTTGCACGCCAATGGGCATGCCATTGCTGTGCCAGGCCAGCGGCAGGGAGATGGCCGGCGTGCCCATCAGGTTGTGCGGCAGCGTGAACTGCACCGGCTCGCACCACAGCTCATCGAGCATGCCGGCCGCCGTGACGCCGGGGCGGGCCAGGTGGTAGCGGCCCCAGGGCTCCGACACACGCGCGGTGGTCGGCGACAGCCACACATCGTGCGTGGCCCAGAACTGCGACAAGGTGCGACGGGCCCCGTTGGCGCGGCCCCAGGCGCCGAGGAAGTCGGCCGCGGTGAGCGTGGCCGCCCAGTGGTAGACGCTCAGGATGGCGGGCTCCAGCGTGTCGGGGCCGGGCTTGAGTCCGGTCTTGGCGGCGTAGGCGTCGAGCCGATCCTTGAAGCCGAAGAAGAACAGTTTCTGGATCGCCGCCAGGGTCTCCATGCCGCCCATCTGGGCCGGCACTTCGTCCACCTCGTGGCCCATGGCCTGCAACTGGGCGCCGGCGCTGCGCACGGCCTGGGCCACCTCGGGGTCGGTGGCCGCACCGAGCAAGGGGTTCAGCACGATGCCCACGCGCAGGCGGCCCGGCTGCTGGCGGTGCAGCTCGGCATAGGGCTGCGCCGGGCGCGGTATGACGAAGGGATCGCCCTGCTGCGGCTGGCAGATGCAGTCCAGCAGGGCTGCGCTGTCACGCACCGTCCGGGTCTGCACGTGGTTCATCGAGTAGCCGAAGCCGGGCTCGTCCACCGTCGGCCCCACCGACACGCGCATGCGCGAGGGCTTGAAGCCGACGCCGCCGCACCAGCTGGCCGGTATGCGGATGGAGCCGCCGATGTCCGAGCCATGGGCCATCGGCACGATGCCCGCGGCCACCGCCGCCGCCGCGCCGCCCGATGAGCCGCCCGCCGAGTGGCCCTGGCGCCAGGGGCTGCTGGTGTTGCCGAACATCAGGCTTTCGGTGGTGGCCGACATCGAGTACTCGGGCGCCGCGCTGCGGCCCAGGCTGTTGAGCCCAGCGGCGCGGAGCTGCGTCATCAGGTGGCTGTCGACCTCGCCCACCATGCCGGCGCACAGGCGCGAGCCGAACTCGATGCGGCGCCCCTTCTCGTGGCCGAACACGTCCTTCATCAGGAAGGGCACGCCGCGGAACGGGCCGTGGCCCAGGCTGGCCGCGTCCAGGCCTTCGATGCGGTCGGGGTAGGTCTCGACCACCGCGCGCAACTCAGGGTTGAGGGCGGCTATCGCCGCGGCAGCCAGTGCCGCCAGCTCCTGTGGCGTCACTTCCTTGCGGGCCACCAGGTCGGCCAGGCCCAGAGCGTCGTAGGTGGCGTATTCGGCTAGCTTCATGGGTGCTCTCAGTCAGGCTGGATGAGCCTTGACTGTAGAGCTCAGCCCCGCATCTGCTGCGGCAGGAAAGTGACGATGCCCGGGAACAGCCAGATCAGCCCCACCGCACCGATCATCAGGAAGAAGAACGGCAGCGTCACCTTGGCGATCCAGCCGATGTCGCGCCCCGTCATGCCCTGCAGCACGAAGAGGTTGAAGCCCACCGGCGGGGTGATCTGCGCCATCTCGACCACCAGCACGATGAAGATGCCGAACCAGATGGGGTCGATGCCGGCGGCGATGACCGTGGGCATCACCACGCCCATGGTCAGCACGACCATGCTGATGCCGTCGAGGAAGCAGCCGAGCAGGATGAAGAACAGCATCAACGCCAGCAGCAGCTGCCATTGCTCGAGGCCGAGGCCGCCGATCCACTCGGCCAGGTGCCGTGGCAGGCCGATGTAGCCCATGCTCAGCGTGAGGAAGGCCGCGCCCGCCAGGATGAGCGCGATCATGCAATACAGGCGCGTGCCGCCCAGCAGGCTGTCGCGGAAGGTGGCCCAGTTCAGCGTGCCCTGCACGCCGCTGATGATGAGCGAGCCCAGCACGCCCACCGCGGCGGCTTCGGTGGCGGTGGCGATGCCGCTGTAGATGCTGCCGAGCACGGCCGCGATCAGCAGCACCACCGGGATGAGATGGCGCGATTCGGCCAGCTTGCCGCGCAGCGAGAGCCTGGCGTCCGGCGGCGGCACGAGCTGCGGGTGGCGCAGCGCCCAGAACACGATCCAGCCCGAGAACAGCAGCGCCAGCATGATGCCCGGGAGAACGCCGGCGATGAACAGCTGCGCAATGGACACCTCGGCCGCCACGCCGTAGACGATCATGATGATCGACGGCGGTATCAGCAGGCCCAGCGTGCCGGCGCCGGCCAGCGAGCCGACGCTGATGCCGTCGGGGTAGCCACGGCGGGCCAGTTCCGGCAGGCTCATCTTGCCGATGGTGGCGCAGGTGGCGGCACTGCTGCCCGACACCGCCGCGAAGATCGCGCAGCCGACCACGTTGACGTGCAGCAGCCGCCCCGGCAGCGCCTGCATCCAGGGTGCCAGGCCGCGGAACATGTCGGAGCTCAGGCGCGTGCGGAACAGGATCTCGCCCATCCACACGAAGAGCGGCAGCGCGGTCAGCGTCCAGCTGCTAGAGCTGCCCCAGATGGTGACGGCCATCGCGTCGCCCGCCGGCCGGCTGGTGAACAGCTGCATGCCGATCCAGGCCACGCCGGTGAGCGTGAGCCCGATCCACACCCCGCTGGCGAGGATGGCGAACAGCGCCCCCACCAGCAGCAGCATCACGGCGATGTCGTTCATGCGGTGTTCACTCCGAACGCGAGGCGGTGTCGATGGTGGAACGCTGGCCGCGCAGGGCCATCACCAGCTCGTCGACGAAGGCGATCGCCAGGATCAGCGTGCCGGCCGCCATGGCCAGCTGCGGTATCCACAGCGGCGTGGCGTCGTTGCTGGTGCTGATGTCGTGGAACAGGTGCGACTGCCACACCAGCCGCGCGCTGTAGAACGCAAAGAGGCTTGCCAGGAAGGAGGCCGCGGCCAGCGCCCAGAGCTCCATCGCACGCCGCGCCCGCCCCTGCAGCTTGCCCAGCAGCAGCGTGACGCGGATGTGCTCGCCCTTCTTCAGCGTGTGCGCCAGCGCCAGGAAACCCGCCGCCGCCATCAGGTAGCCGGCGTAGGCGTCGGTGCCCGGCACATGGAAGCCGACCTGGCGGCTGACGATGGACAGCAGCACCATCAGCAGCAGCCCCACCATCGACAGCGCCGCCAGCCAGGCGGCGCCGTCGTACAGCGCATCCAGCGCACGGCGCACGGCAGCCCCGCCTTACTTGCGGAAGGCGTCGAGCATGGCCTTGCCGTCGGCGCCGGCCTTGTCGGCCCACTCCTTGAGCATGGTCTCGCCGACCTTGGCCATGTCGGCCTTGAGCTGCGGCGACGGCGGCAGCACCTGCATGCCTTCGGTCCTGAGGCGCGCGAGCGTGTCGACGTTCACCTTGCGGCTGGCCGCCCAGCCGCGGGTCTCGGCATCGGCCGCGGCCTTCTGCACGGCGGCCTTGGTGGCTGCATCGAGCGCATCGAAGGCGGCCTTGTTGACGATGACGGCGTTCTTCGGCAGCCAGGCCTGGGTGTCGTAATAGAACTTCAGGTGCTCGAAGAGCTTGCTGTCCACGCCCGTGGCGCCCGAGGTCATGGTGCTCTCCACCACGCCGGTGGCCAGTGCCTGCGCGAACTCGGCGGCCTGCACGGTGACGGGCTGCGCGCCCACCAGTTCGGCGATGCGGCCGGTGGCGGGGCTGTAGGCGCGCCACTTCACGCCCTTCAGATCAGCGGCCGAGGCCAGTGGCTTCTTGGTGTAGATGCCCTGCGGCGGCCACGGCACCGAGTACAGCACCATCAGGCCCTGTTCGCCGAGCTTCTTGTCGAGCAGCGGCTTCTGCGCACGCCACAGCTTCATGGCCTCGTCGTAGCTGTCGGCCAGGAAGGGCAGGCCGTCGGCGCCGAACACGGCCCATTCGTTGGCGAAGTTGGCGAGCAGGATCTCGCCGATCTGCGCCTGCCCGCCCTGCACCGCGCGCTTGATCTCGGGCGCCTTGAAAAGGCTCGCATTGGCATGCAGCGTGATCTTGAGCTTGCCGCCGGAGGCCTTGTCGACGTCGTCAGCGAACTGTTGCAGGTTGACGCTGTGGAAGTTGGTCGCCGGGTAGGCGGCGGGCAGATCCCACTTGGTTTGGGCGTGGGCCACCAGCGTGATGGCGGACAGGGCGGAAGCGCCCAGCAAAGAACGCAAAACAGGCAGCAACTTCATCGGAGGTCCTTTCCAGGTGTCCCGGTGTCTCGGGGTTTGCCAGAGGTGCGTTGAAGTCTAGGAAGAACATCGATAAAGTGTCAACGTTTCTTCGACGTTCTGGTGAAAACACCGATGCCCAAACAAGCCACCACCCCCGCGAAAACCCGCCCACGCCAGCCGCGGTCGGGCGGCATCGTCTCGAGCTCGCACCTGGTGTCGCCGCGCAGCGTGGAGCTGTCGGAGTTCGAGTTCGGCCTCATCGTCGCGTGGAACGCGTTCTCGCGCTGGTGCATCCGCTGCATGGCCGCCGCCGGCTGCCCCGACCTCACCATCACCGACGTGCTGCTGCTGCACAACCTGTGCCACCGCGTGCGCGGCAAGAAGCTGGCCGACATCGGCTTCATGCTCAACTACGAAGACACGCACGTCGTCGCCTACTCGCTGAAGAAGCTCGTCGCCGGCGGCCTGGCGCAGGCCGAGAAGGTGGGCAAGGAGGTCTTCTACAGCCCCACGCCCCAGGGCGAGGCCTTCGTTCAGCAGTACCGTGCGGTGCGCGAGCAGTGCCTGGTGCAGAGCCTGGACACCGAGCTCAACGCCGACATCGGCGAGCTGGCCCGGCTGCTGCGCACCATGAGCGGCATGTACGACCAGGCGGCACGTGCCGCCACCTCGCTGTAACCCATTTGAGGATTCCACGATGACACGCTGGCAGTTCTGGATCGACCGTGGCGGCACCTTCACCGACATCGTCGGCCGCGCGCCCGAGGGCACGCTGCACACGCTGAAGCTGCTGTCCGAGAACCCTGAGCAGTACCGCGACGCGGCGGTGGAAGGCATCCGCCGCCTGCTCGGCCTGGCCGCCGGCGAGCCGATCACGCCCGAGCGCGTGGACTGCGTGAAGATGGGCACCACGGTGGCCACCAACGCCTTGCTCGAGCGCAAGGGCGACCGCACGCTGCTCGTCACCACGCGGGGTTTTCGCGACGCGCTGCGCATCGCCTACCAGGCCAGGCCCAAGCTCTTCGAGCGCCACATCCAGCTGCCCGAGCTGCTGTACGAGCGCGTCATCGAGGCCGAGGAACGCATCGGCGCCCATGGCGAGCTGCTGCAGGCGCTCGACGAAGCCCACCTGCGCGAGCGCCTGTGGGCCGCCTTCGATGCCGGCATTCGCGCCGTGGCGGTGGTGTTCATGCACGGCTACCGCTACACCGCACACGAAGCCGCCGCGGCGCGCATCGCCCGCGAGCTCGGCTTCACGCAGGTGAGCGCCAGCCACGAGGTGAGCCCGCTGATGAAGCTGGTGTCGCGCGGCGACACCACGGTGGTCGACGCCTACCTGAGCCCCATCCTGCGCCGCTATGTCGACCAGGTCGCGGCCCAGATGCCGGGCGTGCGCCTGTTCTTCATGCAGAGCAGCGGTGGCCTGACGGAGGCGCACCGCTTCCAGGGCAAGGACGCCATCCTCTCGGGGCCGGCCGGCGGCATCGTCGGCATGGTGCGCACCGCCGTCGCCGGCGGGCACGGCAAGGTCATCGGCTTCGACATGGGCGGCACGAGCACCGATGTCAGCCACTTCGCCGGGCAGTTCGAGCGCGCGTTCGAAACCCAGGTGGCGGGCGTGCGCATGCGCGCGCCGATGATGAGCATCCACACGGTGGCCGCCGGCGGCGGCAGCCTGCTGACGTTCGACGGCGCGCGGCTGCGCGTCGGGCCGCAGAGCGCCGGCGCCAACCCGGGCCCGGCCAGCTACCGCCGTGGCGGGCCGTTGGCCACGACGGACGCCAACGTGCTGCTGGGCAAGATCCAGCCGGCGCACTTTCCGGCCGTGTTCGGCCCCGCCGCCAACGAGCCGCTCGACCGCGGCGTGGTGGTGGCGAAGTTCGAGGAACTGGCGACCCAGGTGGCGCAGGCCAGCGGCCGGCCGACGACACCCGAGTCGCTGGCCGAGGGCTTCCTGCAGATTGCCGTGCAGAACATGGCCAACGCCATCAAGCGCATCAGCGTGGCGCGCGGCTACGACGTCACGCAGTACACGCTGCAGTGCTTCGGCGGCGCCGGGGGCCAGCACGCCTGTCTGGTGGCCGACGCGCTCGGCATGGGCCGGGTCTTCGTGCACCCGCTGGCCGGCGTGCTGAGCGCCTACGGCATGGGCCTGGCCGATCAGATCGCCATGCGCGAGGCCAGCATCGAATGCCCGCTCGACGCCGCCGGTCTGGCCGAGGCCGAGGCGCGGCTCGCGACGCTGGCCACGGCGGCCGCTGATGAGCTGCGCAGCCAGGGCGTGCCGGCAGCCGACATCCAGGTCCAGCGCCAGGTGCACGTGCGCTACCAGGGCACCGACACCGCGCTGGCCGTGCCGATGGCCGGCATCGGCGACATCACCCAGGCCTTCGAGGCCGGCTACCGCCAGCGCTTTGCCTTCCTGATGCCGGGGCGAGGGCTCGTGATCGAGGCCGTGAGCATCGAGGCCGTGGGCGCCGGCGAGCGCCATGCCGATGCGCTGCACGGCGGCGAGCCCGCAGCCCACACGCCGCCGCCGCAGGCCCGCGTGCGCATGCACAGCGGCCAGTGGCACGAGGCCGGCCTCTACGTGCGCGAGCGGCTCGAAGCGGGCGCGCTGATCGACGGCCCGGCCGTCATCGCCGAGAAGAACGCCACCACGGTGGTGGAGCCCGGCTGGCAGGCGCGGCTGACGGCCGCAGGACCTATCGAGCTGCAGCGCGTGCGGCCGCGCGACAGCCAGCACGCCATCGGCACCGACGCCGACCCGGTGATGCTGGAGGTGTTCAACAACCTCTTCATGAACATCGCCGAGCAGATGGGGCTGCGGCTGCAGAACACGGCCTACTCGGTGAACATCAAGGAGCGGCTGGACTTCAGCTGCGCCCTCTTCGATGCGGCCGGGCAGCTGATCGCCAACGCCCCGCACATGCCGGTGCACCTGGGCTCGATGAGCGAGAGCATCAAGACCGTGATCGAGCGCAACCCGGCCATGCAGCCGGGTGATGTGTACGTGCTGAACGATCCGTACCACGGCGGCACACACCTGCCGGACGTGACGGTCGTCACGCCGGTGTACCTGCAAACCCCTGACACGAAGCCGAGCTTCTACGTGGCCAGCCGCGGCCACCACGCCGACATCGGCGGCAGCACGCCGGGCTCGATGCCGCCGTTCAGCACCACCATCGACGAAGAGGGCGTGCTGTTCGACAACTTCCTGCTCGTGCGCGACGGCCGCCTGCGCGAGGCCGAGCTGAACGCGCAGCTGGGCTCGGGCCGCTGGCCGGCGCGCAACCCGGCGCAGACCATCGCCGACCTGCGCGCGCAGATCGCCGCCAACGAAAAGGGCGTGCAGGAGCTGCAGGCCATGGTGGCGCAGTTCGGCCGCGCCACCGTGGCGGCCTACATGCGCCACGTGCAGGACAACGCCGAAGAGTCGGTGCGCCGCGTCATCACCGCGCTGAAGGACGGCCAGTTCACGCTGCCGCTGGACAACGGCGCGCGCATCGCCGTGAAGGTGACAGTGGACGCCCCGAACCGCGCCGCCACGATCGACTTCACCGGCACCAGCGCGCAGTTGCCCAACAACTTCAACGCCCCGAAGGCGGTGACGATGGCGGCCGTGCTGTACGTGTTCCGCACGCTCGTGGACGACGACATCCCGCTCAACGCCGGCTGCCTGAAGCCCTTGCGCGTGATCGTGCCCGAGGGCTGCATGCTCAACCCCAACCCGCCGGCGGCGGTGGTGGCGGGCAACGTCGAGACGAGCATGTGCGTCACCAACGCGCTCTACGGCGCCCTGGGCGTGATGGCGGCGAGCCAGTGCACGATGAACAACTTCACCTTCGGCAACCAGCGCCACCAGTACTACGAGACCATCAGCGGCGGCAGCGGCGCCGGCGACGGCTTCGCGGGCACCAGCGTCGTGCAGACGCACATGACCAACTCGCGCCTCACCGACCCCGAGGTGCTGGAGTTCCGCTTCCCGGTGCGGCTGGAAAGCTACGCCATCCGCGCCGGCAGCGGCGGCGCAGGCCGCTTCCGCGGTGGTGATGGCGGCGTGCGGCGCGTGCGCTTCCTCGAGGCCATGACGGCCAGCATCCTGAGCAACGGCCGCACCGTGCCGGCCTTCGGCATGGCCGGCGGCGAACCGGGCGCGCTGGGCCTGAACCGCGTGGAACGCAGCGACGGCCGTGTCGAAGCGCTCGGCCATATCGGCCAGGTCGAGATGGCGCCAGGCGACGTGTTCGTGGTCGAGACGCCGGGGGGTGGCGGATGGGGGCCGGCGTGATGCGGCTGCTCGTCACCGGCTTCGAGCCCTTCGGGGGTGATGCCGTCAACCCGTCGGAGCTGGTGGCGGCCGCGCTGCACGGCCAGACACTGCACGGCGGTGGTCAGCGGGCGATCGTGGTCGCGCAGCGGCTGCCCTGTGCCTTTGGCGTGGCGCAGCGCGTGCTGGCGGGCGCCATCGAGGAGTTCCAGCCCGCCGTCGTGCTGTCGCTGGGCCTGGCGGCCGGCCGCGCCGGCCTGACACCCGAGCGCGTGGCGGTGAACCTGGCCGACGCGCGCATCGCCGACAACGCCGGCGCGCAACCCTGCGATCAGCCGGTGGCGCCCGAAGGGCCGGCCGCCTACTTCACGACGCTGCCCGTGAAGGCCATGGTGGCGGCGATGCGCGCCGCAGGCGCGCCGGCGGAGCTGTCGCTCAGCGCCGGCAGCTTCGTCTGCAACGAGATCTTCTACGCGCTGATGCACTCGCTGGCGCAGCGCGGCCCCGCAGGCTGCCGCGCGGGCTTCATGCACCTGCCGCTGCTGCCGGCGCAGGCCCAGGGCCCGGCCGGCCTGCGGCCCAGCGTCGCGCTCGACCTGCAGGTGGCCGCCGTGAGCGCGGCGCTGGCGGCGGTGCTGGCGCACGAGGCCGACATCACGGCAGCGGGCGGCAGCATCGCCTGAGCGGGGCGGGCCCGCATCCCGAGCGCCTGGGCGTGGCCCGGCGCGCCTAGGCGCGCTTGCCCCACACCGTGGCCTCGGTGCCCGAGGGCCAGGCACAGGGACCGATGAGGCGCTGCTGTGCCGCCACCCACTGCAGCGTGCAGCGGCCCTGCATCAGGGCCTGCCCGAAGAGTTCGGCCTGCACCTGCAGCACCAGCTGACGGCCGTCGAACTGTCCTTGCCCCTGGCCGACAGCGATGCCATTGGCCTGGAACTGCACGCTGACACGGTCGCCGATCTGCTGCAGCTCGATGAACACCGTGGGGTCGTTCTCGGCCTGCCAGCGGCCCTGCAGGACACGCTGCGCAAGGGCCTGCAACTGGTCCGGGGGCATCAGCGCCTGGGCCGGCGCGGTCGGTGCCGGCATGGGTGCCGGCATGGGTGCCGGCATGGGTGCCGGCATGGGTGCGGGTGCCGGTGCGGGCGCAAGAGCGGGCACCGCAGGCTGCTCGGACGCCGGCGCAGGTGACGGCGCTGGCGGATCGGCCACCAGCAGCGACACGCCGAGCAGCCCGCCCACGCCGAGCGCGATGCCGGTGAACAGCGCCTTCTTCGAGGTCGGCGCGGGTGCCGGGATCGGCACGGGCGCCGGGGTCGGCAGACGCTCCAGCCCAGGGATGCGTTCGAGCGTCTCGACCAGCCGCTGCAGATCGCCGCGCCAGCGCGCGTCCGACAGCGGCAGGCTCTGGCGCCGCACCAGGGGCCGCAAGTCCTCGGGCAGCAGCGCCGCGTCGGGCAGCGGCGTGTCCTCGAGCATGACCGGGATCAGCCGCACCTGACGCGCCAGCGCACGCGCCACCTCGGTGCGGATCCAGTCACCGGGCTGGTCGAGCCGGCGCCGGCCGTCCTTGTCGGTGATGCTCAGCCAGCGCGGGCCGATCACCACCAGCATCACGGCGCAACCCTTCAGCGCCTGCTCGAGCGCGACCTCGAAGTCGACGCCCGGGTCGATGCTCTCGACATCGCGAAAGATGCGCGCGGGCCCGAAGGCCGCGGCGAGATCGTCGCCCAGGCGGCCGGCGGCGTGCCGGCTGTCGTCGCGGCGGTAACTGATGAAGATGCCAGACATGGGCGGAGTCTAGTCAGCCACCGCCCCCGTGCCATCCCCAAGGCACTACACAGCCCCAGCCCGCCGCAGCGTCTCGAGCACCGGCCGGCGCAGCACGCCGCGCAGGCCCCACCAGCCGGCCATCAAGGCCAGCACCGCCCCCGCCACCGTGCCGGCCAGTGGCACCCAGGGACTCGGGTTCCACGCGAACTCGAAGGCATAACGCGCCAGCAGCCAACCCACCACCATGGCCGCGCTCGAGGCCAGAAAGCCCGCCAGCGCGCCCACGCCCAGCAGCTCGGCACGCTGCACCTGCGCCAGCAGCGTGCCGCTGGCGCCCATGGCGCGCATCACCGCGAACTCGCGCGAGCGCGCCTCGCGCGTGGCCGTGATGGCCGAGAACAGCACCACCAGCCCGGCCAGCAGCGTGAAGCCGAACAGGAACTCCACCGCGCGGATCACCTGGTCGAGCACGCGCTGCACCTGCGCCACGCTGGCCGAGACATCGATGGTGGTGATGTTCGGGAAATCGCGCGAGAGCCGGTTGTCGAAGCTCGGCTGGCCGGCCACGGCCGGCGGCGCGCGGAAGGCGCTGATGTAGCTCACCGGCACCTCGCCCATCTGCGAGCGCGGGTAGATGACGAAGAAGTTGACGCGCATCGAGCCCCAGTCCACCTTGCGCAGGCTGGTGATGCGGCCTTCGCTCGGGATGCCGGCGATGTCGAAGGTGAGGCGGTCGCCGAGCTTCAGGCCGAGCTCTTGCGCGAGGCCCTCTTCGACGCTCAGGCCATCGGCCTCGTCGGGCGTCCAGCGGCCGGCGACCACCGGGTTCTTCGGCGGCAGCTCGGCGGTGTGGCTGAGGTTGAACTCGCGCTCCACCAGGCGCGCGGCGCGCTCGCTGGCGTAGTCGTCGGCCTTCACCGGGGTGCCGTTGATGGCCATCAGCCGGCCGCGAATCATCGGGTACCAGTCGTAGTTGTTCACGCCCACCTCGGCCAGCCGGGCCCGGAAGGGCTCGGCCTGGTCGGGCTGCAGGTTGATGACGAAGCGGTTGGGCGCATCGGGCGGCGTGGCCTGTCGCCAGGAGCCGATGAGATCGGTGCGCAGCAGCACCAGCAGCATCAGCGCCAGCAGGCCCACGCTCAAGGCACTGACCTGCAGCACCGCAAAGGCCGGCCGCGCGGCAATCTGGCGCGTGGCCAGCACCAGCCAACGCGGTGCCCGCGACTCCGGCACCGAGCGCTTGAGCAGCATCACCGCCACCCAGCTGAGCAGCGCGAACACGCCGATCGCCACCAGGAAGCCACCCACCGAGATGAGGCCCAGCCTGAGGTCGGACGACACCGCCATCAGCAGCGCCACGAAGCCCCCCGTGCCGGCCAGCAGCACGCCCAGCGAGCCGGCCTTGATGCCGCCCACGTCACGCCGGATCACGCGCAGCGGCGGCACACGCGCCAGTTGCAGCACGGGCGGCAGGCCGAAGCCCATCAGCAGCGTCAGACCGACGCCCAGACCGAACAACGCCGGCCAGATCGACGGCGGCGGCAACTCGGCCTGCACCAGGCCGGCGAGCAGCCAGATGAAGACGTTGTGCACCAGCAGGCCGATCAGCACCCCGGCCACGCTGGCCAGCACGCCCACGAGGGCGAACTCCATCGTGTAGGCGCCCGCGATGCGGCGCTGGCTCAGGCCGAGCACACGCAGCATGGCGCAGTCGTCGAGATGTCGGCTGGCGAAATCGCGTGCCGCGATGCCCACCGCCACCGCCGACAACAAGGCCGACAGCAGCGCCACGAGGTTGAGGAACTTCTCGCCGCGGCCGAGGGTGCGCTCCATCTCCGGGCGGCCGCTGGCCAGGCTTTCGACCTGCATGCCCCGCAACGGCACCGCCTTGATGCGCGCCTCGGCCCAGGTGACGAACTCCTTCACGGCCGCATCGCCGCGCGCGATCGGCATGCCATCGGGCGCGGCCACCGCGAGCCGGTAGCCCACGCGGCTGGCCGGCTGGACGAGCCCGGTGGCAGCCAGGTCGGCCTCGGCCAGCATCACCCGCGGCGAGAAGGTCGAGAAGCCGGCGCCGCGGTCGGGCTCGGTGACGATGACGCGGGCGATGCGCAGACCGATGTCGCCGAGCAGCAGCGTGTCGCCCACCTTCAGGCCGAGCGCATCGAGCAGGCCGGGGTCGACCCAGGTGGTGCCGGGCTCGGGGGCCGCGGCCAGCACCTGCACCGGGCCACCGGGGGCATCGGCCAGTTGCAGCTGGCCACGCAGCGGGTAGTTGGCGCTGACGGCCTTCACCGATACCAGGCGCGACTGGCCGCCCTGCGCATCGGGCGCACGGGCCATGCTGGGGAAGCCGGTGCTGGTGCTGGTGCGCAGGCCCAGCGCGGTGGCCTTGGCCACCAGCTCGGGCGGGGCCGGCTTGTCGCCACCGACGACGGCATCGCCGCCCAGCAGCTGGCGCGCGTCGCGCTGCAGGCCGTTGTTCAGGCGGTCGGCAAAAAAGCCCACGGCCGTGAGCGCGGCCACGGCCAGCATCACGGCCACGGCGAGCAGGCGCAACTCGCCGGCACGGAAGTCGCGCAGCGTCTGGCGCCAGGCCAGGGCGCGCAGGGACGGCGGGCGGGCGGGGGCCTCGGCGGCGGCGGAAGCAGAAGCGGGTGCAGACATCACCCGATCATCGCCCAAGCCCTGCCCGGCCGTCGGTGCGGCATCGATTCGAACCCAGTCGACAGCGGCTTTGAACGGCCCTTGCGGCGGCTTCAGGCCCAATGTGGGCATGGACACACCGCGGCTTCCTCCTGTCTTCCTCTCGCACGGCTCGCCGATGACGGCGCTGGAACCCCGCGAGGCCGGGCACTGGTGGCGGCAACTCGGCGTGCAACTGGCCGTCTCGGGCCGCAAGCCGCGCGCGGTACTGGTGGCGTCGGCCCACAGCCTGACACGCGAGCCCGTGCTGCTGGCGGCCCCACGCCACGCGGCCGTGCACGATTTCGGCGGCTTCGACCCGCGCCTGTACGAGATGCGCTACGACGCGCCCGGCGCGCCCGAGCTGGCCGCGCGCGTGGCCGCGCTGGTGCACGGTGTCGGGCTGCCGCTGCACGTGGTGGCCGAGGGTGGGCTGGACCACGGCATCTGGATTCCGCTGCGCGAGATCCTGCCCGAGGCCGACGTGCCCGTGCTGCCGCTGGCCTGGCCGCCCGGCTGGACCCCGGCGCAGCTGTTCGAGCTGGGCCGCGCGCTGGCGCCGCTGGTGGACGAGGGCGTGTGGGTCGTCGGCAGCGGCAGCATCACGCACAACCTGCGGCGGGTTTTTTGCAGGCGGCCTGCGGGGGCGCGAGGACGCGCCGGCCACGCCCGAGAGCACCGCCTTCCGCGACTGGTTCGCCGAGCGCGGCGAGGCCGCCGACTGGCCCGCGCTGCTGGCGTGGCGCACGCAGGCGCCGCACGGGCCTTCGATGCACCCCACCGACGAGCACCTGCTGCCCTACTTCGTGGCGGCGGGCGCCGCGGCCGGCGAGGGCCCGCCCGTGGCACGGCGCCTGCACGAGAGCATCACCTTCGGCGAGCTCGGCATGGACGCCTACGCCTTCGGGCCGCAGGCGGCGCTGCTGCCCTGACCGGCGCTGCGGTTATGCCGGGCTGCGTAGGATCGCCGGCATGCACATCATCATCTGGCTCGTCGCCTTGTTCGTCCTGGGCTGCTGGACGCTGCTGGCATGGGCCACGGCCTGGGTGCTGGGGCTCGACCCCAGCGTCATCGGCAGCTTCGCCAACCGCATCGGCGAGATGCCGGGCGCGGCCTGGCTCGACCTGTGGATGCCCGGCTGGCAACCCTTGGCGGTGGCGACGCTCGAGATGACGCGCGACCTGTTCAGCGCGCTCGGCAGCATCGGCAGCTGGCTGGTGTGGGCGGCCTGGGGCCTGGGCACGCTGGTGATCGTGGCTTGCGCAGCGCTGGGCAGCGTGGCCGTGGGCCTGATTCGACGCGCCGCAACGCCGGCTGTTCCCAGCCCCGCGCGCTGAGGCGCACCACCCCCGGGGCAAGCGCCCTTGGTGGCGGCGGGACCTTGTCTATCCGCGCGCCGGAGCCGGGCACGGGCGGCCCGGGCGCGCCGTGGGCGACATGAATCGCCAGCTGACGCGCGCCGCGTCGGCATCGAAGCTCACCTCCATGCAGGCGCTCTGGCGCGCCAGCGATGCGGGGCCCTGAAGCACGGCGCCGAGCAGATGGTCGCGCACGTAGCCGACCAGTTCCTCCCGCGCAGGGCTGGACGCCGCCTCCACCGTGTGCACACGCTGTTCGGCATCGAGACCCAGAAGCAGAGCGAGCACCACCCGGCGCGAGGGCAGCTCCGTGTCGGGGTAGCCCAGGCTCCAGGGCAGGCCCCGCTGCTGCAGTTGACCCTCGAGCACAGGCGGTTCACCGGCTGAAGGAGGGGCTGTGGCTGCCAGCGGCTGGGGTTCCGCCGCGGCACCCTGCCCGGGTGCTGCGGCCGCAGGCGGTGCTGCCGCGTCCGAAGACGCAATCGATACCGGCAGCAGCTTCAGCCACAGCACCGATGTCTCGGGCAAACCCACGGCCGGACGGCTGGCCGCACGGTCGTGCCGCGAGTCAGGGAGATGGTCCCAGGCCACCACCAGGGCCATGTGCAGCGCCAGCGCCACGCCGAGCGCTGCCGCCTTGCGGGTGACCCGCGGGCGAGCAGCGCACCAGGCAGGCGCCGTGGCCATCACTGCTCCGTCGCGAGCTCACGCCAGGACAGCCGGCGCGTCGCGCCGGTGCTCGGCGGCACGGGCACCTGGCGCACCGCCGTCGAGTCGTCGAACAAGCGCGTGATGCTGACGATCTTGCCTGTCGGCAGCCGTACCACGGTGGGCCGCGTGGCCAGCGCGTTGCCCAGCAAGGCACTCACCACACCTTCGGACGTGCTCACCGGCGCGCCGGAGCGGTAGTCGAAGAAGTTGATGAAGCTGTAGCCACCGGCCGTGCAGGTGCTGCTCTCCACGATGTTGGTGGTGAAGACAAGTGTGCCGAGCGCGAGCTGGGGATCGGTGGTCGCGCGTTCGCTGGTGATCGGCAAGTCGACATACCAGCCGCCATTGCTCGCGAGGTTCACGCTGTTGCTGCTGCCGGTGCGAATCGTCTCGCCAACGGTGCAGGCGCTGGAGCCCGCCGCGCAGGTGCTGTTCGTCAGCGTCTGCTGCACGAAAGTGGACCCGATTGCACGCGGACTGCCCCATCCGGTGACACCCAGCGGATCCTTGATCGCATAGATGCTGTGCGGACGCGTGTCGACCAGATCGCTGCTACCCAGGTAGCGACCCGTGCCGACAAAGACCATGGCCACTCCGCCGACGTCGCCGATCTCGGGTCGAGCGGTCACGGGCTGGGCCAGACCGGTGCTCCCGGTGAGCACGGCCAGGCGCACAGCCGGCTGGGCCATGACCCCGTTCACGTCGAAGCGCCACACGTTGCCGGCGTTGTCGCCACCGTAGACGCGGCGGGCGGTGTTGTCGAGTTCGGCGTTGTCGACCCAGGTCCGCAGATGCGACAGGCCGGTGCTGGCAGGCCCGGTGTTCGTGGTGTCGGTGGCCACGATCGACGACAGCAGCGTGCCCGTGGCGGCATCGATGACGAACAGGCGGCCCTGGCCATCACCGGGCGAGGTGTTGTTGTAGCCCGAGCCGACGATCACGACCCAGGTGCCGCTGGCGAGCTTGGTGATCTCCGGGCGGCCGAAGCTCAGACCCAGGTTGTTGTTCGTGAACTCCCACAGCGCCTTGGGATTCTCCGGGTCGGTGACGTCAAGCGCGTAGTAGCCCCGGCCGCCGGCGCCCAACCCACCCACCAACAGGGTGCGCCACTGGCCGCCGATGTAGGCATCGCCAGCCACCGGCGTGGCGTCGACGAAGAACTGGTGGCGCGTGGCGTAGTTCTTGTCCGCCAGCTTGTACAGGTTGGGCATCACCATGGTCGGCACATAGGCCCAGAGCTCCTCGCCCGTCTCGGCGTCGAACGCGTGCAGCATGCCGGCGTTGGCCCCGACATAGACCATGGGCCGTCGGTCGACGTTGTCCGACTTGAAGCCGGCATAGCCGGTGTCGGCATAGTCGAACATCGGCCGCCGCACGTACACCGCCTCGGAGTTGACGATGTCGCCCAGCAGGTACTGCCGCTTGCGGAACGGCTTGGTGGTCTGCAGGTCCGTGCCTTCGTTGCTGCGGTCGCCCCGCAGGAAGTTGACGAGCGCCTCGCCGGGAGCGGCCGCCTTGGCATCGTCGGTCAGGCAGGTCAGGCCGATCGAGCAGAACTGCGTCAGGCGGCCCAACCCGGTGCCGATGGTGGCCGCGTTGAAGAAGCCGTTCAGCCCGGCGGTCGTGACGTTGCTCCAGTTGAAGTCCGCCAGCTTGTTGGTCGCGGTGGACGAGAACATGTAGACATTGCGCGTGGTCAGCGCTTCCAGCCGGGTGCGGGCCGACCAGTCGGTGTCGTTGTCCTCGACGACACCCGTCGTCAGGTTGATCTTCTTGCCGAGCAGCTCGCCGCTCCACTCCGCCGAGGTGTAGTTGGAGATGAAGACGAAGTTGTCACCTGACGAGACGTTGGGGTTGCTGGTCGTCGCCGCCGCGGCCGCGCCGATCTTCTTGCCGATCTCGGCCAGCGCACCGGTGAGGCCGGTGAACAGCGAGTCCGGGTCGGAGGCGCTGAAGTAGGTGCCACGGCCGTTGACGGCCGCATGCCACAAGTCGTCGACCGCCGTCTGCGTGTTGTTCACCGGGATCGGCCACTCGCAGGTGCCACCGGTCAGCCAGGTGCAGATGCCTCCGGCGGTGTTCACCGTGCTGCCATTGGCCACGGCGAAGTAGTCGCCATCGGTCGCCGTGCGGTAGTCGGGGCGGAACTGCATGAAACCCGACACGCCCAGACCTAGCGTGAAGGTGGTCATGTGCTGGTGGGTGGCCGTATCGGCGCCGCTGATGGGCACGTTGTTGGCACAGACGTCCTCGCCCGTGCTGCCGCTGGTGCAGTTGGACAGGCTGGAGTTGCGGATGTCGGTGTTGTAGTAGTACGCCGCGGCATCGGCCAGCGTGTTGCTGGCTGCGAGGCCATCTCGGAACGGGCGTGGCGCAGGCGGTGCGTCCTGGTCGCCGACGTCGGTGGTGCCGTTGACGGCCTTCGGGTTGCCACCCTCGTTGGTGTAGCCGTCGGTCGACAGCAGCGTGAAGTTCTGCTGGCAGGAGAACTGCATCGGATCGGAGACGGTCGAGCCGCGCAGCGAGGCTCCGTTGAACCGGCCGGCGTAGATGCGCCCCACGGTGGACAGTGCCGTCTTCAAGGGCGTGCCGCCGCTGGGCCGGGCGGCCCGCATGCGGGTGAACCAGGCTTCCTTCTCCACGCCGCCGAACGTGGCGGGGTTGCGATAGTCGCTGCCGCTGCTGTTGTTGAGCGTGTAGTAGCCGATGCGGAAACGATCGTCCACGGCCGCGAACGCCAGACTGACGCCGGACTTCATGGTCTGCATCCGGGTGCGGTAGTAGGCGAACCAGTTCGCGAAGTTCGTCATCTCCTCGGCATAGGTGCAGGTGTCGCCGGCGCAGTCGGTGCGCGCAGCGGCCTTCGGATAGCTGGTGGTCGAGGGCACGATGTCCACCCGCTCGAACGAGCCGGCGAACCCCGCGGGCACCGCGGGCGTGGCCGCCACGAAGCCGCTGAACGCAGGCGTGGCGGGCGACACCGTCACCGTGCAGCTGTTGCTGTCCGCACGGGTGAAGCTGACCGTGTGCGTGATGGCGCCGGACGCCACGGGTGCCGATATCGTCACCGAGTTGTTCGAGCCCGAAGTGCTGTAGCCCGATCCGCCGCCCGCGATGCCGCTGCGCAGCAGGGCTCCGAGTTCGTTCGCCGTCGGCGAGCTGTCGGCAGAGGTGGTGGCGCTGAGCAGGTTGACGCCGTTGACCGTGACCGCGCTGAAGTTGGGTTGGTTGGTCGAATTGCAGGTGCCGCTGAGGGCCACCGTGAACGTGACGCTCGCCGGCGTGGCCGCCACGGCGGCCACCGCGGCGCGGATGACCTTGGTCGGGTAGCGGGCCTGGCCGTACACGTTGGTGCGGACGGCCTGGCACGAGTTCGCGGCGGGCGTGGCGGCACGTGCGTTGGCATCGGTGTTGCACCAGCGCAGGGGTGCCGGCACGGTGTGCGTCAACGACGGTGCCGCCGCGCAGTCACGCAGGTTGTCCGATGTGCACCACTCGCCCGCGATCATCCGGAAGTAATGCGGCCCGAAGTTCCGCAATTCCGTCGTGGCGTTGTCCGGCGCTCCGATGGCGATCAAGCCGCTGCCGGTGGCGAAAGCGGCGCGCATGGTCGTGTAGGCAAGCCCGCCAACCGTGCCCGGCAGCACATAGTTGCCGTTGCGCAGGCAATTGGTGTGCGCGGTGCTGGTGCACCACTCCATGTCGGGGTACTCGCTGACCAGAGATACGTTGGCTGCGGTGTAGGCCGTCAGGCTCTGCACGCCGAAGGCATCGGTCGGCACGACGGTCCAGCCGATCGTGTGCGCCGACGTCATGCTGGGGCGGCTGCTGCCGTCTGCATTGGCCGGTGGGCGGTAGCGCACGGCGGGGTTGTAGGCCACGCCGTTGAAGGCCGACGCCATCAGCGGCGGGTGCATGCGGCGTCCGGCGTTCTGGTAGCAGGCGGTGCTGGAAACGCCGCTGAAGGCCGCGTTGTGGCAGCACGTGCGGGTGAACGTGCCACTGTTGGTGGACGTGGCACCCGTCGCACGGCAGAAGCCGCCCACGCTCCAGTCGGGCATGAAGTCCCAGTCCATGCTGCCCGAGTCATCCATGATGAACATCAGGTTGGGCTTCACCACACTGGCCGTCGAAGACGACAGCGGTGTGCTGCTGATGTCGACGGTCGCCTGGGCGGGCAGGACGGCGCCGAGCACACCCAGCGCCAAGACCAGGGCTCCGGCGATGCGGTGGACCATCCGCCAAAGGCAATGATGAACGTGCGTCATGGGGGCACTCCTGGAGATCCGGATAGGGTTCGGCTCGGTCACGCGGCGCTGGCTCGGGGTCACGGTATCGATCGGTGGGGCAGGTTGCGCCGCAGCGTCACATCGCCACGACCACCTGCACGAAGCTGACCGTGTTGCGCGGGCCATCGACGCGCGCCGTGATGCGGTAGTAGCGCTGCGACGCTGTCAGCAGCCCGATGACGCCCGAGCCGCGACTGCCCGACTCGCTACCGCTCAGCTCCGGCGTTGCCTCGCAGCCTGCGCCCGACACGGGGTCGCCCACGGCGTTGCACAGCCGGTGCACGACCCAGCTCACCTGGTTGCCTGCACCGTCGGCCGGCAGCGTGTTCACGCGTGCCGTCGTGGTGATGACCGTGTCCCAGTAGGTCTGCCAGGACTGTCCGGCTGCGGGATCCTCGCGGCGCGCGAAGTAGCCCACCAGCTCACCGCCACCGATGTCGATGTGGTTGTGCAGTCGGTTGCCGGCCCGGTTGGTCTCGAGCCAGGCGATCGCCGCCTCGATGCCGACATCGGCCGACTGCGTGGCCGCCTGCTGGAAGGCCAGGTTGCCGGCGATGCGCGTGCTGGTCAAGGTGGAACGCACGATGCCGAGCGCGGCCAGGGTCATCGCCAGCAGCACGATCAGTGCGGTGATCAAGGCGACGCCACGCTCCCGCGAGGGCGCGCGGGCCGGGCGTCGGCGGAGTGAAGCGCTCAACATCCTGGGGTTCCTGCCAGCCATGTCATGTTGCGCACCGGTACCAGCGTCTCGAAGCTGCGGTAGCGGAACTGCTGCCAATCCGCCACGCCGTCGAGGTCGATCGGGGCGTCGGCCGAGCCCGCCCAGGTCGGTGCCGCGGCCGTCACGTCCTCCGCGGCCTGCTGCGGGCTGCGGGCCACCACGGCCAGCCGCACTGCCGAGACGCGCATCCAGGCGCAGGCTGTGGCCGGCGCGGTCTGGTCGAACACATCGACCACGGCGTCCATGGCCGGCGCCGTGGTGTCGCGCCCGTACTGCGCACGCAGGCTGACGATCTGGTTGCCGACAGGAACCCAGATCGCCGGGTCGTCCACGCTGGCCGCGGTGGTGCAGTCGTTGGCCAGCATGTCGCAGACCGTGAGGCGCTGCTCCCGCACGGCGTAGGCCAGCACGCGGGGTGTCGGCCCCAGGTTGTAGAGCCGACCATTGGCCATGCTGGCCACGCCAAAGGCCACCGTGACGTTGGGCGGCGTCGGCGACACCACAGCCGTGACGGTGGTCAGGCGCAGCGAGCACGGGGCCGGGCGGGTGGCTGGGGAGGCGATCACGGAGTCGCCCACCACGAAGGAGGCCGGTGCCGCGACGCTGTACACGGCAGCACCCGGCTGTACGAGGATGCGTGAGCCCTCGGGCGAGCCATTGGACGAGCCGTAGACCACGCGCAGCGTGTCGGTGCCGGCGTCGCCGTCGGGGATGTCGGCGTGGTTGATCGTCACCGGCGCGATCGCGGCGATGGTGCGGCCGCCCGGCAGGACCAGGTCGCAGCCCATGATGGGAAACGCGGCAACGCCGTGGCCGCTCTGGCGGAGGTCGCGCTGCAGCTGGGTCAGGGCCAGGGCGCCGCTGTTCTGGGCGTCGTCGCCACCGAGCGCGGCGCGCTTGGCCGCGTCGGAGCGCTGGAACACCTGCAGGACCACCAGCACCGACAGCATGCCCAGCACGAGGCCGATCATGATCTCGACGAGAGAGATGCCGCGCTGGCGCCGACTGGATGCGCCTTCTGGAACGGTGGAGCGGTGCTTCATGGCCTCAACGGATCTGCGTGACCATGACCAGCTCGTTGGGCGGGTCTCCTGTGGCCGAGGACGGCGGCTTCCAGCGCAGCTGCACCGTCACGCGTGCCGTGTCGGGTGCGCCCGGGCCACCGGGGACGGCGTCCACCGTCACAGCGGGCGGGTTCTCTGCGGCCCCTGGCAAGGCTTCGGCCACGGTGGCCAGCCACTCGTCGTAGCCGGCACCACCGGTGGCGAAGGTGGCGTCCAGCGTCGCGACCTGGCGGTCGGTGAGCCACATGCGGGAGATCAGCGCATTGGCCAGCATCGTGGCGTCGGCCCGGTACTTGGCCTGGCTGGACTGCTGGACCGCGGTGGCCTGCAGCGCCATCACCGCCAGCACGCCGACCGCGAACACGACGACAGCGATCAGCACGTCGATCAGCACCACGCCACGCGCGCCACGGCGGCGCTGCGGGCTGCGCAGAACGCGGTTCGGGCTCATCAGCAGGCATCCGGGTGAGGATTGCTCACCGCCGTGTTGCAGGTGCGAACCTGGCCCACGGCCGACACGATGACACGCAGGCAGACTCGGGAGCCGCCGTTGGTGACGCAGTCCGCCTCGTCGGCGCCGCGCACATCGAACTCGACGTCGCCCGCCGGCACCGGCACGACGCGGCCGAGGCCGTTGAACACCAGCGTGGCGGCGCTGCCTTCGACGACCGTATTGGCACCGCCCTCGCGTCCGTTGTGGCGGCTCAACAGACGCGGTGCGGTGGTGTCCGACAGCGCCTCACCGCAGCTCCCCGCCACCGCCGCGGCGTTGGCGTCCGGATCCATGTTCACCACCCAGTGCGGGCCGGTGGTGTTGATGGCGCAGTCGGCGCCCAGCGTGCTGGTGAGCTGGAAGCGCACGCGCGCGTTGCGGGCCACGGCCTCGCCCTTGGCGAACTGAAGCGATGCCGACAAGGCCTCGGCCGAAGCGCGGACGCGCGCATTGGCCAGCCACTCGCCCAGCCCGGGCGCGGCCATCACCATCAGCAGGCCGAGGATGCTGATGCCGACGAGCAGCTCGATGAGCGTCACTCCGCGATGGCGGCGCAGGCACTTCATCAGCAGGCTCCGTCCTTGCGGATGGCCCAGCAGGTATTGGGGCTCGGCGCCGACCAGCCGGTCGGGACCGCGGCCGTGGTGCGCACGTTCTGCTGGTTCACGGTGTAGGTGAAGCCCGCCATCGTGCCCTTGCCCACCGCCTGCAAGGTGAAGGTCGTGGCGGTCTGGGCGCTGCAGGAGAAGTCGAAGACCCGGTTGCTGCTGTCAGCCGTGCAGCCCGGGGCGCCGACAAAGGTGCGGTTGTCCTGGAAGAACTGCTCCATCTGCACCTGCAAGGTCGCCAGTCGCGCGGTGGCCTGGGGCACGTTGCCGCGGATGACGTACTGGGTGTAGGCCGGCATCGCCACCGCCGCGAGAATGGCGACGATCGCCACCGCCACCATCAGCTCGATGAGCGTGAAGCCGCGGCTACGGACCGCGAAAGCAGCTCGCGGCGGGCAAGGCGGGTGGCGCAGGTGGGTGGGCATGGCGTCTTGATCCAGAGCGATGCCCTGGATGTCGGTCGCATCGCCCCGGGTCTTGAGCGCCAGCCCCGACCCCACTCGTAAGAATTGTCACCAGTTGGGGTTGGATCTCCCGACCCAGGCCCCTGGCGCCGCGCTCAGCGCCCGGTGGCAGCGATGTCCAACTGGGCCAGCCAACCCTGGCGTTCGGCGGCCGGGGCGAAGCTGGCCTCCAGGCTGTTGCGCGCCAGGGTCACGGCGTCGGCCCGGCTCAAGGGCAGTGCCTCGAAGCAGCCCAACCAGTTGTCGAGCAGGTAGCCCCCGAAGTACGCGGGATCGTCACTGTTCAGGTTGACCTTGAGGCCCGCCGCCAGCAAAGCCGGCAGGTTGTGCGACGCGAGATCGGGAAACACGCACAACTTCACGTTCGACAGCGGGCAGACGGTCAGCGGCGTGCCGGCCGCCGCCAGGCGCCGCACCAGTTCGGGGCTTTCCGTGCAGCGCACGCCGTGGTCGATGCGCTCGGCATGCAGCACGTCCAGCGCGCTCTCGATGTAGGCCGGCGGCCCCTCTTCGCCGGCATGGGCCACCCGGTGCAGCCCCAGCTCGCCCGCGCGCGCGAAGACCCGTGCGAACTTCTCGGGCGGGTGACCCCGTTCGCTGCTGTCCAGACCCACGCCGATGAGGTGCGAGCGCCAGGGCAGCGCGTCCTCGAGCGTTTGCAGGGCCTCGGCTTCGCTGAGATGGCGCAGAAAGCACAGGATCAGATCGGCACTGATGCCGTGCTTCCGCGCGGCACGGCGACAGGCCCGCGACAGGCCTTCGATCACCGCGCCCATCGGCACGCCGCGGATGGTGTGCGTCTGCGGATCGAAGAACAGTTCCGCGCGCACGATGCCGTCCGCGGCCGCGCGCGCGAAGTAGGCCATGGCGAGTTCTTCGAAGTCGAGCTCGGTCCGCAACACACTGGCGCCGGCGTAGTAGATGTCGAGGAAGCTCTGCAGGTCATGGAAGGCGTACGCCGCCCGCAGCGCCTCGACACTGGCGTGGGCCAAGGGCACGCCGTTGCGGTGCGCCAGGGCGAACAGCTGCTCGGGCTCCAGGCTGCCCTCGATGTGCAGGTGCAACTCGGCCTTGGGCAGGCGGCGCAGAAAGTCCTTGAGGTCGGGCGAGGCAGGCTGGGGCATGGCGGCGCTACTGTGCAACACGGAGCCCCGCACTGTACCCAGCACACTGCGTTCAACGCATGAACTTGCCGCCGTGGGTGATGATGGTCGGCTCGACGAAGCTCGAGCCGCTTCGTTCGCCCGGTCCGTAGCGCAGCCGGTGGCCGCCGAGATCCACCTCGCCCAGCCCTTCGAGTGCCTGGATCAGGCCCGCACGCGTGGGCTGCGGCGCGCGCTGCAGGCCCAGGATGGCCAGCCGGGCGCTGGCGTAGCCGTAGAACGAGGCATACGACGGGATCTTGCCGCCGCGCTGGGCGGCCGCGGCGTACTCGCGCGCCAGGGCCGTGCCGCCCGAAAACGGCGAGTGCATCACCTGCATCACGATCGCGCCGCGCGAGTGCTCGCCCAGCGCCTGCACGTAGTCGGTGTTGCTGGTGTTGGACAGCGAGATGAACGTGGCCGAGCGGCCCGCGGCGCGCCAGCCCGCGACGAAGGCTGCCGAGGCCTTGCTCGATGCGATCAGCAGCACCACCTGCGGCGCCTGCGGCTGCAGCGCGGCCAGCGCCGGGGCGACATCGGGCTTGCGGTTGTCGATGCGGGCGATCGCGGGTGCTGGCAGCTCCAGTGCCTTGACGGCCCTGTCGATGCCCTCGAGCACGTCGCGGCCGAAGGCGTCGTCGGCCAGCAGCACGGCGAACCGGCGCACGCCGATCGAGTGCTGCTGGCGGATCGCCACCTCGGCTTCGCGCTGGTAGCTGGCACGCAAGGTGAACACCTCGCGCCGCGGTGGCTGGTTGGCCGTGGCCACGCCCGTCTGCGGGCCGATCACCGGCACGCCGTGGCGCGCCACCAGCGGCATCAGGGCTTCGAACGAGGGGGTCGTGCGCGGCAACAGCAGCGCGAGCAGGCGGCCCGAGGCCTGCAACTGGCCGAAGATCTCGGCGCTGCGCTTCGGATCCTGGCCGTCGTCCAGCGCCTCCAGCACCACGCGTCGGCCGCCGATGCCACCCCGCGCATTGACCGCGTCCAGGTGCAGCCGCGCGCCTTCAAGCGCCTCGGCGTTGGACGCCGCCAGCACGCCCGTCAACGGCCCGATGTGATGCAGGGTCAGCGACTCCTGGGCCTGGGCTGGCCTGCCCAAGGCAGCCAGCAGCAAACCCAGCAAGAGAACAGACAAGGGGCTCAGCAGCCCTCGGGCGTGATGCAGCATGGTCGGCAGCCTTTTCGGAAGCCGCCGACTGTGGCCGCCGGGCCCTGGTGTGGCGCTGTGGCCTCTACTTAGGGTGTTGCCCGGGGCATGCGGCCTGCGCGGCCGCGCCCGGCAGGCTCAGACCACGCCCGCTGCCTGGGCCTGGCTGTCGGCGTGGTAGCTGCTGCGCACCATCGCGCCCACCGCGGCATGCACGAAGCCCATGGCCCGGGCTTCGCGCTCGAACATCGCAAAGGTGTCAGGGTGCACGTAGCGGCGCACCGGCAGGTGGTGGCCGCTGGGCGCGAGGTACTGGCCGAGCGTGAGCATGTCGATGCCGTGCGCGCGCATGTCGCGCATCGTGGCCAGGATCTCGTCGTCGGTCTCGCCCAGGCCCACCATCAGGCCGCTCTTGGTGGGCACGCCCGGCACCTGCTCCTTGAACTTCTTCAGCAGGTTCAGACTGAAGGCGTAGTCGGAGCCCGGGCGCGCCTCCTTGTACAGGCGCGGCACGGTCTCGAGGTTGTGGTTCATCACGTCGGGCGGCGCGGCGCGCAGGATGCCGAGCGCGCGGTCGTCGCGGCCGCGGAAGTCGGGCACCAGGATCTCGATGCGCGTGGCCGGCGACAGCGCCCGCGTCTGCTCGATGCAGGCCACGAAGTGCGCGGCGCCGCCGTCGCGCAGGTCGTCGCGGTCGACGCTGGTGATGACGACGTAGTTCAGCTTCAGCGCGGCGATCGTGCGCGCCAGGTTCATCGGCTCGTCGGCGTCGAGCGGGTCGGGCCGGCCGTGGCCGACATCGCAGAACGGGCAGCGCCGCGTGCACTTGTCGCCCATGATCATGAATGTGGCCGTGCCCTTGCCGAAGCACTCGCCGATGTTCGGGCACGAGGCTTCCTCGCACACCGTGTGCAGCTTGTGCTCGCGCAGGATCTTCTTGATGTCGTAGAAGCGCGTGGTCGGGCTGCCGGCCTTGACGCGGATCCAGTCGGGCTTCTTCAGCACCTCGCCCGCGGGCACGATCTTGATCGGGATGCGCGAGGTCTTGGCCTGCGACTTCTGCTTGGCGCTGGCGTCGTAGGGGGCGCCGGGCTCGGCGGGGCTCAGGGTGTTGGAAGGAGGCAGGCTCATGGCCCGGGCAGTGTAGCGGCCGGGCCTGGTCCTTACTGACAATGGGTGACGGCGGCAGCCACCCCCGCAGGCATCATCCAGCTGACGCTGACACAGGGATCCAGCATGCAGGAACGCTTCGGTCTTGACGTGGCGCCGCACGAGCGCAAGCCCACGGCCTGGTATGCGCTGGGCGGGCTGTGGCGCGTGGCGCGCGAGCAGCTCTGGTCGCTGAACCTGCTGCGCAACCTCGACCGGCGCGAGACCTTCACCGGCCCTTTCGAGCTGATCCGCCTGCCCATCGCTGCCGCCGCGCCCGGCGCCGACGACGCCGGGCTCTGGATCGACTTCATCGCCGACACCGGCGACGGCGGCAACGCCACCACGGCCGTGGCGCAGGCGATGCTGGCGCCACGGCTGCAGGCCGACGGCCTGCCCGAGGAGCATGCCCAGGGCCTGCCGGCCGCGCGGCTGCTCGTGCTGGGGGGCGACCTCGCCTACCCCGGCGCCAGCCCGGCGCACTTCCAGGCCCGGCTGGTGGAGCCCTTCGAACTGGCGCGGCCGCTGCCTGCTTTCGACGAGGACAAGGTCGTCGTCGCCATTCCGCAGAACCACGACTGGCTAGGAGCGTGGGCGGCAGAACTTCGCCGAGCACATCAAGTTAGCCAAGATCGGCACCGACGCGGCTACTCGGCCGGTTTTGAGCACAGGGGCCTCGTTTGACGCCCTGCTGGACGCTGTAGAGCGTGGGTGAGGCAA
>JADCGQ010000052.1 GCA_020248945.1 Rubrivivax sp.
CAGGTGCTGCACGATGTAGGTCTTGTCGAAGTGGTGCGCGGCGCCGGGTGGGCGGAAGTTTTGGTACTCCTTAAGCGTCTGGTCGCCCAGGTTGTTGCGGTCCACCAGGAACAGGATGCGCCGCGCCTTGGCGTGCTTGAGCAGCCGCCAGCTGAAGTTGCAGGCGGTGAAGGTCTTGCCGGCGCCGGTGGCCATCTGGATGAGCGAACGCGGGCGATCGTCGGCCAGCGAGGCTTCGAGGCCGGTGATGGCGTCGACCTGGCAGTCGCGCAGGCCGGCCTTGTCGAGCGGCGGCATCTGCCGCAGCCGCTGGCGCAGCGTGTCGGGCTCCTGCAGCCAGGCCAGCAGCGTGGCCGGCTGGTGGAACGCGAACACGCGGCGCGAGCGGGGCTTGGGGTCGCGCGTGTCGCGGAAGTACGTTTCGTCACCGGTGCTCTCGTAGTCGAACACCAGCGTGTCGGCCCAGCGCGCCAGGTGCGGCGGCAGCGCCTGCATGTAGCGCGCGGCCTGCTCGGCCACGCCGCTGAGCGTGATGCCGGCCTTCTTGGCCTCAATCACGCCGCAGGCCTTGCCGGCCACGAACAGCAGGTAGTCGCAGGGGCCGCCGGGCAGCTGGAACTCGCGCACGGCCACACCCAGGGCCGCATGGCGGTTGAAGTCAGCGGTGTCCTGCAGCAGCCAGCCAGCGGCCAGCAGCAGCGCGTCGATGTGCGCGCGGGCTTGCTGTTCGGGGGTGGGGGGCATGGAGGGTGCGGGCTAACGTCTCGCCCGGACTGTAACGAGAGGCCACCGCCTCTGGGGCCGGCGGCCGCCACGGTTTCCCCGCCCCTGTGGCGCGTCAGCCAGCCTTCGCCCCACCCTTGCGCCACGCCAGCGGCAGCAGCCCCAGCGACAACATCATCCACGCCGCCGGCTCCGGCACCGGGGCGGTCACGAGCGTCAGCTGCGCAAAGCCGACCACGGCGTCGTCGGCATACTGGAAGGGCAGTTGCCCGCCGCGGCTGGCCATGAAGTTGAACAGCTCGGTGCCGTTGACACCGACATTGCCGATGAGGTCGGTGGTGATGGTGCCCATCTCCCAGGTGCCGAGGGTGCCGCTGAGGAAGCTGGGGATGTTCCAGCCCGGGAAGACGCTGCTCGTGCCGTCGGTGGCGAAGGCGATGTCGGTCCAGGGGCCTGCGCCGGCCACGAAGAACTGCGTCGCCAGGCGGAAGGTGAGCCGCGCCTGGACGATGTGACCGTCGGCCAGCGCCGCGGCGTATTCGGGGTGGCTGCTGAAGTCGAAGGTCCAGCGCGTGGTCTCGTCGACGCCGTCGCCGGTGACATGGCCCGGGCCTGCGCCGGGGTTGGCCAGGATGGTGAAGTCGCCGTTGACGAGGTTGAGCGACGCGTCGACCGGTGCCGACGGAATGGCCTGCGCGGCAAACGCCGACGCGGTGATGGTGGCAGCCTGCGCCGGCAGGCTGGCCGCCAACATGAGTGGCAGCGCCAGCAGCGCGGCGGCGGAAGCGGACGAACGGGTGGACCGGGTCTTCATGACTTCTCCTGGTGGGTGGATCGACGGAACTGCAACAGGCCCGCAGCGCCGGCCAGCATCAGCAGCCAGCTCGCGGGTTCGGGAACAGGGGGCGGCGCGACGACAGGCGCGGTCCAGTCCAGGCCGCTGGCGCTGCTGATCGAGTACGGCACCGGGCTGCCACCGGCCAGCACCGCCGAGATGCCTTGCCAGCTGAGCTCGTGGATGTGGGCGAACGAGCCCGTGAGCGGGTCGAACGAGGCCACCGAGGCCGTGTTGGCGCTGGTCAGCGCGAACACGCCCAGCTCGAACGGCGTGCCGAAGACGAAGCCGGCGCGCAGGACGACCAGCTCGTCCACCGTCTCGTCGTAAGGGAAGCCCCCCTGCCCCTGGCCTGCCCACAGCTTGATGGGCGACGGGTCCGAGGGCACGCCGTGCGCCGCCAGCCGGATGCTGGCCGAGACGTTGCCGGCCGGGATGCCCTTGAGCTGGGCGTTGAGGTAGACCACCATCTCGATGCGCCCGGCCTGCCCGTCCAGCCCCGGCGATGTGATGGTCACCAGGTCTTCCCACCCCGCCGTGGCCAGCGCGGCCGGGAAGGGCGCGGTGTTGCGGCCGGTGAAGTCGCTGCGCGCACGGGCCCAGCCCATGCCCGCTTCGGCCTGGGCCAGCGCGGTCACGTCGGCCGTGGGCGATGGATCGGTGAACAGCGCCGAGGACTGCTGCGTGCCGACAAGACCGAAGTCGCTCTGGCAGTTGTGGGCGGCGGTGCTGAAGAAGAACAGGTCGCCGGGCACCACGCCCGCAGCGCTCACGCCCGGGTTCATGCCGCCGCAGGTGCTGGTCATGGCCGCGGGCGCCACCAGGGCCTGGCGGCTGATCTGGCCATCGACCGCGGCATGGGCCGGCGCGGCGGTGCCCAGCGCCAGCACGGCAGCCGTGGCGGCGCGGGTCAGGGGAGTGCTTGTTTTCATCGGATCGTGCCTTTCAACGGATGCCGGGTGGGGGGGTGTCGTCGAGCCGCGCCAGCCAGTGCATCAGCGCGGGCAGCGTGTCGAAGTGGCGGGGCTCGGCCATCGTCGTGGCGGTGGCGGCGGCGGGAAGAAGGTCGGCCTGCCAGGCGGCGCCGTCGCCGTTGCGGTGAAGGGCCAGCAGCCAGTGGTCCGCTTCGGCGGCCGGGCGGCCCGCGCAAGGCGTGTCTGACGGGTCCATGCCGGGGTCCTTTCCAACGCTCGCCAACCGCCCGAAGGGGCAGCCGCTGCGATGGAACCCAGCTTAGGCAGCGGGCGTTGAAAGGGCGTTGAAACGCCCGGCCAGCGCGTCGGCCAGACGCCAGGCTTCCAGCGCCGGCACGGTGCCGGCGGCCAACAGCGCGGTGGCGCGGGTGCGCAGTTCGGTGGCGTCGCTGGTGTGGTCGCTGACGTCGCCCTCCGCGCGGCGCGCGGCCAGCGCCAGGTGCTGCACGAGCAGCATCGCCAGCATGTCGGTGGGCATGTCGGCGCGCCAGTCCACACGGGCCAGCACGGTGGCGGCGCGGGCCTCGTCGCCACAGACCAGTGCCACCGCGGCGCCGACCCAGGCCACGAGGGCGTGGTCTTCGTTGCGGTCCTGTTCGGGGCCTTCGGGGCAGGCCTCGCGTGCGGCCTGTACATCGCCGCGCGCGAGCCAGTACCAGGCCTGCTTGGCCCGCAGCGCGCCGGTGCCGGCGGGCAGGCCGCTGAGTTCGCGCCAGTGCCGGGTGTCGGCCAGCAGGGCCTCGGCGCGGTCGAGTGCGCCGGTGTGCAGGTACAGGTCCAGGACCAGTTGCTGCGACTCGATCAGCACGCTGCGGTCGGCCAGCGCGCGCGCCTGGGCCAGCAGGCGCGTGGCGGCAGCATCGGCCTCGGCCACGCGGCCGCGCAGGTAGTGGATGAAGTAGCGCGCCTTCAGGTAGGTCTGCTCGGCCATCGGCGTGTCGAAGCCGGGTGCGAGCGCCTCGCCTTCGTCGAGCAGCGCCAGAGCCTGCCGGTCGTCGCCCACGTCGAGCGCCAGCTTGGCCAGGTTGTAGTTTGCGCGGCGGTGCGCGGGCACGTGGCCGCAGCCGGCGGCCAGGGCGCGCGCGCGCTGCAGCAGCGCGATGGCGCCGTCGCGGTCGCTGCGTGCGTACTGCACGGTGACGGACTGGAAGCACAGCGCCTGGGCCAGGCCGCCGGGGTCGCCTGCCGCCTCGTAGGCCGCCACGGCGCGCACGGACAGCGCCTCGGCCACGTCGAGCCGGCCCTGGGTGAGCGCGTGGCGCGCCGCGGCGTCGAGCAGCGCCGCGCGCTGGCCCTGGGCGGCGCGGTCGGCGCCGAGCGCGGCCAGGGCTTCGTCGCGCAGCGCCGAGGCCTCGGCGTGGCGGCCCGCCCACTGCGCCAGCATCGCGCGCAGGCCCAGGGCTGCGCCGCGCACGGGGGCTGCGGCCTGGGGCAGCTCGCCCCCGAGGTGATCGAGCAGCTCTTCGGCATCGGCCACGCGCTGGGCATCGCTCCAGGCCTCGGCGCAGGCCACCAGGGCTTCGGCGCGCACGGCGGGGGTGGCGTCGACCGCGGCGGCGCGGGTGTCGGTGATGGCCTGCGGCAACAAGGCCGTGTCGCCGGTGCGGCGGCTGGCGCGCAGCAGCGCCAGCCGGGCCTGCGTGGCGCTGTCGCCCACCGCGCCGTTGGCCAGGGCCTGGCGCCAGTGGCGCTGCGCATCGGCCAGGGCGTGCACGCGCCAGGCCACGTCGCCGGCGGCCAGGCGCCAGGGCACGGCGTCGGCGGCGCAGCCGGCCTGCTCCCACTGCGCGGCCACCAGCGCCGGTGCCGCGCCGCGCGCGGTGAGGCGCGCTGCCAGCTGAGCGTGCAGCGCCTGGCGGCGCGGCAGCGGCAGGCTCTCGGCCAGGCACTGGCGGATCAGGTCGTGGGCGAAGCGGCAGCCGTCGTCTCCCAGCGTCAGCAGGCGGGCCGCCTGTGCGTGGGCCAGCGCCGCGGCGGAGTCGGCGGCCTGGGCCTCGTCGGTGGCGAGGGCGGGGTTGAAAGGGTCGCCGAGCAGGCTGGCGGCCTCGAGCAGCGCCACGGCAGCCGGGCCGAGCACCCGCACGCGGCCGAGCACGGCGTCGCGCACGCTGGCGGGCACCGGCAGCTCGGCGTAGTCGTGCGTGACGCCATCGAAGGGCGTGCTCCAGCGGCCCTGCGCATCCACCTGCAGCAGGCCGCGGGTTTGCAGGTGGCGCAGCGTCTCGATCAGGAAAAACGGGTTGCCGTCGGTGGCCTGCTGGAGGCGGCGCGCAAAGAGCTGGCCGCCCGGCGAGCGCGACAGCGCGTGCACTAGCGACAGCACCTCGTCGGCGTCCAGGCCGGCCAGCTCCACCAGCTCGGCGCGGCCGGCGTCGACGTCGCGCCGCAGGGCCTGCAGCGCGGCGGCCGGCAGCTGGGCGCTGCGGTGCGCCACCAGGCGTTTGATCGGCAGCTCGTCGAGCACGCTCCACAGCGCCTGGCTCTCGGGATCGATCCAGTGCCAGTCGTCGAGCACGAGCACATGGAAGTTGTCGCGCAGAAGGCTGCACAGCGCTTCTCGGAAGGCCGCCAGCAGCCGCGCGCGCGCCTCGGCCGTGGCCAGGGCCTGCGGCGGCGGGCCCAGCTCGGGCATCACCTGGGCCAGCTCGCGCAGCACCCAGTCGGGCAGCTGCACGTCGGGCGCGGCCTCGCGCAGCAGCCGCACGGCGCGCACGGCGCTGGCGTAGGGCAGCTCGGCGTCGGTGCTGCGGCAGGGCACGCGCAGCCAGGCACCACGCGCCGCGGCGCACTCGCGCGCCAGGCGGCTCTTGCCGGCACCGGGCGGGCCGGCCAGCCACACGGTGCGGCCGGCGTCCCAGGCGGCTTCGATGCGCGCCATGGGGCCGCTGCGCGGCACGAAGGGCAGGCGCTCGTTCAGGAGCAGACTTCCGAGTTCTGCGGCACTGGGTGCGGGCGGTGCGGGCGGGCGGCGCAGCGTCTCGGCCAGGGCCAGCGTCTGCGCCGAAGGGGCCGCGCCCAGCTGCTGGTGCAGCGCCTCTTCGCTGCGCCTGAAGATCTGCAGCGCGCGCGCCGCCTCGCCGGCATCGGCCAGGGCCTGCATCGTGCGGCGCAGCAGCGCTTCGTCGCAAGGTTCGGCGTCCAGGGCCTGCAGCCAGGCCTCGGGGGTGGCCTGCTCGATGAGCTGCTGGCGTTGCTGCGTGGCCAGCGTAGCGCGGCGCAGGGCCAGCCACTCGTCAAAGACCTCGGCGGCGGCGCCGTCCAGGCCCTCCAGCGGCAGGCCCGGGCCGGTGCGGTGCAGCTGCAGGCCGGCCGGCAGCGCCAGGGCGCCAGCATCGCCGCTGTCACAGGCCAGGCCGAAGCCGCGCAGGCGGTGCAGCTCTCGCCGCAGGTTGCGCCGCGCGGCGGCGGCGTCTTGCTGCGGCCACAGCCACGCGGCCAGGGTGTCGCGGGTGCGCGGGCCGTCCAGGGCCAGCAAAGCCAGCAGCGCCAGCGCCTTGCGCGAGCCCAGGTGCAGCGGCTCGCCGTGGCGGTGCACGGCGACGGGGCCGATGAGCCGCAGCTGGCTCATCTCGGCATCAAGGCCTCAGACCCTCACGCCCTGAGCGCCGCCAGCACCTCGTCGAGCATCTTCTTCGCATCCCCGAACAACATGCGGTTGTTGTCTTTGTAGAAGAGCGGGTTGTCGACACCGGCATAGCCGCTGGCCATGCTGCGCTTCATCACGATGCTGGTCTTGGCTTTCCACACCTCCAGCACCGGCATGCCGGCGATGGGGCTGGTGGGGTCGTCCTGCGCGGCGGGGTTGACGATGTCGTTGGCGCCGATGACCATGGTGACGTCCGTCTGCGGGAAGTCCTCGTTGATCTCGTCCATCTCGAGCACGATGTCGTACGGCACCTTGGCCTCGGCCAGCAGCACGTTCATGTGCCCCGGCATGCGCCCTGCCACCGGGTGGATGCCGAAGCGCACGTTCACGCCCTTCTCGCGCAGCAGCTTGGTGATCTCGAAGACCGTGTGCTGCGCCTGTGCCACCGCCATGCCGTAGCCCGGCACGATGATCACGTGCTTGGAGTCCTTCAGCAGCTCGGCCGTCTCGGCCGCGCTGACCGGGGTGACCTCGCCTTGCGGCTCGGCTGCGCCGCCCGCGCCTGCCGGCGCCGGGGCGCCACCGCCGAAGCCGCCGGCGATGACGCTAATGAAGTTGCGGTTCATCGCCCGGCACATGATGTAGCTGAGGATGGCACCGGATGACCCGACCAGCGCCCCGGTCACGATCAGCAGGTCGTTGCTCAGCATGAACCCCGTGGCCGCCGCAGCCCAGCCGGAGTAGCTGTTGAGCATGCTCACCACCACCGGCATGTCCGCGCCGCCGATGGCCGCCACCATGTGCACGCCGAAGGCCAGCGCGATGACGGTCATCACCAAGAGCGGCAGCATGCCGGCGTTCGTGTTCCCGGCCTGCAGGAACTGGCCGCCGAAGTACAGCACCACCAGCAGGCCCACCAGGTTGAGCCAGTGGCGGCCGGGCAGCAGCAGCGGCTTGCCGCCGATGCGGCCCGAGAGCTTGCCGAAGGCCATGATGGAGCCCGAGAAGGTGACGGCGCCGATGAGGATGCCGGCGTAGATCTCGATCTCGTGGATGGTCTTTTCCACCGGCGTCGGGAAGACGGTGGAGGTGTCGACGTAGCTCGCGAAGCCCACCAGGCAGGCCGCCAGGCCCACCAGGCTGTGCATCAGTGCCACGAGCTCGGGCATCTGCGTCATCTGCACCTTCTTCGCGGCATACAGGCCGATGGCCCCGCCCACGACGAGGGCGCCGACGATCCACGGGATGCCCGCGGCCGTGACGCGCGGGCCCAGCACGGTGGCCAGTACCGCCAGCGCCATGCCGGCCATGCCCAGGAAGTTGCCGCGGCGCGCCGTCTCGGGGTTCGAGAGGCCGCCCAGGCTCATGATGAAGAGAATGATCGCGCCGATGTAGGCGACGGTGGCGAGGCTTGCGCTCATGTCTGTTGTTCCAATGCGCTTCGCGCGCGCTGCGGCGCCTGAAGCGCGCAATACCAACCAAGCTTCCCGCCGTGGAGCCGGCTCTGCCGGGCCACTGGCGGACAGCCCCCTCGGGGGGTAGCGAGCGATAGCGAGCTTGGGGGCTTCATTTTCTGAACATGGCCAGCATGCGCCGCGTGACCGCGAAGCCGCCGAACATGTTGATGGCGGTGAGCACCAGGGCCACGACGGCGCAGACCAAGATCAGGGTGTTGGGCCGGTCGGCCGCACCTGCTTCGGTGAGCGGCGGCGCCACCTGCACCAGCGCGCCGATGGCGATGATGGAGCTGATGGCATTGGTCACGCTCATCAGCGGCGTGTGCAGGCTGGGCGTGACGTTCCACACCACCATGTAGCCGACGAAGCAGGCCAGCACGAAGACGGTGAAGTGCTGCAGGAAGCTGGCCGGCGCGTAGGCGCCGACAAACCAGAACAGCAGCGCGCCGACGGCAAACACGATGGCCAGCGTCTTGGCCGACATCGGCTCTACCGAGCCATGCCCGTGGCCCTTGGGCGCGGCGGCTGCGGCAGCGGCCTTGGGTTTGGGCGGCGCGGCGGGCAGCTTGGGCGGGGGCGCGGGCCAGGTGATCTCGCCGTCCTTGATGACGGTGAGGCCGCGGATGGCGTCGTCTTCGAAGTTGACGTTGACCTGGCCGTCTTTGGTCTTGCAGAGCTCTTCGGTCAGGCGCAGCAGGTTGTTGGCGTAGAGCGTGCTGCTCTGCTTGGCCAGGCGGCTGGCCAGGTCGGTGTAGCCGACGATGGTGACGCCGTGGCGCACGACGGCTTCGCCGGGCACGGTGAGTTCGCAGTTGCCGCCCTGCTCGGCCGCCATGTCGACGATGACGCTGCCAGGCTTCATCGTGGCCACCATCTCGGCGGTGATGAGCTTGGGCGCCGGCTTGCCGGGGATCAGGGCCGTCGTGATGATGATGTCGACTTCGCGCGCCTGCTTGGCGTACATCTCGCGCTGGGCCTTCTGGAAGCCTTCGCTCATGACCTTGGCGTAGCCGCCGCCGCCGGAGCCTTCTTCCTCGTAGTCGACCTTGACGAACTCGCCGCCGAGCGAGACGACCTGGTCGGCCACCTCCGCACGGGTGTCGTTGGCGCGCACGATGGCGCCCAGGTTGGCCGCGGTGCCGATGGCCGCGAGGCCCGCCACGCCAGCGCCGGCGATGAAGACCTTGGCGGGCGGCACCTTGCCGGCGGCCGTGATCTGGCCGTTGAAGAAGCGGCCGAAGGCGTTGGCCGCCTCGATGACGGCGCGGTAGCCGCTGACGCCGGCCTGCGAGGTGAGCGCGTCCATCTTCTGGGCGCGGGAGAGTTGCCGCGGCAGCGCGTCGATGGCCAGCACGGTGGCGCGCTTGGCCGCCAGCTGCTGCATGGCTTCAGGGTTCTGCGCCGGCCAGACGAAGCCGATGAGCATGCCGCCTTCGCGCATCAGCGCCACTTCGGCACTCGACGGCGCGCGCACCTTGAAGACGATGTCGGCACGGGCCCACAGCGTGGGCGCATCGGGCAGCACCTCGGCACCGACGGCGCGGTAGGCCTCGTCGCTGCAGTTCGCAGCATCACCGGCGCCGCTCTCGATGGCCACCGAGAAGCCCAGCTTGATGAGCTTTTCCACCGCCTCGGGCACGGTGGCGACGCGTTTTTCGCCCGGTGCAGTTTCCTTGGGGACGCCGATCAGCAATGCCATGCACGCACTCCTCATGTTTTTTGGCGCAAGCCAACGAAGCTAACACAAGCTTCCCGACACCCCGACCCGGATCTGCACGCCCCTTCGCTAGCATCGGGCGATGAATGCCCGCTGGAGCCCGAGCGTCACCGTTGCCGCCATCGTCTGCGACCGCGGCGCCGCCGACGGCGTGGCGCGCTGGCTGCTGGTGGAAGAGCACACGCCCGAGGGCCTGAAGCTGAACAACCCGGCCGGCCACCTGGATGCCGCCGAGGGCCCGCTGCAAGGCGTGGTGCGCGAGGCGCTGGAGGAAACCGGCCGCGTCTTCACGCCCGAGGCGCTGCTCGGGGTGTACCTGTCGCGCTTCGTGCGGCCGGCCACGGGGGAAGACGTGACCTACCTGCGCTTCGCCTACACCGGCACGGTGGGCGAGCCCATCGAGGGCTGGGCGCTGGACGACGGCATCGTGCGCACGCTCTGGCTCACGCTGCCCGAGGTGCGCGCCGCGCAGGGCCGCCTGCGCAGCCCGCTGGTGCTGCGCTGCATCGAAGACGACGCCGCCGGCGTGCGCCACCCGCTGGGCCTGGTGCAGGTGGACGGCAGCGTGATGCGGCCGGACATCAAGCGCTGAATCCAACCCGTTCGCGCTGAGCCGACATCCGCTAACGCTGAGCCGCAATCCGTTCGCGCTGAGCCTGTCGAAGCGCCCGAGTCCACAGGCGCCCCCTACACGCCCCCAAGCCAGGCCAACAGCAGCGCATTCACCCGCGCCGGCTGCTCCCAGCTGAGCATGTGACCCGCGCCCGGCAGCACTTCAAGGCGAGCGCCCGGCACCGCGGCGGCGATCTCCCGCGCATGCTCGGGCGGCGTCAGCTGATCAGCTTCCCCCACCATCACCAGCACCGGGCAGGCGATGCCCGGCAACTGCGCGCGCAGATCCGGCCGTGCCATCACCGCCTCGTTCTGGCGGATCAGCGCCTCGGCCCCGGCGCGCAGCACCATGGCCAGGTAGCGCGCCACCAGGCCCGGATCACGTGCGCTGTTCGGATGAAAGGCAAACGCCACGTTGGCGCGCAGCACCTCGTCCATGCGGCCGGCCGCGAACAGGCTGCAGGCCTGCCGGCGAAGCGCCACGAGCTCGGGCGTGTCGGCGCGCGCCGTGCTGCCGAGCAAGGCGATGCCACGCACGCGCGCCGGTTCCTGCAAGGCCGCGTGCAGCGCCAGCATGCCGCCCATCGAGGCACCCACCAGCACCAGCGGGCCGGGCACCTCGGCGCGCAGCCGCTCGGCCATCGCGGGCAGCGTGAGGCCGTGGAAGTGCGCCAAGCTGGTGTGCACGGCATGGCCGGCACGGCCCAGCGCGGCGGCCTGCGGCGCCAGCAGTTCAGCGTCGCAGGCCAGGCCGGGAATGAGCATGACAGTGGGCACAGCCTCAGGCATGGCGGCAGTGTGTCACGGGGTTGCGCAGGCGCCAGGGCCGGGCCCGCGCGTATGCTCGAACGCATGAACGCCGCACCGTCTTCCATCGCCCCCTTCCACCTGGCCTTTCCGGTCGACAACCTGCCCGCCGCGCGCGCCTTCTACGGCGGCCTGCTCGGCTGCCCCGAGGGCCGCAGCAGCGCCGAGTGGATCGACTTCGACTTCTTCGGCCACCAGATCGTGGCCCACCTCTCGCCGCCCCAGCCGGGCAGCGACCACCACAACCCGGTCGACGGCCAAGAGGTGCCGGTGCCGCACTTCGGCGTCGTGCTCGACTGGGACGCCTTCCACGCGCTGGCCGAGCGGCTGCGCGCGGGCGGCATGAAGTTCGTCATCGAGCCCTACATCCGCTTCGCCGGCCAGGTGGGCGAGCAGGCGACGATGTTCTTCCGCGATCCGGCCGGCAACGCGCTGGAGTTCAAGAGCTTCCGCGATCGCAGCCAGCTTTTCGCCAAGTGACGTTCGCCAAATGACATTCGCGAAGTGACCGAGCTCATCGTCATCCGCCACGGCGAGACCGACTGGAACCGCCAGCAGCGCTTCCAGGGCCAGATCGACGTGCCGCTCAACGCCCAGGGCCACGCGCAGGCGGCGGCACTGGCCGAGCGCCGGGCGGCCGACGCGGCGCTGCAGGCCGATGTCTTCATCAGCAGCGATCTGCAGCGGGCGCGCCAGACGGCCGCGCCCCTGGGCCAGGCCTGGCAGCGCGAGCCGCAGCTGATGGCCGGGCTGCGCGAGCAGGGCTTTGGTGATTGGGAAGGGCTGGACGCGCCCACCATCCGCGAGCGCTGGCCCGAACTCTGGCCGCGCTGGCTGGAGCACCGCGCCGACGAGGCCGCGCCGGGCGGCGAGACGCCGCGGCAGTTCCACACCCGCGTGCTCGCCGCGATGCGCGAGATCGTCGAGGCCGCCGGGCCGGCGGCGCGGGTGCTCGTGATCACGCACGGCGGCGTGCTCGACATGCTCTGGCGCACCGCCCACGGCGAGCCGCTCGACGGGCTGCGCCGCTGCGACATCCCCAACACCGGCATCAACCGGCTGCGCTGGGTGCGCGGCACGATCGAGATCGACAGCTGGGCCGACGCCAGCCACCTGGAAGGCCTGCCGCCCCCGCTGCGGCCTTGACCGAGGCCGGCGCGGCCGGCGCGGCTAGGAGCGTGGGCGGCAGAAATCCAGCCCCGCGCCGGGGCGGCCAAAGTCACTGGCGTAGGCGCGTCGTGCAGCGCGGGCTGTACGCCCGCGCCAGCGACGCAACACCCGCCAGTGGCTTTGGCCGCCCCGGCCCTTCGGGTTGGGCCGATTTCGGGGCCCATGCGGCGTTGCCACGCTGGCCCGGGCGTACAGCCCGGGCTGCGCGCGGCGCCTGGCCAGGGCCCCGAACTCGGCCCACCGCGGGGCTGGATTTCTGCCGTCCACGCTCCTAGGGCTTGACGGGCTGCAGCGTCGCCACCGGCTCCGGCACCAGCAGCGTGCCGTCGCGCAGCCCGCGCAGCGTGGCCAGCACCAGCGCCGCCACCAGCAGCGAGCTCAGGGCCAGCAGCGCCAGCGCCAGCAGGCCGAAGGCGCTGCCCGACGGGGCCAGGCGCAGGCTCAGCGCCGTCAGCGCCGCCAGCGGAAACGACATCGCCCAGTGCGGCAGCCCGAAGGGCAGTGCCGCCATCGCCCGCGCCTGCGTGGCCGCCCACAGCAGCCCGAACAGCGCCAGGCCCCAGCAGCCCCAGGCCAGCAGCACCGGCGCGCCGAACTGCAGCAGCGCCAGGCCCACCACCGCCGGCGGCGCGATGACGATGAACACCGACGGCCGCAGCCGCTCGGGCCAGCTGCCCTGCACCGCCACACGCACGGCGATCAGCACCAGCACCACCGGCCAGAACAGCAGCCCGATGCCGAACTGCGCCGCCGACCAGGCCTCGAAGCCCAGCGGCACGCCGGCCAGCGGCACCAGCACGTTGCCCACCACGGGGATGAAGAGCACCGGCGTCAGCCCGGCCCATTGCAGCCCGCCGGCCTGGTTGCCGCGCCACCAGCGCGACAGCACCCACACCGTGGTCGCCAGCTGCGCCAGGCTGGCCAGCCAACAGACGCCACCGGCCAGCCGCCCGGGGCCGAGCAGCGCCACGGCCAGCGTGCCCAGCAGCAGCAGCGAGATCGGGATGGCGGCGACGAAGGGGTGGCGCACCGGGTGGCGCAGGTCTTCGGCCCAGGCCTCGGGGTGGCGCCGTGCGCGCAGCAGCGCCGCCAGTGCCAGCGCCACGAACACCGCGCCGGCTGCCAGGCCCAGCACGGCGGCCACGGCGCCAGCGGCGTCGCCCAGCACGGGGCTGCCACGGTGCCAGGCCAGCGCCAGGCCCGACAAGCCCATGACGATGGCAAACCAGGCCGGCGCCAGGTGGCGCAGCGGGGCCGGTGAGGTAGGAGCGCTCATCGCCTGGCTCCGGCCGGCCGCCGGCGGTAGCTCAGCGCACCTTGCTCAGCAGGTCTTGCATGCCTGACAGCAGCGCCTCGATCTGCTCGTCCTGCGCCGGCTGCGTCGCCAGCCTCGAACGCAGCTCCTGCTGCACGAAGCACACCGTCATGCGCACATAGGTGCTGTCGAGCGCCTTGCGCACCGCCGCCATCTGCGTGGCGATGTCCATGCAGTCCTGGCCCTCTTCCAGCATGCGCTGGATGCCACGCAGCTGCCCTTCGGCGCGCTTGAGGCGGTTGAGCAGGTCGGTTCGGCTTTCCACATCGGTGAGCACGGACATCGGGCAAGCCTCCACGGCCTTGGCTGTCGAAAGCGGCATTGTCACTGTCCTTGCCATGCCGTGGGGCCGGCCGTGGGTGGAGAGCCATCGGGGGCGAGTGGCTCAGCCGCGGCTGGCGGCCGGTGCTTCGCAGGTGGCCGGCACGCCCATCTTGCCCAGCATCCAGCCCAGCGGGCAGACGTTGGTAAAGCCGAACTGCAGCAGGTTCGCGCCCACGAAGGCCGTGAAGGCCAGGAACCAGGAGCTGACGAACAGCGGGCTGGCCTCGACGCCCAGCATCAGGCTGATGAGGATGAAGCTGCCGGCGAAGATGCGGATCAGGCGGTCGATGGTCATGGAAGGCTCCTTCAAGCGATGGGTGGGGTGGTGGAAGCGGGTTGCAGGGCTTCGAAACGGCGGCGGTTGAACACCACGTGCAGCACCGGGATGACGACCAGCGTGAGCAGCGTGCTCACGCCGATGCCGAACAGCAGCGAGATGGCCAGGCCGTTGAAGATGGGGTCGGTGAGGATGAAGACCGCGCCCGTCATCGCCGCCAGCGCGGTGAGTGCGATGGGCTGCGCGCGCACGGCGGCGGCGTTGATCACGGCCTCGCGCCAGGGCTTGCCCTCGGCGACCTGCAGCTCGATGAAGTCGACGAGCAGGATCGAGTTGCGCACGATGATGCCGGCCAGCGCGATCATGCCGATCATGCTGGTGGCGGTGAAGCTGGCACCCAGCAGCGCGTGGCCCGGCATCACGCCCACCAGCGTCAGCGGGATCGGCGCCATGATGACCAGCGGCGCCACGTAGCTGCGGAACTGCGCGACCACCAGGATGTAGATCAGGATCAGGCCCACGCCATAGGCGGCGCCCATGTCGCGGAAGGTCTCGTAGGTGATCTGCGATTCGCCGTCCCACTTCACGGCGTAGGCGTCGTAGGGGTTCTTCGGCGCCGAGATCCAGTACTCGCCGAGCGTGCCCGTGCCGGGCAGCGCCGCGGCCTGCAGCTGGCTGCGGATGCCGAACAGGCCGTAAAGCGGCGAGTCGGGCGTCTTGCCGCCGGCGCCGACGTCGGCCATCACGTAGCTCACGCCGAGCCCGTTCTTGGTGAAGAGCGGCTTGTCGATGACGCCGCGCTCCACGCGCACCAGCTCCGACAGCGGCACCAGGCCACCGGCCGCCGTGCGCATCGGCAGCGCCAGCAGCGCATCGAGCCCCGCCTGCGCCTCGCGCGGCAGCTGCAGCCGCACCGGCACGGCGTGCTGGCTGGCGCCGTCGTGCAGGTGGGTGGCGTCCAGGCCCGAGAGCGCGCCCGCCACCGTCTCGGCGATGGCCGTGGCGCTGACGCCCAGCGTGTCGGCGCGCTGGCGGTTGATGCGCAGCACGGCGCGCGGCGCGTCGGCGGCCAGCGTGCTGTCGATGCCGGTGATGTCGGGCGTGGCGTGGAAGGCGGCTTCCAGGCGCGCGGCCAGCTGCTGGCGGCCGGCTTCGTCGGGGCCGTAGACCTCGGCGACGATGGGGCTCAGCACCGGCGGGCCGGGCGGCACTTCGACGAGCTTCATCTTCGCACCGTGGCGCAGCGCGATCGTCTCGAGCGCGGGCCGCAGGCGCTGGGCCAGGTCGTGGCTCTGGCCCTTGCGCTGGCTCTTGTGCACGAGGTTGACCTGCAGCTCGCCCTGGTGCGGATCGCCGCGCAGGAAGTACTGGCGCACGAGGCCGTTGAAGGTGATGGGGCTGGCGGTGCCGGCATAACCCTGCAGGTGCAGCACCTCGGGCTGCTTCGTGAGGTAGCTGCCCAGCTCGTGCATCGCCGCGGCGGTGTCTTCCACCGCGGTGCCGGCGGGCATGTCGATCACGAGCGCGAACTCGCTCTTGTTGTCGAAGGGCAGCATCTTCAGCACGACCCCCAGGCGGGAAGAGGGCACCGCGGCCATGCCCACCGACAGCGCCATCGCCACCAGGATGCCGGCCAGCAGCAGCCAGCGCTTGCGGGCGCTGTCGAGCAGCGGCGTCAACAGGCGGGCGAAGAAGCGCTGCAGCCACCCGGCGAGGCGGCTCTCGCCATGGCCGGCGGCACCGTGGCCAGAGGCCTCGGCGCCGCTCTTCATCAGCTTCAGCGCCAGCCACGGCGTCACCGTGAAGGCGATCAGCAGCGAGATCGCCATGCCGAGGCTGGAGTTGATCGGGATCGGGCTCATGTACGGCCCCATCAGCCCGCTCACAAACGCCATCGGCAGCAGCGCCGCGATCACCGTGAAGGTGGCCAGGATGGTGGGGCTGCCGACTTCGTCCACCGCCGCCGGGATGATCTGCGCCAGCGGCTTGCCGGGCTCGAGCGCGCGGTGGCGGTGGATGTTCTCCACCACCACGATGGCGTCGTCGACCAGGATGCCGATGCTGAAGATGAGCGCAAAGAGGCTCACGCGGTTGAGCGTGAAGCCCCAGGCCCAGCTGGCGAACAGCGTCGCCGTGAGCGTGAGCACCACCGCCGCGCCGACGATGACGGCCTCGCGTCGGCCGAGCGCCAGGCCGACGAGCAGGATGACGCTGCCGGTGGCGAACACCAGCTTCGTGATCAGCTGGTTGGCCTTCTCGGCGGCGGTGGCGCCGTAGTCGCGCACCACCGTGAGCTCCACGCCCTCGGGCACGAGCGCGGGGCGCAGGCTGTCCAGGCGCGCACGCGCGGCCTCGGCCACCTCGACGGCGTTGGCGCCGGGCTTCTTGGTCAGCGTCAGCGTCACGGCCGGGTGACCGGCGCTGCCCGACTCTGGCGTATTGCCACCGGGCGTGAACCACACCTGCGCCGTGGGCTGCGCCGGGCCGTCTTCGACCGTGGCCACCTCGCGCAGATACACCGGGCGGCCCTGGTGCACGCCCACCACCATCTGCGCCACGTCGTCGGCGCTGCGCAGCACCTCGCCGGTGTCCACCGCCAGCAGGCCGCCGCGGCTGGCGGCCTGGCCGACATCGGCCACGCGGCCGGCCGGCAGCGCGCGGTTGGCGCCGGCCAGGGCTTGCGCCAGACCCAGCACGTCGATGCCACGTTCGCGCAGACGTGCCGGGTTCAGCCGCACCTGCACCGCGCGGCCGGGGCCGCCGATGGTGGCCACCTCGCGCACGCCGGGCACACGCTGCAGCTCGGCCTCGAGCGAGCGCGCCACGCGCTCCAGTTCGAAGGCCGAGGTCTCGGCCTTGCTCCACAGGCTGACGGCCAGCACCGGCACGTCGTCGATGCCCTTGGGCTTGATCAGCGGAGGCAGCACGCCCAGGTTGCGCGGCAGCCAGTCGGCGTTGGCGTTGATCACGTCGTAGAGCTTGACCAGCGCCTCCTGGCGCGGCACGCCCACCTTGAACTGCACCGTCAGCACCGCCAGGCCCGGGCGCGAGACGGAATAGGTGTGCTCGATGCCGGCCATCTGCGACAGCACCTGCTCGGCGGGGCGCGCCACCAGCGTCTGCACGTCGGCCGCGGCCGCGCCCGGGAAGGCGATCAGCACGTTGGCCATGGTCACGTCGATCTGCGGCTCTTCTTCGCGTGGCGTGACCATCACCGCGAACACGCCGAGCAGCAGCGCCACCAGCGCCAGCAGCGGCGTCAGCGCGTGCTGCTGGAAGGTGGCCGCCAGGCGTCCGGACAGGCCGAGGGGAGCGTCTTGGGGCTTCATCGCGGCGCCTGGCTTCAGTTCGCCGGGCGGGCGCCGGCCAGGCCCGCCTTCACGGCGTCGGCCGCGATGCGTTCACCGGCCTTCAGGCCCGCCAGCACCGGCACCTGGCCGGCCACTTGCGCGCCGGCGCGCACGGCCTTGAGCACGAAGCGGCCCTCGGCCACGGCGTACACCGCCGTGAGTTCGCCGCGGCGCAGCAGCGCGGCGGCGGGGATGCTCAGCGGCGCTGTGGCTGCCAGCGCGCCCGTGGCCGCGGCGGCGGCGCCGACGAAGCGCACGCGCACCGGCTGGCCGGGCATCAGCGCTTCGGCTGCCGTGGCTGTTGCAGCCGGCGGCGCCAGATCGAGCCGCCACTCCACCGTCTGCGACATCGCATCGGCCCCCGGCAGCTCGGTGCGGCGCTGCGGCACGAGCACGCGGCCGTCGGCCAGCAGCACCTGCACCTCGCGCGCGCCACGCGCATCGGCCGCCCGCGACAGCGGCAGCATCACGCTGGCGCGCAGCCGGCCCGGGGCGTACAGCGTGAGCAGCGGCTTGCCCGGCGCGGCCAGCTCGCCAGCCTCGGCGTGCGTGGCACGCACGATGCCGTCGAAGGGCGCGGTGATGCTGCTGTGGCCGCGCGCCAGCGCCGCCTGCTGGCGGCCGGCCTGCGCCGCGGCCACGGCAGCCTCGGCGGCGTCGAGCTGGGCCTGGGCGGTGTCGAGCGCGGCGGCGGCCACGAAGCCCTGCGCCCGCAGCTCGCGGGTGCGCTGGGCGTTCTGGCGTGCCTGGGCGAGTGCGGCCTGGGCCTGCGCCACGCCGGCGTCACCGGCGGCCACGCCGGCAGCGAGCTCACGCTCGTCGATGCGCGCCAGCAACTGGCCGGCCTTGACGCGATCACCCGCCTTCACGGCCAGCAGGCGCAGCACGCCGGGCACCTGGGCGGCCAGCACGCTCTGCTGCTGCGGCTCGAGCGTGCCCTCGAACTCGAAGCCGGCGGCCGTCGCGCCGCTGCCCACCTGGAGCGTGGGCACGCTGGGCTGGGCCCAGGCGGGCAGCGGGGCCAGCAGGGTGCCAGCGGCGGCCGAGACGGCCAGCACAGTGGCCAGGACGGAGCGTTGCGTGGATACCATGACCGGTATCCTACAACATACCCATCACCGTATCAAGTGAGTTCAGCCAAGCCCAAGCCGCGGATCCGGCTTCGCCGGGCCGCTGGCGAACGGCCCCCTCGGGGGGCTGAGGGCCGCGGCTCCAAGCCCGCCTGCGCGGGCTTGGACGGCACGAAGGGCGCCGCCTCTGGCGGCGCGTGGAGCGCGAGCGAGCTTGGGGGCCTGTCAGAACGGGATGTCGTCGTCCATGTCGTCGAAGCCGGTGGCCGGCTTCTGGGCCGCCGGGGCGCGCGGTGCCGGGGCGGCGCTGCGGGCCGGCGGGGCGCTGCGCGGGGCGGGGGCGCTGCCCATCTCGGCGTCGCCCATGCCACCACCGCCGCCGCCTTCGCGGCTGCCGAGCATGGTCATCTCGTTGGCGATGATCTCGGTGGTGTACTTCTCGACGCCGTCCTTGTCGGTCCACTTGCGCGTCTTCAGCCGGCCTTCGACGTAGACCGACTTGCCCTTCTTCAGGTACTCGCCGGCGATCTCGGCCAGCTTGTCGTAGAAGACCACGCGGTGCCACTCGGTCTCTTCCTGGCGCTCGCCGGTGGTCTTGTCTTTCCAGTTGCGGCTGGTGGCGATGGTGACGTTGGCGATGGCCGAGCCGCTGGGCGCGTAACGCACCTCGGGGTCGCGGCCGAGGTTGCCGATCAGGATGACTTTGTTGACGCTGGCCATGGCGGGACTCCGGTGGTTCGGGGGCTGTCGGGGTGGAATGCGCCGGATTATCCGCGCCGCTCCCGTCGCGGCCACGGCCCGACGGGGTGAGGCCGGGGGGGGTGAAGCCGGGTGCCCCGCAACGGGCCACCCGGCTGGGGGATCGGCCGCGGCCCCGGTGGCCGACAATCCCCTTCGATGTCCGCCGTGCTGCCCGCCCCCGCCGCCCCTGTTGCCGATTCGACGCCGCAGCAGGTGCTGCACGAGGTCTTCGGCTACGCCGCCTTCCGCGGCCAGCAGGCGGCCGTGGTCGAGCACGCCACGGCCGGCGGCGACGCGCTGGTGCTCATGCCCACCGGCGGCGGCAAGAGCCTGTGCTACCAGGTGCCCGCGATCGTGCGCCACCGCGCCGGCCACGGCGTGACGGTGGTCGTGAGCCCGCTGATCGCGCTGATGCACGACCAGGTCGGCGCGTTGCACGAGGCCGGCGTGCATGCCGCCTTCCTGAACAGCACGCTCGATGCCGACGAGGCCCGCCGCGTCGAGCGCGAGCTGATGGCCGGCCGCCTGGTGCTGCTGTACGCCGCGCCCGAGCGCGTGCTCACGCCGCGCTTCCTGGCGCAACTGCAAAGCCTGCACGAGCGCGGCCTGCTGAGCCTGTTCGCCATCGACGAGGCGCACTGCGTCAGCCAGTGGGGCCACGATTTCCGCGAGGAGTACCTGGGCCTGTCGGCGCTGGCCGAGCAGTTCCCGGGCGTGCCGCGCCTGGCGCTCACGGCCACGGCCGACAACCACACGCGCGCCGACATCGTCGAGCGCCTGGCGCTGCAGACGGCGCGTGTGTTCGTGGCCAGCTTCGACCGGCCGAACATCCGCTACACCATTGCCGAGAAGGACGAGCCGAAGAAGCAGCTGCTGCGCTTCATCCGCGACGAGCACGAAGGCGACGCCGGCATCGTCTACTGCCAGAGCCGCAAGAAGGTGGAGGAAACCGCCGAGTGGCTCAAGGCCGAGGGCATCGACGCGCTGCCCTACCACGCCGGCCTGGACGCCGGCGTGCGCGCGCGCCACCAGGACCGCTTCCTGCGCGACGAAGGCCTGGTGATGGTGGCGACCATCGCCTTCGGCATGGGCATCGACAAGCCCGACGTGCGCTTCGTGGCCCACCTCGACCTGCCCAAGAACATCGAGGCCTACTACCAGGAAACCGGCCGCGCCGGCCGCGACGGCCTGCCCGCCGACGCCTGGATGACCTACGGCCTGGCCGACGTGGTGAACCAGCGCCGCATGATCGACGACGGCGAGGCCGGCGAGGACTTCAAGCGCCTGCAGCGCAGCAAGCTCGACGCCCTGCTGGCGCTGTGCGAGGCGCACGACTGCCGGCGCGTGCGGCTGCTGGCCTACTTCGACGAAGACAGCACGCCCTGCGGCAACTGCGACAACTGCCTGCACCCGCCCGCCACCTGGGACGCCACCGAGGCCGCGCGCAAGGCGCTGTCGGGCATCTACCGCTTCCGCAACGCCGCCGGCTCGGGCCGCTACGGCGCCGGCCACCTGATCGACGTGCTGCGCGGCAAGCGCACCGAGAAGGTGGCGCAGCACGGCCACGACACGCTCTCCACCTGGGGCATCGGCGCCGACGTGACCGAGGCGCAGTGGCGGCTCGTGCTGCGCCAGCTCATCGCCATGGGCCACGTGGTGGCCGAGGGCGAGTACGGCACGCTGGCGCTCACCGACAGCGCACGCGCGGTGCTCAAGGGCGACGTGCCGGTGTCGCTGCGCCAGCCGGCCGAGCCCACGGCCGCCCGCAGCAAGCGCGAGCGCGGCGCGGCCAAGCCCGGCCGCAGCGCCAAGCCACCGCCGCTGCCGCTGGACGACGACGCCACCGAGCGCTTCCTGCGGCTGAAGGCCTGGCGCGCCGAGGTGGCGCGCGAGCACAACCTGCCGGCCTACGTGGTGTTCCACGACGCCACGCTGGCCGAGATGGCGCGCGAGCAACCGGCCAGCCTGGGCGCCCTGGGCGCCATCAGCGGCGTGGGTGCGAAGAAGCTCGAGGCGTATGGCGCAGAGATCCTGCGCCTGCTCGAGCAGGACTGATCAGCCCGCGCGCAGCAGCCGCTGCAACTCGCCCGAGGCGATGAGCGCCTCGAGGTCTTGCGCACCGCCCACGAGCTGGCCGCGCACGAACACCATCGGGAAGGTCGGCCAGCCGGTCCACAGCTTCAGCGCGTTGCGGCGCCGCCAGTCCGAGAGGTAGCCGCCGTACTCGAGGTACTCGTGGGCCACGCCCGCGGCCTGCAGCGCGCGGCGGGCGCGCTTGCAGAAGGGGTTGAAGGCCATGCCCACCACCACCGCCGGGTGCGCATCGATGGCCGTCTTCACGGTGGCCACCACGTCGGCATGCAAAGAGGCCACGCGCTCGCGGATGGCGGGGTGCAAGCGCTCTTCGGGCAGGATGTGTCGGGGCATGGCAGCACTGTCCGCGCCTGCGGCCCGCCCGTGCGAAACCCCTACAGGAGACTTTCGATGACCAAGCTTTACTACAGCCCCGGTGCCTGTTCGCTCTCGCCGCACATCGCACTGCGCGAGGCCGGCCTGCCGTTTGCGCTGGTGATGGCCAGCACCAAGACCAAGAAGCTCGCCGACGGCACCGACTTCACCACCATCAACCCCAAGGGCCAGGTGCCAGTGCTGGAGTTCGACGACGGCCAGCGCCTCACCGAAGGCCCGGCCATCGTGCAGTGGATCGCCGACCAGGCGCCCGCCACCGGCCTGGCGCCGGCCGCCGGCACCATGGCGCGCTACCGGCTGATGGAGTGGCTGAACTTCATCACCAGCGAGCTGCACAAGGGCTTTTCGCCGCTGTTCACGCCCGGCACGCCCGAAGAAGCCAGGACCATGGCGCGTGCCAAGCTGGGTGAGAAGCTGGCCTGGGTCGACCAGCAACTGGCCGGCAAGAACTACCTGATGGGCGACGGCTTCACGGTGGCCGACGGCTACCTGTTCACGGTGGCCGGCTGGGGCAAGTACGTGGGCGTGGACATCGCGCCGCTGGCCCACCTGTCGGCCTTCATGGGCCGGGTGGCGGCGCGGCCGGCGGTGCAGGCGGCGTTGAAGGCGGAAGGGCTGCTGAAGTAAGGCACCACGCTCAGTTCACACTGAGCCCCAGCCCCGTTCGGGCTGAGCCCCACCTCCGTTCGCGCTGAGCCTGTCGAAGCGCCGGTGGTGAACCAGGGCTTCGACAAGCTCAACCCGAACGGGTTGGGGGGTGTGACTCAGGCCGGCTTGCCCTCGGCCGGCCTGAGCAGCACCTGGCAGGTGGCGCGCTGGCCGTCGGCGGCGTTGACCTTGCCGCAGATGCCGTCGAGCTGCCGCTGCAGCCGCGCCAGCACGGGGCTCTTGCTGCCGTCGGTGTTCCAGCTGGCCAGCTTGTCGGCCACGCGCTTGTAGCTGCGGGCGCTGCGGCCCTCGAACGCGGCGCTGTCCTTGGCGGCTTCGGCCAGCAGCGCGGCGACGGCCTTCTCGATGCGCGCCGTTTCGGTGGGCGCCAAGTCGATGAGCGCGTTCACATACCCCGCGCCCCACTGCACGCGCGTGGCCGGGCCCACGGCCTTGTCGTAGCTCTGCTCGTACCACTGCAGCGCCTCGGCGTTGCGGCCCAGGCGCCGGTAGTTGCTGGCCAGCTGGCTCATCAGGTAGTAGGGCGAATGGCTCCTCGCCAGGTTGCCCTTCAGCAGCGCCTCGCTCTCGGCCCACAGCCCGGTGCGCGCCAGCACGGCGGCGCCGAAGGTGATGACGGCCTGGCGCTCGTAGCCGTCGCGGATCTCGCGGTCGGCGGCGGCCACGATCTGGCGCACGTCGGCCGTCAGCGCGGCGGGCAGCTGCACCTGCACGGCGTCTTTCGGCAGCGCCAGGCGGGCGAGCATGACGCGGTTGTAGAGCGCGCTCATGCGGTCGTTGCGCGACAGCGTGGTGTCGGCCTGCAGCTTGACGAGCGCGGCGTCGAACTGCGCCACCAGCGCATCACGCGCCGGGCCGGCCTCGGGCTCGAGCACGCGCACCAGGTCGGGCGCACTGCCGCCGACGATGTCCATGTGCGCGCGCACCAGCGCCGTCGAGCCCAGCACCTGCTGCACGCGCTGGCGCAGCGCGGCGTCGGGCTTCAGCGCCTTGGCCGCCGGGGCGCCGTCGCTGGCGGCCAGGGCCTTGAGCCACAGGCGCGTGGTGGTGTCGACATCGGCCGCGGGCAAAGCCGCGTGCGCCGCGGCCAGCCGGGCCAGCGTGGGCGCCGTCTCGGCCTTGGGGACGAGGCTGGATTCGCTGGTCTCCCACGAGTAGAAGGCCAGCACGCGCCAGTCGGCGGCGGCCAGCGGCTTGCCGGCCAGCGCGTCGGCCAGCACGGCCTGCGCCGGGCGGCCGTCGTTGAGGCCGCCCTGCAGCACGGCCATCACCTGTGCGGCATCGGCCTCGCCGGGCAGGCGCGTGATCTCTTGCCGGTCGGGCGTGAACAGCACCACCGTCGGGTAGCCGCTGACCTTGAAGCGCGTGCTCACACGCTGCGCGCCGGGGCGGTCGCCATCGACGTGCACCGCCACGAAGTGCTGCGACAGCGTGGCGAAGTCCTGGCGGTTGAAGAGCGTGGCCTTGAGCTGGTTGCAGGGCGGGCACCAGCTGGCGCCCCAGTACATCAGCACCGGCTTCTTCTGCGCCGCGGCACGCGCAAAGGCGGCGTCGATCTCGGCGTCGGAGGCCGCGCTGATCCAGGGCAGGTTGGTGGAGGGCAGGCCTTTCGTGTTGGTCGTGCCGGTCTTGCCGGCCGTGCCTGCGGGCGTGGCCAGCCCAGGCGTGGGCAGGGCCAGCATCAGCGCGGCGGCGGAGGCGAGCGCAAGGGCAGGCGCAAGGGCATGCGCAATGGCAGACAGCGAATGGCGGAAAGGCATGGAACGGGCTCCCAACGGGGCAGGTGTCGCGCATTGTGCGCGGACGTGCCGGCGACTTGCTCGTGCCGCCCCTGTCAGCCGCCCGTGTCAGCCGCCCGCATCCACACCCGACGCCCAGGCCCAGGCCGCCTCGGCCTCGTCGCTGAGTTCCGCGCCATGGCCCAGCGCCGCGGCGGCGGCCCAGGCGCGGGACTCGTCCGGGTCTTCCAGTGCCTCCAGCAGCACCAGCTGCCCGGCCCACGGCCCGCGGCCCTGCAGCAGCGCCAGCTGCGCCTCTTCGCGCAGCCGCAACGGCGCCACCACGGTGGCCAGCGGCACCCGCAGCAGCTGCTCCAGCGTCGACATCAGCCCGAGCGTGAAGAAGGCGCCCGGCTCGGGTTCGCCGCGGCGCTCCGCCAGGCGCTCCAGCAGCCGGGCGCGCATCAGCGTGTGCTGCTGCAGCGCGCGCTGCGCCGGGCGTGACGCGGCGGCTGCCAGCAGCAGCACCTGCAGCCAGCGTGTCAGCTCGCGGCGGCCGAGCACCGCGATGGCCTGCTCCACCGTGTCGGCCGGCGTGCGCAGCCCCACGGCCGGGCTGTTGGCGTAGCGCAGCAGCCGGTAGCCCAGCGCCACGTCGGCGCGCACGGCGGCGGCCAGCGGGGCGGTGTCGGCGTCTTGTGCCAGCTGGCTGAGCAAGGCGCAGATGCGGTGGGCCGCAGCGCCCAGCGGCTGCGTCGCGGTGGCCGCGGCGGCCTTGGCCCGCGCCAGGCGTCCGCCGGCCCAGTGGTAGCCGCGGGCCAGCAGCTGCTCGGCGTCGTCCAGGCTCGTCAGGCCCAGCGCCACCAGGTGCACGCGCGGCTGCGCCTCGTGCCAGCGCTGCCCGGCCAGCAGCAGCGTGTCGGTGCCGCCGCCGGCCGCGGTGGCGACGACGAAATCGAGCGCCGGCTCGGCCACCGGCACGCCGGCCGGTGCGCCGAGCTGCACACCGCAGGCGCGCAGCGCGGTGGCCAGGGCGGCGTCGGGCAGTTCGTCCAGCAGCAGCCACAGGCCGGGCGCCAGGGCCGCCTGCACGGCGCTGTCACGGGCGCGCCGCACCGGCAGCGTCACCAGCGCCGGCCAGGGCGCTGCGGCGGCGGCCGCCCACAGGGCCTGCTGGTCGGCCAGCGGGCGGCGCGCGGCATCGGCCAGCAGCCATTCGAAGGCCGCCACCTGGCCGTCGCGGCCGATCAGCGGGCGGCGCAGGGCGCCGGCGGGCAGCTCGGCCGCGGCGTTGCGCGGCAGCCGTACCTTGGCGGGGCCCGGCGGGGGCTCGGCGGCGGGTGGCGGCGTCGGCGCCTGCCCGAACAGGCGCGACCACCACGGCGCGCGGCTCAAGACCCCACCTCCACGTCGGCCAGGCCGGGCTGCGGGTCGTCGTCCAGCGGCGGCTCGGCCGGGGCGCGGGCCAGCGCCATCCACAGTGCAAAGCCCGGCCGCAGCGGCCGCAGCGGGGCTGGGCGCAGCACCTCGAGCCGGTCCATCGCCGGGCCGCAGGCCACCATCAGGCCCACCTCCGGCGGCAGTTCGTCCTCGGTGCACAGGCCCTCGCGCACCACATACCAGCACTGGCTGGCCACGGCGCGGTAGGCGCGGCCCTTGTCGGGGCGCTTCAGGTCGGCCAGCAGGTCGGCACGGCTGACCTTGATCTCGTGCACGACGGGTTCCAGGTAGTCCTCCACCGTGGTGTGGCGGATCGAGTAGACATCGGGCATCGCCACGGCCCAGCACGTGCTGCCGTCGGGCTCGGCCAGCGGCGCGCGCAGCGAAAGGCGCCGCCAGACGATACGCCCGGCGCGCTGCATCTCGCGCGCCACCACGGCCACCAGCGCCTCGTGGCGTGACAGCGCCGCCTGCGCGCGCTGCCGCGACGCGGCCAGCACCTGCAGCCCGGCCTCGGTGACACGCAGCGTCTCGCGGCCGTCGGCGCACCAGTGGCGCTGCAGCAAGCCGGCGGCGAGCAGGTCGAGCTCCAGCGGGTCGCGGCAGGGCCAGCCCGCGCTGCGCCACAGCTCGCGCAGGCGGCGGCGGTGCGGCGCCGTCAGGGCCGGCGAGCTTGAGGTCACCGCCTCGCTCACTCGGTGACTTTCACGCCCTTCCAGAAGGCCATGCGGCCCTTGATCTGCGCCGCGGCGTCCTTCGGCTCGGCGTAGTACCAGACGGCGTCGGGGTTGGCGTCGCCGTCGACGAAGAGCGAGTGGTACTGCGCCACGCCCTTCCAGGAGCAGGTGGTCTTGGTGTTGCTCGGCAGCAGGTACTGCGACTTCACCGCGGCGGCGGGGAAGTAGTGGTTGCCTTCGACGACCACCGTGTCGTCGCTCTCGGCGATGACGGTGCCGTTCCAGATGGCCTTCATCGGCGTCTCCTCGTTCAGATGGGCCGGCAGGCTAGCACCGGTGGCGAACGCCGTGTTCAAGTCCCTGCAACGCCGCGGCGGAGCAGGCTGGCTACAGTGCCGGGCATGGACATGAACGCCACCACCGCGGCCACCACCACCGCCCCCTCCGTCGTCACCGCGTCGCGCCCGGTCGAGCGCCTCGTGCAGGGCCAGGCCACGTCCGACGGCGCCGGCGTCAAGCTCGTGCGCGTGCTCACGCAAGACCTGCAGCGCCGTCTCGACCCCTTCCTGATGCTCGACGCCTTCGGCACAGAGAACCCGGGCGACTACATCGGCGGCTTCCCCGACCACCCGCACCGCGGCTTCGAGACCATCACCTACATGCTCGAAGGCCGCATGCGCCACCGCGACAGCGCCGGCAACGAGGGCCTGCTGGTGCCCGGCAGCGTGCAGTGGATGACGGCCGGCCGCGGCGTCATCCACAGCGAGATGCCCGAGCAGCAGGAAGGTGCGATGGAGGGCTTTCAGCTCTGGCTCAACCTGCCGGGCAAGACGAAGATGCAGCCTCCCTGGTACCGCGACATCGCCTCCAGCGAGATCCCCGAGTGGCATGCCGAGGGCGTGACGGTGCGCGTGATCGCCGGCGCCACGCACGGCGTGGCCGGCGCGGTGCAGCGCGCCGACACCGAGCCGCTGTACCTGGACGTGCACCTGGCCCCCGGCGCGCGCTTCGAGCAGCCGCTGCCGACCACGCACAACGCGTTTGCCTACGTCTACCGCGGCAGCCTGGCGGTGGCCGGCACCGCGGTGCGGCGCGGCCGCATGGCGATCTTCGCCAACCCGCGGCCTGACTTCAGCGTGGGCGCCACCGCCGGCGCCGGGCCTGATGGCGTGCTGCTGGAGGCCGGAGACGAAGGCGCGAAGGCCATCCTCATCGCCGGCCGGCCGCTGCGCGAGCCGATCGCGCAGCACGGGCCGTTCGTGATGAACACGCAGCAGGAGCTCTACCAGGCGGTGGAAGACTTCCGCGCAGGGCGGCTTGCCTAGGCGCGTGGGCGCGGCCTCTCAGCGGTCGCGCCGCAGGATGCCCACGGCTGCGCTGGTGGCGCCCGCCACGAACACCGTGTGCACGGCCGCCGCCCGCAGCAGTTGCTCGGTGGCCACGAACAGCGGGGCCGGCGCGCCACGTGCCGTCACGGCCAGGCGGCCGGTGCTGGTGGCCTCGACGATGGCCGCAGCCGAGGCCTGGTCGGGCGCGACCTCGCCGCTCACGGGCGCGAAGTCCAGCGTCAGCGCGGCGGCCGTGCTGCCGTCGGCCAGCGCGTTCACGAGCCGCAGCTTGCCGCGGGTGGCATCCACCGGCAGGCGGTTGTCGTCGTCGATGCGCACCACGCGCGGCGCAGCGGGCGTGCCCGCGAGCAGCAGCGTGTAGTCGCGGCCGGCCTCGAAGCTCATCAGGGCGCTGCTGACGGCCCCGCCGTTGACGCTGACCACCGGTGTCACGGCCCCGGCGGCCACGCGCTGGTACTCCCCCACGGCGGGCGAGCCGACGCTGCGGCCGAGATCGATGCCGCCGATGCGCGCCGAGACGCTGGCGCTGTCGGTCAGCAGCGCCGCCAGCCGCACGCGCGCCTGCGCCGTGGCGCGCGGCGTGACGGTGCCCCGCTGGGCGAGCAGCAGCCCGTTCACCAGCACGCCGCCCACGGCCGAGCTGAGCACGAGCGTCGTGATGCCCCGGCTGGGCAGCTCCACGGCCGACAGATCCAGGCGCACGTCGGTCTTGCTGCCCGCGGCCGTGACGCGCAGCCGCCAGCTGCCGGCGGCCACCGTCTGCCAGTCGCCGGCACGGCCGTAGGTGGCGCCCGGCTGCAGGGCCACGGCCGAGGCGAGCTCTTCGGTCTCGCCGGTGAGGTAGATGTCCAGGCTGCCGGCGTCGGAGGCGGCGTTGACCACGCGCAGCACGGCGCGGCCGGCATCGGGCTCGCCGCGGTTGTCGTCGAGTGTCAGCTGCTGCAGCGCGCCGGCCGGGCCGTAGGCCAGCACCGTGAACCAGCGGTCGCCGGCCAGGGGCGGCGAAAAGCGCAGCAAGGCCGTGGGCGAGCCGCTGGCGAAGATGGTCGTCTCGGGTTTGTCGGGGTCGGCCTCGGCGTAGCTGGCGCGCTCGCCGTAGGGCACCTCGGCATGGCGCAGCACGTCGTCGGTGCGCAACTCCAGGCGCTGATTGCCGGTGCTGGCGTTGACGAGCCGGATCTGCGCCCGCCGCTTGTCGGTGCCACCACCGCAGCCCGGCAGGGCCGCAGCGGCCGGCAGCGCCAGCAGGGCCAGCGCCGTGCGGCGGCGAAGGAGGCGGGAGAGCGGACTGCTTTCGGTCATGGCGGCGGGGCGGGGATGTTGTCGACCACGATCATGCCCTCCCAGATGACCACGCCGCTCAACAGATCGTGGCTGGAGTCGAACCAGCCGCAGCCGCGGGGGACGTCGTCGTCCGCCGGCCCAGGCGCAGCGGCGGGCAGCGCGGCAGGGCGGGCACAGGGCGGGGCGCCGAAGAGGCGGGTCAGCAGCATCAACATGACGGGCTCCGGGTGACAGGAGCCGCCATGCTCGCCAGCCGGCGGGGCCGGGCCTATCGCCAGTGCGTGGGCCTGCGGGGGGTCGGCCGACCGGGGGCCCCCGGCGGTGGGGGTCGCTGAATCAGCCGCCGCCGAAGGGCTTGACGCCGATCCAGGCCCCGTGGGCCCAGAAGGCGAAGAAGGCCCAGGCCGCCAGGCCGACGATCACCGTCACCAGAGTCGGCACCCGCCGGCCAGGGGGGTAGACGGTGCCGGCAGCGCGATCGCGGGCGCGCGCGGCGCGGAAGCTCAGCGCCGACCAGGCCAGGAAGCCGCCGAACAGCAGCAGGTCGGCGAGCATGCCGTTGGCCACCAGGTGCGAAAACGCCCACAGCTTGACGGCCAGCACCATCGGGTGGTGCAGCCGGGCCTTGATCGAGTTGCCCGGCACGTAGGTGGCGACCAGCAGCACGAAGGCTGGGATGGTCAGAAGCGCGGCGACATGGCGGGTCCAGATGGGCGCGATCCACAGGATCTGCGGGCTTTCGCGCGTGGCGGCGTAGCCGTAGATGATGAGCACGAAGCCCGCCAGCGACAGCACCGAATACAAACCTTTCCAGCCGTTGTCGCCCAGCTTGTGGCGCATCGTGGTGCGCCAGCCTTCGCCGAACACGCGCACGGAGTGCACGCCCAGAAACAGGATCAGGCCGAGGATCAGCATCGTCATGGTGGGGTCTCGCGCGGTGGCTCGTACGGTGGAAACAGCGGCACGATTGTGGCTTGCACCCGGCGCGCTTTTTGCCTGCGCCCATCGGGTCTCTCGGAGGCGCTGGCCTGCCGGTGGCGCGGTCGACCACAATCGCGGCCGTTTTCTGCCTCCCCCGAATCCTTCACCGAACCCTCCCGCTTCCCAGCCCTTCCCGAAAGGACACCCGCCATGACGCCGCGATCCTCGATCCTCCGCCGCACCCTGCTTGCGCTTGCCGCCGTGGGCCTGGCCGCCGCCGCCACCAGCGCGGCCGCGCAGGGCGAGCCGAAGGTGCTGAACGTGCTGAACTGGGCCGACTACATCGGCCCGGACACCATCAAGCAGTTCGAGAAGGAAACCGGCATCAAGGTGCGCTACGACACCTTCGACAGCAACGAGACGCTGCACGCCCGCCTGGTGGCCGGCAAGACCGGCTACGACGTCGTCGTGCCCTCGTCGCACTTCGCCAAGAAGCAGATCGACGCCGGCCTGTTCCTGCCACTCGACCGCGCACAGCTGCCGAACTGGAAGAACCTCGACCCCGGCCTGCTGGACAAGCTCGCCGAGAGCGACCCGGGCAACAAGCACCTCGTCACCTGGCTGTGGAGCTTTGTCACCGTGGGCATCAATCCCGACAAGGTGAAGGCCGCCCTCGGCAGCACGCCGATGCCCGAGAACCCGCTGGACCTGATCTTCAAGCCCGAACTGGCGAGCAAGGTCAAGAGCTGCGGCATCCACGTGCTCGACTCGGCCAGCGAGGTCATCCCGGTGGCCATGCTCTACGCCGGCAAGGACGGCTACAGCAACAACGCCAAGGACTACGAGGCCGCCACCGCGGTGCTGCGCGCCGCGCGCCCGAACGTCACGCGCATCAGCTCGCCGGGCCCGATCAATGATCTGGCCCAGGGCTCGATCTGCGTCAGCCTGGGCTACGCCGGCGACTTCAACATCGCCCGCAGCCGCGCGCTGGAAGGCAAGACCAAGCAGAACATCCAGGCGCTGATCCCGCCGCGCGGTGCGACGCTGTTCTTCGACACGATGGCGATCCCGAAGGACGCCAAGCACCCGAAGAACGCGCATGCCTTCATCAACTTCATCATGCGGCCCGAGATCCACGCGCAGCTGACGAACCAGGTCTTCTACGGCAACCCGAACGCGGCCTCCAAGCCCTTCGTGAAGCCGGAGCTGGCGAGCAACCCGGTGATCTTCCCGCCGGCCAGCGAGATCCAGAAGATGGCCATGCCCAAGGCGCTGGACAACAACGCGCGCCGGCTGCAGACCCGCACCTTCACCAACTTCAAGGCGAACCTGAAGTGATCGCGGCGCGCCGGTGACGATGTCGCCGGCGCCCTCGATAATGCGGCGCCATGAATATCGTGAAGTTCGTTGTCGCGCCGCTGGCGGTGCTGGTCGTGCTGGCCGCTGGCTGGCTGTTGTTCGCCTTGAACTGGAGCTACTCCGAGGGCGAGCGCGCCGGCTGGGTGCAAAAGCTCAGCAACAAGGGCTGGATGTGCAAGACCTGGGAGGGCGAGCTCTCGCTGGTGTCGCTGCCGGGCAGCACGGCCGAGAAGTTCCTGTTCACGGTGCATGACGACGTGGTGGCCGCCGAGATCACGCGCCACATCGGCAAGCGCGTGGCACTGCACTACGAAGAGAAGGTGGGCCTGCCGACCACCTGCTTTGGCGACACGCGCCACTTCGTCACCAAGGTCACGCTGACCGAAGACATCCCGCTCGGCCCCGGCATCAGCCTGCCGAACCCGCCGAGCGCGCTGCCGCCGGCGGCGCCGGCCGCTAGCCGATAAGCAAAAGGCGCGGCGGCCGCAGGCCTGCCGCCCATCAAGCAGCCGCGGCGGAACGGGCTCTGCCCGGCCGCTCGCGGCGCCCCCCTCGAGGGGGGAGCGGCGTCAGCCGCTCCGGGGGGTGGTCAAGCTCTATGCCAGACCACGGTCTTGCGCATGCCCACCCACGTGTCGTAGTTCTTCGCGAACAGATCCTCGATGCGGTTGCGCTTGACCTTGAAGGTCGGCGTGATGAGATCGTTGTCCACCGTCCAGGCCTCGGCCGTCACGACCAGACAGTCGAGCTGCTCGTGCGGGTCGAGGTGCTCGTTGATGGCCTTCACATGGGCCGTGAGCGTGGCCTCGAGCTCGGCGCGGCCTTCGGCGGTGGCCGCCTTCTTGATGGCGTCGATGTTCAGCATCGCCAGCGCCAGCGGCTGGCCGAGGTTGGCGCCGGTCACGCAGCAGGCCTCGATGGCGTTGTGCATGACGAGCCGGTCTTCGATGGGGGCCGGCGCGACGTACTTGCCCTTGCTCGTCTTGAACAGGTCCTTCACGCGGCCGGTGATCTTGAGGTTGCCCTCGCCATCGAGCGCGCCCTTGTCGCCAGTCTTGAGCCAGCCGTCCTCGGTGAGGGCCTGCTGGGTGAGCTCGGGCTCCTTGTAGTAGCCGAGCATCAGGCAGGGCGCCTTCATCTGGATCTCGCCGCTGGCGGGGTCGATGCGGCTCTGCACGCCGTCGTAGGGCAGGCCGACGGTGCCCGGGCGCTGCTTGCCCGGCAGCGTGGCGTGGCTGACGCCGCAGTTTTCGGTCATGCCGTAGACCTCGACCAGATCGAGGCCCAGTTTGTTGTACCAGCGCAACAGATCGGGCGGCATCGGCGCGGCACCGCCGGCGGCGAAGGTGCACTCCTGCAGGCCCAGGGCGGTGAGGATCTTCTTGCGCACGATGCCGCCGAGGATGGGAATGGACAGCAGCATGTCCAGCTTCTTCGGCGGCATCTTGGCGCTGATGCCCTGCTGGAACTTCACCCACAGGCGCGGCACGCTGAAGAACACCGTCGGCTTGGCACGCTGCAGGTCGGAGGTGAAGGTCTCCAGGCTCTCGGCGAAGAACACGTGCATGCCGGTGGCCAGCACGCCGTGCTCCACCAGCGTGCGCTCGGCCACGTGGCTCAGCGGCAGGTAGCTCAGCATGCGCGCGTTGCTGTTGATGGCCGGCACACGCTTCAAGCCGCTCTGCACGCCCCAGGCGAAGGTGCCGAAGCTGTGCATCACGCCCTTGGGTGCGCCGGTAGTGCCGCTGGTGTACATGATGGTCGCCAGCTCGTCGGCCGCGCGCACGGGGTTGCCCTTCAGCGGCTCGGTCTTGGCGACGATGGCGTCCCAGCCGGGGTAGCTCTTCTTCGCGTCTTCAGGGCTCAGCGGGTGGCTGATGCAGGGCAGGCCCGCCGGGATGCCGGGCTTCATGCCCTCCCAGCCGTCGAGCTTGCCCACGAACAGCAGCTTGCTCTCGCTGTGCTCGAGGATCTGCCGGATGGTGCCGGCGGCCAGCGTGGGGTACAGCGGCACCGAGACGAAGCCGCCGAGCCAGATGGCGAAGTCGGTCATCAGCCACTGCGCGGTGTTCTTGCTGAGCAGCGCCACCTTGTCGCCAGGCTGCAGGCCCAGGCTCTGCAGGTGCGCGGCCATGCGCCGGGCCTGGTCCATGACCTGGCGCCAGGTGTAGTCGACGACCTGGCCGCCGCCCAGCGGCTGCGTGAACACGACCTTGTCTGGCGTCGTGCTTTCCCATTGGTACAGGCGCTGCAGAGCCAGGGCTTCGGGTGAGACGTTGACGGCCATGGGGTCGACGGGCACGGGCGGCCCGCTCAGTGATGCTGCAAGGGCCGGCAGCGTAACCACTGCGGCGCCCGCTGCGCCAGCGGGCTTTCCTCAGGCGCGTCGGCTGCGGCGTCAGTTGCGGCCGCGGGCCTCGGCCTCGGCCCGCTGCTCCTGCTCGCGGCGAAAGGCGCGCAGCACGAGGTCCGGGTCGAGTTCGGCCTGCTGCGCGATAGAGGCCGCCACATCGTCGCTCTGCTCGGCCTCGGTCTCCACCAGGTGGGCCAGCACCGAGAGGGCACAGATGCCGCGCCGCGCCGGCGGCGGCGGCAGTTCGTGCGTAGCCTGCGCCAGCACATGGTGGCGCACGCTGGACACGGCAGCCAGGCCGAGGCCCCAGCTCTCGCAGAGCGCCGCGCCCAGCGCGTCGTGGCTGACCCCGAAGCCGGTGTGTTCGAGTTCGATCAGCGCGCGGTCGTCGGTGGCGGCCCTCAGCATGGCGCGGTAGTGGTCGGATGCGTGCCGGAACAGCACCGCCTTGCCACACTCCTCGAACAGGCCGGCCGAGTGCGCGCCCCAGGCATCCAACGCCAGGCGCTGCGCCAGGCGCGCCATGACCTGCCCCCGCCAGGCGGCGCGGGCCCAGATGGGGTCGAGCTCGGGCGCCGGCGGGAACGCGGCGCGCAGGCCCATCTCGAAAGTGATGGCAGCGACCTCGCGAATGCCCAGGTAGGTAATGGCCTGCTGCACGCTCTGCACCCGTTCCTTCAGGCCGTAGAGCGAGGAGTTCACCGCTTTCATCACCGCGGCGGCCAGCGCCATGTCGCCTTCGATCAGCGCCGCCGCGGCCTGCAGGTTGATGTCGTCGTCGGCCAGCAGCAGCGACAGTTGCAGCAGCGCCTGCGGCTGCGACGGGATTTCGATGTCCAGCTTGCGCAGTTCAGGGTTGACGGACATGGCAGCTGGCACGGCGGGCGGTGGAGAGTCGGGCGCCCATCGTAGGCAGCAGCACGCGGACCCATCGGCGGAAACGGCGGCCAAAGGCAGGGCTCTTCGCCGGCTTGCGGGCGAGCCAACCCTGCCAGACGGGAAGCGCCAAAAAAGAAGCGCCGCTCGGGCAGGCCCGGCGGCGCGTTGTGCACAGGTGTCGTCTCCTCTACCTCTTGCCAGCCGACGCCCGAGGACATCTCCGCTGGAAGCGGGCGGATCATGACGGATTAGGGGGTTGCCCCCCATAAGGGCTTACCCGTCGCCATCAGAGCTCAATTGCCCTTCTTTGGTGCGGCTCTTTCAACGTGCCACATGGCTGCCGAGCACCGGGAACAGCTTGGTCAGGCCGTCCGCCAGCAACTCCACCGCCATCGCCGCGAGGATGAGCCCCATCAGCCGCGTCATGACGTTGATGCCGGTGCGCCCCAGCACCCGTGCAATGCGGCCCGAGGCCGAGAACACGGCCCAGGTGATGAGCGCGATGACGACGCCATAGGCCACCATCACACCCAGTTGCCAGAGAAAGCGTGTCTTTTCGGCGTAGATCACGACCGTGGAGATCGTGGCCGGTCCGGTGAGCAGCGGTATCGCCAGCGGCACGACGGCGATGCTGGCGCCGGCATCGACCCGTTCCTGGCCGTCGCGCTCGTCGGTAGGTTTGCTCTCGGCCGGCTGGGCATTGAGCATCGCCAGCGAACTGATCAGCAGCAGGCAGCCGCCGCCGACCTGGAACGAGGCCAGGCTGATGCCGAAGAACTCGATCACCTTCAGCCCGGCCAGCGCGCTGACCGCGATGACCACGAACACTGTGAACGAGGCGATGCGGATGGTGCGCTGGCGCTGCGCCCGGTCGAAGCTCTGGGTGAAGTGAATGAAGAACGGCACCACGCCGATCGGGTTGACGATGGCCAGCAACGCGATCAGCGGCTTCAGGAGGTCCATGTCGTGATCATGCCGGGGAGCAGCGCCGAAAGGCGACCACTGGATCGGGTAAGCCCGAGGCGCGCCAAAACAACAAAACCAGGCCCGTCTCTTTACAGGCGGCTGATTTCAATACCCATAATCCGGGGGTCTGTGTCTGGCAGCCGCGCCTTCCCGTCGGCGCCTTCGGCTAACGAGGGTTTCGACGGGTGTTCCAGGGTTGAGCTCCGCATGGTTCTTCTGATCTTCTAAGGGCTCTCCGTGGGAAACAAACTTTACGTCGGCAACTTGGCCTATTCGGTCCGCGATGACTCGTTGTTGCAGGCCTTCTCTCCTTTCGGCACCGTCACGTCGGCGAAGGTGATGATGGATCGCGAAACCGGCCGCTCGAAGGGCTTCGGCTTCGTCGAGATGGGCAACGATGCCGAGGCGCAGGCCGCCATCAACGGCATGAACGGTCAGGCCCTCGAAGGCCGCGCCGTCGTCGTCAACGAGGCGCGTCCTCGTGAAGACCGCCCGGGCGGCGGTGGCGGCTACGGCGGTGGCGGCGGCAGCCGTGGTGGTTACGGCGGCGGTGGTGGCGGTGGCTACGGCGGCGGCGGTGGCGGCACGGGTGGTGGCGGCTACGGCGGTGGCGGCGGCGGCGGTGGTCGCAGCCCCTACGGTGGTGGCGGTGGTGGCGGCGGTCGCAGCCCCTACGGTGGTGGTGGCGGCGGTGGCAACCGCGGCGGCAGCGGTGGTGGTGGCGGCTACGGTGGTGGTGGCGGTGGTGGCAACCGCGGCGGCTACTGATCAGCCTTTCTGAACCCGATGCAGGGCGCCTACGGGCGCCCTTGTTGTTTCAGCGGCCGCCTCAGTAGCGTTCGGGCCGCAGCACCTGCACCGGCGTGAACCACAGCGCGACGCTGTAGTGCGGCGCGTAGGTGGCGAGCACGTGCTCGGCGATGGCGTCGGCCACGGCTTCGTCGCAGATGACCTTCATCTCGATCGTTCGGTCGGCTTCCCAGGCGCCCTCGCGCACGCCTTCGAGGCTGGCGCCGTGCACCTCGGTCACCGTCCAGCCCTGGGCGCCGCGTTCGCGCACGTCGCGCGAGAGGTTCTTCTCGAGCACGGCTTCGGCGTTGATGACCAGCAGCGTCTTCGCGTGTTTGTTCATGAGCCGATCTTCCCGAACTGGTGGGCCAACTGGATGTACAGCGGTATGCCGATGACGATGTTGAACGGGAACGTGATGCCCAGCGCCGCCGTGATCGACAGCGCCGCGTTGGCCTGCGGCACGGCGATGCGCATCGCCGTGGGCGCAGCGATGTAGCTCGCGCTGGCCGCCAGTGTGGCCAGCAGCGCGGTGCCGCCGGTGCTGAGCCCCAGTGCCCAGCCCGTGGCCGCACCGGCCACCGCCAGCACCGGGGGCGCCACGAGGCCGATCACGAGCACCGCCGGCCCGAAGCGCCGCACCTCGGCCAGCCGGCCACCGGCCACGAGCCCGAGTTCGAGCAGGAACAGCGCGAGCACGCCCTTGAAGGGGTCGACGAACACCGCCTTGATGGGCGCGGTACCCGCCTCGCCCGCCACGGCGCCGATGAGCAAGCCGCCCATCAGCAGCAGCACGCTCTTGCCGAAGAGCACGTCGTGCATCAGCCCGCCCCAGTTGGTGCGCGTGCGGCCGTCGCGAAGCGACCAGCGCGCCAGCAGGATGCCGGCGATCAGCCCGGGGGCTTCCATCACCGCCACCCACAGCGCGGCGTGGCTTTCGTAGGCCAGACCCTCGCGCGCCAGCGCCGCCTGCGCCACGGCGAAGGTGACCACGCTCACCGAGCCGTAGTGCGCCACCAGCGCCGCCGCGTCCACGCCGCTGAGCCGCATCGCGCGCACCAGCGGGTACATCACGAACGGGATCACGAAGCCCAGTGCCATGCAGGCCAGCACCTGCGGCGCCAGCGCGGCCAGCGGCTGTTTGCTGAGCTCGATGCCGCCCTTCAGGCCGATGGCCAGCAGCAGGTAGATCGACAGCGTCTCGTACAGCGCCTCGGGCAGGCGCAGATCGCTCTTGACCAGGCGCGCGAACACGCCGAGCAGGAAGAAGAAGACAACGACATCGATCATGACGGGCGGCGATGCTGCCAGCGTGGAGGTGGTTCGAAGGGTTCCATGGCCCTCAGTCGCGACGGGGCTTTCGCCCGCGGCCGGCGAGCAGCCGGTCGTACAGCCTGTTCGGCAGCAGGCGCAGCAGCTTGGCCAGCAGGCCCATGGGCCACGGGATGACGCGGTAGCTCGTGCCGGCCTCGATGGCTCGGAAGGCGCGCTCGGCGAAGGCCTCGGGCTCCATCAGGAACGGCATCGAGTAGCTGTTGCGCGCCGTCAGCGGCGTGGCCACATAACCCGGCAGCAGCGTGACCACCGACACACCGCTGCCGCGGCACTCCACGCGCAGGCTCTCGCAGTAGGCCACCACGCCGGCCTTGCTGGCGCTGTAGGCGCCGTGGCCCGGCAGGCCGCGGATGGCGGCCACGCTGGCCACGCCGACGAGGGTGCCCCGGCGGCGCTCGCGCATCGGCGCCAGGAAGGGGTGGAAGGTGGCCGCGAGGCCGATGTTGTTGATGGCGAACAGCTCGCGCATCACCTCGAGGTCGCCGCGCACGGCGGTGTCCATGCCCACGCTGATGCCGGCGCAGGCGACCACCACGTCGGGCAGGCCGCACTCGGCGATGCAGCGCCGGCCGGCGGCGACGATCTGCTCGGTGTCGGCCACGTCGGCGCCGAAGATCGCCGCGCGGTCGCTGCCCAGGCCCTGCGACGCCACCCAGGCCTGCAGCACCTCGGTGCGGCGCGCCACCAGCGCCAGCCGCCAGCCGGCCTGCGCGTAGCGGGCGGCCAGGGCCTGGCCGATGCCGCTCGATGCGCCGGTGATGAATATCAACGGCGCGCTCATGCTGCGGCGCCGGTGATGAAGATCAGCGGCGCGGTCAAGGCACGGCCCGCGGCGTGAGCGTCACCTTCAGCGGGCCCTTGAGCTCCAGCCGCTGCGAGGCGTGCGCGTACAGCAGCCCGGCCGCACGCAGCTCGGTCGCGCCGTGGCGCACCAGCACCGGGCGGTCGCTCTCCACGCGCTCGTCGATGAAGAAGGCATGCAGGAACTCGCTGCGCATCAGGAGCGGCACACCGGCGGCGTCTTCACCCACGACCTCGGCACCGCCCAGGAGCTGCAGCTCGCTGCCGTCGCCGGTGCCCACGGCGCGTGCGGCGCTGGCACGCGTCAGGCGCCCGGCCGGCGACCAGGCCTGGATCTGCGCGCCGTCGATCTCGATGCGGTCGGTGGCCGGGTAGTGGCGCATCTGCGCGCCTTCGATGCGCAGCATCAGGCGGCCATCGGGCGCGAAGCGTTCGAGCGCGAAGCCGCTCATCGTGTAGTCGGGATCGGCCGACACCGCGCGCGGCGCCACCTCGCCCGGCGGCTTGGGCGAGTTCTTCACCAGCCACCAGGTGGCCAGCGCCAGCGCGGCCATCAGCAGGATCGGCAGGTAAGTCGACAGCGTCTCGCGCAGACGCAGGTGCCAGGGCATGGCGCGACGGCGCTCTTCGCCGGCCGGCGCCACCACCGGCCCCAGCGACAGCGGCACCTCGGGCAGGTCTGGCAGGTGCAGCTCGACCGGCTTCACAAGCTCTCAGACGCTGTCGAGCGTGCGGCGCTCCTGCTGCAGCAGCGCGGCGTAGCGGCCCGACGCCATCAGCAGCAGATCGCAGAACTCGCGCGCGGCGCCCTGGCCGCCAGCCGCCGCCGTGACGTGGTGGGCCACCGCGCGCACCTCGGCATGGGCGTTGGGTGGTGCGCAGGCGAAGGCGGCGCGCTCGAGCAAGGGCAGGTCGGGCCAGTCGTCGCCGATGGCGGCCAGCTCGGGCCACTGCCAGCCGTGCTGGGCCATCAAGGCCTCGGCGGCGGCCAGCTTGTCGCCGGCGCCGAACACGGCGTGCGCGATGCCCAGATCGGCCAGGCGCCGGCGCACGGCCGGCGAATCGCGGCCCGTGATCACCACCGGCTCGATGCCGCCGCGCTTGAGCAGCTTCAGGCCGTGCCCGTCGAGCGCGTGGAAGGCCTTGAAGTCCTCGCCCTGGCCGCTGATGAACAGCTGCCCGTCGGTGAGCACGCCGTCGACGTCGAAGATGGCGGCTTTCAGGCCCATGCCCGCGCCCTGCGCGCGCAGCAGCGTCTCGGGCCGGAAACGGGCGCTGGTGGTGTCGGTCATCAGATGACTTTGGCGCGCATCAGGTCGTTGGAGTTCAGCGCGCCCACCAGCACACCGCCCTCGTCGACCACCAGCACGCTGGTCACGCGGTGCTGCTCCATCACGCCGGCGGCGTCGACCGCCAGCGCCTCGGCACGCACCAGGCGCGGCGTGCGGTGCATCACCTGTTCGGCGCGCAAGGTGCGCAGATCGTCGCGGCCGGCTTCGATCAGGCGGCGCAGGTCGCCGTCGGTGAAGATGCCCTGCGGCCGGCCATCGGCGCCCACGACGGCGGCGAAGCCCAGGCCCTTGCCCGTCATCTCGCGCAGCAGCTCGGGCATCGGTGTGGCGGGCGCCACCTGCGGCAGGGCCTCGCCCTGGCGCATCAGGTCCTTCACGTGCAGCAGCAGCTTGCGGCCGAGCGCGCCGCCGGGGTGCGAGCGTGCGAAGTCTTCTTCGCGGAAGCCGCGCGCATCGAGCAGCGCCACGGCCAGCGCGTCGCCCAGCGCCATCTGCGCCGTGGTGCTGGTGGTGGGCGCCAGGTTCAGCGGGCAGGCCTCTTCGGCCACGGCGCTGGACAGCACGATGTCGGCATGGCGCGCGAGCGTCGACTCCGCCTTGCCCGTCATCGCCACCAGCGTGACGCCCAGCCGGCGCAGCGCCGGCAGGATGGCCGCGAGCTCGTCGACCTCGCCGCTGTTGCTGATGGCCAGCACCACGTCTTGCGGGCGCACCATGCCCAGGTCGCCATGGCTGGCCTCGGCCGGGTGCACGAAAAACGCCGGCGTGCCGGTGCTGGCCAGCGTGGCGGCGATCTTGCGGCCGACGTGGCCGCTCTTGCCCATGCCCATGACGATGACGCGGCCGGGGCAATCGCGCATCGCCGCCACCGCGGCCACGAAGGCCGCGCCGGCCTCGCCTTGCAGCGAGGCCTGCAGGCCCTGCAGCGCGCGCATCTCGATGCCCACGGTGCGGGTGGCCATCGACAAGGCGCGAGCGGCATCGACGGCGGGAACGGGAGCATGGTCGGGCATTAGGATGGGGCCGGGGAGGTGCCGGGAGCAGCGCTCGGATTCTAGGCACCGCCCCTTGTCCGCCCAGGCCCGCCACCGAACCCTTCACCGAACCGCACCCCCGCCTTGGCCTCCACCCTCGAACTGGTTCTGCTGTACCTCGTGGCCGCGGTGCTGGGCGTGGTGGCGTGCCGCTCGCTGAAGCTGCCGCCGATGCTGGGCTACCTGGTCGTGGGCATCCTGATCGGGCCCAACGCACTGGCCTTCGCGCAAGACAGCGCCGGGGTGAAGTACCTCGCCGAGTTCGGCGTGGTGTTCCTGATGTTCGTGATCGGGCTCGAGTTCAACCTGCCCAAGCTCAAGAGCATGCGCACGCTGGTGTTCGGCCTCGGCCTGAGCCAGGTGGTGCTGACGATGCTCGTCACCGTGCTCGGCCACTTCCTGCTGGTGTGGGCCTACGCCACCGTGCTGCAGGGCACCTGGGAGATGGGCTGGCGCGGCGCCATCGTGCTGGGCGGCGCGCTGGCCATGAGCTCCACGGCCATCGTCGTGAAGCTGATGGTGGAGCGGCTGGAGCTGGAGAGCGAGCACGGCCGCCGCGTCATGGGCGTGCTGCTGTTCCAGGACCTGGCCGTGGTGCCGCTCTTGGTGCTGATACCGGCGCTGGGCTCGCCGCCCGACGAGATGTTCACCGCCCTCGGCCTGGCCGTGGTGAAGGCGGCGCTGCTGCTGACGCTGCTGCTGGTGGGCGGGCAGCGCGTGATGCGCTGGTGGCTCACGCTCGTGGCGCGGCGCAAGAGCGAGGAGCTGTTCATGCTGAACCTGCTGCTCGTGACACTGGGCCTGGCCTACCTCACCGAGCACGCGGGCCTGAGCCTGGCGCTGGGCGCGTTCGTGGCTGGCATGCTGGTGGCCGAGACCGAATACAAGCACCAGGTGGAGACCGACATCCGGCCCTTCCACGACGTGCTGCTGGGACTGTTCTTCATCACCATCGGCATGAAGCTCGACTGGCGGCCTGTCGTCGAGCAGTGGCACCTGGTGCTGCTGCTGACCAGCGTGCCGGTGGTGGGCAAGTTCGTGCTCGTGGCGCTGCTGGCGCGGGCCTTCAAGGCCGCGCCGGGCGTGGCGCTGCGCACGGGCCTGTACCTGGCGCAGGCCGGTGAGTTCGGCTTCGTGCTGCTGACGCTGGGCGCTGACCGCGGCCTGGTGGCGCCCGAGTGGGTGAGCCCGGTGCTGGCCAGCATGGTGCTGAGCATGCTGGCGACGCCGTTTCTCATCATGTACAGCAACGTCATCGTCAACAAGCTCTCGGCCAGCGACTGGCTGATGCAGTCGGTGGCGCTGACCACCATCGCCAAGAAGAGCATCGCCAGCGAGCGCCACGTCATCATCTGCGGCTACGGGCGCAGCGGGCAGGCGCTGGCGCGGCTGCTGACGCAGGAGCGCATCCCCTACATGGCGCTCGACCTCGACCCCGACCGCGTGCGCCAGGCCGCGGCGGCCGGCCAGAGCGTGGTGTTCGGCGACGCCGCGCGCCTGCAGAGCCTGATGGCCGCCGGCCTGGCCCGCGCCGCCGCGGTGGTGGTGAGCTACCACGACACGCCCTCGGCGATGAAGATCCTGGCGCTCGTGCATTCGCACGCGCCCAAGGTGCCGGTGGTGGTGCGCACGGTGGACGACACCGACATCGACAAGCTCAAGGCCGCCGGCGCCACCGAGGTGGTGCCCGAGGCCATCGAGGGCAGCCTGATGCTGGCCGGCCACGCGCTGGCGCTCGTGGGCGTGCCGATGGCGCGCGTCATCCGCATCACGCGCGACGCCCGCGACGCGCGCTACAGCCTGCTGCGCGGCTACTTCCACGGCGCCGACGACGACACCGTGGCCGAGCTCGACCAGGCCCGGCTGGCCAGCGTGACGCTGCCCGAGGCCAGCGCCTGGGCCGGCCGGCGGCTGGAAGAACTCGCACTGCACGCCGTGGGCGTGGCCGTGGTGTCGGTGCGCCACGCCAGCGGGCGCGTGGCGGTGCCGGCGCCCGAAGACGTGCTGGCCGGCGGCGACACGCTGGTGATCAGCGGCCTGCCCGAGCCGCTGGCGCTGGCCGAGGCCAAGTTGCTGGGGCGCGGCTAAGGCCCACCCTCCGTTCGCCCTGAGCTTGTCGAAGGGCCCCACCTCCGTTCGCCCTGAGCTTGTCGAAGGGCCCCACCTCCGTTTCAGCCCGAACGGTGCTGGAAACGGTAGCGGGCTCAGCCCGCCCCGTGTTCATCTCTCCATCAACCCACCTCGCCCGGCGCCCTGCTGGCCTCGTTGTTGCCCTCCACCAGCACCCGCAGCAGCCGCAGGAACTCCGCCCGCTCGGCACGCGGCAGCGGCGCCAGGATGCGCTGCTGCGCCCGGCGCATGGCCGGCTCCACCTGCGCGCGCAAGGCCTCGCCCTCGGGCGTGAGCTGCAGCTGGCGCACGCGCCGATCGGTGGCCGAGGCGTGCCGCTGCAGCAGTGCGCGCGCCTCGAGCCGGTCGACGACGCCGGCCACCGTGCTGGTGTCCAGCGCCACGCGGCCGGCCAGCGTGCGCTGGTCCAGGCCCGGCTCGTTGGCCACGGCCTGCAGCACGGCGTACTGCACCGGCGTCACGCCCAGCGGCTCGGCCTCCTGCAGGAACAGCGCCACGGCAATCTGCTGCAGGCGCCGGATATGGTGGCCGGGCAGGGTGTCGAGCTCGACCGCGGCACTGCGCGGGCGCGCACGTGCCGGCGGCGGGTTCGAGGCTGCTCGAGCGGCAGAGGTCTTGGCCATCCCGGGCACTCTATCATTGTGCTGATCATCAGCATACTGATAATATCCGCTTCCACTGCTTGACCTGGAGTCCGCCATGCGCGCTGTGAATTCCTCGCCCGACAGGCCCGTCCTCGTGGCCGGCGGTGGCATTGGCGGCGTGGCCGCAGCGCTGGCCCTGGTGCGCCAGGGCCATGCCGTCAAGGTGCTGGAGCAGGCCGCCGAGCTGGGCGAGATCGGCGCCGGCATCCAGCTCGGCCCCAACGCTTTCAGCGCCTTCGATGCGCTGGGCGTGGGCGAGGCCGCCCGCCGCCGCGCCGTCTACATCGACGAGATGGTGATGCACGACGCGCTCGACGAAACGCTGGTCGGCCGCATCCCCACCGGCGAGGCCTTCCGCGAGCGCTTCGGCAACCCCTACGCCTTGATCCACCGCGCCGACGTGCACCGCTCGCTGCTCGAAGGCGCCGAGCGCGCCGAGGGCATCGAGGTCTGCACGCGCACGCAGGTGCAGTCGGTGCAGGCGCACGACGGTGGCGTCACCGTGCTCGATGGCCAAGGCCGCGCCCACCACGGCGTGGCGCTCATCGGCGCCGACGGCGTGAAGTCGGCCGTGCGGCGGCAGTTCGTCGGCGACGAGGCGCGTGTATCGGGGCACGTGGTCTACCGCGCGGTGGTGGAGCGAGAGGCCTTCCCGGCCGATCTGCGCTGGAACGCGGCCAGCATCTGGGTCGGCCCCAACTGCCACCTCGTGCACTACCCGCTGCGCGGCGGCGAGCAGTACAACGTGGTCGTCACCTTCCACAGCCGCGAGGTCGAGCAGTGGGGCGTCACCGAGGGCAGCTTCGACGAGGTGCAGAGCTACTTCCAGGGCATCTGCCCGCGCGCCCGCCAGCTCATCGAGCTGCCGCTGCAGTGGAAGCGCTGGGCCACCGCCGACCGCGAGCCCATCGGCACCTGGAGCCACGGCCGAACCACGCTGCTGGGCGACGCCGCTCACCCCACGCTGCAGTATCTGGCGCAGGGTGCCTGCATGGCGCTGGAAGACGCCGTCACGCTGGGCGAGGCGCTGCGCCGCTGCAACCACGACTTCACGGCCGCCTTCGCGCTGTACGAGCGCTCGCGCGTGGCGCGCACCGCGCGTGTGGTGCTGAGCGCCCGCGAGATGGGCCGCATCTTCCACGCCCACGGCGTGGAGCGGCTGGTGCGCAACGATCTCTGGAAGGGCCGCTCGCCCGAACGCTTCTACGATGCGATGGAGTGGCTGTACGGCTGGACGGTGGAGCGCTGCCTCGCCGACTGAACCGCCTCGACGCCGAACCACCGCCCCCGCCTCCTGAGGACCCCGCCATGGAAGACGCCCCGCTCGGCCGCCTCGAAGACCTGCCCGCCGACTACGTGGCGCAGATGCGTGCGCAGAACCTGGTGCCGCTGTGGCCCAGCCTGCGTGCGCTGCTGCCGCCCACCAAGCCGCAGCCGGCCACGCGCGCCACGCACTGGGCCTACGAGGCCATCCGCCCGCTGCTGATGCGCGCCGGCGAGCTGACGCCCATCGAGAAGGCCGAGCGCCGCGTGCTGGTGCTGGCCAACCCCGGCTTCGGCGGCGGCAGCATGCAGGCCAGCGCCGCCATCTACCTGGGCATGCAGTTGCTGCTGCCCGGCGAGTGGGCGCCGTCGCACCGCCACACACCCAACGCCGTGCGCATGGTGGTCGAGGGCGAAGGCGCCTGGACGACGGTGGACGGCGAACAGTGCCCCATGCAGCGCGGCGACCTCATCCTCACGCCCACGGGCCTCTGGCACGAGCACGGCCACGAGGGCGACGCGCCGGTGATCTGGCTCGACGTGCTCGATCTGCCGCTGGTGCACTACCTCGAGGCCAGCTACCACGTCAACGGCGCGCGCCAGACCGTGGTGCCCGGGCGCAGCGACCGCGCCTACAGCCGCGCCGGCCTGGTGCCGACACCGGTGTTCGGCCGCAGCAGCCGGGCCTACCCGATGCTGCGTTATCCCTGGGCCCATGCCCGCGCGGCGCTGCTGGCGCTGGCCGAAGACCGGCCCGACCTGGACGCGGTGCAGCTGACCTACACCAACCCCGAGACCGGCGGCCACGCCGAGAACATCCTCGGCTTCCACGCGCTGATGCTGCGGCCGGGCCAGGTGCTGGCGCTGCCGGCCCGTTCGCCGGCCAGCGTGTGGCACGTCATCGAGGGCGCGGCCACGCTCACGGTGGGAGACGGAGAGGGAGAGGGCGCCGAGGCGCCGCGTTTCGCCCTGGCCGAGGCCGACACCGCCTGCGCGCCGGGTTACCTGCCGCTGACGCTGGCCAATGCGTCGGCCGGGGCACCGGCCTTCGTGTTCGTGGCCGACGAGTCGCCGCTGCACCAGAAGCTCGGGCTGTACGAAACGCGCTGAGGCGGCGGCCGTCGCCACGAGGCAAAGCCCCGCTACCAGCGCGGGCGGCGCCGCGCATTGATCATCCTTACCCTTCGGTTCAACCCACGACCAACAGGTCGCGAAAGGGTTCCCATGCTGCAGCGCCGCCAGTTCATTGCCACCGGTTTGTCCGCCGGTGCCGTGTCGTCCTTGGCCTGGCTCGGCGCCAGCGCGGCCTGGGCGCAGAACGCCCCGACCCTGGGCACGCCGACGCTGCCGACACCGGGCTTCCGCCGCATGAAGGTGGGCGATGCCGAAGTCATTGCACTCAACGACGGCGTGGCCCGCCGCCCGCTCGGTGAGGAGTTCGTCAAGAACGCGCCGCTGGCCGAGGTGCGCGCGCTGCTGGCGAGCCAGGGCCTGGCCACCGACCACATCGACATCCCCTTCACCGCCTTCCTGGTGCTGAGCGGCGGCCGCCGCGTGCTGATGGACACCGGCTTCGCCGACAACGGCGGCCCCACCACGGGCCGGCTGCTGGGCAACCTGGCGGCGGCGGGCTTCAAGCCGGAAGACATCGACACGGTGCTGATCACGCACTACCACGGCGACCACATCCAGGGCCTGCGCCGCAAGGACGGCTCGCTGGTGTACCCCAATGCCCGGGTGATGGTGCCCGAGCCCGAGCACGCGTTCTGGATGGACGACGCGCGCATGAACGCGCTGCCTGAAGGCCAGCGCGGCGGCTTCATGGTGTCGCGGCGCGTGTTCGCCTCGATGCCGGCCGACAAGCTGCTGCGCTTTGCGCCGGGCTCCGAGGTCGCGCCGGGCCTGCGTTCGGTGGCGGCCTTCGGCCACACGCCCGGGCACACGCTGTTCGAGTTGCAGTCGGCCGGCCAGAGCTTCGTCTACGTGGGCGATCTCACCAACGTGCCGGCCCTGTTTGCGCGCACCCCCGACTGGGCCGTCACCTTCGACATGGACGCCGAGGCCGCGCGTCAGGTGCGCCGCGCCACCTTCCAGCGCATCGTGCAGACCAACGCCATGGTCGGCGGCTACCACTTCCCCTTCCCGGCCTTCGGCCGCATGGCGGCGCAGGGCAACGGGTATGCCTTCCAGCCGGTGGCCTGAAGACACCGCCCGGCGCACGCTGCTGCGCGCAAGCCTGGCCGTGGGCAGCGCCGGCCTGCTGGCCGGCCTGCCGCGGCTGGCCACGGCGGCCGAGGTGGAGCCGCTGCTGCACGAAGGCGGCTGCGTCATCGCCTTCCGCCATGCGCTGGCACCAGGCACCTTCGACCCACCGGAGTTCAAGCTCGGCGAGTGCCGCACGCAGCGCAACCTGTCCGACGGCGGCCGTGCGCAGGCGCGGCGCATGGGCGAGTGGTTCGAGGCGCGCCGGCTGAAACCCGCGCGCGTGCGCACGAGCCCGTGGTGCCGCTGCGTCGACACGGCACAACTGGCCTTCGGCAGCGCCGAGGTCTGGCCTGCGCTGGGCTCGCCGCGCGGCGCCACCGAAGCCACCAACGCCGAGAGCCTGCGCGCGCTGCGCACGGCGTTGGCCGATGCGACGCGGCAACGCGGCCGCTTCGAGGCCTGGGTGACGCACATGTTCGTGCTGTCCGACCTGGCCGCCACCGGCAGCAGCTCGGGCGAGGGCCTGGTGCTGCGCGCCGGCCCGAACGGCGCCGTGCAGGTGCTGGCGCGGTTGGCGCCACCACCAGCCTGAGCGCACGACGGCCTCGTGGGCCGGCCGTTTCGGCCCTAGCATCCGCGCCATGGCCGCCGACACCCAGCCCGCTTTGCCCGAACCGACCGCGGCTCCCGCGGCCTACATCCGCGAGCACATCCGCACCGTACCTGACTGGCCAGCGCCGGGCGTGATGTTCCGCGACATCACGCCGCTGCTGGCCAACCCGCGCGTGTTCCGCGTGCTCATCGACCAGTTCGTGCACCGCTACTTCGATGTGCGGCCCGATGTCATCGCCGGCCTCGATGCACGCGGCTTCATCATCGGCAGCGTCGTCGCCTACGAGCTGAACGTGGGCTTCGTGCCGATCCGCAAGAAGGGCAAGCTGCCGTTCACGACGGTGGAAGAGACCTACGAGCTCGAGTACGGCAGCGCCACGGTGGAGATCCACACCGACGCCGTGAAGCCCGGCAACCGTGTGTTGCTGATCGACGACCTCATCGCCACCGGCGGCACCATGATGGCCGGCAAGAAGCTGCTCGAGCGGCTGGGTGGCACGGTCATCGAGGGCGCGGCCATCGTCGACCTGCCCGAGCTCGGCGGCTCGGCCCGGCTGCGCGAGGCCGGGCTGCCCCTCTTCACGCTGGTGGACTTCGCCGGACATTGAGCGGCTCAGCCGCCGTCGAGGGCGGCGCGGCGCACGCGCTTCTGGAAGTCGATCAGGTCCTTGTCGTTGACGAGGTCCTTCCGTGTGTCGGCGAAGTCGTCGCCCGTCATCGGCGCGTACGAAAAGACCAGCGCCACCCAGACGACGCCGTTCGAGTTCGGGTCGATCGACTCGATGCGTGTGGCGCCGTGGCTTGCCGACAGCGCCCGCAGCCGCGCGTGCATCGCGGCCAGGCCCGCGGCGTCGGGCACGGCAGGCAGCTTGACGGAGACCCAGGCCTTCATCTCGGTGCCGACGTTCTCGACCTGGGCCGTGAGTTCCTTGCTCAGCTGGAAGGCCCAGTTGCCCTCGGTGCCATCGCCGTTGACCTCGTAGCCCGGCTCCCTGAGCAGTGGGTACAGCGTCACGAAGGTGCCGCGGTCGACCTGGCCGAGCTTGGTCTTGCGCAGCGAATTCCAGCGATCGTGATCGGACAACTCCATGGCGGTGTGGATGTCGCAGATCATGAAGCGGGCGTTGCCCAGCGTCGCGCCGAGCCGCGAGCGGGCGGCACTCGCCGAGGGGCGGCTGCCGTCGTTGTGCTGCGCGATGAGTTGGTAGCTGCCGTTGTCCTGGCGGCGGATCTCGGCTCGCAGGTCGCCGTACTCGCCGTTGAGCGTCGCCAGCCGTTCGGTGAGCGTCTTCTCGACCCGCTCGCGCTGGTGCGCCTGCACGACCTGGCTGGTGAAGGCGAACTGGAAGTTGACGCCGGTGCTGGCGAACACGGCGCCGTTCGCGAAGCGCATCACCTGCCCGGCCTGGTTGGAGACGCTGTTGCGGCTGCCCAGCATCTCGCAGACGCTGATGAGGTTGACGCGGTACGCGCCCAGCGGCGACACGTTGGGCTGCTCCTGCATCTTCAATTGCTCGCCCTGCAGCGTGACATTGCGCAGGTTGCGGTCGGCCATGGCGCCGACCAAGGCCTCCTGGAAGTTGGCCTTGGGGAGCGCTTGTGCAGCAGCAAGCGGCGGCAACAACAGCATCCCCAACGCAAACGTCAGGGCGGGTCGGCTGGGGCGGTGGGCGCGTCTCATGAGGCGCTCCTTCGAAGGGGTACCTCTGCTTACGCGGGTTCGGCGCTCGCGACGGCTCACCGTGTCGCGGCTTGATGGGGTCACTTTCCGATGCAAAAGCGCCCGAAGATCTCCCCCAGCAGGTCTTCGACCCCGAACTCCCCCGTGATCGACGCCAGCGCGCGGTGCGCCAGGCGCAGCTCTTCGGCCAGCAGGTCGAGTGCCGCGTCGCGCACCGCCGCGTGGGCCTGGGCGGCGCGCAGATGCTCGAGGGTGCGGCGAAGGGCCTCGACATGCCGCGTGCGGGCGATGAACACGCCCTCGGGTGCAGCCTGCCAGCCGGCGCGTTGCAGCAAGGCCTGGCGCAGGGTTTCGAGGCCGGCGCCCGTCTTGGCCGACAGCGCGAGCGCGCCAGGGGGCAGCGCCGCGCCTGGGGCCACCACCGCATCGGCCTTGTTCCAGACCTCGATGCGCGGCGTGGCCGCCGGCAGCAGGCCCGCGATCTCGGCATCGGCCGCGTCGTAGGCCGGCTCGCCGGCGCGCGACAGGTCGCGCAGGAACAGCAGCACGTCGGCGCCGGCAATGGCCTCCCAGCTGCGCGCGATGCCGATGCGCTCCACCTCGTCGGCGGCCTCGTGCGGCAGGCGCAGGCCGGCGGTGTCGGTGATGTGCAGCGGCACGCCGTCGATCTGGATGGTCTCGGCCACGCGGTCGCGCGTGGTGCCGGGAATGGGCGTGACGATGGCCAGCTCGGCCCCCGCCAGCGCGTTGAGCAGGCTGCTCTTGCCGACGTTGGGCTGGCCCGCCAGCACCACGCGCAGGCCCTCGCGCAGCAGGGCGCCCTGGCGCGCGCGGCCGAGCGCGGCTTCGATGGCGGCCTCGATGGCATCGAGCCGCTCGCGGGCACGGGCCTTCTCGAGGAAGTCGATCTCTTCTTCCGGGAAGTCCAGCGTGGCCTCGACCAGCGTGCGCAGCTCGACGATGCGCGCGGCCAGCGCCGTGACCTCGTGGCTGAAAGCCCCGGCCATCGAGCGCGCGGCCGAGCGCGCCGCGGCCTCGGTGCTGGCCTCGATGAGGTCGGCCACGGCCTCGGCCTGGGCCAGATCGAGCTTGTCGTTGAGGAAGGCGCGCTCGGTGAACTCGCCCGGCTCGGCCAGGCGCAGGCCCGACAGGGCCTCGAGGCAGCGCGCCAGCAGCAGCTGCAGCAGCACCGGGCCGCCGTGCGCCTGCAACTCGAGCACGTCTTCGCCGGTGTAGCTGTGCGGCGCAGGGAAGTGCAGCGCCAGGCCGCGGTCGAGCGGCTCGCCGTTCGAGGCCAGGAACGGCAGCAGCACGGCCTGCCGCGGCGGCAGCTCGGCACGGCCGCACACGGCCTGGATCAGCGGCGCGAGGTTGCGGCCCGAGGCACGCACGATGCCCACCGCACCGCGCCCGGGGGCGGTCGCGATGGCGACGATGGGGTCGCTGGGGTGGGTGTGGGCCGTGCGCATGGCGCCGGCATTGTGGCCGCGTGAGTGTGTGCGCAAGGACGCGGCCGCCGATGGATGGCGCAGATGAATGGCGCGGGTGGAGCGACCCGGCAGCGAGATCCGGATCAGGCCTCCTGAGTCAGCCCCGTCAGGGCCGAGTCACCCGCATGCAAGTATGTTCGGCCCGGCGCCGGGTGAGCTCAACCCCAGGGTGGGGGAAGCCCGGTGCGTGGTCCGTGCGTACATCACGCGAAACCCGTCAAGCCACCCCCAGCTGCTTGTTGATGTACCACTGCTGCGCGATCGACAGGATGTTGTTCGTCAGCCAGTACAGCACCAGGCCGGCCGGGAAGAAGAAGAACATGAAGCCGAAGATCAGCGGCATGGCCCACATCAGCTTGGCCTGCATGGGGTCGGTGGGCGCCGGGTTCAGCCACACCTGGAACAGCGACGACGCGGTCATCAGCACCGGCAGGATGAACCAGGGGTCGGGCGAGGCCAGGTCGCTGATCCACAGCACCCAGGGCGCCTGGCGCATCTCGACGCTGGACAGCAGCACCCAGTACAGCGCAATGAAGAAGGGCATCTGCACCAGGATCGGCAGGCAGCCACCCAGCGGGTTGACCTTTTCCTCGCGGTAGATGCGCATCATCTCCTGCTGCATCTGCTGCGGCTTGTCCTTGTAGCGCTCGCGCAGCTCGTTCACCTTGGGCGCCACGGCCTTCATCTTGGCCATGCTGCGGTAGGCGGCGGCGTTCAGCCAGTAGAAGGCGATCTTCAGCACCACGACCAGCGCCACGATGGCCCAGCCCCAGTTGCCGAGCATGCCGTGCAGCTTGTCGAGCAGCCAGAACAGCGGCTTGGCCAGGGTGGTGAACCAGCCGTAGTCCTTGACGAGCTCCAGGCCCGGCGCCAGCGCGGCGAGCTTGTTCTCTTCCTGCGGGCCGGCGAACAGCAGCGCGTCGTGCGCCTTGCTGGCCCCGGCCGCCACCTCGCCCAGCGGCAGCACCATGGCGATGGTGTAGTGGTTGTCGGCCACCTTGGCGGTGCGGAACTCGCGCGGGCCCGGCGCCGTGACGACCCAGGCCGACGCGAAGTAGTGCTGCACCATCGAGATCCAGCCTTCGTTGGCGCCCTTCTCGTGGCTGGTGTTGCCCTTGGCGATGTCCTTGAAGTCGATCTTCTGGAACTTCTTCGCCTCGGTGTACAGCGCCGGGCCGGTGAAGGTGAAGTAGAACTTGCTCTCGCCTTCGGGCGGATTGCCGTCGCGCGCGAGCTGCAGGTACAGCTGCGGGTTGATGGCCGCAGCGCCCTGGTTCATCACCTCGTGGCGCACCATGACGGTGTAGTCACCGCGTTTGAACAGGTAGGTCTTGGCGAGCTTCACGCCATCGACCACCGGCGACTCGAAGCGCACCGCCAGTTCGTTGGCACCGGCGGCCAGCGTGCGCTCGCCGGGCTGCAGCGTCATGGCCGTGAAGTGGTTGGGCAGCGTGACGCCGGCCGTGCCGGTGACGAGGCCGGTCTGTGCCACGTACAGGCGCTTCGGGCTCTGCTCGAACAGCACGACGTTGGTGTCGGGGTTGTTGTAGTCGCGGTGCGCCAGCAGTTCCAGGCGCACCAGGCTGCCGCCGATGCTGTCGAAGCTGGCCTTGACGCGGTCGGTCGTGATCACGATCGCCTCGCTCACCGGCGGCGTGGCGGCAGTGGGCACGGCGGGGCTGGCCGGCGCGGCTCCCGGCGTGGCCGAGGGCACGGCTGCGGTGGTGGCTGGCGCGGGCACGGCCGCTGCTGGCGCGGCCCCGGGTGCGGCACCGGCGGCGGGCGCGGTGGCGGCCGGGCGCGTGGGCGCGCCGAACATCGTCGGCTGGCCGGTGTGGCGGTTCCAGGCGTCCCACAGCAGGACGAGCGACATCGTGAAGACCACCCACAGCAGGGTGCGGCGCATATCGGTCATGGCAGGGGATCAGCGAGAGGTTCGGGGCTCGTCGGCAGCCCGGGCACCAAGCCCGAGGCGAGAGAACAGCAGGGGCGGTGCCGTCGGCACCGCGTCATGGCCGCCGTCGCACCACGGGTGGCAGCGGGCCAGGCGGGCGATCGTGAGGTAGCTGCCGGCGGCGGCACCGTGGCGGTCGAGTGCCGTCAGGGCGTAGGCGGAGCAACTGGGCTCGAAGCGGCAGCCGTTGCCGATCCAGGCCTTCAGCAGCAGGCGGTAAGCCTGCACCCCGCCGATGAGCACACGGCGCGGAAACAGAGCCAGGAATCGGAGAGTGGCGTGCAGCACGGCGGGCAGTGTCTCAGCGTGCCGTGCCGCTGGCGGCGGCTGCGAGCAGCCGTTCGAGTTCAGCACGGGCGCTCAGCGCGAGCAGGTCGGAGCGGGCCGAAGGGTAGTCGCGAACCACGAACCCTGCGTGAAGACGCAGCAGCCAAAGGCCTTTGGGCAGCGTGGCGGCGTGGCGATGGAAACACTCGCGCATCTGGCGCTTCAGCAGGTTGCGCGTGACGGCGCGACGCGCCTGGCGCTTGGGCACGATGCAGCCCAGCCACTGCGTGACGGGCGAGTTGTCCACATCTTCTGACACAGCTTGTCCATCACCTGTGGATAACCCATCAGCCCCCGCCCTTGCCAGAGCCCGAGCCGATGGCGCGGGCGCCCCCAGGACGTGGTGAACAGCGAAGTGAGCACTCCGCCCGCGTGAGCGGGTGGCGAGCAAGCGCTCGAAGTCGGCCTTGTGCACAAGGCGCGACACGTGGCAGGCGGACTGCAGAGGGGCGCCGGGCGCCGCAGGCTCAGACGCCCAGGCGCTTGCGGCCCTTGGCGCGGCGCGCGTTCAGCACGGCACGGCCCCCACGGCTCTTCATGCGCACGAGGAAACCGTGCGTGCGGGCGCGACGGATCTTGGAAGGTTGATAGGTGCGCTTCATGGCAGGCCTGCTGGGTTGGAGTGGCCACGTACCGGGAGGTCTGGCCTGGGTGCTGAGGGCCCGGAACGACACCCGCATCCAAATTTTGGGGGGCTGCGGCTCGATTCGGGAAACCCACGATTACAGCAAAAATGCCCTTATCGGTCAAACACTTGCATGCCAACTGCTGCAATCCCACGGGGATTGACACGCTCGCGATTGGTGTGGATAACTGCGGTCCGCCGGCGCTGGGGGATGTGTCAGCTGGCGGCTCCCACAAGAAGATGTCCACAATGAGCCTAGAACTATGGCAGCGTGCTTGCGAGCGATTGGCGCTCGAGCTGCCTGAACAGCAATTCACCACCTGGATCCGTCCGCTGAGCAGTGCAGTCACGGTCACGCAGGCCGACGCCAGCGTGGCCGGCACCACCATGGCGGGCAGCACCGCGGATGGTGCCGACGAGCCCGCGGCGGGCGCCATCACGGTGGCCGTGCGTGTGCCCAACCGCTTCAAGCTCGACTGGATCCGGTCGCAGTACGCCCACCGCATGGAAGCCGCGCTGAGCGAGGCCGCCGGCGTGCCGGTGCGGCTGGAGCTCTCGGTGGCGCCGCAGCGCGCCGAGAGTCCGGCCATGCCGTTGCGCCGCCCGTCGCCCACCTCGGCCGCCACGCTGGCGCTCGATGCCTTGTCGGCCGATGCCGGCGGCATGCCCGCGCGCAGGGCCGGCAATGCCGGGGCCCATGACGCCCACGGCACCCAGAACCCGGCTCAGGCTTCAGCGCAAGGCCCGGCCCCCGGCCGCGCACTCCCGGCCAGCCTGCACCGCCTGAACACCGCCCTCACCTTCGACACCCTGGTGGCCGGCCGTGCCAACCAGATGGCGCGCACCGCCGCGCTGCACGTGGCCGGCGCGCCGGGCGCCATGTACAACCCGCTGTTCATCTACGGCGGCGTGGGCCTGGGCAAGACGCACCTGGTGCACGCCGTCGGCAACGCGCTGCTTAAAGACCGGCCCGACGCGCGCGTGCTGTACCTGCACGCCGAGCAGTTCATCTCCGACGTCGTCAAGAACTACCAGCGCAAGACCTTCGACGAACTCAAGGCCAAGTACCACAGCCTTGATCTGCTGCTGATCGACGACGTGCAGTTCTTCGCCGGCAAGGACCGCACCCAGGAGGAGTTCTTCAACGCCTACGAGGCACTGCTGAGCAAGAAGGCGCACATCATCATGACCAGCGACACCTACCCCAAGGGTCTGGTCGACATGGACGAGCGGCTCACCAGCCGCTTCGACAGCGGCCTGACGGTGGCCATCGAGCCGCCCGAGCTGGAGATGCGCGTGGCCATCCTGCAGCGCAAGGCGCTGGCCGAGGGCAGCGAGATGCCCGAGGACGTGGCCTTCTTCGTGGCCAAGAACGTGCGTGCCAACGTTCGCGAGCTCGAAGGCGCCCTCCGCAAGGTGCTGGCCTACAGCCGCTTCAGCCACAAGGACATCAACATCGCGCTGGCGCGCGAGGCGCTGCGCGACCTGCTGTCCATCCAGAACCGGCAGATCGGCGTCGAGAACATCCAGAAGACCGTGGCCGACTTCTACAAGATCAAGGTCGCCGACATGTACAGCAAGAAGCGCCCGGCCTCGATTGCCCGGCCGCGCCAGATTGCCATGTACCTGGCCAAGGAGCTGACGAAGAAGAGCCTGCCCGAGATCGGCGAGCTCTTCGGCGGCCGCGACCACACCACGGTGCTGCACGCGGTGCGCAAGATCGGCGCCGAGCGCAGCACCAACAGCGAGCTGAACCAGCAGCTGCACGTGCTCGAACAAACCCTGAAGGGCTGAAGAATGCAAGGGCTTGCCGCCGCCGGGGGCAGGCTGGGCAAGTCTGTGGACAGTTCCGGCACAACCGGGCACTTGTCCCCAGCCCGGGCCGTGCCGGCGATCTTGTCCCCAAAACCGGCGGCCGCTCAGGGGTGGTGGCGCACAGGGTTCACCGGCAGCTAAACGCTTGTGAGAAAAGGCGAAAATAGCCTTGTCCCCAGATTCGGTGGCCCTCTATCTACGACCACCAAAGAAAAAGAGAGAGGAAAGAACATGATCGTTCTGAAGGCTGCACAGGCCAGTCTGCTGGATGCCCTGCAGGCCGTGGCCGGCATCGTGGAGCGCCGGCACACGCTGCCCATCCTGGCCAACGTGCTGATGCGCAAGAACGGCCCGTCGGTGGAGTTCACCACCAGCGACCTCGAGATCCAGGTGCGCACCAACGCCGAGCTCGGCGGCGATGCCGGCACGCTGGCCACCACCGTGGGCGCACGCAAGCTCATCGACATCCTCAAGAGCCTGCCTTCAGACCAGGTCGTCACGCTCTCCAGCAACCAGAACAAGCTCACGCTGGCCGGTGGCAAGAGCCGCTTCACGCTGCAGACGCTGCCGGCGGACGACTTCCCGCTCGTCAACGAAAGCGTCGACTTCGGGCCCACCTTCTCGGTGCCGCAGAAGACGCTCAAGGGCCTGATCAACCAGGTGCACTTCGCGATGGCGGTGCACGACATCCGCTACTACCTCAACGGCATCCTGTTCATCGCCGAAGGCAAGACGCTCACGCTGGTGGCCACCGACGGCCACCGCCTGGCGATGGCGCAGTCGCAGCTCGAGAACGAGGTGCCGAGCAAGCAGGAGGTCATCCTGCCGCGCAAGACGGTGCTCGAGCTGCAGCGCCTGTTGAAGGACGAAGAAGCCGCCATCGAGATGCGCTTCGCCAACAACCAGGCCAAGTTCCAGTTCGCGGGCCTGGAGTTCGTGACCAAGCTCGTCGAGGGCAAGTTCCCCGACTACAACCGCGTCATCCCCAAGAACCACAAGAACAGCATCGTGCTGGGCCGCGCGCCCTTGCTGGCCAGCCTGCAGCGGGCCGCCATCCTGACGAGCGAGAAGTTCAAGGGCGTGCGCGTGAACATCGAGCCGGGCCTGCTCAAGATCGCCAGCAGCAACGCCGAGCAGGAAGAGGCCAAGGAAGAGATCGAGATCGACTACGCCGGCGATCCCATCGAGATCGGCTTCAACGTCACCTACCTGATCGACGTGCTGTCGAACACCTCGCTCGAGATGGTGAAGCTCGAGCTGGCCGACAGCGCGGCCAGCGCCTTGTTCAGCCTGCCCGAACAGCCCGGCTTCAAGTACGTCGTGATGCCGATGCGCATCTAGTGGCGGCTCAGGCCACACCCCAGCAGACAGCGGGCCGCGGCCCGCTTCAGCGTTTCTGAAGGGGCTGCAACCCGCAGCCCGCGATTCGAAGAGAGCCCGTGATGACCGACCCGAAGAAGCCCGCACCCGCCAGCGACCGTGCCCCCGACGATGGCGTGACGCGCAAGGACGTGCCCGCCGAACAGGGCCCGGCCATCAGCACCGGCAGCGAGGCCAGCAGCGCCTACGGCGAAAGCAGCATCCAGATCCTCGAGGGCCTGGAGGCCGTGCGCAAGCGCCCGGGCATGTACATCGGCGACACGTCCGACGGCACCGGCCTGCACCACCTGGTGTTCGAGGTGGTCGACAACGCCATCGACGAGGCTCTGGCCGGCCACTGCGACGACATCGTCGTGACCATCCACTCCGACAACTCCATCAGCGTCACCGACAACGGCCGCGGCATCCCCACCGGGGTGAAGATGGACGACAAGCACGAGCCCAAGCGCAGTGCGGCCGAGATCGCGCTGACCGAGCTGCACGCCGGCGGCAAGTTCAACCAGAACAGCTACAAGGTCAGCGGCGGCCTGCACGGCGTGGGCGTGAGCTGCGTCAACGCGCTCAGCGTGTGGCTGCGCCTGACGGTGCGGCGCGAGGGCAAGGTGCACTTCATCGAGTTCAAGCGCGGCGTGACGCAAGACCGCCAGCTCGAGCAGCGCGGCGGCTTCGAGGTGAGCCCGATGAAGGTGATCGGCGACACCGAGAAACGCGGCACCGAGGTGCACTTCCTGCCCGACGACACCATCTTCAGCAACATCGACTTCCACTACGACGTGCTGGCCAAGCGCCTGCGCGAGCTGAGCTTCCTGAACAACGGCGTGAAGATCCGCCTGGTCGACGAGCGCAACGCCAAGGAAGACAACTTCGCGTTCGCCGGCGGCGTGAAGGGTTTCGTCGGCTTCATCAACACCGGCAAGAAGGTGCTGCACCCGAACATCTTCCATGCCATGGGTGAAAAGCTCAGCGACCAGAACACCACCATCGGCGTGGAAGTGGCGATGCAGTGGAACGACGCCTACGCCGAGAACGTGCTCTGCTTCACCAACAACATCCCGCAGCGGGATGGCGGCACGCACCTCACCGGCCTGCGTGCGGCGATGACACGCGTCATCAACAACTACATCGCCGAGAACAAGATCGCCGAGAAGGCCAAGGTCGAGATCGCCGGCGACGACATGCGCGAGGGCCTGGCCTGCGTGGTGAGCGTGAAGGTGCCCGAGCCCAAGTTCAGCAGCCAGACGAAGGACAAGCTCGTCAGCTCCGAAGTGCGCGGTCCGGTGGAAGACATCGTCGGCAAGCTGCTCACCGACTGGCTGCTGGAGAACCCCAACGACGCCAAGATCATCTGCGGCAAGATCGTCGACGCCGCCCGCGCCCGCGAGGCTGCCCGCAAGGCGCGCGAGATGACACGCCGCAAGGGCGTGCTCGACGGCCTGGGCCTGCCCGGCAAACTGGCTGACTGCCAGGAGAAGGACCCGAGCCTGTGCGAGATCTACATCGTCGAGGGTGACTCGGCCGGTGGCAGCGCCAAGCAGGGGCGTGACCGCAAGTTCCAGGCGATCCTGCCGCTGCGCGGCAAGATCCTGAACGTGGAACGTGCGCGTTATGAGCGGCTGCTGTCCAGCGACAGCATCGTCACGCTGATCACCGCCCTGGGCACCGGCATCGGCGCGGAGGACTTCAACGCCGACAAGCTGCGCTACCACCGCATCATCATCATGACCGACGCCGACGTGGACGGCGCCCACATCCGCACGCTGCTGCTCACCTTCTTCTACCGGCAGATGCCGGTGCTGGTGGAGCGCGGCCACATCTACATCGCGCAGCCGCCGCTCTACAAGGTGAAGCAGGGCAAGCACGAGGAGTACCTGAAGGACGGCCACGCGCTCGACGCCTTCCTGCTGGGCGTGGCGCTCGACGGCGCGGCCGTGTTCCCGGCGGGCACGCAGGAAGGCGCGAAGCCGGCCATCACCGGCGAGGCGCTGGAGACGCTGGCACGTGCCTACCTCACGGCCAATGCCGTGACCGAGCGCCTCTCCAACTGGATGGACGAAGAGGCCGTTCGCACCATCGCAGGCGGCCTGACGCTGAACCTGGACACCACGGCCGATGCCGAAGCCAGCGCCGTGGCCATGCAGGCGGCTTTGAAGGACGCCACGGTCGAATCACAGTTCGATGCGCGCACCGACAAGCACCTGCTGCGCATCAGCCGCCGCCACCACGGCAACGTGAAGAGCAGCGTCATCACGCAGGACTTCGTGCACGGCGCCGACTACGCCGCGCTGGCGCTGGCCGGTACCAGCTTCAAGGGCCTGCTGGGCGCCGACGCGGTGGTGCGCCGCGGCGAGGGCGAGAAGATGAAGGAGCAGAAGGCGAGCGACTTCCGCGCCGCGATGGCCTGGCTGATGCAGCAGGCCGAAGGCGCCGTGGCGCGCCAGCGCTACAAGGGCCTGGGCGAGATGAACCCCGAGCAGCTGTGGGAGACGACGATGGACCCCACCGTGCGCCGCCTGCTGAAGGTGCAGATCGACGATGCGATCGAGGCCGACAAGGTGTTCACGATGCTGATGGGCGACGAGGTCGAGCCGCGGCGGGTGTTCATCGAGAGCAATGCGTTGCGGGCGGCGAATATCGATGTGTAGCGCCACCTCATCGTTGCGCGCAATAGTTATTGAGACGCGCGCAGAAGTAATGAGATTGGCGCGCAGGAGTTGGTGAGACTGAGCTGCGGCTTACCTATGGAGCCGTGGGTCCCTGGGTTCAGGGTGTGTGCGAGCGATGCTGTGGTGCGAGGGGCAGCCATGCAGCGAGGCTGTGCGAAAACCCGGCCGACGGAAGATTTCCGGGGTCATCGAACCCCTCCCGCGATGCCGATCTTCGATCCTGGGCCGGTCTGGAAGGTCGACTCTCCGCGCGACTACGCGAAGACAGAGTTTTCACACAGTCTCCAGCGAAAGCGGACCCTCTTGGCTCCCCATCACCGCCTGCTCCCAAGCGCATTGCAGTCTTTTGCCGAGGCAGTGCCCTATTCCTGCAAGCTGCTTGCAAGCCATTGAGGCACGAGGTTAGCGGCATCGATTCAGTTGATCAGGTCAACCTCGCCTTCCTCGAACCAGCCGTACTGGAGGATTGCGTTGCGAGCCAGTGCAGGATCCGGCGAGTAGTAGACGATGGCCAAGCTCTTCTCGGCCCGGCTGCATGTGACGTAGAACAAACGGCGGGTGCGGTCCGAACCGGTCTCTCGGCCGGCGGCTTCGTTTTCAAGGTCAGCCTTTGACTTCTCCTTGGTGCCGAAGAACTTGTCGTAGGCAAAAAGGAAGCCTCGCGCTTCGTCGTCGTTGATCACGACCAGCACGCGTGAGAACTCAAGCCCCTTGACGCCCTGGTGTGTCCCGAACTGCGACTGCCCTCGCACGTACAAGTCGTAGCGCTCAATCTGGCTCAATGGGGCTTCAAGCGCTTTGCTCCATGCGCTGAGCTCCGGACTCGTGTCGTCGTCTTCGGACTCTCCTTCCTCGGCGCTTTCCATCTGATCGCTCTGCCCTGCGTTGTCTTTGGTCGCTACTGTCTTGGTGTCACCAGGAACGAACGGAGCCAGCGTCTCTGGGATGACAAACAGACCTTCTAGCGCAACAAACTCGAGCACCGCTTGAGCAGTGATCTCAGGATGTACCGTAATCAGCGCAAGAAGCCTGTCGCACGCTGCCTTGGCCTTGCCGAGCTGCGCGACCTGATCCGATCCAGCCGCTTGAAGCACTGCACGGTCCAGAAGCGGCGATGTCGCCTTGATGATTGCCGTGGCCCCAAACCGGTCGTTTGCGCGAAGCGCCTTGACTAGTGGCAACACGTCCCGAATGAAAAAACCAAGCCCTGCGCCTGCGCCCTGGAGCAGGCTCGTCCTGAGATTGTCGATCGCCCAAAGCGGCTCGAAGAATTGCACGAAGCCGAATCGCCGAGCAGACATCAGATGCTCAAGGGCAAGCGTCTTCACCGTTTCAGAGTTCTGCCAGGCCGGGTCGTCAGTCAACGTCGCCATACGTTGGCGCACCGCCGCTTCGATGGCGAAGGGGTCGGCGCCCGCTTGGGGCGCGATGAAGATTCGCACCACGCCCTCTACAGCGTCGCTGCGTGGGACCTGTTTCTCGCCATCGACATCGTGGCGGATGCTGTTGATGACATCGATGACGCGAGACGGGCACCGGTGGTTCATACGCTTGCGTGGCATGGCCCACCTAGCCGGGATGGCCTTGTCCAGCCGCTCTTTTCCGTCCGAATAGATGCGTTGCATCATGTCGCCGAACAGTCCTAGGCTGAACCGTCCATGGAACTCCTCCTCCAGATGCAGGAATGCGTCCATGAGCACCTTGTTTGTGTCCTGGCTCTCATCAATGAGCAAGGCCGGATATCGGCTGACCAACATCCGCCGCAGCCCAGGCTTGCTGGTCAGGAAGGCAGCTGTCATGGCGATAACTTCCGAGTGACTCAGAGAGTCACGCGTGCGGTTGTCGCTGGTCGGGCTGTAAATGAACTTGACGATGGAATCCAGCCGCGCCAGACGGCGACGCTTGCTCTCCATAGACCGTAGCCGTTCAACGCCCGCTTTCGTGTTGGGTCGTCCCTTCTTGTGCAGTTCCTCAAGCTCAGCAATCTCCTCTTCGAGGTTCTTCGCGACCCACTGACGGATGTCGGCGTTAAAGCCCTCTATCAGCGACCACGAGAACGCGTGGATCGTCATGACCTCTACCCGAGGGTCAAACTCAAGACGTTGCTTGATTTCGTCGCAGGCGGCGTTGGTGTAGGTGATGACGCCAATCTTCTTGCCTGTCAGAGTAAGCTGTCGGCCGTGCTTGCCATCGATGGTCCTTCTGACGGCGTTGACCAATGAGCGCGTCTTTCCTGATCCGGCGCCTGCGTAAAGGAAGAAGCTTCTTGGCTTGTCCAGGTCAAGACACTCGATGATCGTTGCATCGGCCTCGGCGTCGAATTGATCGTCAGCTGCTGTCATGGTGTCGCCCCCGGCCCTTAGCCCGTGGCGGTTGCTGCAGTAACCGCCGTGGCGGTCGCTGTCGTCAAGACTTCCACTTGCTTCTTCCCTGAATCCGTGAACTCATGTCCCGCGATAGCCTCACTGCGCCGATGGCATTGATGAGTGAGGTCCATCGGCCACTTGGAGATGCAGCGCTGCTGCCATGCCGCACGGGGGGGCGGCCATGACTTC
>JADCGQ010000053.1 GCA_020248945.1 Rubrivivax sp.
CAGCCCCGCTGCCACCCTGGATCAGGGCCCCTTGTCGTCTGCGTCTTGACTCACCCATCGGGTGAGTCTGCCAAATCTGCTGTTCACCGCGCCAGTGCTGGCTCGCGGCCGAGTTCAGGTCGCGAAACTGCGGTTTCTAGGCTGATCGATGAGACCACGCAGATGCTGCAAAGGCTCGATGCCGATCGGTTGGCGGAGCTCCGTCGAGTGGGTCAGGCGCTGTCGCTCGAGAGCGCTCTCCATCTGGCCTTGTCGACGGATCCGGGTCAGATTGACGCGTGATCCCCCGGTGCAGGGTGGCTGCGTCCGCAGGCCTTCTGACGACCGAGCCGCGCCGGGTGGGCCCAATGGGCAGGCGCCGAATCGCGGCGCGCAACCCCCAGTGGAGATCCTCATGAAGCCCAGCCGCCGAAGACCGTCATCCATCCCTGCCCTGATGGGATTCTGAGCCGTGCGCTCAGCGGCCCCGGCGACGCGGTGCCGCTTGGCGCCAAGGGCGGCGCATCAAGAGGTCCTGCAAGTCCAGGTTCTTGACGCGGCGCCGCTCCAGGTGGTTCAACAGGGCCAGCGCGGCCCTTGACGACACCTGCAACGGGCCGACCAACAGGTCCAGAGTCAGGACGTTCGTCCGCTCGCCGAACCAAAGGCCCTGCAACCAGGCGAGCAAGCGGCGCTGAGCCGCGCGGCCGATGCCGAGCGACTCACCGCGCTGCAACAACGCATGACGCAGGTTCACGAGCGGCTCGCTGAGCGCGTCCCACGGGTGCGCGGGCAGGTGCAGCAGCGCCATCTCGTCATCAGTGAAGTCGTTGTGGGCCGCGAACTGGTCGTAGACCCAGCCGTGGCCTCGCATGCCCTCGTCGCGCAGCTCCCAGGCGCGGATGGCTCCCATGCTCGAACAACCCCACACCTGCCAACCGGCGTCCAGCGCACGGTAGAGCTCCGCGTGCGAAACAGCAGGCTCGAAACCGAAGATGCCGTCGGCGAGCACGATGACACTGGGTGGCCTGCCTGCGCCGGCGGCGATCAGCCGATCGACATCGCCGCGGCGCGCCGGGCCGAGCTGGTCGCACAGCCTCAGACATCTTTGCGGCAAGCCGACCGCGGAAGGTCCAGCGAACAGGAACACCTCAGCCACGTTGCACCAGGCTCTGCAGCAACCGTGGCCCGATGCGGCGGTTGTGATGCTCCAGCATCTCAAGCCCTGGCACGGCCAGCTTCACCACCGCCAGCTCAGGCGAGCGGCGCCACAGAGACGGCCAGCGCAGTTGGTGGCGAAGCACGGCCCGGAAGCCCTGCGCCGCCAACAGCCGGCGCAGCTCACGCCAGGCATCGGAGACTCGGCTGTGTGGGCGATGCGGCACGTCGTCGAACGACACACAGCCCCCATCTTGGCGGAGCCGGGCGATCACGTCGGCCTCGGCCTGCAGACGATCAGCCACCGGGACCGACTCGTACTTGGCGTAGAAGTGCACGATGTCGTCTCGCCCGCCGTGCAGCGTGCTCAGGCGGGACTGCGCGGCCTCGCTGACGGCACGCGCCAGCGCGATGCCGCGGTCGAGGTGCAGTCCCGAGCCCTCTGCCAGGTTGACATCGGCGCTGGTCTCGTCGATCAGCACGGCAGAAAAACAAGGCAGCCCGAATTCGTTGGGCAGCTGCCGCACGACGAGCTCGACACCCACTTCGGCCCAGCGGCGTTGCCAGGCCAGGGCGCTCGCAGGCAAGTGAACCACGCGCCGCCAGCGGCGCAGCACCCGCTCAAGCGCCAGGGTGTCACGCTCCAGCAACTCCAGCGCCGCATGCAAGGTGGCCTCTTGCAGACTGTTGCCGCTGGCCAGCCCGTTGCTCGACCAAGGAAACGCTGACGGCCCTGTGCGGCCGGGGAGCGGCCAACGCATGAGTTCGTCGGGAATCGGCACCTGGCGCACGCGGCCGCTGCCGGTGTCGATCCAATCGCCCCACACCACGGGCCAGACCCGGTTTGGATCGAAGCTGAAGCCCGCTTGCGGCGCGAACTGGATCGGCTGGATGCCGACAGGCCAGATCGACTGCATCGCGGCCCATTCGAAATGGCCGTCCGGGGGGCGTTCGCCGTCGAGTTCGGCCAGCGCAAGCTCCACCGCCTCCATCAGTGCACCCACGCGCGACTCTTCGGGGCGCATGCCCTTGCCGGCATGCACGCACAAGCTGCGGCCGCGCGGGCGGACGCTGGCGTGCACCGAAAGGCCGAGCCGGTCGAGCCGCGTGATGTCGGTGACGCGGCTGATGCCCAGGCCTGCCATCAGCCGGCGCGCGATCCGGTACGTCGCTCTCGGATCCCTCTCACGCAGACTGCCCTCGGTCAGCCAGGATGCCGCCAAGCGCGGGCTGCGCGACCCAGCGCCGCCCGGCGCAGACGCTGAGGACGGCAACGGTCAGATCAGAGGTTGTGGGGCGGGCAGGACTTGCCGTGCGCCAAGAGGTAGTTCAAGTCCTGATCGGCAGGGCTCTCGAGGAACTTGTTCAGCGCCTGCGCGACTGCCGCGATCTGGGCCGCACGCGTGTCGGGATCGATGCTGAGCGTCAGGGCCAATCTGAGCATGCCGCCTTTGCCGGGGTACTCAGGATCCGGATCGCCGATGGCGGTGGCCAGGGCAGCCGGCGTCAAGCCGCTGCCACTGGCCAGGGTGGGCTGCCCAATCGGGAGCAGTTTCCAGATAGGCGGTGGCGGTGGCGGCGGTGAGCCGGCGCTCCGACTCACTCGCGTCGGTGACGCCGCCTTCTTGGCCGGCACAGCCTTCTTGGCAGGCACAGCCTTCTTGGCGGGCGCTGGTTTCTGGGGAGGTGTCGCCTTCTTCACCGCCGCGACCTTCTTGGCGGGCACGGCCTTCTTGGCCGCTGCAGCCTTCTTGGCCGGCACGGCCTTCGGCGCTGCAGCCTTCTTGGCCACCGGCTTCTTGTCCGCGCCCTTCTTCACCTTGGCCTTGACGTCCTTCTTCTCACCCTTCTTGTCGTCCTTCTTCGCGTCCTTGCCGGGCTTGTTCTTCTTCGCCATGTGTCGCTCCAGTGGTGTGCACCGCTCCTCAGCAGCGCCTGAAGTCGAAATGTAACGGCTGCGCTGCCGAGGTCATCCTGATTTGTGCCTAGGCCGCCAGGCCCAGCACCGGCGGCATCGCCGGCACCTCTGCCGCGCGCAGCAGCAGCCCCTCGACGCTGCGCGTGCCCAGCTTGGCGCGGATGGAGCTGATCTGCGTGCGCACGGTGCTCAGCTTCACCGCATGGCGCTCGGCGATCTCGCTCGGGCGCTCTTCCTGCATCAGCCCGCCCAGCACGCGGCGCTCGGCCTGCGTGAGGCCGTAGCTGCCGGCCAGCAGCTCGAGCTCGAGCTCGCTGCAGGCGCGGCGGCGGCCGAGCACCACCAGCACCAGCGCGCCGCTGTCGCCCGCCAGCGGCAGCGTGCTCACACGCAGCCGGTCGGTGCCGGCCTGCAGGCGCACCAGGCTGCGGCGGCCGCGCGTGGCGGCCAGGCGCAGCGCCTGGGCCAGCTCGCCCTCGGTGGCCGCCGCGCGTTGCAGCAGGCCGCCGGCGTCGTGCAAGAGCCGGGCGCTGCGCAGCTCGGCCTGCGCGGCGCGGTTGGCCAGCTGGATGCGGCCGTCGGCGTCGCAGACGATGAGGCCGCTGCCGACCTGGTCGAACAGGGCCCTCAACATGGCGCCGGACGGCCCCTGCAACGAGGCGGCCGCGGTGGTGCGGAAATCGATCGGGTTGAACATGGGGTGATCCTCCTGGATGGCCCGCCGGCCGTGGCCAGGATGGGCCCGGCCGGCGTGGCTGCACTGTCCGGTGGATCGTCCCCAAATGTCCTGAGGCGCGCTCTGAAGAATCGCTAAAGCTGCTAAGCCGCGGCCAGCGAAAAGCCCACGCGCGTGAGCCCCTCGCCCGAGCTGGCCAGCGGCTCGCCGCGGTGCATGCGCGCGATCGCCGCCACGATGGCCAGGCCCAGGCCGTGGTGCGCGCCTTCGGCCGTGCAGCGCACGGTGTCGACGCGGAAGAAGCGGTCGAAGATGCGCGGCAGCGCCTCGGGGGCGATGGCCGGGCCGGTGTTCTCGACCTCCAGCCGCACCGGCCCGCCCGGCGCCGCCTGCACGATGCGCACCGCCAGCGGCGTACCCGGCTTGGCGTAGCGCGTGGCGTTGCCGATCAGGTTGGACAACGCACGCTTGACCAGCGGCTCGTCCACCGCCACGGCGGCATCGCCGTCGATGCGCACCTCGAGCGCCGCGTCTTCGAGCGCCGCCTCGTGGAACTCGATCACCTGCCGCGTCAGTGCCGCCAGGCTCACCGGCTGCCCCCGGCGCGCCGCGGCGCCGCGGTCGGCCTGGGCCAGGAACAGCATGTCGTTGACCAGGGCCGACAGGCGCTGCAGCTCCTCGAGGTTGGACGACAGCGTCTCCTCGAGCTCGCTGCAGCTGCGCTCGCGCGACAGCGCCAGCTCGGTGTGGCCGATCAGCGCCGCCAGCGGCGTGCGCAGCTCGTGCGCCACGTCGGCGTTGAAGCTCTCCAGCTGCACGTATGCGCGCTCCAGCCGGCTCATCAGCGCGTTGAACTGGTCGACCGCCGGCTGCAGCTCTTCCACCGGCTCGGCCAGCTTCAGGCGCTGGCCCAGGCGCTGGGCGTCGATGGCGCGTGTCTGCGCGGCCAGGTCCATCATCGGCGCCAGGCCGCGCTTGACGGTGCGGAACACCAGCAGCCCCACGCCCAGGCCACCGGCCAGCGCCGTGGCCAGCAGCGCCAGCGCAATGCCGGCGAGCATGCGCCGGTCTTCGCCGCTGTTCAGCACCATCGTGCCGCGGATGCGGCCGCCCGCGACGTTGGCCGGCGTCTCGATCTCGAACCGGTCGGTCAGCACGCGGTCGGAGTGGATGTCGAAGGTGGGCGTGCCGTCGCGGTAGAGCTCGCTGCCGTCGGCGCGCAGCAGCATCAGGTAGGTGTCGGGCCGACGCATGGCGTAGAAGGTCATCTTGGCAATGACCTCGGCCTCGCCGAGATGCATGGTGTTGCGCACGATCTCCTTCGCGATCGAGGCCTTCACCCCCCACTGCTCGGCATGCTTGCGCTCGAACTGGCTGCTGGTGAAGGCCCACAGCAGCGCGCACAGCAGCGCCAGGCCGATGAAGGTCTGCACTGCCACCATCCAGCTCAGGCGGCGGCTGATCGAGTGGCGCACCACCGCGCACGCGGCGGGCTTGGCGGTGGCGTCGAGCACGGCGCTCACGGCGCTCACGGCGTGGCCTCCACGCCCGACACGGCCGCGGGCAGCGCCTCGCCCGAGCGCTGCTCGAGCACGTAGCCCATGCCGCGCACGTTGTGCAGCAGCTTGCCGCGGAAGGGGTCGTCGAGCTTGGCGCGCAGGCGGCGCACGGCCACCTCGACGACGTTGGTGTCGCTGTCGAAGTTCATGTCCCACACCTGCTCGGCCAGCGTGCTGCGCGACAGGATCTGCCCCTGGCGGCGCAGCAGCAGCGTCAGCAGCGCGAACTCCTTGGCCGTGAGGTGCAGCCGCTGGCCGGCGCGCACCGCCTTGCGGCTGACGAGATCGAGCTCGAGGTCGGCCAGGCTCATGACGGTGGCCGACGCCACCGGCGCCGCGCTGCTGGCCGCGCCGCGGCGCAGCTGCGCGCCCACGCGCGCCAACAGTTCCGAAAAGGCGAAGGGCTTGACGAGGTAGTCGTCGGCGCCGGCCTCGAGGCCGCGCACCCGGTCTTCGACCCGCTCGCGCGCCGTGAGCATGAGCACCGGCGTGCGACGCCGCTCGCGCAGCGCCTTCAGCACGCCGAAGCCGTCGATGCCCGGCAGCATGATGTCCAGCACCACGGCCGCGTAGTCGCCGTCCAGCGCCAGCCGGCGGCCGTCGATGCCGTCGCGCGCCAGGTCGACGACATAGCCGTTTTCGCCCAGGGCGCGGTGCAGGTAGTCGGCGAGCTTGGGGTCGTCTTCGACGACGAGGATGCGCATGGCGGGGTGGCGGGCACGGGTGGAGCCGGCAGGTTGCGGCCCCGTGATTGTCTCGCCGCCCGGGGTGGGCGTGCATTACGGATTTGTCATCCACGTGTTCGGGTGGCGTGAATCGCGGTGTTCACAGTTCATCCCACGCCGACAGCGATCGGTGCCTCTCGAAACCAAGTCCTTCTCCTCTTTACCTTCACCGTCAACCGAACCCCACCCGGAGCCCCACCATGAACCGCATCTCCCTCATCTCCCTCGTCGCCGCTGCCGCCGCCCTCGTGCTGGCCACCGCCCCCGCCCAGGCCGCCCCCGCCGGCGCTGGCGAAGGCACCCCCGGCTATCCGCACGAAGTGGCTGCTGCCCACAGCACCGTGAGCCGCGCCGACGTGCGTGCCGAAGCGGCGCGCGCCCTGGCCGAAGGCCGCATCGCCAGCGGCGAGGCCGCCGTGACCGCCGCCGCCGCCTCGCCGCGCACCATCCCCCTTGAGCGCGTGCAGGTGCGTGCCGAAGCCGCCGAGGCCGTGCGCCTGGGTCTGATCGTCAGCGGCGAAGGCAGCCTGGCCTACACCGCGCCGCAGCTGGCGCAGATCAAGGCCGCCGGCGAGCGCGCCAGCCGCATCGTCGTGGCCGGCCAGCGCTGAAAGCCGCTCAGCCGCTCAGCTGCCCGCCAGCACCAGCTGCGTGCAGCGGAACACCACCAGCGTGCGCCCGCTCTCGGCGTGCGTGAGGGTGGCGTCCCAGACCTGCGTCGTGCGCCCCACATGCACGGGGCGCGCGACGCAGCGCACCGTGCCGTCGCGCGCGGTGCCCAGGTGGTTGCTCTTCAGCTCCACCGTCGTGAAGCCGCGCGCACCGGGCGGGAGGAACTGCACGCAGCCATAGCCGCAGCAGGTGTCGGCCAGGCTCACCAGCGAGCCGGCGTGCAGAAAGCCGTTCGGCGCCATCAGGTGCGGCTGCACGCGCATCTCGGCCTGCACCTCGCCGCCGTCGGCAGCCGCCTGCACGGCGGTGAACACCATGCCCAGATGGCCCGGCAGCCCGCTGCGGCCGCGCGCGTTGAGTTCGTCCAGTGAAGTGCTCGTCATTGGTGCTCCCCCGTCAGGAAGGCCTTGCCGGCACGCCGTCGGCGCGCAGCCATGTCAGCACCTCGTCCCACAAGGGCCGCGCCGAGGCGCGGAAGTAGCCCATGTGGCCGATCGAGCGCAGGCCCAGGCTCGCCGGGTGCAGGTCGACATGGCGGCACTCGGCGTTGCGGTAGGCGGCCATGAAGGCATCGCGCGAGGCCGGCGGCGCCCAGTGGTCGTCGAGCGCATTGAGCGCGACGATCGGCGTGCGCACCGCGGCGAAGCGCTCGGCCAGCCGCTCGCCGCGCATCGCCGGGTCGTCGAAGAAGTAGCGCGGGTAGCCGCACCAGCGGCGCCACTGCCGGTACACCGGCAGCGGCAGGTCTTCGCCCATGCCGAGCAGGCTCCAGGGCAGGTAGCCCTTCCAGCGCGTCAGCAGCGGGCCCATCACGCGCCACATCGCCAGCACGCGCAGCCGCTCGGCAAAGGGCATCCAGCCGTGCCAGCCGGCGCCGGTGGCGAAGGTGACGAAACGCGCCACGCGCTGGTGGTTGGGCAGCAGCCCGAAGGCGTGGCCGCCGTAGGAGTGGCCCACCATGAACAGCGGCAGGCCGTCGTCGGGCACGGCGTCGACCGCGGCGGCCAGATCGAGCCGCGCCCAGTCGAGGTAGTCCATCTCGAAGCCGCGCAGCGTGTCGGGGCGCGACAGGCCGATGCCGCGGTAGTCGAGCGTCAGCACCTCGAGTCCCTGGGCAGCGGCGTGCTGCGCGAAGCGGCGGTAGAAGCGCTGCGGCACGCCCGTGGCGCCCGCCACGACCAGATGGCCCTGGCGCGACCCGAGGGCGGCATAGCGCAGCGCTGTCAGGCCGAAGCCGTCGGCGGCGCGCAGGTGCAGCGGTTCGCCGGGGATGGCGTCGGCAGCAGGGTCGGGTCGGCCGGTCAGCAGGCTCATCGGGTGATCCGTCGGGCGTGGTCGATCTCGCGTTGCAGCAAGGCCAGCAGCGCCTGGGCGGCCTCGGCCATGGGCGCGCCGCTGCCGGCTACGCGGGCCTGCATCAAGGCGCCTTCGTAGGCCGCCACGACCAGCGCCGCCAGGCCGCCAGCCTGCGCCGGTGCGATGCCGGCCGTGGCGAGCAGGCTGGCGAGCCGGGTGCGGATGCCCTCGAAGGCCGTGGCCAGCGCGGCGCGCACCGGGCCGTCGTCGGCCGTGGTTTCCAGGGCCACGGTGGCCAGCGGGCAGCCGCGCTCGTAGCCGCTGCGCTCGAGCTGGCCCTGCGCCAGCGCCAGCCAGCCGGCCAGCGTGGGCAGCGGGTCGGCGCGCGCCACCACCAGCCGGTCGAGCGAGGCGGTGATGTGCGCCGCGGTGGCCTCGATAGCCGCGACCGCGAGGGCCTGCTTGCCGCCGGGGAAGTGGTGGTACAGCACGCCCTTGGGCGCGTCGGCCGCAGCCAGCAATTCGGCCAGGCCGACGCCGTGGTAGCCGCGCTGCTGCAAGGCGCGCGACATCGCCTGGATCAGGCGTTCGCGGGTGCCGGGTGCAGGAGCGGGAACGGGGGCCATGCCCCATTCTCTAGACCAGTCGGTCTAGATGTCAAGTGCTCGACGGACCCACGGGCTGGCGGCCGATCAGATCTCGGCCCACTCCGCGTCGTCCGCCGTCACGGCGGCGGGCGCCTTGGCCACGGGCGGCTTGGCCGCCGGCCGCTGGGGCGCTGCCGGTGCGCGGCCGGCAGCCGGTGCGGGCTTCGTCGCGGTCTCGGCGCGGACTTCGCGCCGCATCGCCACCGCATCGCGTTCGGCCACGGTCACGTCGCCCTGCTGCAGCCGGAACAGGCGCATCGAGTTGCTCACCGCCTCGACCTGCGACGACAGCCCGTTCGACGACGCCGCGAGCTCTTCCACCATCGCGGCGTTCTGCTGCGTCAGGCCGTCCATGTGCGTGACGGCCTCGTTGATCTGCGCGATGCCGTTCTGCTGCTCGGCCGCCGAGGTGCTGATGGACTCGAGCGTGTGGCTGACGCGGTCGACCGCGGTCAACGCCTCGGCCATGCGCTCCTGCGCCTCTTGCGTGCGCTTGGCGCCGCTTTCCACGCGCTCGGCGCTCTCGACGATGAGCTGGCGGATCTCCTTGGCCGCCACAGCGGTGCGCTGCGCCAGCGAGCGCACCTCGGAAGCCACCACCGCAAAGCCGCGGCCGGCGTCGCCGGCACGGGCTGCCTCGACGGCGGCGTTCAGCGCCAGGATGTTGGTCTGGAATGCCACGCCTTCGATCACGTGCACGATCTCGCCGATGCGGCGTGACGAATCGGCGATGCCCGTCATCGTCTCGGCCACCGCCTGCACGGCGCTGTGGCTGCGCTGGGCCACGCTCTTGGTCTGCGTCGCCTGCTTGGCGCCCTCGACCGCCGAAGCCGCGCTGTTCTGCACCGTGCTGTTGATTTCTTCCATCGAGGCCGCGGTCTGTTCCAGGCTGCCGGCCTGCGACTCGGTGCGGCCCGACAGGTCGTCGGCACCCGCGGCGATCTCGCGCGCCGCGTGTTCCACTTGCTCGACCTCGGTTCTTGTGTCGCGCACCACGGCACGCAGGTTCACGGCCAACTGGCGCAGGGCCTGCTGCAGCTCGCCGACAACGCCGTCGGCGCCTTCGGTGACCGGGTGCGACAGGTCGCCCGAGGCCATCCGGTAGGCGTCGCTCAGGGTCGGGCCGATGGCGCCGAGCGTCGTGCGCACCGACAGCCACGCCACCGCCGCACCGCCCGCCAGCGCCACCGCTGCAGCGGCCGTCAGGCCGCCCAAGGCCTCGGCGGCGATGACGGCGGCCGCCAGCCCCATCTGCATCGCCATCAGCCGCCCGGAGGCGCCCAGGCGCAGCAGGCGGGCCAGGCGGCCGGCGAGGTCGGTGCGCTGCACGGCACCGCGGTGCAGCACATGCACGAGCCGGCCGCTCTCGGCCTCGGCGCGCATCGTGGCGTACAACTGCTCGGCAGCCTGCACGGCCTCGCGCGAGGGCTCGGTGCGCACCGACAGGAAACCGATGATGCGGTCGCCGTCCTTCATCGGCGTGGCGTTGGCCTGCACCCAGTAATGGTCGCCGTCCTTGCGGCGGTTCTTCACCTGGCCTGTCCAGGGCAAACCGGCCTGGATCGTGTCCCACATGTCGCGGAAGGCCTCGGACGGCATGTCGGGGTGGCGCACCAGGTTGTGGGGCTGGCCCAGCAGTTCTTCACGGTTGAAGCCGCTGACTTCGATGAAGGCGTTGTTGCAGTACGTGATGCGGCCCTTCAGGTCGGTCACGGAGATCAGCGACTGCCCCTTGGGAAAAGGGTACTCACGCAGGCTGACAGGGTGATTGATCCTAGAAACCGCAGTTTCGCGACCTGAACTCGGCCGCGAGCCAGCACTGGCGCGGTGAACAGCAGGTTTGGCAG
>JADCGQ010000054.1 GCA_020248945.1 Rubrivivax sp.
CCGGAGGTGTCGCTCACCGGCACGTGACCGGCCACTGTGTCCGGCGGTTCGCGCCGGGCGGGCCGCGATGCGAGAGCGCGTCGCACGGGCCCTGTGCCACGCCCGGCGGGAGCTGCCGGATCAGAAGAAGTACTTGACCGCCACCGCGCCGCGGTCCTTGCGGTCGCCGCTGTAGCGGCCAGCCTACAGCGAGCCGGCCCAGTGCGCGTCGAACCGCTTGTTCAGCGTTACCGCCACCCGCTGCCAGCTGAGGTTGCTGTCGTGCTCCCAGGTGTGGCGCAGCTCGCCGGTGACGGCCAAGCCGTCGGGCAAGCTGAGCGCGGCCCCGCTGGCGCAGGTGGCCGCCGGCGTGCTGACTTGGGCCGTCACCGCGGGCCGCGTGCTGGCAGCGGCAAGCCGCCGTCCGAACGAGGAGCTGCGACGTGACCAGCGCCCCGGAACACTCGCCGCCGGACCAAATCGCCAGCTTGAGCGGGTTGTGCACGTCCACGCCCAGGGCCGGCTCCTAGAATCCGGCGCCATTCCGCCCGCCGCCGAGGACGCCCCTACGATGGACACCCGCACCTCCCCGATCCGCCTGCGCATCGCCCACCTGCGCGAGGCCATGGCCGAGGCCGGCGTGCACGCGGTGCTGGTGCCCAGCGCCGACCCACACCTCAGCGAGTACCTGCCCGAGCGCTGGCAGGCGCGCGAGTGGCTCTCGGGCTTCACCGGCAGCATGGGTACGCTGGTGGTGGCGGCCGACACCGCGGTGCTGTTCGCCGACAGCCGCTACTGGACGCAGGCCGAGGCCGAGCTCGCCGGCACCGGCATCGCGCTGGAGAAGATCGCCACCGGCGCGGCGCTGAACCACGTCGACTGGCTGGCCCGCCACGTGCCGCCCGGCGCCACGGTGGCGGTGGACGGGCAGGTGCTGGGCCTGGGCCTGCACGCCGCGCTCGACAAGGCCGGCGTGCGGCTGCGCACCGACCTTGACCTCGTCGACCGCATCTGGCCCGGGCGCGCGCCGCTGCCGCCCCAGCCCGTCTACGAGCACGAGCCGCCGCACGCCACCGTGCCGCGCGCAGCCCGCCTGGCCGCCGTGCACGAGGCGCTGCGCGCCCACGGCGCCACACACCACCTGGTCAGCACGGTCGACGACCTGGCCTGGATCACCAACCTGCGCGGCAGCGACGTCAGCTACAACCCGGTGTTCCTGGGCCACCTGCTGCTGGACGCCACGGGCGCCGCGCTGCGCGGCACGCTGTTCATCGGCGAGGGCAAGGTGGGCCCCGCGCTGGCCGCGGCGCTGGCCGCCGACGGCATCGCGCTGGCGCCCTACCCCGACGCCGCCGCCGCGCTGGCCGCGCTGCCCGCGGGCGGCACGCTGCTGCTCGACCCCAAGCGCGTGACACTGGGCCTGCGCCAGGCCGTGGCCGCGGGTGTGGCCGTCAAGGAGGCCATCAACCCCAGCACGCTGCTGAAGAGCCGCAAGAGCGCCGCCGAGGCCGCCCACGTGCGCGAGGCCATGGCCCAGGACGGTGCCGCGATGTGCGCGTTCTACGCCTGGTTCGAGGCCGCGCTGGCCCGCGGCGAGCGCCTGACCGAGCTCACCGTGGACGAGCGCCTGAGCGCCGAGCGCGCGCGGCGGCCCGGCTTCAAGGGCCTGAGCTTCCCGGTGATCGCCGGCTACAACGCCAACGGCGCCATGCCGCACTACCGCGCCACGCCCGAGCACCACGCCGTCATCGAGGGCGACGGCCTGCTGCTCATCGACAGCGGCGGCCAGTACCTGGGCGGCACCACCGACATCACGCGGGTATGGCCCGTCGGCACCGTAAGCGCAGCGATGAAGCGCGACTACACCCTGGTGCTCAAGGGCACGATGCAGCTGAGCCGCGCGCGCTTCCCGCGCGGCACGGCCAGCCCGATGCTGGACAGCCTGGCGCGTGCGCCGCTGTGGGCCGAGGGCATCGACTTCGGCCACGGCACCGGCCACGGCGTGGGCTACTTCCTGGCCGTGCACGAAGGCCCGCAGAGCATCAGCAAGGCCGTGCCCGTGCCCGAGATGGCCATGGAGCCGGGCATGATCACCAGCATCGAGCCCGGCGTGTACCGCGAAGGGCAATGGGGCGTGCGCATCGAGAACCTGGTGCTCAACGTGGTGGCCGCCACGTCCGAGGGCAGCAGCTTCGGCGAGTTCCTCGAGTTCGAGACGCTCACGCTGTGCCCCATCGACACGCGCTGCATCGAGCCGAGCCTGATGCGCGCGGATGAGCTGGCCTGGCTCAACGCCTACCACGCCACCGTGCGCGAGCGCCTCGAGCCGCTGCTGGCCGCACCCGAGCACGCCGCGGCGCGTGCCTGGCTGATCGAGCGCACCCAGCCGATCTGACGCCCGATCTGACGGCCATGCGGTTTGCGCTGGGCATCGATCTCGGCGGCACCAAGATCGAGGCCCAGCTGCTGGGGCCCGAGGGCGATGTGGTCTGGCGCGACCGCCGCCCCACGCCGCAGGGCAGCTACGCCGGCACGCTGGCGGCCATCGCCGCGCAGGTGGCCGATGCGCGCACGGCGCTGGCCGGCATCGCCCCCGTTTCCCAGATCAGCGCCGGCTTCAGCATCGGCGCCGGCACCCCGGGCACGGCCGGCGCCGGCGGGCTGATGAAGAACTGCAACTCCACCTGCCTGAACGGCCGCCCGCTGGGCGCCGATCTCGTGGCGCTGCTGGGCCAGCCGGTGGCGCTGGCCAACGACGCCAACTGCCTGGCCTTGTCAGAAGCCACCGATGGCGCCGGCGCGGGTGCCGACGTGGTGTTCGCCGTCATCCTGGGCACCGGCGTGGGTGCCGGCATCGCGGTGCACGGCCGTGTGCTGCAGGGCGCGAACGGCGTGGCTGGCGAGTGGGGCCACAACCCGCTGCCCTGGGCCACGGCGGCCGATCCCGCCTGGGCCTGCTACTGCGGCCGCAGCGGCTGCATCGAGACGCTGCTGGCCGGCCCGGGGCTGGCGCGCGAACACACCCACGTGAATGGCGGCGGGGCCGTCACGGCGCTGCAGGTGGCCGAGGCCGCCGCAGCCCGCGACGCCGCCGCGCAGGCCACGCTGGCGCGCCACGCCGAGCGGCTGGCGCGGGCGCTGGCCAGCGTGATCAACCTGCTCGACCCCGATGTCATCGTGCTGGCCGGCGGCTTGTCGCAGCTGCCGGGCCTGGCCGAGCGCGTGCCGGCGCTGTGGAGCCGCTGGGTCTTTGGCGCCTCGGCCAACGAGCCGGTGCGCACGCGGCTCGTGCGCAGCCAACACGGCGACGCCTCGGGCGTGCGCGGAGCCGCCTGGCTGGGGCGGCAGGCGGCAGCTTAAGCCGCCCTGGAAGCCGCCGGGTCAGCCCCGGCCGTGCTTGGCGATCAGCGCCTTCGCCGACGACAGCAGCTGCGCGCCCTTGAAGCCGCGCTTGTCCATGTCGGCCACCCACTCGTCGTCCACCGCCGCCGAGCGCTTGATGAAGTCTTCCGCCTCGGCCTTGGTGAAGGTGTGGATGGAGTTGCCGCGGTCGCTGGCGCTCTTGCGGCCGATGGGATCGTTGCCCTGTTGCGTGCGGCCCAGGAAGGCCGAGGTGGCCATACCGGAGTTGGCGTCGATCACGCGCTTCAGGTCGGCCGGCAGGCTGTCGTAGCGGGCCTTGTTCATGGCCATCACGAAGGTGGTGGTGTAGATCGCCGGCATGTCGGCCGGGAACTCGCTGTGGAACTTGGTCAGCTCGTTCACCTTCACCGAGGGCACCACCTCCCAGGGAATGACGGCGCCGTCGATCGTGCCCTTGCTCAGTGCGTCGGGGATCTGCGGCAGCGGCATGCCCACCGGCGTGGCCCCCACCGAGGCCAGCAGCTTGTTCACCAGGCGCGTCGGGCCGCGGACCTTCATGCCCCGCAGGTCGGCCGCGCTGTTGATGGGCTTGGCCACGCTGTGGATCACGCCCGGCCCGTGCACCTGCACCGCCAGCACCTGCGTTTCCTTGAACTCATCGGGCGCCTGCGTCTGGAAGTACTCCCAGTAGGCCTTCGACGTGGCCTCGGCGTTGTTCATCATGAACGGCAGCTCGAAGACCTCGATGCGCGGGAAGCGCCCGGCGGTGTTGCCGGGCAGCGTCCAGATGACGTCGACGACACCGTCGCGCGCCTGGTCGTACAGCTGCACCGGCGTGCCGCCCAGCTGCATCGCCGGGTAGGCCTCGAACTTGATGCGGCCGCCGGAGTCCTTCTCGACCTTGTCCATCCACGGCTTGTGCATCGTGAGCCAGACGTTGCTCAGCGGCTGCATGAAGGTGTGGAACTTCAGCGTCACGGTCTGCTGGCCGAAGGCGGCCAGCGGCGTGCCGAGCGTGGCGGCCGCGGCAGCGGCGCCTTGGACGAGGGTGCGGCGTTTCATGGGGCGTGTCTCCGGTGCGGTGAGGGGCGGTGCAGGTTCTCAGCCCGCATCGAGCTGCGAAGGTAACGTTTGGCCAAGACCCTGGTCGTCAGGGTTCACCCGACGAACTGCACCACCCACAGGGCGATCGCCGGCACGAACAGCACCAGCAGCGCGCGGATCGTGTCGGCCATCAGGAAGGGCATCACGCCGCGGTAGCTCTCGGCGATGGGCACCGTGCGGGCGAGGTTGTTGACGATGTAGACGTTCAGCCCCACCGGCGGCGCCAGCAGGCCGAAGCCCACCGTCATCAGCACCAGGATGCCGAACCACAGGGCCACGCTTTCCGCCGGCATGCCGAAGTTCAGGCCCATGACCATCGGAAAGAAGATCGGGATCGTCAGCAGGATCATGCTGAGCTCGTCCATCACCGCGCCGAGCACCACGTAGAACAGCAGGATGGCCGCCACCACCGCCAGCGGCGGCAGGCCCCAGCCCTGCACCACGCCGGCCAGCTGGGCCGGCACCTGCGTCAGCGCCAGTGCGGCGTTCATCAGGTCGGCGCCGAGGAAGATCAGGAAGATCATCGCCGAGGCCGCCGCCGTGGCATAGAACGAGTGCATGAACTTCGCCCAGGTCAGCTCGCGCCGCAGCAGCGCGGCCACGAAGGTGGCCGCCACGCCGACGCCGGCACCTTCGGTCGGCGTGAAGGCGCCGCCATAGATGCCGCCGAACACGACCAGGAAGATGATCGCGATCGGGGCGATGCCGCCCAGCGCCTTGAGCGTGAGCGCCGGGGCCTCGTCGTGCTCGGGGGCATGGCCGGGCACGACGCGCACGTAGATCGCGATCGTCACCATGTACATCAGCATCGCCAGCAGGCCCGGCACCATGGCCGCGGCGAACAGCTTGGCGATGTTCTGCTCGGTGAGGATGGCGTAGATGACCAGCGGCACCGAGGGCGGGATCAGGATGCCCAGCGTGCCGCCGGCAGCCAGCGTGCCGGTGGCCAGGCGGCCGGAGTAGCCGTGCTTCTTCATCTCGGGCAGCGCCACCTGCGTGATGGTGGCCGCGGTGGCCACGCTCGAGCCGCAGATGGCCCCGAAGGCCGCGCAGGCCAGCACCGAGGCCATCGCCAGGCCGCCCTTGAAGCGCGCCATCACGGCGGCCGCAAACTCGAACAGCGCCCGGCTCAAGCCCCCCTGCGTGGCGAAGTTGCCCATCAGGATGAACAGCGGGATCACGCTCAGGTCGTAACTCGCGAAGCGAGCGAAAGCCTGCGTGTTGAGAAAGCTCGCCAGCGGCAGCCAGCCGGCCTGCAGCACGTAGCCCAGCGCCCCGGCACAGAACATCGAGGCCGCGATCGGCACGCGGATGGCCATCAGCACCAGCATGGTGCCGAAGATGAGCAGCGTCAGCGCGATCGGGCTCATTGCGCGGCCTCCGCGGCAGCGTCGGCAGCCGGCTCGAAGCCACGCAGCGCCTGCACGAAGGCGATCACCGCGGTGAGCGCCAGGCCGGGCACGACGCCGCAGTAGACGATCCACTCCGGAAACCCCAGCATCATCGAACCCGTCTGCGACTTCCAGGCGCTCAAGCCCCCGAGCGCGCTGCGCCAGGTCATCAGGGCCATCACCAGCGCCAGCATCAGCGCGCCGAAACGGTCGAGCCGCAGCTGCGTGGTGGGCGAGGCGCGGTTGGTGAAGAAGTCCACGATGATGTGGCCGCGCTCCCACTGGCACCAGGGCATGAACAGGGCGATGGCCGCGCCGGCCGCCGAGCCCGAGAGCTCGAAGTCGCCGACGATCGTCCAGCCCGTGGTGTTGCGGCCGACGATGCTGACCACCGTCATCAACGTGATCACCGTCAGCAGCATGCCGGCCAGCACGGCGCAGGCCTTGGCAAGAATTTCGAGCACACGCATGGGCTGGGCCTGGGAAGGAAGTTCAGTACTGGCGGGAAGGCAGACGCACGACGAGCCCGTCGAGCCCGGCGTCGAGGGTGATCTGGCACGACAGCCGGCTGCCGGCCTCGCGCGGGGCGGCGGTGAGCTCGAGCATGGCCTCTTCGTCGGCCGTGGGCGCGGGCACGCGGCTGCGCCAGGGCTCGTCGAGCATGACGTGGCAGGTGGCACAGCTGAGCGTGCCGCCGCAATCGGCCACGATGGCCTCGACGCCGGCCGAAACCGCCGCCTGCATCAGGCTGCGGCCGGAGGCTCCCTCGATCGTGACGGCGCGGCCGTCGGCATAGACGAGGTGGAGCGTGGGCATCAGGTGGGGGCAATCTCGCGGGAACATCGATTGTTGCGGCAGGCCCGCTGCCGCCGGAACAAGGCATTCCCCACTAGCAGCTATGCCGCCGAGGTATGGCATGCGCGGCGGGCGCGGTGATCAGAAGCGGCCGAAGAGCTCGCGGCGATCCCAGTCGGTGGTGTCGGGCGCCGCGGCACGGCGCGCGATCTCGGATCGGCGCACGGCCTCGTGCACACGCTGCATCGTCGGCCCCAGGCCCTGGCACAACCACTCGTCGGCGGCCAGGGCGGCCAGCGCTTCGGTGGGCGAGGCGGGCAGCGGCGCGGGCTGGGGCTCATACGGGGCGCGCACGGCTGCGCCGGGCTCGAGCCGCCGCGCCAGGCCGTCGAGCCCAGCCCACACCTGCCCCGCCAGGCACAGGTAGGGGTTGGCCAGCGGCTCGCCCAGGCGGTTTTCGATGCGCGTGGCCGCGTCGCCCGGGGCGCCGATCACGCGCAGCATGGCGCCGCGGTTGTCGAAGCCCCAGTGCGCCGCCGTGGGCGCCATCGGGCTGCCCTTGAAGCGCTCGAAGCCCACGGCAGTGGGCACGCTCAAGCTCGCCAGGCCCGGCGCGTGCGCCAGCAGGCCGGCCAGCCAGTGCGCGCCGGTGTCGGACAGCACCGCCCGCGCCTCGTGCGCGCCGCCGCCCGGCGCGCTGCGCACGAAGGCGTTGCGGCCGTCGGCGGACACCAGCGACTGGTGCAGGTGCCAGCCGCTGGCCATGGCCCCGGCCAGCGGCGGCCGCGCCATGAAGGTGGCGTGCCAGCCGGCGCGTGCCAGCGCCTGGCGCACGCCGTTGCGGAAGGCGATCAGCTGGTCAGCGGCCGTCAGCGCATCGGTGGCCGAGAACACGGCCTCGACCTGGCTGGGGCCGAACTCCACCTCCAGGCTCGTCAACGGCAGGCCCAGGCCGGCGGCGGTGTGGCGCACGATGGCAAACACCTCGTCCGCCCTGTCGGCCCAGGCTTCGGACAGCAGGCCGTGCCCCGGGTGCAGCGCGTGCACCGCGGCCGGCTCGGCGGGCCAGCCGGGCACCGCGGCCGGCAGCGGCGCGGCATCGAGCCGGTAGACGTGGAACTCGACCTCGAGCCCCACGCGCAGCGTGTAGCCAGCCTCGGCCAGCCGCGCCAGCGCGCGCTGCAGCACGCCACGCGGACAGGCCTCGACGCTGCGGCCGTCGCTCCAGCGCGGCGTGGCGCGCAGCCAGCCGGTGCGCGGCGCCCAGGGCAGCACGACGAAGCTGGCCGGCTCGGGCCACAGCAGCAGGTTGTTGGCGGCGCCGAAGCCGGCCAGGCCGTCGAGCGCGCCGGGCTCGAACACCGGCAGCGCGGTGCGGTCGGCGCTGTCCTTCAGCAGCAGCGTGCTGACCATGCCGACGCCCTGCTTCAGCGCCGAGGCCAGCGCGCGTGTGCCGAAGGGGCCGCCCACCACCAGCGTCTTGCTGCGGTAGCTGCCGTGCAAGTCGGCCCAGGCGATGCGCACCTGCTCCAGGCCCGCGGCCTCCACGCGGGCGAGCAGTTCGCCCGCGGTCACGTCGGCTGCACCTCGGCCTGGCGCCAGGGCGCGGCGTCGCGCAGCGCCGCGGCCTTGTGTGCCCAGTGCGACTCCCAGCCCTGCGCCGGCGCGATGCAGTCCAGCGTCACGGGCCCGGTGGTGGCCGCGGCCTCGGCCGGCGTCAGCGCCATCGGCGGCGTGCCGCCCGCGGCCACGGTGTCGATGGCTGCCAGCAGCGTGCGCCGGTTGGCCATGATGACCTTGTCGCTGGTGCCCAGGTGCTCGCGCGTGCGGTCCTGGATGGCGCCCATGCTTTCCACGGCCCACTGGTCGTGGCGGTTGATGTCGTCTTCGCCCAGGCCCAGGAAGGTGCGCGTGCGCTGCTCGGCGGGGTCGAAGGCCCAGTCGTCGTGGCGGCCGTGGCGTGGCACGTAGTCGGGCAGCGTGAGGTGCGGCAGGCGCTGCGCACGCATCGTCTCGTGGTCCAGCGGCGCGCCGAAGCTGGTGAAGAAGCTGTACCAGTAGGTGTGCGTGTCGTCCACCGGCACGTGCCACTGCGTGATGGTGAGCGTGTCGGACAGCGGGATGACGAAGGTCTGCGGGAACAGCGAGTTCGTCACGCGCACATGCGTGTGGCGATCGTCGATGAGGCGCAGCGTCGTCAGGCGCACGAGGCCCGGCGCCAGCGCCTCGTGGCGGATCTCGGGGCTGGCGCGCTCGCGCATCACGCGCGTCATCGGCCAGCGCTCGCCGTCGACGCTGCCGACGCTTTCGCTGCGGAACTGGCGGCCGTAGGCCTCGGTGCCGGGCGCGTCGTCGAGCATGCGGTGCAGGAAGCTCGGGTGCGCGGGGTCGATGCCCACTTCCACCGCCTGCAGCCAGTTGCAATGCCACTGACCCTTGAAGGCGAAGGCGTGCGTGGCCGGCGCCACGAAGGCGTCGAGCGCCGGCAGCGCCGGTGGCGTGCTGTCTTCGGGCCCGAGATAAGCCCAGATGACGCCGGCCACCACCTGCGTGGGGTAGCGGCGCTGGCGCACGCGCTGGCACAAGGTGCTGCCCACGGGCTCGGCCGGCGTCTCCAGGCAGCGGCCTTCGGCATCGAAGGCCCAGCCGTGGAAGGGACAGCGGATGCGGTCGCCCTCATGGCGCGCAAAGGCCAGGTCGGCACCGCGGTGCGGGCAGTCGCGGTCGAGCAGGCCCCAGGCGCCATCGTCGGCCCTGAACAGCACGAGATCCTGGCCCAGCAGCCGCAAGGCCTTCAGCGGGCGCTCGGCCATGCGCGTATCGAAGCGCGGGTCGAACTCGTCGAGCAGCGCGGCCGGCTGCCAATAGCGGCGCAGCAACTCGCCACAGGGCGTGCCGGGGCCGACACGGGTGATGCGCTCGTTGAGGTGGGCTTGCATGGTGCGGCTCAGTCTAGGAGCCTGCCGAGCTTTCACGGCTACCCCAATGGAGTGGCGGTCGAGACAATGACGACAACGCTGAGTCAACCGCCGAGTTCATGAGCCGCTTCATCGCCGTTGATCGAGACTCCACCTATTTGCTGCCGCCATCGGTTCGAGCGTGCCTGCCACAACTCGCTGGCCATGCGCCGCCTGTCAACCCGGCGCCGCATGGCTCCTACATGCCGAACACGGACTCGCTCCTATACAGCAGTCGGTGACAAGCCTCGCTTCGGTCGAAATCGCCGCGTCACGTCAGCAAAGCGGCTCCGCTTCGGTCACGGCGCATCGGGCAGTTTCAAGTCCGACAGGCTCCTAGCGTTATCGCGGGATCGCTCAGGGTTTCTTCCCCGTCGCCGGGCTGGCCGTGGCGTTGCGAGTGGCCAGTTGTTTGATGAAGTCGCGCGTCATCAGGTCCATCTCGGACAGCACGCGCTCACTGGTCGCGGCAACGGTCGTGAACTGCTCTTTGCGCGGGTTGTCGATGTTGGATAACGCGTTGTCGAAGAAGATCATCTGCATGCGTGCCAGGTCGATCCTGTCGGCAATGGCAGGAAACTCGGCCTTTGCGTCCTCGAACACCGATAGCGCCGCCATGAACTGGCGGGCTGACGAGGTAGCACGGGCTTTCATTTCGGGCGAGCGGGCTTCGGTCTGGTAGACCAGGTACGCAGCGGCGGCCCGCTGAGAGAGCATGCGCTGCTTGGCCGCCAGGTTGACCATCGCCGACGGCGCGTCGCCACCGGCCTTGATAAAGCCCTGGGTCACCGTTTCGGCGTTGAGCAGCAACTCCTCGCTCAACACCACGGCCTGTTGCAAACCCTTGGCCGTGGGCGGTGCGCTGACAACCGCCGCCAACTTGTCCACCAGCGCCGCCTGAGCGCGCAGGTCCGTGTCCAGCGGTGCCTTGGCTTGACTTTGGAGAAGAGCGTTGGCGCTGCGAAGTTCGTCCACGGACGAACTCAAGATGATGCTGGCCTTCTCGGGCATCACACCCAGCACGAGTTGGCTATAGGCCTTCAAGACACGCTGGCTCAGCATGCGTTGTTTCCCCGCCGTGGCGACCGCGCTTAGGCTGACAACGCTTTGAGCGCTCACCGGAAGCTGCCAACTCGCGCAGGCGGAAAAAAGAGCCAGGAGTGCCAAAGGGACCCGACGACGATTCATTCCATCACTCTCGTTACACATTCGCGGGATTACGCCTGCTTTCAGGCCGACGGTCAACAGGGGCGCTACGGAGCCAGCGTGTCCTCTTGCCGAAGCTCACGGGACATCGCTCCCTAGGCGCAAAGCACAGCCATAGCTCGGGCTATGGCGAGCATTTGCAACGACGAGCAGGCGCGTACTGGCGTGATGAGCGGGCATGAACGAAAGACTCTCAGGCTCAGCCCAGGCTGCACGCCAAGGCGTCGAGCTGCTCGGCGCAGACGCCCCAGCCTTCGCGGAAGCCCATCTCGGCGTGGCGGCGGCAGGCGTCGGCATCGGGGTGCAAGGCCACGGCGCGGTAGTGCGTGCCGCCGCCGGGCGCGTCGGCAAAGGTCCAGATGGCCGTCATCCCCATCCAGGGCGCGGCCGGCCGCCAGCCGCCGGTGAGCAGAGAGGTGGTGACGAGCCGCTCACCGGGCAGCACCTCGAACACGCAGCCCGGGTTGTCGCTCACGCCGCCGTCTGGGCCGCGCATCGTGGTGTGGAAGGCGCCGCCGGGGCGCAGTTCGAGCGCGCGCAACTCGGTCGTCCAGGGCCTGGGGCACCACCACTGCACAAACAGCTCGGGTTCGACCCAACAGCGCCACACCGCGGCACGCGGGGCACGCAGGACACGATCGATGACGAGATCGAGCGCCGGATCGAACGGCGCGGGGGCAGATGGGTTCATGGCGTTGAGGGCCTGGACGGCCGTTGGTGCAGCGAATAGCCTCCCGCCGATGATGCCGCGCTCTGCCCTGCTTGCCACCACGACCTGCTGCCTGGCTCTGATGGCGCCCGCGGTGCCTGCCGCGCCCGCTGCACCCGCCACACCCGCTACTGGCGAGGTGGTGGTGGTGCGCGCCGAAGTCGGCCTGCTGGGCCCGCGTGACGAAGCCGGCCGTCAGCCCTTCAACCCCGGCACGCTGCTGCCGCTGCGCGACGGGCAGGAGTTCGCCTGGCGCCTGGTGGTGAAAACGAACAAGCCCTTCGTCCGCGTGCGCGAAGAGCTCACGCTGCCCGCCGAGCCGCGCACCTGGGGCGACCCCGAGCCCGACATCCGCCGCCGCACCACGCCCGACGGCCGCACCGCAATCACCGAGTGGCGCCTGGCGCCGGTGGACGGCGTGCTGCAGTCGGCCTGGACGGTGACCACCGGCGACCCGCCCGGCACCTGGGTGCTGAAGCTGAAGGTGGAAGACCAGCCGGAGCGGGTGTTCAGGTTGCAGGCGCGCTGAGCGCCAGCGGCGCCTGATCTCAACAACGAGCAAGGCTGCGACGCGCAGATCCTGGACGGGTGCAAATTCAGACAACATGAATTGCCGTCGAGAAACTCAACTTTCCGATGCGCCGCGAGTCGCCCACGCCTGCAACCGCGGGGACTGGCGTTCATCCCGCCCCTCGTGACCTCAGCCCCGCATGAGGTCAGGCCGATGCGCCTTCATCCAGGTCAACACCTGCACATGCAGCGCCTTCGAACTGGCCAGGCACTCTGCCGCCACGGCATCGGGAACGAGATCGCCCGAATAGTCGGACAGGTTGCGCTGCTTGCGCAGCGCATCGAGCACGACGACCTGGGCGGGTGCGACACCGACGCTGGTCGTGAGGGTCTGGATGGCGGTCTGGTCGTGCCCGGGCTTGCTGGTCAGCGTGCGGTAGCCGTTGGCCTGAAGCGCCATCATCGACAACTGCATGATGGCCTTGTAGGCGGCGTCGAACCGGTTTTCGGCGCTCAGCCCGGCCAGTTGCGCGTCGGCGATGTTGCGCTGCGCCGCCGCCAGCAACTTGCCGATCAAGGCCGCGTCGGGCTGGACAGCGTCAAGGCTGATGCCCAGCAAGTTCTTCAAGCTCATCGGCATTCCCGATCAGAAAGATCTTGGGGCGCGACAGCACGTCACGCAGAAAGGGCTCGGAGCGGGCCTTGGCCGCAAACTCATCGGGCGCGAACACCTTCGGGTTGACCTCGCGGCCCAGCGTGGCCTGGGTCGGGTGGAGAGCTTCCACCACGTCGCGGAAGCCGGCATCGCCCACCAGCAGCACGTCAACGTCACTGCCGGCGGCTTCTTGACCGCGTGCGACCGAGCCGAAGACGAAGGCCAGCTTCACGCGCCCGCCCAGCGGCGCCAGCGCGGCCGAGAGCACATCGCCCAGGCCCGAGGTCTTGCGCAGGATGCTGGCCAGCTCGGCAAAGATCGGGCTGCCGGTGTTGGCGCTGTAGACCTGCTGGTTGCCCCGCTTCTGGCGCAGCAGCAGGCCCGCCTCGGCCAGCTTGGTGAGCTCGCGGGTGATGGTGCCGGCAGGCAAGCCGGTGCGGCGAGCGACCTCCCGGCCATGCAGCGACTCTTCTGGCCGAAGCAGCAACAACCCGAGCACGCGGCGGCGGTACTCGGGGAACAAGATGGCAGCCAGGGATTGATGCATGGAAGGCGTCGATTGTCGCTTTTTTTGCATCGCCATCAACTGGGTACGCGCTGAGGTGCTCACAGCTCTGCACCCACATCTTCAGGTTCCATTCGGTCAGTTGCACCAAGGCCACCCCCAGAGAGGCTGGCGCCACCAAACAGCGCCACCAAGTCGCCAGCCTCGATCTGGCGCATGGTCTGCATCTGAGCCCATCGCGCGCACCAACCACGGCTTGCCTAAAATCCGCGCATGCCCGTGGTTCTTCGCTACAAAGGCTTCAGGTTTTTCTTCTATTCGAACGAGGGCAGCCCGCGCGAGCCGGTTCATGTCCACGTACGGTCGGGTAGTCATGAAGCGAAGCTTTGGCTGGTGCCACAGGTCAGCGTTGCTGCAAGCTATGGCTTCGACGCCGCAACCCTGCGCGAGCTGGTGGCCGTAGCGTCGGACAACCGTCAGTTGATCGAAAGGGCTTGGAATGACTACTTCGGCTAGAGCGGTTCGCTTCGATGACGACAGCCTGTGGGTCGATCTCGACGACGGTCGTGTCGTGGGCGTGCCATTGGCCTGGTTCCCGCGCCTTTTGGCGGCAACGCCCGAGCAGCGCGCCGGTTTCGAGCTCAGTTCCCGTGGCATCCACTGGGAAGCTCTGGACGAGGACATCTCGATCGACGGCCTGCTCGCCGGCCAGGGCGACATGACGAACGCACGCTCGATCGCATCGGCCTGATCTCCACGGCAGGCCCCTCGCAAAGCGGCCCGCTCTACATCAACACAATGTCGTACTGCTCCGGATTCATCCCCGCCTCCGCACTCAGCGAGATCGGCTTGCCGATGAACTCGCTCAGCCCCGCCAGGTGCACGCTCTCTTCATCCAGCAGCATCTCCACCACGGCCGCCGAAGCGATGACGCGGAACTCCTTCGGGCTGAACTGCCGCGCCTCGCGCAAGATCTCGCGCAGGATGTCGTAGCACACGCTGCGTGCCGTCTTCACCTGGCCGCGGCCCTGGCAGGTGGGGCAGGGTTCGCACAGCATGTGCGCCAGGCTTTCGCGCGTGCGCTTGCGCGTCATCTCCACCAGGCCTAACTGCGTAAATCCGCTCACCGTGGTGCGCGTGCGGTCGCGTGCGAGCTGCTTCTTCAGCTCGGCCAGCACGGCCTGCTGGTGGGCCTCGTTCGTCATGTCGATGAAGTCGGCGATGATGATGCCGCCCAGGTTGCGCAGGCGCAGCTGCCGCGCCATCGCACCGGCGGCCTCGAGGTTGGTCTTGAAGATCGTGTCGTCAAAGTTGCGCGCGCCCACGAAGCCGCCGGTGTTGACGTCGATGGTCGTCAGCGCCTCGGTCTGGTCGATGATCAAGTAGCCGCCGCTCTTGAGCTCCACGCGCCGCGCCAGCGCGCGAGCGATCTCTTCTTCGATGCCGAACAGATCGAAGATCGGCCGCTCGCCGCGGTACAGCTCCAGCTTGTGCACCGAGCCCGGCGTGTAGGTGGCACCAAAGGCCTTGAGCGCGTCGCACTGCATGCGGCTGTCGATGCGGATGGTGGCGGTGTGCTCGTTGGCCAGGTCGCGCAGCACGCGCTCGGCGAGCGTGAGGTCCTGGTGCAGCAGCGTGCCCGTGGGCTGGCGCATCGCGCGCTCGCGGATGGTGGCCCAGGTGCGGCGCAGGTAGCGGATGTCGTCGGCCAGCTCTTCGTCGCTGGCCTCTTCGGCGTTGGTGCGCAGGATGAAGCCACCGGTGCCCTCTTTGCCGTCTTTTCCCTCGGCATGCGCCAGCGCCGTGACACGTGCGCGCAGGCTCTCGCGCAGCTCGGCGCTGCCGATCTTCTGGCTGATGCCGATGTGGTTGTCGTGCGGCAGAAACACCAGCATGCGCCCGGCGATGCTGACCTGCGAGCTCAGCCGCGCGCCCTTGGTGCCGATGGCGTCCTTGATCACCTGCACCGTGAGCGTCTGGCCCTCGAACACCTGGCGCTCGATGGGCACCAGCGGCGCATCGGTCTTGGGGCCGGGGTTCAGGTCGGCCACGTGCAGGAAGGCGGCACGCTCCAGGCCGATGTCGATGAAGGCGCTCTGCATGCCCGGCAGCACGCGCACCACCTTGCCCAGGTAGACGTTGCCGACCAGGCCGCGCTCGAGCGTGCGCTCGATGTGCAGCTCTTGCACGGCGCCGTTTTCGACCACGGCCACGCGGGTTTCTTGCGGGGCCCAGTTGATCAGGATGTCTTGCACGCTCATGGATGTCTCCTGCGCCGGGTGCGGGCGCTTTGCTGCTGCGCGCTCTACAGCGCCAGCTGCACGCCAGCGGCGCGCAGCAGTTGCGTGGTCTCGAAAAGAGGCAGCCCCATGATGCCGCTGTGGCTGCCGTCGATGCGCTCGATCCAGCCCGCCAGCGCGCCCTGGATGGCGTAGGCACCTGCCTTGCCCATGGGCTCGCCGCTGGCCACGTAGGCCGCCAGCACGGCCCGCGGCAGCGCCGCCATGCGCACGCGCGAGTTGCTCAGCGCCGCGTGGATGCGCCGGCCATCGTGCACGGCCACTGCCGTGTACACGCGGTGCGCGCGGCCCGACAGGCGCTGCAGCATGGCGGCCGCCTCGGTGTGGTCGGCCGGCTTGGCCAGGATGGCGCGGCCCAGTGCCACGGTGGTGTCGGCACACAAGATGGGCGCCGGCGGCAGGCCGCGGCGCTGCAGGCGCTGCCGTGCGGCGGCCAGCTTGGCGCGGGTGACACGCTGCACGTAGTCGGCCGGGGCCTCGCCGGGGCGTGTGGCCTCCAGGGCTTCGGCGTCTTCGTCGGCGTCGGGCAGCAGCGGCTCCAGGCGTGCACCGATCAGCCCCAGCAGCTGCTGCCGGCGCGGGCTTTGCGAGGCGAGGTAGACAAAACCGTGCTTCATTCGCGGTGGTAGGGGTGGCCTTCGAGCACGCTGTGGGCGCGGTACAGCGCCTCCACCAGCAGCACGCGGGCCAGGGCGTGCGGCAGCGTCAGGTCGCTCAGGCGCAGGGTTTCGTCGGCCGTCTGCTTCAGCGCCGGGTCCAGGCCGTCGGGGCCGCCCACCAGCAAGGCGGCGTCGCGGCCGTCGTCGCGCCAGGCGCGCAGGCGTTCGGCCAGCTGCAGGGTGGTGAGGCGGGTGCCGCGCTCATCGAGCACCACGCGGCGCGGCCGGGCTTCCTTGGCGAGCGCGGCCTCGAAGCGCTGCGCCTCGGCGGCCATGCATTGCGCGGCGGTCTTGCCGGTGCTGCGCGGCTCGGCTTTCAGTTCGCGCAGTTCCAGCCGCAACTCGGGCGGAAAGCGCTTGGCGAAATCGGCCCAGGCGGTGTCGGCCCAAGCCGGCTGGCGCTGGCCCACGGCCACCACCAGCAGCTTCATCCGCTGCGCGAGGTTTTCTTCGCGGCCGGGGCCTTGCGCGCCGGGGCGGCCTTGCGGGCGGGGGCCGGGTCGGGCGTGCGGTTGGACGTGGCCGGGCGCGCCGGGGCCTTGCGGGCGGGGGACTTTTTGGCTGCGGGCTTGGCCGCGGGTGTCGCGGCGGTCTTGGCGGTCTTCTTGGCCGGTGCGCGCCGGCGCTTCTCGGGCTCGGGCTCGGGTTCGGGCTCGCTGGCCTTCACCAGGCCCTTGGGCGCGTCGCCGGCCTTCATGCGCACCGGCTTGCCGCCCCAGATCTCTTCGAGGTGGTAGTACTCGCGCACCGCGGGCTGCATGATGTGCGCCACGGCGGCGCCGCAGTCGACGATGATCCACTCGCCGTTTTCCTCGCCCTCGGTGGCGAGCACCTGCATGCCGCGGCTCTTGACGCTGTCGCGCACGCTGGCCGCCAGGGCCTTGGTCTGCCGGTTGCTGGTGCCGCTGGCCACGATGACCCGCTCGAACATCGAGCTCAGGTGCTCGGTGTTGAACACGGCAATGTGCTGGGCCTTGACGTCTTCCAGGCCATCGACGATGGCGCGCTGCAGCTTGCGGATGTCCAGATTCAACTCCTTGTGTCGGGTTCGTCGCCTGCGTACAGGCGGTGCCGGGCAATATAGCGCGCCACCTCGGGCGGCACCATCGGCGAAAGGTCGTGCCCCAGCGCCGCGGCGGCGCGGATCTGGGTGCTGCTGATGTCGAGCATGGGCAGCGGCACCATGCGGTGCGGGTGGGCTTGCACCTCGGGGTGCGGGGCGCGCGCCGGGCCGGGGCGGTTGGCCACGGCCAGTTCCACCAGGGCGAGCAGCTCGCGCCAGTGCGCCCAGGTGTGCAGGTTGGCGTACTGGTCCTGGCCGATGAGCAGCACCCAGGCGTGGCCGGGCTCGGCGGCCTGCAGTGCGCGCACGGTGTCGAGGGTGAAGCTGGGGCCGGGGCGGTCGAGCTCGATGCGGCTGAGCACGAAGCGGGGCTCGTGGGCGATGGCGGCTTGCACCATGGCCAGGCGGTGCGCGGCGGGGCTGACGACGCGGCCGCCTTGCTTTTGCCAGGGCTGGCCGGTGGGCACCCAGCGCACGGTGTCGAGCGCCAGCGCATCGAGCGCGGCGTGGGCCAGCGCCACGTGGGCGCGGTGCACGGGGTCGAAGGTGCCGCCGAAGAGGCCGATGCGGCTCATGGGGTGGGGGTCAGGGGGGAAGGCACTTCGACAGGCTCAGTGCGAACGGGTGCGCGTGGCCAGGGCCCTTCGACAAGCTCAGGGCGAACGGATCTGATCCGGCCGGGCTGAGCCTGTCGAAGCCCCGCGTCACGCCGCCAGCCAGTCGCGCGGCGGCAGGAAGTCGGTGTACAGCTTCGCCTCGGCGCTGCCGGCCTCGGGCTTCCAGTCGTAGCGCCACTTCACGATGGGCGGCATGCTCATCAGGATGCTCTCGGTGCGGCCGTCGCCATGCAGCCCGAAGTGCGTACCGCGGTCCCACACCAGGTTGAACTCGACGTAACGCCCACGCCGGTAGGCCTGGAAGTCGCGCTCGCGTTCGCCGTAGGCCATGCTGCGACGCCGCTGCACGATGGGCCGGTAGGCGGGCACGAAGGCATCGCCCACGGCGCGGATGAGCGCGAAGCCGCCCTCGAAGCCGCCGTCGGTGTGGTCGTCGAAGAAGATGCCGCCGATGCCGCGCGCCTCGGCGCGGTGCTTCAGAAAGAAGTACTCGTCGCACCAGGGCTTGAAGCGCGGGTACAGCCCCGCCCCGTGCGGCGCCAGCGCGTCGGCACAGGTGCGGTGGAAGTGCACCGCGTCTTCCTCGAAGCCGTAGTAGGGCGTGAGGTCCATGCCGCCGCCGAACCACACGACCGGCTCACCCGCTTCCGGAAACGCCGCCAGCATGCGCACGTTCATGTGCACGGTGGGCACGTAGGGGTTGCGCGGGTGCATCACCAGGCTCACGCCCAGGGCCTCGAAGCGCGCGCCGGCCAGCTCTTTGCGGTGGGCGGTGGCGCTGGGCGGCAGCGCGGCGCCCTTCACGTGGCTGAAGTTGCAGCCGCCGCGCTCGAGCACGCCGCCTTCTTCGACCAGCTGGCTCAGGCCGTCGCCCTCGAGCTTGCCGCCGGCCGGGCGCTGCCAGCCGTCGCGCCGGAAGGGCGTGCCGTCTTCTTCTTCGAAGGCCGCAACGATGCGGCCTTGCAGGCCCAGCAGGTATTCGCGGACCGCGGTGGTGTCGACCATGATTGTCCTTGCAGTGCTCACTGCGTTCGGTGCCGTTCAGTGTTTGATGGCGCGGTGGCCGACGTCGTTGCGCCAGTGCGCGCCCGGCAGCTGCACCTGGCGCACGGCGGCCAGCGCCTGCTGCTGCGCCACGCGCACGCTGTCGCCCAGCGCGGTGACGCACAGCACACGCCCGCCGCTGCTGCGCAGGGCCGCGCCGTCGGCCACGGTGCCGGCGTGGAACACCTGCAGCTCGGGCGTGGCGGGCGGCAGCGCCGTGATGGCGTCGCCCTTGCGCGGTGCGGCCGGGTAGCCGTGCGCGGCCACCACCACGCCGAGCGCGACGCGGCGGTCCCATTGCAGCTCGACCGTGCCGAGCTGGCCGTCAGTGGCGGCCATCAGCAGCTCGAAGAGATCGCTCTTCAGCCGCATCAGGATGACCTCGGCCTCGGGGTCGCCCAGGCGTGCGTTGAACTCCACCGTGCGCGGGCGGCCTTGCGCGTCGATCATCAGCCCGGCGTACAGGAAGCCGGTGAACGGGTGACCGTCGCGCGCCATGCCGGCGATGGTGGGCTGCACGATCTCGCGCATCACGCGCGCATGCACGTCGGGCGTCACCACCGGGGCCGGCGAGTACGCACCCATGCCGCCGGTGTTGGGGCCGGTGTCGCCCTCGCCCACGCGCTTGTGGTCCTGGCTGGTGGCCAGCGCCACGACGTCGCGGCCGTCGGAGACGACGATGAAGCTGGCCTCCTCGCCGGCCATGAACTCCTCGATCACCACGCGCTCGCCCACGGTGGTGAGCATGTGGTCGATGGCGGCATGGGCTTCGTCGTCGCTCAGGGCCACGACCACGCCCTTGCCCGCTGCCAGGCCGTCGGCCTTGATGACGATGGGCGCGCCGTGCTTGCGCACGTGTTCGTGCGCCGCGGCGGCGTCGGTGAAGGTGGCGTACAGCGCGGTCGGGATGCCGTGGCGCTGCATGAAGTCCTTGGCGAAGCTCTTGGAGCTTTCGAGCTGCGCCGCCGCCTGCGTGGGGCCGAAGACGCGCAGGCCGCGGGCGCGGAACTGGTCGACGATGCCGGCGGCCAGCGGCGCCTCGGGGCCCACGACGGTGAGCGCCACCTTCTCGGCGGCAGCAAAGTCGGCCAGCTCGGCGATGTCGGTCACGCCATTGAAGGGCACGTTCTTCAGCACCGGGTCGGCCGCGGTGCCGCCGTTGCCGGGGGCCACGAACACGGTCTGCACACGGGCGGCCTGCGCCAGCTTCCAGGCCAGCGCGTGTTCGCGCCCGCCACTGCCCACGACGAGGACCTTCATTCCTTGAGGACGGCGTTGTGAAAGACGTCCTGCACGTCGTCCAGGTCCTCGATCACGTCGAGCAGCTTCTGCATGCGCGCGGCGTCTTCGCCGGCCACGTCCACCGGGTTCTCGGCGCGCCAGGTGACCTCGGCCAGCTCGGGCTTCAGGCCGGCGGCCTCCAGCGCGGCCTTCACGGCTTCGAAGTCGGCCGGAGCCGAGAGCACCTCGATGGCGCCGTCGTCGTCGGTGATCACGTCTTCGGCGCCGGCTTCCAGCGCCACTTCCATGACCTTGTCTTCGCTCGTGCCGGGTGCAAAGACCAGCTGCCCGCAGTGCTTGAACTGGAAGGCCACCGAGCCCTCGGTGCCCATGTTGCCGCCGTACTTGCTGAAGGCATGCCGCACCTCGGCCACGGTGCGCACGCGGTTGTCGGTCATGCAGTCGACGATGATGGCGGCGCCGCCGATGCCGTAGCCCTCGTAACGGATCTCCTCGTAGCTCACGCCTTCGAGGTTGCCGGTGGCCTTGTCGATGTTGCGCTTGACGGTGTCGACCGGCAGGTTCACCGCCTTGGCCTTTTCGATGGCCAGGCGCAGGCGCGGGTTGGCCGTCGGGTCGCCGCCGCCCAGGCGGGCCGCGACCATGATCTCGCGGATCACGCGCGTCCAGGCCTTGCCGCGCTTTTCATCCTGCCGGCCCTTGCGGTGCTGGATGTTGGCCCACTTGGAATGACCGGCCATGGGGGTGCTTCTGTTCGTCGGGTGTCGGGGCCGGCATTTTACGGGGGGCGGGGCTGGCGCCCGGCCCGGGGCCCCGCTAGGCTGCCGGCCATGAGGAGGAGAGCTTGGCCATGAACTACGCCAGCTGGCTCGACGACGCCTGGAACCGCCACCCCGACGACCCCGCCGGCGTGCTGGCCGACACCGCCACCACCGGCGCCGCCCTGGCCGCCGACGACGACGCCGTCGACGGCCTGCTGCGCCTGGCCCACCATGTGGCCGGCGCGCACCTCGGCCGACCCGAGCATCTGGCCGAAGGCCGTGCCCTGCTGGCCCGGCTGGCCGGCCACGCCGCCGCCGGCGAGGCGGCCCGAGCCAGCGCGGCGCTGTTCGATCGCAGCCTGGCGCTGACCGGCGGCGACGCCACCGTCACCGCCGACGTCGGCGAAGCCGAGGCCGTGCGCGTGCGTGCGCTGGCGGCCTCGAACCTGGCCGACCGCGACGCGCCGCGCGCAGGCACTCTGCTGGCCAAGGCCGCAGCCGCCGCCGAGCGGGCCGAGTTGTCCGACACCGACCCCGCCGTGCGCGCATTGGCCGTGGCCGGCAACAACATCGCCGCCGCGCTGGAGGAATTGCCCGCCCGCGATGCCAGCATGGAAGCCTTGATGCTGCAGGCCGCCGAGCTGGGACTGGTGTACTGGCGGCGCGCCGGCACCTGGCTGCACGAGGAGCGGGCGCACTACCGGCTCGCACTCTGCACGCTGGCCGCAGGGCGGCCGGCGCTCGCACGCCACCACGCCACAGCCTGCCTGGCGATCGTCGCGCGAGAAGGCGATACCGCCCTGGAAGCGTTTTTCGGCTGGGCCGCGCTGGCGCGCGTCGAGGCCGCCGAGGGTCAGCGCAGCGGGTTCACCGCGGCCCTGGCCCGCCAGCGCCTGGCTTTCGACCGCCTGGACCAGGGCGACCGCGCCTGGTGCCACGACACGCTCGTGCAGGTCGAAGCGTTGACAGCGGCACCAGCACACGTTTCTGGGCCAAAACCGACTTCTTGACCACACCTGGCGCGTGGGCCGCCGGCAGAATGCCCCTATGAACACCCGTCGTCCCTTCATCCTGGGCATCACGGCCAGCCTGGCGGCGCCCCGTCTGCACGCGCAGGCTGACACGGTGCCGGGTCTGGCCGCCGACAGCATCACGCTCGGCCAGAGCATCGCGCTGCAGAGCGGCAAGAACGCCTACGCGACCGAGGCACAAGCCGGCATCGTGGCCTGCCTGAACGATGCCAATCGGCGCGGCGGCGTCTTCGGTCGCCGCGTCACGCTGAAGACGCTGGACGACGACAACAACGCCGGCAAGGCCGAAGCACATGCCCGCACGCTGGCCGACGCGGACGTGTTCGCCTTCTTTGGCTCGCTCGAAGGCGGGCCTTCGATGGCGGTGCTGAAGGTGGCTGTCGAACGCGGCATCCCATTCATCGGGCCCATGGCCGGCTCACCGGGGCTGCGCCGGCCGCACCAGCGACTGGTGTTCCCGGTGCGCGCCGAGCATCGCGAGGAGTTCCGCGCCCTGCTGCAGCAAGGCCACCGCGTGGGGCTGAAGAAGGCCGCGCTCATGCACGCCGACTCCGACACCGGGCGCGAGCACCTGGGCAACGTCGAACGGCTGTGCAAGGAGATCGGCATCGGCTTCGGTGGCGGACTGCAGTTTCGCAACGACATCGACGACGCCGGCCTGCGGCAGCTGAACCGCGAGGCGGCCGAACGCGGCGTCGACCTCGTCTTCAATCATGGTTCGGCCGGCGTCTACGAAAAGCTCATCCGCAGCGCCCGCGCCAGCGGCTCGCGCACCGTGTTCTGGGGCGTGAACTCGGGCTCGACGCCGCTGGCACGCTCGCTCGGCGATCTGGCGCATGGCATGGTGTTTGCGCAGATCGTGCCCAACCCGCTGTCGGGCAAGACGGCGCTGGCACGCGAATACCAGCTGCGCATGGCCGAGGCGGCATCCAACGGCGCGCCCCCGGTGCTGGGCTACGGCGGCCTGGAGGGCTTCATGACGGCCAAGGCCCTGCTGGTGGCGCTGCGTGCTGCCGGCCCTGCGCCCACACGCGAACGGCTGGTTGCGGCGGCCGAAGGTGTCAACTCCAATCTCGGCGGCGTTTCGCTGCGCTGGCAGAGCGGCAACCACACCGGCAGCGCCTTTGTGGACCTGGCCCTGGTCGGGCGAGACGGCCGTTTCGTGCAGTAGCGCCTTAGACTGCGGGGCACGCCATCTGCCCTGTGGAGTCTGCTGCATGCCCGATCCCATTCTCGTCGCCCAGCGCGGCAGCACCGAGTGCCACTTGCTGCCCGCCCTGGCCAACCGCCACGGCCTCATCACCGGCGCCACCGGCACTGGCAAGACGATCACGCTGCAGACGCTGGCCGAGAACTTCAGCAAGATCGGCGTGCCGGTGTTCATGGCCGACGTGAAGGGCGATCTCACCGGCGTCACCCAGCGCGGCGCGCTGCCGCCCAAGGTGAAAGGCATCCTGGCCGAGCGCGGCCTGCCCGAGCCCGAGCCCATCGAGTGCCCGGCCACGCTGTGGGACGTGTTCGGCGAGGCCGGCCACCCGGTGCGCGCCACCGTTTCGGACATGGGCCCGCTGCTGCTGGCGCGCATGCTGGCGCTGAACGACACGCAGGCCGGCGTGCTGAACCTGGTCTTCAAGATCGCCGACGACGCCGGCATGGCGCTGCTCGACATGAAAGACCTGCGGGCGATGCTGCAGTACGTGGGCGACAACGCCAAGCAGTTCACCACCGAGTACGGCAACATCAGCGCCGCCAGCGTGGGCGCCATCCAGCGCGGCCTGCTGCAGATCGAGGAACAAGGCGGCGACAAGTTCTTCGGCGAGCCCATGCTCGACATCGCCGACTTCATGCAGACGGTCAACGGCCACGGTGTGATCAACGTGCTCACGGCCGACAAGCTGATGAACGCGCCGCGCCTGTACGCCACCTTCCTGCTGTGGATGCTGAGCGAGCTGTTCGAGACGCTGCCCGAGGTGGGCGACCTCGACAAGCCCAAGCTGGTGTTCTTCTTCGACGAGGCGCACCTGCTGTTCAAGGACGCCCCCGCGGCGCTGGTGGAACGCATCGAGCTCGTGGTGCGCCTGGTGCGCAGCAAGGGCGTGGGCGTGTACTTCGTGACGCAGAACCCGCTCGACGTGCCCGACACCGTGCTGGCGCAGCTGGGCAACCGCGTGCAGCACGCGCTGCGCGCCTTCACGCCGCGCGACCAGAAGGCGGTGAAGGCCGCCGCCGACACGATGCGCGCCAACCCAAGCATCGGCGACATGGCCACGGCCATCCAGGAGCTGGCCGTGGGCGAGGCGCTGGTGAGCCTGCTCGACAGCAAGGGCCGCCCGAGCGTGACCGAGCGCGTCTACGTGCTGCCGCCGGGCAGCCAGATCGGCCCCATCACGCCGGCGCAGCGCCAGGCGCTGCTGGCCGGCAGCCTGGTGGCGGGCACGTACGAGAAGACGATCGACCGCGAGTCGGCCTACGAGATGCTCAAGGCCCGCGCCAACACGCCGGCCCCGGCGGCACCCGGCGGCCTGCCCGCCGGCGGCGGCGCGGCGGCACCCGCCAGTGGTGGCGGCGGCATGATGGACATGGTGAAGGACATGATGCTCGGCAGCACCGGCCCGCGCGGTGGCCAGCGGCCCGGGCTGGTGCAGGCCGCGGCCGGCTCGGCGGTGCGCAGCATCGGCTCGGCCGTGGGCCGCGAGATCGTGCGCGGCGTGCTGGGCTCGCTGCTGGGCGGCTCGCGCAGGCGCTGAGGCCGCGGCCTCAGGCGTGCTTCACCAGCACGCGGTTCTCGAAGCTCTCGCCCTCGAAGCAGTGGGGCGTGGCACCGATGTCGCGCCAGCCCTGGCGGCGATACCAGGCCCGGGCATGGGCGTTGCCGACCCAGGCCGTGAGCCACAGGCGCGTGCACCCGGCGTCGCGCGCCTGCGCGGCCGCAGCCGCCATCAGCGCCTTGCCGAGCCCCTGGCCCTGGAAGTGGCGCAGCACGTAGAGGCGCTCGATCTCGGCGGTGGCCGGGCCGGCCGGGCCGTCTGCCCCGTCGTCCACCACGTGGTGGCGGGCCCCCGGCATGAACTGCACGAAGCCGAGCAGATGCCCCTGGCGCTCGGACACCAGCAGGCCGCCCGCCGGCCGCGCCAGCAAGGCGCCGATGGCCTCGGGGCCGAACGCCTGCTGCACCTCGCGCACGAGGGCCGGCCGGATGCCGTCGGTGGCGTAGGTGTCCAGGAACACCTGTGCCGCCAGCGCGCCCAGCACCAGGGCGTCGTCGGGGCGGGCGGGACGCAGGGTCGGGGGTGTCGATGCCATGGGCCCGCATCGTGCGCCTGCCGCGCGGCGACGGCAACTGTCGGCTGGCGCCGTCTGCAGGCCATCTCGCGACTCCGGGCGCCGGGCCGTCGCGGCAGACGACGCTTGCCGCACCGGCCCGCCGACAATGCCCGGCGATGCACCTCCGCCCCGACACCGCCCTGGCCCTGAGCCGGCAACGCTGGCTCCGGCGCGCGCCGACCACCGCGCTGCTGCTGGCCGCGGTGTGCACGGCGATCGCCGTGATGTTCACGCTGGCCAGTGGCGGGACGTTCCGCTACCGCTTGCTGTACTCGTTCTGCATCGGCCTGGCCTGCGTCACCATCAACGACGGCGGCGGCCTGCTGCACGCCTGGCTCTACGACCATGTGCGCGCCTGGCGCGGCCTCGCGCCCTCGTCCGCCGGCTGGGACAGCGGCTGGGCCGGCGTGTGGCCTTCCACCGTGGCCTGCGTGCTGCTGGGCCCGCCCCTCGGGCAGTGGCTGGCCGACGCCATCACCGGCTTCAACTCGCCGCCGATCTACGACCTCGCCAGCCGCAACACGCAGGTCACGCTGTTCGTCAGCCTGCTGGCGACGCTGGCCTTCATCGGGGTGATCAGCAGCCGGGAGCGCCTGGCCAGCGCCAAGGCGCAGGCCGAGGCCGCCGAGCGTGCGGCGGCCGAGAACCAGCTCAAGCTGCTGCAGAGCCAGCTCGAGCCGCACATGCTGTTCAACACGCTGGCCAACCTGCGCGTGCTGATCGGGGTGGACGCCGCCGCCGCGCAGCAGATGCTCGACCGGCTGATCGCCTTCCTGCGCGCCACGCTCGAGGCCTCGCGGCTGCCCGCGCACCCGCTGGCCACCGAGTACGCGCGCGTGGCCGACTACCTGGCGCTGATGGCCATCCGCATGGGGCCGCGGCTGCAGGTAGTGCTCGAGCTGCCGCCCGCGCTGGCCGCGCAGCCGGTGCCGCCGCTGCTGCTGCAGCCGCTGGTGGAAAACGCCATCAAGCACGGCCTGGAGCCGCACGTGGCCGGCGGCCGGCTGGTGGTGAGCGCGCACGCAGACGGCGAGATGCTGGTGCTGCAGGTGCGCGACACCGGCATCGGCCTGGCGCAGGCGGCCACCGCCACGGCGGGCACGCGCTTCGGCCTGGCCCAGGTGCGCGAGCGGCTGGCCACGCTGCACGGCGCGCGCGCCAGCCTGGTGGTGGCACCGGCGCCCGACGCCGACGGCGGCACCGTGGCGACGATCCGGCTGCCGCGCACGGCCGTGCCCGTTGCCGCACCGGCCACCCTGCCCACGCCCACGCCATGAACCCGACCGCCCTGATCGCCGAAGACGAACCGCTGCTCGCCGCCCACCTGCGCCAGGAGTTGCTGCGCCTGTGGCCGGGCCTGGAGGTGCTGGCCACCGTGGGCGACGGGCTGCAGGCGGTGGCGCAGACGCTGGCGCTGCAGCCGACGCTGGCCTTCTTCGACATCCGCATGCCCGGCTGCACCGGGCTGGAAGCCGCTGCCGCGCTGGCCGAAGACTGGCCGCAGGGCGCGGGCAGCGCGCCGTTTCCGCTCATCGTGTTCGTCACCGCCTACAGCGACCACGCGCTCGCCGCCTTCGAGGCGCAGGCCGCCGACTACTTGGTGAAACCGGTCGATCCGCCGCGGCTGGCCGCCTGCGTGCAGCGGCTGCAGCAGCGGCTGCACGAGCGCCAGCGGCAGGCCCCGGCACCGGCGCAGGCGCTCGATGCGGCGGTGGCGCAGCTGCGCTCGCTGCTGGGCGGCGCGGCCGTCGCCAGCGCGCCGCCTGCGGCCAGGCTGGAGGTGATCCAGGCCCAGGTCGGCAGCGTCGTGCACTTCGTGCCGGTGGACGAGGTGATCTACTTCGAGGCCGCCGACAAGTACGTGCGCGTCGTCACCGCCGCGCGCGAGCACCTGATCCGGCAGTCGCTGCGCGAGCTGCTGCCGATGCTCGACACCGCGGTGTTCTGGCAGGTGCACCGCGGCACCGTGGTGCAGGCGCGCTGCATCGAGCAGGCGCGGCGCGAGGAATCGGGCAAGGTCACGCTCAAGCTGCGCGGCCGGCCCGAGACGGTGACGGCCAGCCGGCTGTACGCGCACCTGTTCAAGGGCCAGTAGCCGCTGCATCCGCGCAGCGGCGGGGCCGCTTCGCGACGGCCGACGCCCGCTTGTCGCAGGCCGCTGGAGCGGGCCGGCAGGCGCCGCGACCATGGCGTCCATCGACCCAGCGGAGCCCGCCATGACCACCTTTGCCGAGATCGCCGTCAACGAGCCCATCGTCTTCGCCCACATCGTCTCGATGATCGGAACCACCGTGCTCGGTGGCTGGTTGCTCATCGGCCGCAAGGGGCGCATGGCCCACCGGGTGGGCGGCTGGGCGTGGGTGGCGCTGATGGCCACGGCGGCGCTGACCAGCCTGTTCATGCCGTCGGAGTTTCCCAACATCGGCGGCTTCGGCCCCATCCACCTGCTCACGCTGCTGGTGCTGGTGATGCTGCCGCTGGGTGTGCACTACGCGCGTTCGCACCAGGTGCAGGGCCCCCGCAAGGTGATGCAGCGCCTGTACCTCAGCGCCTGCCTGGTGGCCGGGGCCTTCACGCTGCTGCCGGGGCGCATGCTGGGGCAGATGCTGTGGGCCTGAGGCGCTGATCCGTCGATCGGCATAGCCCGTGGTACGCAGGGGCGTCCCTAGAATCGCCGCACCATGTCCGCCCCCAAGCCCACCACGGCCGCCGCTGCCGCACCGCCCGCCAACTTCCTGCGCGGCATCATCGAACGCGATCTCGGTGCGGGCACGCTGCAAGGCCGGCAGTGGGGTGGCGGCCCGGGCGACGCCGCCCACCACGCGGCCGGCGGGCCCGATCCGGCGAAGATCCGCACGCGCTTCCCGCCCGAGCCCAACGGCTACCTGCACGTGGGCCACGCCAAGAGCATCTGCCTGAACTTCGGCCTGGCGCGCGACTACGGCGGCGTCTGCCACCTGCGCTTCGACGACACCAACCCCGAGAAGGAAGAGCAGGAGTACGTCGACGCCATCATCGAGGCCGTGCACTGGCTGGGCTTCGACTGGGCCGCGAACGACACCACGCACCTCTTCTACGCCAGCGACTACTTCGACTTCATGTACCGCGCCGCCGAGGCGCTGGTGGCCGACGGCCTGGCCTATGTCGACGAGCAGAGCGCCGAGGCCATGCGCGCCAACCGCGGCGACTTCACCACGCCCGGCACCGACAGCCCCTACCGCGGCCGCACGCCGGCCGAGAACCTGGCGCGGCTGCGCGAGATGCGCGACGGGCTGCATGCCGATGGCGCGATGGTGCTGCGCGCGAAGATCGACATGGCCTCGCCGAACATCAACCTGCGCGACCCGGCCCTGTACCGCATCAAGCGCGCGGTGCACCACAACACCGGGAGCCGCTGGTGCATCTACCCGATGTACACCTATGCGCACCCGATCGAAGACGCGCTCGAAGGCATCACGCACAGCATCTGCACGCTGGAGTTCGAAGACCAGCGCCCGTTCTACGACTGGCTGCTCGAGAACCTGGCGCGCCTGGGCCTGCTGGCCCACCCGCTGCCCAGGCAGTACGAGTTCGGCCGGCTGAACCTGAGCTACGTCGTCACCAGCAAGCGCAAGCTGCGCGCGCTGGTGGAAGAAGGCATCGTCGACGGCTGGGACGACCCGCGCATGCCCACGATCTTCGGCCTGCGGCGGCGCGGCTACACGCCGGCGGCCATCCGCGCCATGGCCGACGGCACCGGTGCGAGCAAGACGAACATCTGGCTCGACTACTCGGTGCTCGAGCAGAGCCTGCGCAACGACCTCGAAGGGCAGGCCCCGCGCGCCATGGCCGTGCTCGACCCGGTGCCGCTGGTGCTGCAGAACTGGGCCGAGGTCTTCGGCAGCGAGGCCCATGTCGAGCCGTGCCAGGCCCCCGCGCACCCGCAGCGGCCCGAACTGGGTATGCGCCACTTCGGCCTCTCACGCACGGTATGGATCGAGCGCGACGACTTTGCTGAAGCACCGCCCAAGGGCTTCTTCCGCCTGTACCCCCCCCAAACGCTGCCCGATGGCAGCGTTGTGCCCGGCAACAAGGTGCGCCTGAAGTACGGCATGGTGGTGGAGTGCACCGGCTGCGAGAAAGACGCCGCCGGCGCCATCACCGGCGTGCACGCGCGCGTCGTGCCCGACACCAAGAGCGGCACGCCGGGGGCCGACGCCGTCAAGGTGAAGGGCACCATCACCTGGGTCGGCCAGGCCGACGCCGTGGCCGCGCCAGTGGTGCTGTACGACCGCCTCTTCACCGCGCCGCAGCCCGATGCCGACGGGCGCGACTTCCGCGAGGTCGTCAACCCGCAGAGCAAGGTGCTCGTGCAGGCCTGGCTCGAGCCCTCGCTGGCCAACGTGGCTGCGGAAAGCCGCTTCCAGTTCGAGCGCCACGGCTACTTCGTCGCCGACCGCGAGGCGCACCGCCCGGGCGCACCGCTGTTCAACCGCATCACGACGCTCAAGGACGGCTGGGCCGGCGGCTGAGCGGGTAAAGATCGGCAAAGGGCTTGCGCAGACATGCCGCGGCTCAGGCAGGATGCGGGTATCCCCGATCCACCAGGAGAACCCGCCATGACACGCCCCGTTGCCCTTGCCGGCGCCGCTGCGCTGCTGTTTGCGATGGCCACCACGCTGGCGCCACCGGCGCTGGCTGCCGGCCAGGTGCAGGTGAAGTGGATCGAGCCCGAGAAGTTCGCCGATGCCGGCCGCGGCAGCTTCGACCGCGAGCGCACGCTGGAGACGCTGGCCGAACACCTCAAGGGCCTGGGTCGCCAGTTGCCCGACGGGCAGACGCTGCGTATCGAGGTCACCGATCTCGAGCTCGCCGGCGAACTCGAACCCTTCGGCCGCTTCCACCAGGACGTGCGCGTGCTGCGCGGCCGTGCCGACTGGCCGCGCATCAGCCTGCGCTACCACCTGAGCGACGGCAGCCGCACGCTGGCCAGTGGTGACGCCGACCTCAGCGACCCGAACTACTTCTTCCGTTCGCTGCGGGCCTCGCACTCGGGCGCGCTGGGCTACGAGAAGCGCATGCTCGACGACTGGGTCGCGTCGCTGGTGGCCGCCAAGCGCTGAAGGGCAGACGGGCGCGTGGCGCCAGCCGCCCTCAGCCCGGCGGCAAGGCCGCCAGCGCCAGGCGAGACGGCTCGTGGCCCTGCTCGGCCGCCCTTCGGTGCCACAGGCGGGCCGCCGCCATGTCGACCGCGCCGCCGCGGCCGCGCGTGAGCATCAGCGCCAGCTGCTCCTGCGCGATGGCCAGGCCGCGCTCGGCGGCCTTGTGCATCCAGGCACGAGCGGCCGCCTCGTCGCGCGGCAGGGCATCACCAACGGCATAACAGGCGCCAAGCCCGTATTCGCCAAGCGCCACGCCCAGGTCGGCGGCCTGGCGGTACCAGTCGCAGGCAGCCCGTGCGTCTTCGGCCAGGCCCACACCACGGGCGAGCAGCGAGCCCAGCATGGCCATCGCCTCGCCGTCGTCGTGGCGGGCAGCCTGCTGCAGCCAGCGCGCGGCGGCGTTGGCGTCGGCGGCAACCCCGGGTGCACCGAGCAGCGCACGCCCGAGTTCGCGCATCGCCGGCGCATGCGCCTGCAGCGCCGAACGGTGCAGCCAGCCCAGCCCGGCCTCGGCATCGGCCGGGCGGCCCCAGCCGCGCAGCAGGGCCAGACCAAAGTTGAACTCGCCCAGCGCATGCCCCTGGGCGGCGCTCTGGCCGAACCAGTCGGCCGCTGCCGCGCGGTCCCGCGCCACGCCCTGGCCCTGCAACAGCATCACGCCGAGGTCGTTCTGCGCTGCCGCGTGGCCTTGCAGCGCGGCGCGCCGGTACCAGACGACGGCCGCACGCGCATCGGCCGCGATGCCCTGGCCGTGGTCGAACATCAGGCCCAGCCGGTACTCGGCCGGCGCAAAGCCCTGGTCGGCAGCGCGCTGCATCCAGCGCCGCGCCACGGCCGGGTCGCGCTCGACACCGCGGCCTGACAGGTGCAGCACCGCCAGACGGGTCTGCGCCAGCGCAAAGCCCCGCTCGGCGGCGCGGTGCAGCCAGGCCGCGGCCGCGGCCGCCTGGGTGGGATCGTCGTCGTCGAAGAGTTCTGCCAGCGCCGTCATGGCTCGGGCATCGCCCGCTTCGGCAGCTTGCAGCCAGTGGCCGCGCGCGCCGGCCAGGTCACCGGCCTCGGCGGCGGCCTGGCCCTGCTCGAAGCGGGCCTGGGCAGGCGCGCTCGTGAGCAGCAGCACGGCCAGGGCCAGCACCAAGCCACCCGCCAGGCCCAGCACCCCCTGCCGGCGGGGCCACAGGCGCGGCGTGGCGCGAGGGGCCGGGTGGGCGGAAGTGCGGCGGTCGGGCAATGGTCGGCGTGGCATGTGTGACCCCAGGGTGTGGTCGGGACGCTCGCTGCTAGTCTAGGCACCCGTCCTTCGCGATCCGACCCCTCATGCAAGCGTTCAAGCACCCCTCATCCGCAGGCCTCGCACTCGTGCTGTCGGCCGCCCTGGCCGGCCCCGCCGGCGCACAGACGGCGCCCACGGCACCCGCGGCCACCGCCCCGGCCGCGCTGCATCCGGCCCTGAAGGCCGCCGCCGCCGAACCCAGCGCGGTGGTCACCGCCAGCGGCCTGGTGTTCCGCCAGCTCGAGGCCGGCCAAGGCGCGACCCCGGCCGCCACCGACGTGGTGCGGGTGCACTACCGCGGCACCTTCCCCGACGGGCGTGAGTTCGACAGCTCCTACAAGCGCAACCAGCCCGCGAGCTTTGCGCTGAACCGCGTCATCCGCTGCTGGACCGAAGGACTGCAGCTGATGAAGGCCGGCGCCACCGCGCGCCTGACCTGCCCGGCCGACATCGCCTACGGCGAACGCGGCGCCGGCAACGGGCTCATCCCGCCCGGCGCGGTGCTGGTGTTCGAGGTCAAGCTGCTGGGCATCGGCGCGAACTGAGCCTGAGGCCGGCCCAGGTAGCCGGCTCCGCAGGTCAGCTCAGGCGGCTGCGGACCTGGCGCGCAGCCGCTGGAAGGCCATCACACCCGCCAGCACCAGCACGCCGGCGATCATGCCCACCCCGGCCTCGGCCAGGGTGCTGGTGAGCAGCGCTGCCCAGCCCGACAGGCCCGCCACGGCATCGGCGATGCCGTGGTGCAGCAGCGGCACGCCGTGCACGAGGATGCCGCCGCCCACGAGAAACATCGCCGCCGTGCCGGCCACGCTGAGCGCCTTCATCAGCCACGGCGCGGCCACCAGCACGGCGCGCCCCAGCGCCTGCGCCGCGGCGTTCGGGCGACGGCTCAGCCACAGGCCGGCGTCATCGAGTTTCACGATGCCGGCCACGAGGCCGTAGACGCCCACCGTCATCACCAGCGCGATCGAGGCCAGCACGGCGAACTGCGTGCCGAAGGGCTGGCCCGACACCGTGCCCAGCGTGATGGCGATGATCTCGGCCGAGAGGATGAAGTCGGTGCGCACGGCGCCCTTGATCTTGTCGCGCTCCAGCGCCACGAGGTCGACCGCGGGGTCGACCAGCGCCTTCGCCAGCTGCTCGCGGCGGGCCGCGTCGTCGGCGGCGCTGTGCAGGAACTGGTGCGCCAGCTTCTCGACGCCCTCGTAGCAGAGGAAGGCGCCGCCGATCATCAGCAGCGGCGCCACCAGCACTGGCGCCCAGGCGCTGATGGCCAGCGCGGCCGGTACGAGGATGAGCTTGTTGACCAGCGAGCCGCGGGCCACGGCCCAGACCACCGGCAGCTCGCGGTCGGCGCTGACGCCGGCCACCTGCTGCGCGTTCAGCGCGAGGTCGTCGCCCAGCACGCCGGCGGTCTTCTTGGCCGCGACCTTGGACAGCACGGCCACGTCGTCGAGAACCGTCGCGATGTCGTCGAGGAGCGCAAGCAGACTGGAAGCCATGCGCCGATTGTGGCTGCTGGGTCCGCCGATCGCGGGTTGTGCCGAGCTCAAGACATTGGCCGCCGGGCCGATACCCACCACAGGCGCCGTTGGCGCAAGGACCACCATGACCGAGACCACCCTCCGCCCGGCATCGGCGCCCGGCCCGGCCGCCACAGCTCCGTCGGCCCTGGCCACGCGCATCGCCGGCGAACTCGACCGCGCCCGGCGCAGCGGGCCGCTGGCCCAGATCGCGATCCCGCCCTGCCCCAAGCAGCTGGAGCGACTGCGCGAGGCGCTTGCCGAGGCCGAACCCGACCTGACGGCGCTGTCGCGCATTGCCAGCAGCGACGTGGCCATGGCCGCCACGCTGCTGCGCAACGCCAACAGCGCGCGCTACCGCGGCGCCGACAGCCAGGCCGTGCAGACGGTCGGGCAGGCGCTCAACCGCATCGGGCTGCGCGAGTCCGCCGTCCTCCTGACCGACGTGCTGCTGCGCCAGGCGATCCCGACGCGTCACCCGCTGCTGGCCCGCTTCTGGGAGCAGGCGGCCCTGCGTGCGGCGGCCATGGGCTTCATCGCCCGCCAGCTGCCGGGCACCACGCCCGAGCTGGCGCAGCTGTTCGGCCTGTTCTGCCACGTCGGCGTGCCGGTGATGCTGCAGCGCATGCCGGGCTACAGCGGCACGCTGGCCGAAGCCGCGGCGCGCAAGGACCGCGGCCTCATCGCCACCGAAAACGCCAACCACCGCAGCGACCACACGGTGGTCGGCGCCTTGGTGGCCCGTGTGTGGCAGGTGGCGCCGCCGGTGATGGCGGCCATCCGTCTGCACCACGAGGTCGACGAGGCCACGGCGCACGGCGAAGACGACGCGGAGGCGCTGACCCTGGCCGCCATGGGCGTGCTGGCCGAGCGCGCCATGCGCGAGCGCGAAGAGCTCCCGCCCGACCCGGAGATCGAGCGCCAGCTCCCGGCCGCGCTGCGCTGGCTCGGCGTGAGCACCGACGAGGTGGCCGACTGGCACGAGGCGCTGCAGGACGAGCTCGACCTCGGCCGGCAGAGCTGAGCGCCCGTGCCCCTAGACTCCCGGCCACGGCAGGGAGCGCGGGCATGGCACGCAACGGGAGACAGGCTTGAACGGCGGGGCAGACCGCCAGGCCTCGGCGCTGCGCGCCCTTTTCCTGCTCGACCCCGGTCTGGTGTTCCTGAACCACGGCTCCTTCGGCGCCTGCCCGCAGCCGGTGTTCGAGCAATACCAGTTCTGGCAGCGCGAACTCGAGCGCAACCCGGTGGCCTTTCTGGGCCGGCGCTCGGCGGAGCTGTTGCGCGCCGCCCGCGAGCAACTGGCCACCTACCTGGGCGCGGGCGCCGACGACCTGGTCTTCATGCCCAACGCCACCACGGGCGTGAACGTCGTGGCGCGCTCGCTGGCGCTGCAGCCCGGCGACGAGGTGCTCACCACCGACCAGGAGTACGGCGCCTGCGACGCCACCTTTCGCGTGGTCTGCGATCGCACCGGCGCGGTGATCCGGCGCGTGGCGGTGCCGCTGCCCTTCGAGCCCGCCGCCTTCGTGCCGCGGCTGATGGCGGCCGTGACGCCGCGCACGAAGCTGATCTTCGCGAGCCACGTCGTCTCGACCACGGCGCTGGTGTTCCCGGTGGCCGAGCTGTGCGCACGTGCCCGGGAGGCGGGCATCCCGACGCTGATCGACGGCGCCCACGCGCCGGGCCTCATCGACCTCGACCTGGCCGTGGTCGGCGCCGACTACTACACCGGCAACTGCCACAAGTGGCTGTGCGCGCCCAAGGGCTCGGCCTTCCTGCACGTGCGGCGCGAGCACCAGGCCGCCCTGCAGGGCGGCATCGTCAGCTGGGGCTGGCTGGCCGACGAGCTGGCCGCGGGCGGCGGCGGCCACACGGGCTTCGATGCCTACGTGGGCACCACACCGCTGGAGCGCCGCCTGCAGTGGCAGGGCACGCGCGACATCGCGAGCTACCTCACGGTGCCGGCGGCGCTGGATTTCCTGGCCGCGCACGACTGGCCCGTGCGGCGCGAAGGCTGCCGCCAGCGGGCACTGCAACTGCAGCGGGAGGTGCTGTCGCGCAACGGCCTTTCGGCCATCGCGCCCGACGAGGCCCTGACGCAGATGGTGCCGATCCCTGTGCGCGCCACCGACGGTGAAGGGCTGCGCCGGTGGCTTTACGAGTCACGCGGCATCGAGGTGCCGGTGACTCAGCATGGCGGGCAGACCTTCGTGCGCGTCTCGGTGCAGGCCTACACCACCGGCGACGAGCTGGCCGCGCTGCTCAGCGCGCTGCGCGACGCCGGCGCGTGACCCAGGCCAGCAGGCCCAGGCCGCCGGCCATCATGGCCGTCGTGCCGGCCTCGGGCACCACGGCCGCGGCCGCCAGGCCCAGCAGCTCGTGCGAACGGGCCGACGGGTGCAGCGCATCCGAGAACGCCGAGACAGCGCAGGGCACGCCGATCGATCCCGCAAAGGTGCCGCACGGCGTGAACACGTTGGTGATGCCGTAGGTGGCACCGCCGTTGAACAGCGCATCGGCACGCACGGTGGCGGAGATGCCGGCGAAATCGACGATGTGCATCGTCAGGCCCAGGCCCGCGCCGTGGCTGATGACGCCGGCGAGCTGGGCGTTGAACTGCGCCGTGGCATCGGACGACGGGGCCACGAGGCCCAGGCCGACGGCTTCGGGCGTGGTGCCCAGGTCGGGCAGGTTGGCCAGCAGCACATGGCGCGCGCCGTCGGCGGCCAGCAGGTTGAGCGTGGTCTTCAGGTTGTTGGCGGCGGTCACGGCCGCGGCGGCGCGGCCGGTGGCGCCGGCCGCGTCCATGGTCGGGAAGGCGCTGCGCGCATCGCGCATGTCGTTGCCGCCGCCGACGACGACGAACAGGGTGCCCCCGTCCTGCAGACCCGCGGCACCGGTGAAGCCGCCGACCTGGGCCACCAGACTGGGGATCGAGCCGCCGCTGGTGCGTGCGCCGCCGAAGGCGAAGTTCTGGCCGCCCAGCAGGCTGGCGGTCGACGCCGCCGGCAGGCCCAGGCTGGTGGCCAGAGTCTCGGCCCACACGGGGCCATCGGAGAAGCGGCCGGCGAAGTACGGTGCTGCCGGCGTGGCACCGCCGGTCAGCGCAAAGATGTTGCCGGTGTCCGAGAGGCTGTCACCGAATATGTACAGGTTGCTGTAGGCCTGAGCACCGGCCGAGGCCGCCAGGGCCGCGAGGCCGATGGTGGCCGTCGTCAGCCATCGACGCATGGACTTGCGCATGTGAGTCTCCGTTCTGGGTTCGAATTCGACCCGTCACATCAGCACGCTCGCCCGGTTTCAGCGACCGGGCGGGCCCGCGGTCGGCGGCCCCGACAGCCCCCGCGGCCGAGGGGGTTGGTGCCTCCTCGCAGCAGCCGCTTCAGCGAGGCCGGCGGCGCGCCTTGGGCAGGGGGGCAGCCCCGGTGTCGCGCGGGGGCAGGCCCGTGTGCTGCGTCAGCATGCGGGCCTGCGTCACCGGTGAGGTGCGGGCGCCGGCCGTCGTGCTGTTCTTGCGCCGGGTGCTGGTGTAGCCGGAGTCGCTGCCGGTGGGCTGGAACGCCGGGATCAGGTGGTGCTTGCCGTTGCCGATGAGATCGGCCCGGCCCATCGTCTTGAGCGCCTCGCGCAGCAGCGGCCAGTTGCCCGGGTCGTGCCAGCGCAGGAAGGCCTTGTGCAGGCGGCGGCGCTTCTCGCCGCGCACGATGTCCACGCGCTCGGCACGCCGTGAATCACGGCTGATGCCCTTCAGCGGGTTCAGGTTGGTGTGGTACATCGCCGTGGCGGTGGCCATCGGGCTGGGGTAGAAGGTCTGCACCTGGTCGGCCTTGAAGCCGTGGCGCTTGAGCCAGATGGCGAGGTTCATCATGTCCTCGTCGCTGGTGCCCGGGTGCGCGGCAATGAAGTACGGCACCAGGAACTGCTTCTTGCCCGCCGCGGCGCTGGCCTCGTCGAACAGCTGCTTGAAGCGGTCGTAGGTGCCGATGCCGGGCTTCATCATCTTGGACAGCGGCCCGCCCTCGGTGTGCTCGGGCGCGATCTTCAGATAACCACCCACGTGGTGGGTGACCAGCTCCTTCACGTACTCGGGGCTCTGCACGGCCAGGTCGTAGCGCAGGCCGCTGCCGATGAGGATCTTCTTGATGCCCTTCAGCTGCCGCGCGCGGCGGTACAGCTTGATCAGCGGGCCGTGGTCGGTGTTGAGGTTCGGGCAGATGCCGGGGTAGACGCAGCTCGGCTTGCGGCAGGCGGCCTCGATCTCGCGGCTTTTGCAGCCGATGCGCCACATGTTGGCGGTGGGGCCGCCGAGATCCGACACCACGCCGGTGAAGCCCTCGACCTTGTCGCGCATGACCTCGATCTCGCGAATGATCGAGTCCTCGCTGCGGCTCTGGATGATGCGGCCCTCGTGCTCGGTGATCGAGCAGAAGGTGCAGCCGCCGAAGCAGCCGCGCATGATGTTCACGCTGAAGCGGATCATCTCCCAGGCCGGGATCTTGGTCGGCCCGTCGTGGCCGCCCAGCTCGTCGGCGTAGGCCGGGTGCGGCGAGCGCGCGTACTCGAGGTCGAACACCCAGTCCATCTCGGCCGTCGTCAGCGGGATGGGCGGCGGCGTGAGCCAGAGGTCGCGGTCGCCATGCGCCTGCACCAGCGCGCGCGCGTTGCCGGGGTTGGTTTCGAGGTGCAGCACGCGGTTGGCGTGGGCGTACAGCACCGGGTCGGACTTCACCTGCTCGTAGGCCGGCAGGCGCACCACGGTGCGCTCGCGCGGCGGCAGCGCCAGCGCGCCACTGGCCTTGCGGCTGGTGGGCATGGCCACGACAGCCGCGGCAGGCACGGCGGGTGCGGCCGAGCCGTCTTCCTTGGCGCAGGTCTGGCCTTGTTCGGCCGCGGCCTCGCTCGTGGTGAGGTAGGGGTTGATGTGGGCGTCGATGCGCCCGGGGCGGTCGACCTCGGTGCTGTCGAGCTCGAACCAGTCGGCGAAGTAGCCCAGGCTCTCGTCGTCGGTGCGGCGCATGTAGGCGGTGCCGCGCACGTCGGTGATGCGATGGATGGGCTCGCGCCGCGCCAGCCGGTGCGCCACCTCGACCACCGCGCGCTCGGCATTGCCGTACAGCAGCAGGTCGGCCTTGCTGTCGACGAGGATGCTGCGGCGCACCTTGTCCTGCCAGTAGTCGTAGTGCGCGATGCGTCGCAGGCTGGCCTCGATGCCGCCGATGACCACCGGCACTTCGGGCCAGGCCTCCTTGCAGCGCTGCGTGTACACGAGCGTGGCGCGGTCGGGGCGCTTGCCGCCGGTGCCGCCGGGCGTGTAGGCGTCGTCGCTGCGCAGCTTTCGATCGGCCGTGTAGCGGTTGATCATCGAATCCATGTTCCCGGCCGCCACGCCGAAGAACAGGTTGGGCTTGCCCAGCGCCTTGAAGGGCTCGGCACTCTGCCATTCGGGCTGGGCGATGATGCCGACGCGGAAGCCCTGCGCCTCGAGCACGCGGCCGATCACGGCCATGCCGAAGCTGGGGTGATCGACGTAGGCGTCGCCGGTGACGATGACGATGTCGCAGCTGTCCCAGCCCAGGCGCTCCATCTCGGCGCGGTTCATCGGCAGAAAGGGCGCGCGGCCGAAGCGCTTGGCCCAGAACGGCTTCCAGGCGGTGAGTGCCTTCACGGCAGGCACGGCGGCGACAGGCGGGCGATCGAGCAGCGTGGAGCTCACGGCAAGGCGGTGCCGGCGGCGCCAGCATCGAGACAAAAACGGGATTGTCGGGCTCCCGCCCTCAAGCCGCACGCCGCCCGCGCCGATAGCAGCGGCATGCAAGGCTATTGGCTCACTGTCGCCTGGGGTCTGGGCTCGCTGCTCGCCGTGTCGGTGCTGGTCGCGCTGGTCGAGTACCTGCGCGAAGGGGCCTGGCCGAAACGGCAAGCCGAGTCGCCGCTGCGGCGGGCGATGAGCGTCGATCTCGATGTCGACAACTGGCCAGCCGATGCGCCGCCGCCACCGCCGCATGACGCCGAGTCGCGCCGCGCCGCACTGACCCAGGTGCTTCAACGCCTGCAGCAGGGCGGGCCCGATGCCCCTTGGGTGGAGACCTCGCCCTCGGTGCTGGCGCCCAGGTCGGACGCCACCAGCCCCTGAAGCGCCCCGGCCCGCGGGGCACGCCGCACCGTCAGGCCGCCAGGGCTGCGGGCGCAGGCCCCGGTTCGTCGTCGTCGAGCTCCTCGGCCAGGAAGCCGCCGCTCTGGTGCGACCACAGCCGGGCGTAGATGCCGCCGGCGGCCAGCAGGCTGCGGTGATCGCCCACCTCGACGACGCGGCCCTTGTCCATCACGACCAGCCGGTCCATGGCCGCGATCGTGCTCAGCCGGTGGGCAATGGCCACCACCGTCTTGCCCTCCATCAGCCGGTACAGGCTTTCCTGGATGGCGGTCTCGACCTCGCTGTCGAGCGCGCTGGTGGCCTCGTCGAGCAGCAGGATCGGCGCATCCTTCAGCATCACGCGGGCGATGGCAATGCGCTGGCGCTGGCCGCCCGAGAGCTTGACGCCGCGCTCGCCGACGTGGGCATCAAAGCCGCTGCGGCCCTTGGGGTCGGTCAGGCCGCCGATGAACTCGGCCGCCTCGGCGCGCTCGGCGGCGCGGCGCATCTCGTCTTCGGTGGCGTCGGGCCGGCCGTAGACGATGTTCTCGCGCACCGAGCGGTGCAGCAGCGAGGTGTCCTGCGTCACCATGCCCACCTGGCGGCGCAGGCTGTCTTGCGTGACGCCGGCGATGTCCTGCCCGTCGATCAGCACGCGGCCTTCCTGCACGTCATAGAGGCGCAGCAGCAGGTTGACGATGGTGCTCTTGCCGGCGCCGGAGCGGCCCACCAGGCCGATCTTCTCGCCCGGGCGGATGGTGAGGTCCAGGCCCTCGATCACCTTCTTGCTGCCGCCGTAGGAGAAGCCCACCTGGTCGAAGCGCACCTCGCCCTGCGTCACCTTCAGCTCAGTGGCGCCCTCGCGGTCGAGCACCACACGTGGGCGCGCCAGCGTGCCGATGCCGTCCTGCACGGTGCCGATGTGCTCGAACAGCGTCGCCATCTCCCACATCACCCAGTGCGAGATGCCGTTCAGGCGGAAGGCCATCGCCGTGGCCGCCGCCACCGCGCCCACGCCCACCCAGGAGCCGGTCCACAGCAGCAGGCTCACCACCGTGACGCTGGCAATCAGCAGCACCGAGAGCAGCTGGTTCACGGTCTCGAAGGCCGTGACCAGCCGCATCTGCGCGTTCACCGTGCCCAGGAACTCCTGCATCGCGCCGCGTGCGAAGTGGCTCTCGCGCTGGGCATGCGAGAACAGCTTGACGGTGGCGATGTTGGTGTAGGCGTCGGTGATGCGGCCCGTCATCAGCGAACGCGCATCGGCCTGCGCTTCGGCCACCTTGCCCAGGCGCGGCACGAAGTACACGAGCGTGAGCACGTACAGCAGCAGCCAGCCCAGGAAGGGCACCATCAGCCAGGCGTCGAAGGCCGCCACCACGGCGATCAGCGTGGCGAAGTAGATGACGACGTAGACCAGGATGTCGGCAAAGACCAGCCAGGTGTCGCGCACGGCCAGCGCCGTCTGCATCACCTTGGTGCTGATGCGGCCGGCGAACTCGTCCTGGTAGAAGGTCATGCTCTGCGCGAGCATCAGGCGGTGGAAGTTCCAGCGCAGGCGCATCGGGAAGTTGCCGAAGATGCCCTGGTACTTGAACAAGGCCTGCAGCGCCGCGAACACCACGCTGACGCCCAGGATGGCGCCCAGCACCGCCAGCAGCGTGCCGTGCTGCTGCCACAGTTCGGCCGGCGGCGTCTTGCCCAGCAGGTCGACCACGTGCGCCATCATGCTGAACAGCAGCGCCTCGAAGGCGCCGATGGCGGCGGTGAACAGCGTCAGCAGCAGCAGGAAGGGCCGCGCGCCGCGGGTGCAGGCCCAGAGAAAGGCGAAGAACTGCTTCGGCGGATCGGCCGGCGCCTGCGGCGGGTAGGGGTCTACCAGCCGTTCGAAGAATGAGAACACACGCACTCCCTGCGATCTTGCGGACCCGGGCGGTGCCGGGCCGAAGCGCCGGATTATCGAAGCCGGCCATGACGCCCTGCCGGGGCGGGTGGCCTATGCCTTTGGGAGGTGTCGGCCATGCCATCGGCCGCCCACAAAGCGAAACCCCTCCGAGCCGTTGCCGGCCGGAGGGGCGGGTGGCTCTCGCCACCAGATGGAGCTCCGGAGTGATGTCGTCCGGGGCCCCTGACGCGCAGAGACTGCGCCATCGGTGTCGCCTTCTCGGAAGGCAGAGTCGAATCTACGCCTGCGTGCAGGCCGCAGCAAGCTGATCATTCATCCATGCCGGCCCGGAGCCTTCGGCGCGCTGCCAAGCAGTTGCTCCACCAGGGCTTCGGCGCGCGCCGTCACGGCCGCGTCCATCGAGATGGTGCGGCCCCACTCGCGCGTCGTCTCGCCCGGCCACTTGTTGGTGGCGTCCAGGCCCATCTTGCCGCCCAGGCCGCTCACCGGCGAGGCGAAGTCCAGGTAGTCGATCGGCGTGTGCTCCACCAGCGTGGTGTCGCGCACCGGGTCCATGCGCGTGGTGATGGCCCAGATCACTTCCTGCCAGTTGCGGATGTCGACGTCGTCGTCGGTCACGACGATGAACTTCGTGTACATGAACTGCCGCAGAAAGCTCCACAGCCCGAACATCACGCGCTTGGCGTGGCCGGGGTAGGCCTTCTTGATGGAGATGATCGCCATGCGGTAGCTGCAGCCCTCGGGCGGCAGGTAGAAGTCGACGATCTCCGGAAACTGCTTGCGCAGGATGGGCACGAACACCTCGTTCAGCGCCACGCCCAGCACCGCGGGCTCGTCGGGCGGCTTGCCGGTGTAGGTGGAGTGGTAGATCGGGTCGCGGCGGTGCGTCAGGCGCGACAGGCGGAACACCGGGAACCAGTCCTGCTCGTTGTAGTAGCCGGTGTGGTCGCCGAAGGGGCCCTCGAGAGCGTGCAGGTAGCCGTTGATCTCCTTGACGCGCACGCCGTGGTCGCTGAGGCCCTCGAAGCCGGGCTCGGCCGTGGGAATGTGGCCCTCGAGCACGATCTCGGCGCTGGCCGGCACCTGCAGGCGGCGTTCGCCTTCACCCACGCTGCTGTCCACCACCTCGGTGCGGCCGCCGCGCAGGAGCCCCGCAAACTGGTACTCCGACAAGGTGTCGGGCACCGGCGTCACCGCGCCCAGGATGGTCGCCGGGTCGGCCCCCAGCGCCACCGCGATCGGGAACGGCTGGCCCGGGTTGGCGCGCGCGAACTCGCGGAAGTCCAGCGCGCCGCCACGGTGGGCGAGCCAGCGCATGATGACCTCGCGGCGGCCGATCACCTGCTGCCGGTAGATGCCCAGGTTCTGCCGCAGCCGCGGCTGCGCCACCGACTGCGGGCCGCGCGTGACGACCAGGCCCCAGGTGATCAGCGGCCCGGCGTCGCCCGGCCAGCAGGTCTGCACCGGCAGGCGGCCGAGGTCGATGTCGGCGCCCTCGAGCACCACGTCCTGGCAGGGCGCGCGGCGCAGCACGGCGGGCTTCATGTCCCACAGCGCCTTGCCCATCTGCAGCAGCTTGCCGGCGTCCTTCAGGCCCTTGGGCGGCTCGGGCTCCTTCAGGCTGGCCAGCAAGGTGCCCACGTCGCGCAGTTCCGACACCTCAGAAGCGCCCATGCCCAGCGCCACGCGGCGCGGCGTGCCAAAAAGGTTGATCAGGCAGGGGATCGTGTAACCGGTCGGGGTCGTGCACAGCAGGGCCGGGCCGCCGGATCGCAGAAGGCGGTCGCCGATGGCCGTCATTTCCAGGTGCGGCGACACCGGTTCGGCGAGTTTTCGAAGCTCGCCCATGGATTCGAGCTGGGAAATGAAGTCCCGAAGGTCGGCGTACTTCATAACCACAAGATCTGTAGTTTGTGTTTCATATTCTTGACCGTGTATTAAGCGCTTGTTAGAGTCCGCGCCGACTGAACCTTCAGGGTTTTCCAGCGGTGGCGTTGGCCCACCCACCCCTGACGCGACGGACGAGAGCCCGCCTGCACCGCGCGGGGCCCACCGTCGCCCGATTATCGGCAGCGCTCCCCCGAGCCCGCCGCTGCTTGCAGGCCAACCCTGCGGCACGACAGGAGAGAGATGACGATGCGAGCCCAAGACATGCTGCGCCAGGGTTGGCGCGCCACGGCGAAGTCGACGACGGTGTTTGCCAGCGACGTGGGCCGCGGCCTGCTGGCCGTGAGCCACAACACGCTGGCGGTGGTCGGCCTGGTGGCCACCGTGGTGGTGGCCTTCGGTGTGGGCCGCCCGGACCTGCGCCACGAGTTCGAACAGAACGCCCTGCACTGGCTGCAAGAGCGCCACGAGACGCGCGAGCTGGCCAGCGGCAACATCCTCACCTCGCTGGTGGAAGTCGATGCCGTCTCTCGCGCCACCGCCGTGGACGTGAAGGCGCTGCAGCGCGACCAGCAGGCGCTGACGCAGTGGATCGCCCGCCGCTACAAGGTGGCGCCCGAACCGGTGGGCGCCCTGGTGCGCGAGGCCTGGGCCCTGGGCGAACGCGCGCGGCTCGACCCGACGCTGATCCTGGCCATCGTGGCCGTCGAGTCCAGCTTCAACCCGTTCGCGCAGAGCCCGATGGGGGCGCAGGGCCTGATGCAGGTGATGACGCGCGTGCACGACGACAAGTACGAAGCCTTCGGTGGCACGCACGCCGCCTTCGACCCCATCACCAACCTGCGCGTGGGCGTTCAGGTGCTTCGCGAGTGCATCGCCCGCGCCGGCAGCCTGAGCGAGGGGCTTCGCTTCTACGTCGGCGCCGCGTTGCTCGACAGCGACGGCGGCTACGCCGCCAAGGTGATGGCCGAGCAGGCGCACATGCGCAACGTCGCCGACGGCCGCTCCGTGCCGAGCAACGCCTCGAATACCCCGCCGGCCAGCGCCCGCGAGGCCGCCGCCGATACGGCCACCCCGCCCGCAGCGCTGCCGGCCGCCGCCCCCGCATCGGTGCCCGCCCCCATGCCCGAGCGGGTGGCCCTGGCCCGCTGACGCCGACGCGCCGCCGACCCCGGCGGTACACTGGCCGCCTGCGCGACTGGCGATAAGGGCCGCCCCCGGCCCCGAGGTGGACGACCACCGGGAAGCGCAGGCCACAGGCCCGTTTTCCGACGGGTTTGTCGGCGTCAGCCGTTCGCCTGGGCAGCCCCCGGCCGTGCCGCAGGCCCTCTGCATGAGGGCACCTGCCGCACCCGTTGGCCCTTCTTCCAGAAGACACCCGAAGAGGACTGCCATGTTCGACCGTTCCGTCTCCACGCTCGCCGCCGTCGACCCCGACGTGTGGGCCGCCATCCAGGCCGAGAACCGCCGCCAGGAAGAGCACATCGAGCTCATCGCCAGCGAGAACTACACCAGCCCGGCCGTGATGGCCGCGCAGGGCTCGCAGATGACCAACAAGTACGCCGAGGGCTACCCCGGCAAGCGCTACTACGGCGGCTGCGAGCACGTCGACGTGGTCGAGACGCTGGCCATCGAGCGCTTGAAGCAGTTGTTCGGCGCGAACTTCGCCAACGTGCAGGCCAATTCCGGCAGCCAGGCCAACCAGGCGGTGTTCTTCGGCCTGCTGCAGCCCGGCGACACCATCATGGGCATGAGCCTGGCCGAAGGCGGCCACCTCACGCACGGCATGCCGCTCAACATGAGCGGCAAGTGGTTCAAGGTGGTGAGCTACGGGCTCGACGCGGCTGAGGCCATCGACTACGAGGCCATGGAACGCCTGGCCCACGAACACAAGCCCAAGATCATCATCGCCGGCGCCAGCGCCTACAGCCTGCGCATCGACTTCGAGCGCTTTGCCAAGGTGGCCAAGGCCGTCGGCGCCTACTTCATGGTCGACATGGCGCATTACGCCGGGCTCATTGCCGCGGGCGTCTACCCCAACCCGGTGCCGCATGCCGACGTGGTGACCAGCACCACGCACAAGAGCCTGCGCGGCCCGCGCGGCGGCATCGTGCTGACGAACGACGAGGCCATCGCCAAGAAGATCAACAGCGCCATCTTCCCCGGCATCCAGGGCGGCCCGCTGATGCACGTGATTGCCGGCAAGGCGGTGGCCTTTCATGAGGCCCTGCAGCCGGGCTTCAAGGCCTACCAGCAGCAGGTGCTGGCCAACGCCCGCGTGCTGGCCGAGACGCTGATCGAGCGCGGCCTGCGCATCGTGAGCGGCCGCACCGAGAGCCATGTGATGCTGGTCGACCTGCGGCCCAAGGGCCTGACGGGCAAGGAAGCCGAAGCCATCCTCGGCGAAGCCCACATGACCTGCAACAAGAACGGCATCCCGAACGATCCGCAGAAGCCGATGGTGACCAGCGGCATCCGCCTGGGCACGCCGGCGCTCACCACGCGCGGCTTCAAGGAAGCCGAGGCCCGCGCCACCGCGCAGCTGATCGCCGACGTGCTGGACAAGCCGCACGACGCCGCGAACATCGCCGCCGTGCGCGCCAAGGTGGCCGCGCTGACGCGCGACTTCCCCGTGTATCGATGAGCCCCCAGGCTTGCGGCCATGCCGCCGCGCCACCCCCAGAGGGGGCTCAGCCGCCTTGGGGCGGCCCGGCGGCGGCTGGCTGAACCATGCGCTGCCCCTTCTGCGCCCATGAAGACACGCAGGTCGTCGAGACCCGCGAGTCCGACGAGGGCGACGTGGTGCGGCGGCGCCGCCGCTGCCTGCACTGCGAGAAGCGCTTCACCACCTACGAGCGCAGCGAGATCCAGATGCCGGCCGTCGTCAAGAAGGACGGCTCGCGCGTGGAGTTCGACCCCGCCAAGCTGCGCGCCAGCATGACGCTGGCGCTGCGCAAGCGGCCGGTGAGCCTGGAGCAGGTCGAGGCGGCGATCGAGCGCATCCAAGACAAGCTGCTGGCCAGCGGCAGCCGCGAGACGCCCAGCGCCCGCCTGGGCGAACTGGTGATGCGCGAGTTGAAGCGCATCGACAAGGTGGCCTACGTGCGCTTTGCGTCGGTGTACCGGCAGTTCGAAGACGTCGACGAGTTCCGCCAGCTGATCCGCGACATCTGATTGGCCGCATCGGTGGAGCGGCCATCCCCCGGCCGGGGGACCCCCCCGGGTGCCCCCGCCCTGGGCCCGCACGGTGGGGACGCGAGCGGCGATCGTGGTTCCTACAGTGAGCGCCATCCCAGCCACTGCAGGAGCGCCCCGATGAACCCGCACCCCAACCTCCACGGCACCTGCCGCAGCCTGGGCCACCAGGCCGGCACGAGCCTGGTCGAGTCCGCCATCGTGCTGGCGATCGTCGCCACGCTGGCCGGCAGCGTGCTGCCAGGCTGGAAGGACGCCCGCGAGCGCCGCCTGCTCGATGCCGCCTCGGCGCAGGTGGCCACCGACCTGCGCCTGGCACGCAGTCTGGCTATGGCGCAAGGCCGCCCGGTGCGACTGAGCGTCAACGCGAGCGCGGCCTGCTACGTGGTGCACACCGGGCCGGCACGCGCCTGCGGCTGTGACGAAGCGGCACGCTCGGTCTGCGACGATGGTGCCATCGCGCTGCGCGTGGCCACCTTGCCGTCGGGCGCCCGCATCAGGCTGTCGTCTACATCGGCCTCGATGCTGTTCGACGCCGACCGCGGCACCGTCACGCCCACCGGCACCCTGCGCCTGCAGTCGGCCGACGGCCGTGCGGTGCACCATGTCGTCAACATCATGGGCCGTGTGCGCAGTTGCTCGCCTGGAGGCCAGGTGGCGGGGCATCCGGCGTGCTGAAGCCACCCCCCCCAGCTTGAGGGCGTGGTTGACCAGCGGCCGCGTGGGAGCGACGAACGGCAAGTGGCCGGCCCATGCCCACGATGGCCTCACCCACAATCGCGCCGTGAACAAGTCCTCCCGTGCTCTGTCGTACCGGCGCAACCTCGCCGGCTTCACGCTCATCGAAGTGATGATCGTGGTCGTGGTGCTGACACTGCTGGCCGCGGTGGCTCTGCCGAGTTTCCTCGACTCGCTGCGCAAGAGCCGTCGTGCCGAAGCCTTTACGGCACTGTCGGCGGCGCAACTGGCCCAGGAACGTTGGCGCAGCAGCAATGCCCAGTACAGCGACAACCTGACAGCGGCGCCTAACGCGACACCGCCGGACCCACGCGGCCTCGGGCTGTCTGCCACCACGACTGGCGGCTTGTACTCGGTTGCGATCACCGGCACCAGTGCCACGGGCTATACGGTGTCGGCCGTGGCTGTGGAGGGCAAGTCACAGGCCGCCGACTCCGCCTGCCGCACGCTCGCGGTGCGCGTGACGGGCGCGCAGATCACCTACGCCGGCTGCAATGGCTGCAGCCTTGTCGCGACAGACTTCGCGGCCACCAACGTGTGCTGGAGTCGCTGAGGATGGGCCGGCTGCGCGCTCCGAAACAGCCGTCGGCCCGAAGGGCCGCGGGCCTGACGCTGATCGAGCTGATGGTCGTGATGGCCATCTCCGTTGTCATCCTGGGCCTGGCCGCGCCGTCGTTCAGCGAGTACATCGTCACGCAGCGGCTGCGCAGCATCCATGCGCAACTGGCGACTGATCTGCAGTTGGCCCGCTCGGAGGCGGTGGCACGATCAGCCTACGTCAGCGTGCGATTCCAGGAGGCGACTGGGCCGGGCGGGATGACGTGCTACGTGATCTTCACGCGGCGCGACCCAACCGCTGCAGTCCCGGCGCCTGGCACCCCGGACACCTGCGATTGCACGGCAGTGCCTGGGACGCGGTGCAACAGCCACCCGGGCACCACTACCGAGGTGCGAACGGTGACGATTCCGCAGGAACTCAAGGTCGGCGTACGGACACCCGCGGGACAGCCCACCACCATCAGCTTTGATGGCCGGACGGGAGCACTCAGGGTGCCGGCGTTAGACACCACCATTCTGGTGGCGAGCGGATTTCGGCTCGACACATCGGCCGATTCCAGCCGCAGCTTGCGAGCAGTGATCAGGCCGTCTGGTCGCGCGGAGTTGTGCACACCTGCCGGCTCGGTTTTGGGAGGCACTCCGTGCTGACACGGCCGCAGCGCCTCCGTCAGCGGCAATGCGGCCTTTCGCTGGTCGAGTTGATGGTGGGCATCACCATCGGACTGATCGTCGTCGCCGCGGCCAGCTTGCTTTTCAGCGGTCAGATCGTCGAAAGCCGCCGCCTGATCGCGGAGGCGCAAGTCCAGCAGGATCTGCGGGTTTCGGCCGACATCATTGCCAGGGACTTGCGGCGAGGCGGCAGCATCGGCCGAGACGCTGAAGTGCAGCGGCTGGTATGGACGCTCGACAGCGCCACGGAACCACGCCCGAACACCTTTTCCAGAACCTTGACGACACCCACCGGCGAGGTGAGTTTCAACTACTTTCCGGAAGGTTCCGGCTCGACCATCTCGAGCGGGACCTTTGGCTTCCGCTTTGACGCGACCCGGGGCGTGATCGAGACGCGTCTTGTGGCTGGCGGGTGGCAGGATCTCACCGACCCGGCCACCATGCGCGTGACAGAGTTCACCGTGAACCGCGTCGCGGACAGCGTGACCGTCGTTCCCTGTCCGAGAGCCTGCCCCTCGGGCGATACCGCCTGCTGGCCCAGCATCAACCAGCGCACCCTCGAGGTGCGGGTGACCGCCAACCACCGCCTTTTTCCGCAGATCGAGCGCACGCATGTGTCGCGGGTGCGACTGCGCAATGAACACTTCGAATTCTTCAACGTGACCGGGTCTAGCGGCGAGGTCTGCCCACCATGAAGCTGGCAAAGCAACAAGGAGCGGCGACCCTGGTGGTCGTGATGGTGCTGTTCTTCATCATCTCGATGGTGGCGGCCTATACCAGCCGTAACATGATCTTCGAGCAGAGGACGGGCGCCAACCTCTACCGCGCCACTCAGTCGTTCGAAGCCGCGGAAGCGGGCATGAACTGGGCACTCATGATGCTCAACAGCGGCCGTATCGATGCGCAGTGCCTTGCCACGACCTCCACCGCGAACAACAGCTTCCGGGAGCGCTACCTGGCCATCAACGCAGGCACCGGACTCATCACGGCACGTTCGCAGACCTCGGGAGACCCATTGACGCCGACCTGCGTCTTCGACGGTGGTGCGGACACCTGGAACTGTTCTTGCCCGGTAAACACGGCGCCCGCGCTCACCGCACCCACCGGCAATGCGGTGTCGCCCGCGTTCCGGATCCGGTTTCGGGTACCCAACGTAACTCCCGACGTCCAGCCCGGGCTCGTTCGCATCGACGTGGTGGGCTGTACGCGACTCGACGACACCTGCCTGGACGTGGCTGGGGCGAGCCCGGCGAACGAGGGACGCACCGTCACGGGCGCCGTGCTCATGCTCAGCGGGCGCACGACGGTCTTTCCCCAGGCTGCCCTCACCGCCCGGGGCAACGTCACGGCAAGCGCCCTGAACGTCATCAATGCAGCTTCCGCCGGCAGCGGCGTCACGGTACACGCAGCAGGAACCATCAACACCGCACCGGGAGGGCTTGTCTTGACTACCAGCGCCGGCAATGCGCTCGGGGGCTCGAGCCTGGACGGGGATACCAACCTGGATCCGCCCGCCATCGCCGCATCGGGCACCGGCCTTGGCATTACTGCTACCGAACGGTTCTTCGCGGCGACGTTCATGCTGACGCCCCAGCAGTGGCGCCAGATGCCTGCCGTAGTGACGGTGACCTGCCCCGTGGGCGGCTGCGAGGCCGCTACCGTCCGCACGGCCATCACAGCCAACCCGGGGCGTCCACTGTGGCTCACCGGCGGCTTGCGGGTCAACAGTTCGGACGACATAGGCAGCGCCACGGCGCCCGCGATGATGGTGGTCAATGGCAATCTTGAGTTCAGCTCGCCGAATGTCACCGTCCACGGCCTGTTGATGCTCAGGCCAGCCTCCGGCTGGAACACCGGCGTGAGCACGCAGTCGGGCACTGTCCGCGGAGCCGTCATCGTAGACGGCGGGGTGACTGGCACCAGCAGCCTGATCATTCAATATGACAGCGACGTGCTGGCGAACCTGCGCGCGGCTTCGGGCACCTTCTTCAGGGTCCCAGGCTCCTGGCGCGACTGGGCCATGCCATGACGCTGTCTCGAACCTGTCGTTCAGCCCGTCTTCAGGCCGCTGGGGTCTCGTTGATCGAGGCCCTGGTCGCGCTGGCAGTCATGAGCTTCGGCATGCTTGGCGTCGTGGGCATGCAGAGCACCATGCGCACCGGTGCCGACATCTCGCGTCAGCGGTCCGAGGCCGTGCGCATCGCACAGGAAGAACTGGAGGAACTGCGCAACTACAGCGTGCTGCGAGCCGCGGATGCGGCGTCGGGACAGCTGGCGTTCGATCAGATCGTCGCCGCCGCCGCCGCCTCTGTCCCGGCCATCAACACCAACACCACCTTCTTCCTCGAGAGGGTGGTGCCCGCCGCAGCCTCAGCCGCGTCCGGCGCCATGGCGCCTGTGCAGCAGGTGCAGGTGATCGTCTCGTGGGCCGACCGCTCGGCGTCGGCACCCAACCAGCGCGTGGAACTGAGTTCCGCGATCGCGGGTCTGCCCCCACAGATGTACGGGCTGCACGCGATGCGCACCGACCGCAGCCCGCTCAGGCAGGCCTACGGGCGGAATGCGGCGATTCCCAGGGTTCACATTTCAGACAACGGGGATGGAACCAGCACTTTCACTCCACCTGGCTTGGGGGGAGTGACTTGGATCTTCAACAATGCCACTGGATTGATCACCAAGGTCTGCTCGGCGCCGTCCACCCCGACGTGCACGACTGAGGAACGCTGGCTGTTGTCGGGTTTCGTCGCCTTTGCCACGGGAGGGCCACCGTCCTATGGCGAAGCCGAGATACCCACGGATCCGGTGGTCAGCGGCCTTTCGATGAAGGTCAAGGTCACACTGCCTGTCTCGACGCCAGATCAGGCCTGCGCTACCGAGGCAGTGGTGTCAGATCGTCTGGCCTACTACTGTGCACTGCCCACGCAGACGATTGCCGGACAGCGACTGTGGTCCGGCCGCGTCGAGTTCGCGGTGTCGCCTTCGCCCGGCACATTGTCAACCACACTTGGCGACACCACAGCCAGCAACTTTAAGGTGTGCCGATACAGCCGCGATGGCTACAATCTAGTTCCCACGTCGGACGGAGACATTCCAAGCGGCCTGACCATTAACAAGTACAACAGCCGCCACCCTTATTCCTACTACGAAGTCAATGGGCCGCAGCAGAACAAGAATTTCTTGGTGATCAGCGCGGGTGATGGTACCGACCCGTTCTCTTGCCCTGCTGAAAACCCGGCGACACCCATCGAAAGCAACACGTGGCGCCACCAGCCGATCAGCTGACCCACGAACCCTATTGCCGGGGCCTCAGGCCAATCGATCACGAACGACTGCAGCAGGCCCGTCGGCTGGCGGAGGCCAGCTTCGGGCTGACGGAGCCGAACCCGCGGGTGGGCTGCGTCATCGGGCTGGACGACGGCCCGGTACTCGCCGAAGGCGCCACGCAGCAGGCCGGTGGTCCGCACGCCGAGGTGATGGCGCTGCGCGATGCGACGGCACGCGGCGCCCGCACCCAAGGTGCCACGGCCTGGGTCACGTTGGAACCCTGTGCCCACCACGGCCGCACGCCGCCGTGCTGCGACGCACTCGTCGAGGCCGGCATCGCCCGGGTGGTGATCGGGTCGCCCGATCCCTTCCCCCAGGTCAACGGCGCGGGCATCGCACGACTGCGCGCCGCCGGCGTGCAGGTCGACTTGGCCGATGGCGCCGAGCGCGAGGCCTGCCGCGAACTCAACATCGGCTTCTTCTCCCGGGTGGAGCGCGGCAGGCCCTGGGTGCGGCTGAAGGTGGCCGCCTCGGTGGATGGCTGCACCGCCTTGCCCGACGGGCGGAGCCAGTGGATTACCGGCGAGGCCGCGCGCCGCGACGGGCATGCGTGGCGGCGCCGCGCCAGCGCCGTGCTCACCGGCGTGGGCACGGTGCTGGCCGACGACCCCCGCCTGGACGTGCGCCTGGTCGAGGCGCCGGCCCAGCCCTGGCGCATCGTGCTCGACTCTCACTGGCGCACGCCGCCGGCGGCCCGCCTGCTCGCGCCGCCAGGCCGCGTATTCGTCGTGGGGGTCGGCCCTGCGGGGGACGCGGGCGCCAGGCTCCGTTCGGCCGGAGCCGAAGTCGTTGAACTGGACCACCCAGCCGGTAGGGTGCCACTGGAGCCCCTGCTCACGATGCTGGCCGGTCGGGGCGTCAACGAACTGCACGTGGAAGCCGGAGCCACGCTGAATGGCGCGCTGCTGGCCGGTGGTTGGGTCGACGAGTGCCTGCTGTACGTGGCGCCCAGGTTCCTGGGCGCGGGCCATCCGATTGCCGACTGGCCTGCCCATCCCGGCCCGGCGGCCATGGGCGATCGGCCCTCGTGGCGGTTCCTCGACAGCACGCCGCTGGGCGATGATCTCAGGCTAAGGCTTCGGCCCGCGAGCGCCACCCCAGCCGCCTGACGCTGGCCAGCGGGCAAGGCGGCGACTGTCGCCCGGCTTTACAGACCCCGACTCCAGGGATGGCGGCAACCGGGCCCTTCGAAGAAAAATCCCAGCGCAGACAATCACTTGGAAGCATCAAGCGGAGTCAGGCACGAAATCTGCTCACACAGCTTTCACCAGAGTCCGCAAGGACGCTTCCCCAGAACAGATTGGAGTTCGAATGAAGATCAAGACCATCCTCGCCGCGACCGCCATCACCGCTTGGTCGGGCATGGCGAGTGCGGGCTTCGTGACTACCTTCGGCCAAACCTCAAACGGTTTGGCGACCTTCCCTCTCACGCTGTACCCCGAGGCAGCCGACGCCCGCGATGCGTTTGTCAGCACCAAGACCATCGTCAGCTTCTACGATTTCGAATCGGCCACTGTGGGCGCCACGTCCTTGAACAACATTGCTTTCGGCGCAGTCACGGCCAATCTCACCGGAGGCTTGGTCAGGCAGGCTCTCGGGGACGGCACTGACGAGGGCCGGTACAGCGTATCCGGCAACAGTGGCAGTGCCATCCAAGGCAGCCGGTACTGGGAGGCCACGGCCCCGGATGGGTCTGCCTCGATGTTCACGCTCCAATTCAGCGGCGCCGTCCAGAGCTTCGGGTTCTTCGGAACCGACATCGGTGACTTCGATGGCACGTTGTCGCTTGTCCTTACCCGGACCGATGGAACCGAGGTGACCGTCAGTCCGGGGAGCGGTGGTCCTTTCGGTGATCCGATCACCGGCACTGACGCAGACGCCTCCGTACTGTTCTTCGGTGTGTCCGCCACCATTGCCGACGACTACTTTCGTTCCGTACGGTTCATCACCACTGGCGGATCGGGAGACGACGTTTTCGGCTTCGACATGTTCACCGTCGTCGCAGCCCCTGGCGGCCCGCTGCCGACCCCCCTGCCCGGCAGCCTAGCCCTCGTCGGTGCCGCCCTGGGTGGCTTGGCCCTGGTGCGCCGCCGCCGCTGACGCCCCGCGTCGCGCCCACCCCGACCACGGCGGCCTCTGGCCGCCGTGGTGCTTTGGGCGCCCCGCCTAGAATCCGCCATGCCCATCGCTCCTGTTCCCGAGCTGGTCGCCGAGCTGGCGGCCGGACGCATGGTGATCCTCGTCGACGAGGAAGACCGCGAAAACGAAGGTGATCTCGTGCTCGCCGCCGAGTACGTCACGCCCGAGGCCATCAACTTCATGGCGCGGCACGCGCGCGGCCTCATTTGCTTGACGCTGACCCGCGAGCGCTGCGAGCGGCTGCAGTTGCCGCCGATGACCACCAAGAACGGCACCCAGCACGGCACCGCCTTCACGGTGTCGATCGAGGCGGCCACGGGGGTGACCACCGGCATCAGCGCCGCCGATCGCGCTCGCACCGTGCAGGCCGCGGTGGCCCGCGACGCCAAGCCTTCCGACCTCGTGCAGCCCGGCCACATCTTCCCGCTGCAGGCGCAGGACGGCGGCGTGCTCATGCGCGCCGGCCACACCGAAGCCGGTTGTGACCTCGCCGGCATGGCCGGGCTCTCGCCCGCCGCCGTGATCTGCGAGGTCATGAACGAAGACGGCACGATGGCCCGCTTGCCCGACCTCGAGGTCTTCGCACGCGAGCACGGCCTGAAGATCGGCACCACTGCCGATCTCATCGGCTACCGCAGCCGCAACGAGACGCTGATCGAGCAGGTCGGTGCCCGGCCCCTGGTCACGCCGCAGGGCGAGTTCGAATGCCTGGCCTTCCGCGACAAGAGCGGAGGCGTGCACCTGGCGCTGAAGCACGGCCGCTGGCAGCCGTCGGATGAAGTGCTGGTGCGCGTGCACGAGCCCTTCACGGCGCTCGATTTGCTCGACGCGCAAGGCGGCAGCCACTCCTGGCCGCTGGGCGAGGCGCTGCGTGCGCTGCAGCGGGCCCCGGCCGGCGTGGCCGTGCTGCTCAACGCCAGCAGCGACGCGCAAGCCCTGTTGCCGGCGCTGCGCGGCGACAGCCCGCCCGCGCCCGCCAAGCCGCAGATGGACCTGCGCACCTACGGCGTGGGCGCCCAGATCCTGCGCGAACTCGGCGTGCGCCGCATGCGGCTGCTCGGCAGCCCGCGCCGCATGCCCAGCATGACCGGCTACGGCCTCGAGATCAGCGGCTTCATCGCCGCCGGAACCTGACTCCATGACTCCTTCCACCTTTTGCGCCGGCTCCCGCCGGCCCCACGGCCATGCAGGGCGCTGACAAAGGCCGCGAGGACGGCGCCGCGCTCGTGGGCGAGGGCCTGCGCATCGGCATCGTGCGGGCGCGCTTCAACGACGCCATCACCCGCAAGCTGGCCGAGGCTTGCCTGGCCGAGCTCGAGCGGCTCGAGGTCGACGACGGCGACATCCGCCACGTCAGCGTGCCCGGCGCGCTGGAGATCCCGGTCGCGCTCAAGGCCATGGCCGACAGTGGCGACTTCGACGCCCTCATCGCCCTGGGCTGCGTGATCCGCGGCGAGACCTACCACTTCGAGCTGGTGTGCAACGAAAGCGGCGCCGGCGTCAGCCGCGTCGCGCTCGACCACAGCCTGCCGGTGGCCAACGCCATCCTCACGGTCGAGACGGAAGAGCAGGCCTGGGCGCGCGCCGAAGAAAAGGGCCGCGACGCCGCCCGCGTGGCGGTGGAGATGGCCAACCTGATGGAAGACCTCTCGTGAGCACCGCCGACGCTGCACCCGCTGCCGGCACGCCTCCCACGGCAGCGGCCCCGGCGGCGCCCGCCCGTCGCGCGCCGCCGAAGTCGGCCCGCCGCCGCTCGCGCGAGTTCGCGTTGCAGGGCCTGTACCAGTGGCTCGTGTCGGCCGCGCCGGTGGCCGAGGTCGAGGCCCACATCGCGCAGCTCGAGCACTTCGACAAGTGCGACCGCGCCCACTTCGATGCCCTGCTGCACGGCTGCATCGAAGAAGCCGCCACGCTCGACGCCGTGCTCGCGCGCCATGTCGACCGCAAGACCTCGCTGCTGTCGCCGGTGGAGCACGCCGCGCTGCTGATCGGCTGCTTCGAGCTCTCGCGCTGCATCGAGATCCCGTACCGCGTGGCCATCAACGAGGCGGTCGAACTGGCCAAGTCCTTCGGCGGCACCGACGGCCACAAGTACGTGAACGGCGTGCTCGACAAGTGCGCCGGCCACCTGAGGCCCGACGAGGCCGCCGCCGGCCGCCGGCGATGACAGCGCCGCGGCTGGCGGGCCGGCTCGATCACATCGAGCCCTTCTACGTGATGGAGCTGGCCAAGGCCGCCAGCCTCGTGGCCGCCTCGCCCGCATGCGACCCCGCCCAGGGCGGCGAGCCGATGGTGTTCCTGAACATCGGCGAGCCGGATTTCGGCGCGGCACCGGCCGTGCAGGCTGCGGCCATCGCCGCGCTGGCCGAGGGGCGCACGCAGTACACCGATGCCACCGGCCTGCCGGCGCTGCGCCAGCGCATCGCGGCCTGGTACGGGCAGCGTTACGGCGTCGAGATCGATCCGCGGCGCATCGTCGTCACGGCGGGCGCCTCGGCGGCGCTGCAGCTCATCTGCCTGGCCTTGTTCGAGCCCGGCGACGAGGTGCTGATGCCCGACCCGAGCTACCCCTGCAACCGCCACTTCGTCGCCGCCGCGGGCGCCACGGCGCGGCTGCTGCCGGCATCGCCCGAGGCGCGCTTCCAGCTCGATGCCGCCAGCGTGCGCGCGGCCTGGACGCCGGCCACGCGCGGCGTGCTGCTGGCCAGCCCGGGCAATCCCACGGGCACCTCCATCGCGCCTGACGAGATGGCCGCCATCGCGCAGGCCGTGGCCGAGCGCGGCGGCGTCACGCTGGTCGACGAGATCTACCTCGGCCTCAGCTACGACGAGCGCTACGGCCAGACGGCGCTGGCGCTGCAGCAACCCGGCGTGGCCGACAGCCTCGTCAGCATCAACAGCTTCAGCAAGTACTTCGGCATGACCGGCTGGCGCCTGGGCTGGCTGGTGCTGCCGCCGGCGCTGGTGGGGCCGGTGGAGCGGCTGGCGCAGAACCTCTACATCTGCCCCAGCACGCTGGCGCAGCATGCGGCGCTGGCCTGCTTCGAGCCGGAGTCGATGACCGAGTACGAACGGCGCCGCGCCGAGTTCCGCCGCCGCCGCGACCACGTGGTGCCGGCGCTCGAAGCGCTCGGTCTGCCGGTGCCCGTCGTGCCCGACGGCGCCTTCTACGCCTGGTTCGACTGCTCGCGCCACGCCAGCAGCAGCTGGGCGTTTTGCCAGCGCCTGATGCAAAGCGCGCACGTGGCGCTCACCCCCGGCCGCGACTTCGGCCCGCATGCCGCCGAGCGCTACGTGCGGCTGTCGTTCGCCAGCAGCCAGGAGCAGCTCGACACGGCACTGGCCCGGCTGTCGCGCGAGCTGCGCTGAAGGGCCACCCGGGTTGCCGGGGCCACGCCCTGGGAACGCCTGCACACAGGCGACACGGTCTGACGCCAATGCAGCGTTGTTTGCCGGGTTTGGCAGCGCTTTTCGGCGGCTGCCGTCCCGGGTGGGCCGGGTAAGCTTGCAGGCAACGTGGGCTACAACCTGTTCCAGCGGCCGACTGCCGGCCATGCCGACAACGGCGACGACGAATTCGCTTCCACCGTGGCATCGCTGCCCGCGGAGGGCGAAGGCGCGCAGGCGCCCGACTCACAGCCGACAGGGCTCGACTCGCAGCCGCACGGCGCCGACTCCGGCCTGCTCGACAGCCAGCCGGCCCCGTCGGAACCCGCCCCCGAGCTGCCGCCCGAGCAACGGCCCACGCTGGCGCACATCGGCCGCTATGCGCTGAAGGGCCCGCTCGGCGAAGGGGGCCTGGGCCAGGTGCACGAGGCCTGGGACCCGCTGCTATCGCGCCTGGTGGCCGTGAAGACGCTGCAGTTCGAGACCGACCCGCGCGAACGCGTGGCGCTCGACGGCCTCTTCCTGAACGAGGCGCGCGCGGTGGCCAGCCTGAACCACCCGCACATCGTCACCATCTTCGACGCCGGGCTGTCGGCACACGGCGTCTACATCGCGATGGAGCGCCTGCGCGGCCGCGACCTCCGCCAGGCTCTCACCGCCGGCTGGAAGCCCACGCCCGCGCAGGCGGCGCTGCTGGTGCGCCGCGTGGCCGACGCGCTGGCCTACGCCCACGCGCGCGGCGTGGTGCACTGCGACATCAAGCCGGCCAACATCTTTCTCGACAAGCGCGACAAGCCCAAGGTGCTGGACTTCGGCATCGCGCGCGTGGCGCACGGCCGCTCGAACGCCCACCTCGAGGGCTTCGTGCTCGGCTCGCCGCATTACCTGGCACCCGAGCAGCTGCAGGGCGGCGAGGTCGATGCGCGCACCGACATCCACGCGCTCGGCGTCGTCTTCTACGAGCTGCTGGCCGGCCGCCGCGCCTTTGCCGGCGACTCGGTGGAGCAGATCAGCACCGCCATCCTGACGCTGCACCCGGCCCCGGCCCACGAGGTGCGGCCCGAGGTGCCGAAGGCGCTGTCGGCGATCGCCGCCAAGGCCATGGCGCGCGAGCCCGGCGATCGCCACCCCAGCGCGCTGGCCCTGGCCCTGGAGCTGCGGCGCTGGCTCGACGCCCAAGAGGCCGCCGGCCCTCAGGCAGCCCCCGCCCGCGAACGGCGGCGCAGCAGCCCTGCACCGCGCCGACGCGCGCTGCTGTGGGCCGGCTCGGCGCTGGCCGGCGTGGCGCTGCTGGCCGCGGCGGTGGGCGTGGCGCGCCGGGCTGCGGCGCCCCCACCGCTGCCGGCCGATCTGACGCCGGCGCCCTCGCTTGCTCCCGCGCCGGCACCGCTGGCCACTGCATCGGCGGCTCCCGTCGCCTCGTCGCGCGATCCCGCTGCGGCCTCGGCCGCTCCGGCGGCCATCGCGCCAGCGCCCGCAGCGGCACCTGCCGCACCCAGGCCGCGTGCCGTGGCCCCCGCCAAGCCGGCCACGGCGCCCGCGTCCGCCACGGCATCGACCACCAGCGCCGCAGCCGCGGCGCCGGCCGCCGTGGCCACCGGCACGCTGCAGCTGGCCATCAGCCCCTGGGGCGAGGTCGAGATCGACGGCCGCGCCGTCGGCCTGGCGCCGCCGCTGAACCGGCTGACGCTCAGCGCCGGCGCGCACCAGGTCGTCGTGCGCAACGCCGACTTCCCGCCGTTCACGACCACCGTGCAGGTCGAAGCCGACGGCGTGGCCGTCGTGCGCCACCGCTTCGTGCCATGAAGGAGCCAAGGCGCACGCGGGCGCTGCTGCCGGCGCTCATCGGCTGCACGCTGCTGGCGGCTGCCTGTGCCAGCAAGCCGCCAGCGCCGTCGGGCCTGGCGGAGTTGCTGGAGCGGCCGGCCGAACGCGCGCTGGTCGAGGGCCTGCGCGCCTATGACGAAGGCCAGTACGCGCAAGCCGAGACCGCACTGCAACGTGCGCTGGCCGCCGGCCTGGCGAGCCCGCGCGACCGCGCCAGTGCGCACAAGCTGCTGGCCTTCATCGCCTGCACCAGCGAGCGCCTCGCAGGCTGCCAGGCCGCCTTCCGCGCCGCGCGCACGGCCGACCCGGCCTTTGCGCTCAACCGCTCCGAGGCCGGCCATCCGCTGTGGGGCCCGGTGTACCGGCAGGTGCTCGGCACCCCCTGATCCCTCGCGGGCAGCCACCGGGCTGCGCCGGGCGCGCCGGGGTGCGCCGCTATCATCGACCGCGCATGCCCGCGCCCATCGTCGAGCCTCCTGTCGAGCCCTCCGCCGCACTCCCTGCCGCGCCGACGCCTGACCCCGCCCGGGTGCTGTTCCGCTGGCCCGTGCGCGTCTACTGGGAAGACACCGACGCCGGTGGCATCGTGTTCTACGCCAACTACCTGAAGTTCTTCGAGCGTGCGCGCACCGAGTGGCTGCGCGCGGCCGGCGTGCAGCAGCAGATGCTGCGCGAGCAGGAAGGCGCGATGTTCGTCGTGGCCGACACGGCGCTGCGCTACCACGCCCCGGCCCGGCTCGACGACCTGCTCACCGTGACGGTGGCCCTGGCCGAACGCGGCAGTGCCTCGATGCGCCTGGTGCAGCAAGCCCTGCGCGGCCCGACGATGCTGGCCGAAGGCCACATCCGCATCGGCTGCGTCGACCACGGAACCTTGCGGCCGCGCCGCATTCCCAGATCCATCCAGCGCGTCCTCGACGCCCCTTGAGCCTCCGGCCCCACCGACATGAATCCCGACCTCTCGATCACCGCCCTCGTGCTGCAGGCCAGCCTCGTCGTGCAGCTGGTGATGGCCGGCCTGCTGATCACGTCGCTGGCCAGCTGGACCGTGATCTTCAGCAAGCTCTTCGGCCTGAAGCGCGTGCGCAACGCCAACGAGGAGTTCGAGCGCGAGTTCTGGAGCGGCCGCAGCCTCACCGAGCTGAACACCGCCGTCGGCCAGAAGACCGACAGCGCGCCGATGGAGCGCATCTTCGCCAGCGGCATGCGCGAGTTCCTGAAGCTGCGCGAAAAGCGCCTGGACAGCGGCGCGCAGCTCGACGGCGCGCGCCGCGCCATGCGCGCGAGCTTCCAGCGCGAGCTCGACGTGGTGGAAAGCAACCTGAGCTTCCTCGCCAGCGTGGCCAGCGTCAGCCCCTACGTGGGCCTGTTCGGCACGGTGTGGGGCATCATGCATGCCTTCGTCGGCCTGTCGAACCTGCAGCAGGTGACGCTGGCCAGCGTGGCACCCGGCATCGCCGAGGCGCTGGTGGCCACGGCCATCGGCCTGTTCGCAGCCATTCCGGCGGTGGTGGCCTACAACCGCTTCGCGCGCGACATCGACCGCATCGCCATCCAGATGGAGACCTTCATCGAGGAGTTCTCCAACATCCTGCAGCGCAATGCGGGCGGTGGCACCGGGCCCGGCCAGACGACGATGGCCGCCACGACGACGCAGATGCGCTGATCGCCATGCCTGCCCTCAGCTCCCGCAGCGGCCGTGGCCGGCGCTCGATGAACGAGATCAACATGGTCCCGTTCATCGACGTGATGCTGGTGCTGCTGATCATCTTCATGGTCACCGCACCGCTCATCACCACCGGTGTCGTCGACCTGCCCAGCGTGGGCAAGAGCCAGCAGCGGCCGCCGGCCGTCATCGAGGTCATCGTCGGCACCGACGAGAAGCTGCGCATCCGCGCCGATGGCGCCGAGCCCGAGCCGGTGGTGCTGGCGCAGCTGGCCGCGCGCGTGCGGGGCAAGCAGGGCGCGGCGGGCGGGGGCGATGCGGCCCGCGCGGCCGACGTGCCGGTGGTCATCAGCGCCGACAAGAGCGTGCGCTACGAAAGCGTGGTGCGCGTGATGGACACGCTGCAGCGCGCCGGCGTGCGGCGCGTGGGTCTGTCGGTCAAGCAGGCGTCATGACGGGCAGGCGATGAGCGCAGCCGCGATGCACTCGTCGGTGCTGGTGCCGCAGGCGCCCGGCGGATTGGGCGCAGGTGCGGCGCTCGCGCTGGTCGTGCACGCGGCGCTGATCGTGGCGTTGACGCTGGGCGTGGACTGGCGCACGCACGATCCCGAGCCCGTCTCCGCCGAGCTGTGGGCCGCCGTGCCCCAGGCGGCCGCGCCGCCGGCGCCCGAACCGGCCCCGGCCCCCCCGACGCCCGCACCCGCACCCGCACCCGCACCAGCGCCACCGCCACCGCCGGCCGCGGCCGCGCCGACACCCGCACCGGACATCGCCCTCGAACGCGACCGTGAACGCCAGCGGCGCGCCGAAGCCGAGCAGAAGGCCGCCGCCGACCGCAAGGCTGCCGCCGCGCGCGCCGAGGAAGACCGGCGCCAGCGCGAAGCCCAGACCGCCGCTGCCAAGGCCGCCGCCGAGGAGAAGGCCGCAGAGGACCGCCTGGCCCGCCAGCGTGAGGAGAACCTGCGCCGCATGCTCGGCCAGGCCGGCGCCGTGGCGGGCAGCGGCGGCGTCACGAGCACCGGCACCGCGGCGCAGGCGGCGGCGCCCTCGGCGGCCTACCAGGGGCGCGTGAAGGCGGCCATCCTGCCCAACATCGTCTACACCGGCAAGGCACCGGCCAAGGCCATCGCCGAGGTCGAGGTGACGCTGGCACCGGGCGGCACGATCATCTCGCGGCGCCTGGTCAAGCGCAGCGGGCACCCCGACTGGGACGAGGCCGTTCTGCGCGCCATCGACCGCACGCCCAGCCTGCCGCGCGACACCGACGGCCGCGTGCCGCCCATGCTGTTGATCAGCTTCCGGCCGAACGAGTAGCCGCCGCGCCGGCCGCTGCGCCCGCGCGGGCGACCCCGGGCGCAATGCCCGCACGCTCGAACGACAGGCGGTCGAGCCGATCGCACCACGCGCCCGCGGCCAGCCCGGCCAGCACGCCGCGGCGCCACACGGCCAGCGCACGGCCCTGCCCGCAGCGCAGCCAGCGCAGGGCGGGTGGCCGGATCTTGACCGGCGGCAGGGGCCCGGCCGCGGCCGCGGCCGCGCGGCGCAGTTGCAGCGTGAGCGCTGCCGCTGCGGCCTCAGCGGCCGCTCCGGGCGCAAACCAGTCGGGATGCGAGGTGCTTTGCAGGGTGGGCGTCACCGCAGGCTGGCCGTCGTCGGCCAGCGCCAGGCCACTGCTTGCCAGCCAGGCCGCCGGCCGCGGCGGCAACGCCAGCAGCGCGGCATCGCAGGCCAGGCGCGCGCCACTGGCCAGCACGGCGGCATCGGCACGCAGGGCGGCGCAGGGCTCGCGGAACACGGTGATGCGGGCACGCGCCAGCAGGCGCTGCACCTCCGCCAGCGCCGCCGCAGGCCAGCCCGGCAGCAGCCCGTCGGCGCCAGCCACCAGCGCGATGCGCGCGCGCTCGTCGCCGCGCGGCGCCAGCCGTTGGGCCAGGGCCAGCGTGGTCTCGACCGCGGCGGCGCCGAAGCCCACCACCACCACGTCGACCGGCTTGCGCGCCGCCAGATCGACGAGCCCGTCGAAGAGCGTCACGAAACGCTCGGCCGGCTGCAGCGCGAGCGCATGTTCGCGGGCGCCTTCGAGCGCGGCGATGTCGGCGCCGGCGGGCTCGTCGACCGACACCAGGTCGGCCTCGAGTTCGGCGCCGTCGGCCAGCGTGACGCGCCGCGCCGCGGCATCGACGGCCGCCACGCGGCCGCGCACCCAGGTGGCACCGGCCGCGGCAGCCAGCGCCGCGGTGTCGTTCCGGCAGGCGGCTGCCGGCAGGCGCCCGGCCACGAAGGCCGGCACGCGCGCCGCGTGCACCAGGTGGGGGTCGGCGCTCAGCAGCGCCAGTTCGGCGCCGACCAGGGGTTCACGGGCGAAGGCCGCCAGCACCTGGGCGTGTGCCGGGCCTGCGCCCAGCAGCAAGAGGCGTCGGGGCATGGGCCGTGAGTCTGCACCAGCGCCGGCCCTGCGGCCGCACCGGGTGCCGGTGGCCCGGACTCCGCTCGGGGCTGGCGGGTGGCCTTGGCCGATGGCCTCGCTCAGGCCGGTGCGAGCCGGAAGCGCTCCACCAGCTCGGCCAGGCGCTCGGCCTGCTCGCTCAGGCTGATGGCCGCGGCCGTGCTCTGCTCCACCAGCGCGGCGTTGTGCTGCGTCATGCCGTCGAGCTCGCCGACGGCGCCGTTGACCTGGCCGATGCCGCTGCTCTGCTCGGCCGCGGCGTGGCTGATCTCACCGACCAGCGACGCCACCTGGCGCACCTGGTCGACAACCTGCTGCATCGTGCTGCCGGCGTCGCCGACCAGCCGTGCGCCGGCCTCGACCTGCTCGCCGCTCGAGGCGATGAGGCTGCGGATCTCCTTGGCCGCCTGCGCGCTGCGCTGCGCGAGGCTGCGCACCTCGCCGGCCACGACGGCGAAGCCACGGCCTTGCTCGCCCGCGCGCGCCGCCTCGACGGCGGCGTTGAGTGCCAGGATGTTGGTCTGGAAGGCGATGCCGTCGATGACGGCGGTGATCTCGCCGATGCGGCGCGCGCTGGCGCTGATCTCGTCCATGGTGCGCACCACGTCGCTCACCACCTGGCCGCCGCGCTCGGCGGTGCCGCTGGCGCCGCGGGCCAGTTGCGACGCGCTCTGCGCACGCTCGGCCGTCTGCTGCACGGTGCCGGTGAGCTGCTCCATCGAGCTGGCCGTCTGCTGCAGGGCGCCGGCGGCGCGCTCGGTGCGCTGGCTCAGGTCGGCGTTGCCACTGGCCACTTCGGCACTGGCCGTGCGGATCGAGTCGCTGGAGTTCTGCGCCTGGCGCACCAGCGTGGCCAGGGCGTCGCGCATGCCGGCGACGCTGCGTGAGAGCGAGCCGATCTCGTCGGCGCGCGAGGTGTCGATCTCGGGCGTGAGGTCACCTCCGCCCATGCGCTCGGCCACCCGGGCCAGTTCGGCCAGCGGATTGCGGATCTGCCGCACCAGCGAGCGTGTCGTCCAGGCCACGTAGGCCACGATGATGGCCATCACCACCAGCACGGCCGCGACCGTGGCCTTGCGCTGCTGGCCCACCTCGACCCGCAGCCGGTGCATCTCGGCCACTTCGGCCCGCACCGGCGCCAGCGCCTCAGGCGCCAGCGTGGTGGCCTGCAGCACCTTCTCGAGCCGCGCCTCGGCCGCCGCCTGTCGCTCGGCGGTGGCCTGCACCTGCGACTGCGTGCGCACCGCCACCACGCTGCCGATCACGGCAATGACCAGCGCCAACACGAGGGTCGGCAGCCACATGCGTTGCGCGAGAGACATCTTCATGATGGGTCTACCCAAACGAAAACGGCGCGGCAAAGCCCGCGCCGACATCAAGCCACCCGCACGGATCCGGCTCCGCCGGTCCGTCGCGGGGCACCCCCCCCTTCGGGGGGGTGAGGGCCGCGGCTCCAGGCCGGCCTGCGCCGGCCTGGACGGCCCGAACGGCGCGGCTTCTGGCCGCGCGTGGAGCGAGAGCGAGCTTGGGGGCCTCAGCTAATCAGGCCCATGTCGGCGCTGCTCATCAAGCCCTCGATGTCCATCAGGATCAGCATGCGCTCGGCGTCCTTGCCGTCGGCACCCTGGCCCGTAGTCTTCACGGCGCCGATGCCGGTGATGTAGCTGGCGTCGACCGAGCTGTTGAGCTCAGGCGCCGGCTTGATCTGCTCACAGGTGAGTTCCAGCACGTCCGAGACCGAGTCGACGACGGCGCCGACCACGCGGCCCTTGACGTTGAGCACCACCACCACGGTGAAGGTGTTGTACTCGACCGAGTCGCAACCCAGCTTCACGCGCAGATCGATGATCGGCACGATCACGCCGCGCAGGTTGACGACGCCCTTGATGAAGCCCGGCGCGTTGGCGATGCGGGTGGGCTGCTCGTAGGAGCGGATCTCCTGCACGCGCAGGATGTCGATGCCGTATTCCTCGGCACCGAGTCGAAAGGTGAGGAACTCGCCGCCCTGCGCGGTGCGCGAGGGGTCGGCGCCGCCGCCCGCAGCGACGGCGGCGCGAACGGCCTCGTGGCGGGCAACGTGGCTGGCTTCGGCGATCATGTCCATGGTGTGTGTCCTTCGCAGGCGGGTATCGGGGTTCTGTCAGGGTTATCGGCCAGGCCCGGAGCGCCTTGAGCGCGGCCGGGCGGCCTGATTCGGGGACGGGATCAGAAGGTCTCCCAGTCGTCACCGGGTGCCGAGGTGGCGGCCGGTGCCGGGGCCGGCGCGGCCTTCTGCGGCGCCGGGGCGGCGGCACGGGGTGCGGCCACGGCTGCTGCCTGCGCTGCCGGCTTGACCAGCGCCGCCTTGGCGGCACTGCGCACGCGGTTCACGGCCTGGCCTGCCAGCGCCTTGGGCGAAGGGCTGGCGGCCTTGGTGGGCGCCAGCACGGGCGCCGGGGTCGATGCCGACTGCGGCGCATCGCCACCCCGGCCATCGACCTTGAAGCGGCTGACGGTGCCGATGAGACGCCGGCTCTGCTCGGCCGCACTCTGGGCCGCGGCCGCGCTCTCTTCCACCAGCGCCGCGTTCTGCTGCGTCATCTGGTCGAGCTGGGCCACGGCCTCGTTCACCTGACGCAGGCCACTGCTCTGCTCGGTGGTGGCGGCGCTGATCTCGCCGATCACGTCGGTCACCCGCTTCACGCCAGAGACGATTTCTTCCATCGCGCCGCCGGCCTCGCCGACGAGGCGGGTGCCGCTGTCGACCTTCTCGACGCTGGCGCCGATCAGGCTCTTGATCTCGCGCGCGGCTTCGGCGCTGCGCTGCGCCAGGCTGCGCACCTCGCCAGCCACGACGGCGAAGCCGCGGCCTTGTTCGCCGGCGCGTGCGGCTTCGACCGCAGCGTTCAGCGCCAGGATGTTGGTCTGGAACGCGATGCCGTCGATGGTGCCGATGATGTCGGCGATGCGGCGGCTCGAGGCCTGGATCTCGTTCATCGTCGTCACGACCTGCGAGACGACCTCGCCACCGCGCTGCGCTGCCGTGCTGGCCGACGCGGCCAGCTGGTTGGCGGTGCGCGCGCTGTCGGCCGTCTGGCCGACGGTGCCCGTCAGCTGCTCGAGGCTGCTGGCGGCCTGCTGCAGGTTGCTGGCGGTCTGCTCGGTGCGGGTCGAGAGATCGTGGTTGCCGGTGGCGATTTCCGCGCTGGCGGTGGCAATGCTCTCGCTGCTGGCCCGCACCTCGCCCACCAGGCCCGACAGGGCCTGCTGCATGCGCGACAGGGCCTGCTGCACGTCGGCCGCTTCATCGCGGCCCTCCACCAACACCGGCACCGACAGATCGCCATTGGCCATGCGGTCCGCCGCGGCGGCGGTGGCCGCCAGCGGGCGCGTGACCGAACGCGTGATCAGCCACGCAGCCAGCGCCGACAGCAGCACGGCCATCGTGGTGAACACCCCCAGCAGCACGAGCGACTGGGTCGTGCGGCTGGCCTGCGCCGCCGTGGCCTCTGCCGACTTCGCGTCGATGCGCTTGGCCACACCCACCACGGCCGCCAGGTACTGTTCCGACTGGGGCAGCATGCGTTCCTTCAGCATGCGCTGGGTGGCCATCGGATCTGCCGCCATGGCCAACAGGACTTCATCGCGCGTGGCCGAATAGACGTTGCGCAGCTCCAGCACCTTGGCCAGCAGGGCCTTGATCTCGGCATCGGTCTCCGCCTCTCCCAGCGCACGGAACCCATCGCTGATGCGCTGGCTGACGGCCTTGATGCGCGGTTCGACGAAGTCCTGCACATCCGTGGTGCCTCCGCTGGCAACGAGCGCCAGCGTGAGGTTCAGGTTCAGCTCGATGTCGCCGCGCGTGCTGTTCACCTGATGCGCCTGGTCCTGCAGTTGGCTGAGCGCTGCGTCGCTGTCGCGCAGCTCCAGCAGCCGCGAGCCGGCCACGACAGCCGTCAGCAACAAAAGCAGCACGACAGCGCCAAAGGCAGTTCCGAGCCGCTGGCCGATCTTGAGGTGATTGATCTTCATGTCTGGGTGCGTAGTGAAGGAGGGGAGGTGACTCAGGCCATGGCCGGCAGCCGGAAGGCCGCCACGGTCTCGGTGAGCTTCTGGGCCTCGTGCTGCAGGCTTTCGGCTGCGGCCGTGCTCTGCTCGACGAGGGCCGCGTTCTGCTGTGTCATGCGGTCGAGTTGCGCCACGGCACCGTTGACCTCGCCGATGCCGGCGCTCTGCTCGGCGGCACCAGCGCTGATCTCGCCGACTATCGAACTCACGCGCTGCACGCTTTCAACGATGCGGTTCATGGTCTCGCCGGCGTCACCCACCTGGCGCGCACCACTCTCCACCTTGTCGACGCTGGCACCGATGAGCGCCTTGATCTCGCGCGCGGCGCCGGCCGAGCGCTGCGCCAGGGCCCGCACCTCGCTGGCCACCACGGCGAAGCCGCGGCCCTGCTCGCCGGCCCGCGCGGCTTCGACCGCGGCGTTCAGCGCCAGGATGTTGGTCTGGAACGCGATGCCGTCGATGGTGCCGACGATGTCGGCGATGCGGTGGCTGCTGCCATTGATCTCGTCCATGGTCTTCACGACCTGGGCCACGACCTCGCCGCCGCGGCCGGCCACCTCGGCCGCCGTGACGGCCAGCGCGCGCGCCTGCTCGGCCGAGCCGGCGTTGCTCTGCACCGTGCCGGTGAGCTGGGCCATCGAACTGGCGGTGTGCTGCAGCGAGCCGGCGGTCTGCTCGGTGCGCGTGGACAGGTCGGCATTGCCCTTGGCCACCTCGAAGCTGGCGGCGCTGATGCTCTGCGCCGCGCCATGCACGCGGCCGACGATCTGGCGCAGGCTGTCCTGCATGCGCGACAGCGAGTCCAGCAGCGTGGCCGCCTCGTCACGGCCCTCGACGTGGATGGGCTTGGTCAGGTCGCCCTCGGCGATGGCGGAAGCCACCATCGCGGCATAGCTGATCGGGCTCGTGATGGAGGCCGAGTTCAGCAGGGTCAGCGGCACCACCACCACCATCACGGTGGCCAGCGTGGCGCAGAAGGCCACCAGGATCAGCAGCATCGCGTGGTCGAAGTGGCGCTGAGTCTCGACCACCTCCGCGGCCACGGCACTGGCGATGCGATCGACTTCGGTGGAGGCCAGGCCAAAGGATTCCTTGGCCTTGGCCAGCATGCGGTCGGCCACGCGGGCGCTGTCGTAGCCGCCGTTCTGGATGTGGTCGAGCACCGCCTTGCTGCGCTCTTCGTAGTTCTGCAGGTGCTGCATGGCCGCGCGGGCCATGGCGTTGTCCTCGTCTTCCTCGCCCTCGGCCATCCCCTGCAGCGCCTTGCGCGCCGCCGCGAGGTGCGTGTTCCACGATCCGCGATGACGCAGCACGGCCACGCCGTCCTCGTAGTCGATGACCATGTTCTTCTCGAGCACGAGCACCTGCGACAGTTCGTGGCGAACGGCGACCAAGGTGGACGTCTCGTGCATCGAGTGCTCCATGAACTCGGTGTTCAGCGCCTTCAGGCGCAGGCCACCAGCCACGCCGACCAGGCCGACGATGGCAAACAGGAACAGCACCATCGCGATCGCCCCGCGCATGCGGGTGCGGATGGAGAAACGCCTCATCAGCGCAGAAACGGCTTGGATCATGGTCCCGTCCCGAGAGTCTTGGGGTTCAGTGGCGGGCGCGGCGGATCAGCGCGCCGATGTCCAGGATCAGCGCGACACGGCCGTCGCCCATGATGGTGGCGCCCGAGACGTCGTCGACCTTGCGGTAGTTGCTCTCGAGGTTCTTCACCACCACCTGCTGCTGGCCGAGCAGTTCGTCCACCAGCAGGGCCACGCGGCCGCCCTCGGCCTCGACGACGACCATGATGTTGGTGCTGCGGTCGAAGTCGAAGCGCGGCACCTCGAAGACCTTCTCCAGGTCGAGCACCGGCATGTACTCGTCGCGCACCTCGACCACGCGGCCGGAGCCGCCGATGGTCTTGACCATGCCCGGCTGGACCTGGAACGACTCGACCACGCTGTTCAGCGGCAGGATGTAGACCTCTTCGCCCACGCCCACGCTCATGCCGTCCATGATGGCCAGCGTCAGCGGCAGGCGCACGCGCACCGTCATGCCGTAGCCCTCGGCGGAGTCGATCTCCACCGTGCCGCCCAGGGCGGTGATGTTCTTCTTGACCACGTCCATGCCGACACCGCGGCCGGAGACGTCGGTCACCTGGTCGGCGGTGCTGAAGCCTGGCGCGAAGATCAGCGCGTAGACCTCGGCGTCGGTCATCCCGTCCGACACATCCAGGCCGCGCTCGCGGGCCTTCTTCAGCAGCTTCTCGCGGTTCAGGCCCTTGCCGTCGTCGCGCACCTCGATGACGATGCTGCCGCCCTGGTGGCTGGCGATCAGCGTGATGGTGCCGTGCTCGGGCTTGCCCTTGGCGATGCGCTCGGCCGGCATCTCGATGCCGTGGTCGCAGCTGTTGCGCACCAGGTGGGTCAGCGGGTCGGTGATCTTCTCCACCAGGCCCTTGTCGAGCTCGGTGGCCTCGCCGACCTGCATCAGCTCGACCTTCTTGCCAAGCTTGCTTGCCAGGTCGCGCAGCATGCGCGGGAAGCGGTTGAACACCAGCGACATCGGAATCATGCGGATCGACATCACCGCTTCCTGCAGGTCGCGGGTGTTGCGCTCCAGGTCGGCCAGGCCGCTGGCCATCTGCTGGTACTGCGAGGCGTCGATGCCCTTGCCGTTCTGCGCCAGCATGGCCTGCGTGATGACGAGCTCGCCGACCAGGTTGATGAGCTGATCGACCTTCTCGACGCTGACGCGCAGCGTGCTCGATTCGGGCGATGCCGCGGCCTTGGACTCGGCCTTCGGCGCGGCCGGCTTCGGCGCGGCGGCGGGTGCCGCGGCCTCGGCGGCGGGTGTGGCGGCTGCCGCGGCGCCGGCGGCCTGGTTCGGTGCGCCGGGCGCGTCGTCGAAGAAGCCGTAGCCGGGGTCGGACTTCGGCGTCTCGACCGGTGCGCCAGGCGCACCGTCGTGGAAGCCGTAGCCCGAGGTCAGCGGCATCAGGTGCACGTGCTCGCGGGCGACGTGGAAGCCGAAGAGATCGATCAGGTCGTTGTCGCTGCTGCTCGTCACCACCTTGAAGCGGCGCACGCCGTCGGCGTCGCGGCCGGCGTCCAGCGGCTCGATGGTGCCGAGGTTGGTGATTTCCTTGAACAGGTCGACCAGGTTGTCGGCCACCGAGGGATCGGGCAGCGGCCCGACACGCAGCTCGAGCGCTCGCGTGCCGACCTTTGCCGCAACGGCAGCGGGGGCTGCAGCCGGCGTCGGTGCAGGGGTCGCCGCGGGTGCCTGCTTCGGCGCTGCAGCCGCCACGGGCAGGACAACGGCCGTCTGGCCCTCGGCGTGCGCACGGATCGAGAACAGCAACTCGGTGGTGTCGACGACATCGCCGCCGTTGCCCTGGTGGCGTGCCAGCTGCGCCTTCAGCGCGTCGCCGCTGGCCAGCAGCACGTCGACCATCGCCGCCGTGATCGTCAGCTCGTGGCGGCGCAGCTTGTCCAGCAGCGTCTCCATCTGGTGCGTCAGCTCGGCCACGTCGGCGAATCCGAAGGTGGCGGCGCCGCCCTTGACGGAGTGCGCGCAGCGGAAGATGGCGTTGAGCTGCTCGTCGTCGGGGTTGCCGATGTCGAGGTTGAGGAGCATTTGCTCCATGCTTTCCAGGTTCTCACCGGCCTCCTCGAAGAAGACTTGGTAGAACTGGCTGAGGTCGATGCCGGCCGAGAGGTGGCCGCCTTCGCTGGTCATGTCGCCCATCGCGGGACTCCTGGCAAGTTGTTCGCGGTGCGGGGGATCAGCGGATGACCTTGCCGATGACCTCGACCAGCTTGGCCGGGTCGAAGGGCTTGACCAGCCAGCCGGTGGCACCGGCAGCGCGGCCCGCCTGCTTCATCTGGTCGGAGCTCTCGGTGGTGAGGATGAGGATGGGCGTGCTCTTGAACTTGGGGTTCTCGCGCAGCTTCTTGGTCAGGCTGATGCCGTCCATGCGCGGCATGTTCTGGTCGGTCAGCACGAGGTTGAAGTCGCGGCTGTTGGCCTTCTCGAACGCGTCTTGGCCGTCGACGGCCTCGACCACGTTGAAACCGGCGTTCTTGAGAGTGAACGACACCATCTGGCGCATGGAGGCGCTGTCGTCTACGGCGAGGATCGAGTGCATGAGAAGGCTCCGGGAAGATTCGGTTCGTTGGCCTGCTGGGCGGGCGGTGGCGTGCGGGGTCAGAAGAGCTCGACGCTGCCTGCGTCCATCTCGTCCTGGGTGACCGGGTTCGGCCTGAGTGGCGGCTCCTCGATGACGGCGGAACCGTCCTCGTCGTCGCCCATGGTCTGTGCGGCCAGCCGGTCGGCACAGTTGCGCAACCGCCGCGTGGTGTGCGCCACCAGCTGCGACGCCATGTCCTGGAACTGCATGGCCGTGATGGCCCCGGCCATGTGCTCCATGGCCTTGTGCAGCTGCGGCGTGTCGCCCTCGGCCTGCACCGCGGTGTGCAGCATCGAGCGCAGCTCGCCGCTGGCGCCATAGAAGTGGCCCATCAGCTGATCGCAGGCATCGGTGAGCAGCCGCTGCAATCGCTCGAGGTCGTTGTGGGCCACCATCAGGTGGTCCTGCAGGTCTGCGGCGGCCAGCAGATCGACGCTGCCCGCCCCGGTGGGTACGGGCGGCGGCATGCTGGCAGCGGCTGACGCTGAGCTGTTGTCCTGGGCGAGCATCCGGTCTCCGTGGTGGCTGTTCGCTCTCGGACGGCGGCCCGCCGGTGCGTGCCACCACCCGGGTGCGGGTGTTACAGGGCATTTTTCGGCACCACCCCGACCAACATTGAGGGGAAGACGGCAGAAATCTCGCCGCATTTCGCTCGCGAGGGCCACAAATCCCGGTCGGCGGCGGCTTTGAGATACTGGACGGATGCCCAAACCCGTCCGGCTGCTGCACCTGGAAGACGAGGAGCTCGATCACGAGTTGGTGGTCGCTTACCTCCAACGCGGCGGCCTGGTGCTGCAGGTGGAGCGGGTCGACACCCAGCCGCAGTTCGAGGCCGCGCTGGCCCAGCCCTGGGACCTGGTGATCTCCGACTACCACCTGCCGGGTTTTTCGGGCCTGGACGCGCTGCGCCTGCTGCGCGAGTACGAGGCCAAGAGCGGCAGCGGGCCGGTGCCCTTCATCCTGGTGTCGGGCCAGATCGGCGAAGACACGGCGGTGGAGGCCATGCGCAACGGCGCCAGCGACTACCTGCTGAAGAACAACCTGTCGCGCCTGGCCGTGGCCGCCGAGAGCGCGCTGGCCACCGCCGCCACCCACCGCGCCCGCCAGAGCGCCGACCGCGAGCTGGCCGAGTCGCGCCGGCAGCTGTCGGAGCTGGCGGGACACCTGCAGACCAGCGTGGAGGCCGAGCGCCATGCCATCGCCCGCGAGATCCACGACGACGTCGGCGGCACGCTCACGGCGCTGAAGTTCGAGCTCGACTGGATCCGCCGCCATGCCGCGGACCCGCGCATCGCCCAGCGCGCCAGTGCGGCGCTCGACACGGTGACGCAGGCCATCGAGGCCAGCCAGCGCATCATGCAGAACCTGCGGCCGGCGATCCTGGAGCAGGGCCTGGTGGCGGCGCTGCAGTGGCTGACGCAGCGCTTCGAAAGCCGCACCGGCATCACCTGCCTGCTGCGCCTGCCCGACAGCGCCCTGCCCTCCCTGCAGAACCTGCCGGCCGGCGTGCCGCTGGCGGCCTACCGCACCGCTCAGGAGGCACTCACCAACGTGGGCAAGCACGCCGGCGCCACACAGGTGGTGGTCGATCTGGCCATCTCGGGCGGCGTGCTGAGTCTGGAGGTATCGGACAACGGCCGCGGCCTGGCCAGCGCCGACCTGACCAAGGCCAGCAGCTTCGGCATCCGCGGCCTGCGCGAGCGCGCGGCCACGGTCGGCGGCTGGATCGACCTGTCCAGCCGCGGTGGCGAGGGGACGACGCTGATCCTGTCGGTGCCGCTGGATGCCGTCGAGATGCCCTTGCGCCCCCGCAGCGCCGAAGACGCCGAGGAGGCCGAATGGACCACGTATTGATGGAGCCCCCAAGCTCGCTCTCGCTCGCTACCCCCCGGGGGGGCCGCCCGCCAGCGGCCCGGCGAAGCCGGTTCCGCGGCGGTGACTGGGCCAGTCCCCTCTGGCACATTGAACGGGACTGACCTCTAGCCATGATCGACGTCATCCTCTGCGACGACCACGCGCTCATCCGCCGCGGCATCCGCGACACGCTGTCCGATGCGCCCGACATCCGCGTCGTCGGCGAGGTCGGCGACTACGGCGAGCTGCGCTCGCTGATGCGCGAGCGCACCCAGCCCGGCAGCGGCTGCACCGTGCCCTGCGACGTGCTGGTGCTCGACATCAACCTGCCCGGCCGCAGCGGCCTAGATGCGCTGCACGTGCTCAAGGACGAAGGCTCGCCCGTCAAGGTGCTGGTGGTGAGCATGTACCCCGAAGACCAGTACGCCATCCGCGCGCTGCGCGCCGGCGCCTATGGCTACGTCAACAAGGGCGGCGACCCGCAGATCCTGGTGCAGGCCGTGCGCACCGTGGCCCAGGGCCGCAAGTACGTGACGCCCGAGATCGCGCAGATGCTGGTCGAGAGCCTCACAGCGCCCACCACCGAGGCCGCGCACACCAAGCTGTCCGACCGCGAGCTGCAGACGCTGGTCATGATCGCCAGCGGCAAGCGCCTGGCCGACATCGCGGCCGAGCTGATGCTGAGCCCGAAGACGGTGTCGGTGTACCGCGCCCGCGTGCTCGAGAAGCTGGCCCTGGGCAACAACGCCGAGCTGACGGTGTACGCCATCCGCAACGGCCTGGTCGGCGAGTGAGCCGCAGCCCCTGCCCGCAACCATAGTCTGAGCACGCGGCCATGGCCCTGGCCCGCAGCCCCGCGCTCGACGACCCGCTGGCTCTGCGCCACGCCGGCCGCGAGCTGCTGGGCCTGGCGCTGATGGACACACGCAACCTGCTGCTGGCGCTGCTGCCCCAGCTCGAAGATGCGGCCGACGGCACGTTGCGCCGCCGCGTGCTGACCGCAGGGGCCTGGCCGGAGTGGTGGATCGGCCGCAACGTGCAACGCGCCCGCGGCCCCGCCGCCGCCACCGACCAGCCGCGCCTGCCCAGCCTGGAGCCGCGCCTGGACGACTGGCTGGCCGGCGCCGACCAGCCCTCGCTGGACGAGCTGCGCAACTACCTGGCTGCCACGCTGGAGCTGACGCTCGACCTGCTCGCCATGGCCGCCGAGACCGACGCCGGCCTCTACCTCTTCCGCCAGGCGCTGCGCCACGAAGACCGCCTCGTGGAATCGCTGCGCGAAACCCTGCGCGAGGGCGCGCCACCGCCGCGCCCCGATCGGGCGCCGCTGCTCGTGCCGGCCCGGCGCTGGGTGCTCGGGCAGCCCGCGGCGGCCGGTGCCGAGGGCGGCTACGTGCCCGAGGCCGAGCGCGGCTTCGAGGAGGTGGCGGTGCCGGCCTTCGAGATCGACGCGCAGCCGGTGAACTGGGCGCGATTCGCCGAGTTCGCCGAAGACGGCGGCTACGACGACGACACGCTCTGGAGCAGCGCCGGCCGCCAATGGCGCGACGCCGGTGGCCACCGCGCGCCGGCCTTCGTCGAGCAGATCACCGGCGGCGTGGTGGTGCAGCGCGGCCATGCCGCGCGCGCGCGGCTGGAGAAGGCGCCGCAGCAACAGGCCGCCGCACACGTCACGCGGCACGAGGCCGAGGCCTGGTGCCGCTGGGCCGGCCGCCGCCTGCCGCTCGAGCCTGAATGGACCCTGGCCGCGGCCACCTTGCCGCGGCTGGGCTTTGCCTGGGGTGATGTGCACGAGTGGGTGGCCGGCCGCGCGCGCGGCTTCGGCGCCGCAGCCGAGACGCCCGCGCCGGCGGCCGCGCTCGACGTGCCCCGGCCCGGCCTGGGCGTGCTGTGCGGCGCCTCGTGGGCCACGCTGCCGCGCTGGCGCCATGCCGGCGCACGGCGCTTTGCCGACCCGGCCGACGACCGGCACTGCAGCGGCTTCCGCTCCTGCTTGCTGTAGCGACGCTCCGGGTCTGAGACCGGTCCGCTGGGCGCTGACCAACCCCAGGGTAGACCTTGGTCAGCGCCAGCCGGGCTCGTCGGCGCGCCGTGTGCTGCCTGAGAAAGCCTGCTCCGGAGTACCCCGGCAGGCGATGGTGGCGGTCGGGGTGAGCGTCGACCTCAAACGAGAGAGGACCAGGTCTCCCAGCAGGGCGGCGAGGACCGGTTTCACGTCAAGCACCAGAGCGCAAGCCCTGCTCAAGGTGGCCGCACGGCGGTCGATATGCAGATGCGGAAGAAATCCACCCTCCCGAAGGCAACAGGCCGTGAACTCCATCACCCTTCTGGCGCGACGCGCCCTGCCCGGCTGTCTGGCCCTGAGCTTGTCTGCACTCGCGGGCCACTGCGCTGCCCTGTCGGCTGACGGCAGCGTCGACGCGCTGCGCCTCAGTGGCTTCGGCAGCCTCGGTGTCGCGCACGTCGACGCCCCCGAGGGCTGGGTCTACCGACGTGAGCTGTCGCAGCCCTTGAACAGCAGCAGCAGCCGGCTCGATCTTGACTCGCGCCTGGGCCTGCAGGTGAACTACACGCCGAGTTCGGCTTTCGAACTGGTCGGGCAGGCGATCCTCATGCGCCGCGCGTCAGCGGCCGAGCGCACCGACCTCGTCGAGTGGGCCTTTGCCGCCTACCGGCCCAACGCCGACTGGACGCTGCGCCTGGGCCGCGTCAACATGGACATATTCCTGATGTCCGACCACCGCAGTGTCGGCTTTGCTTACCCGCTCGCCCGGCCGCCGG
>JADCGQ010000055.1 GCA_020248945.1 Rubrivivax sp.
CAGCGCGCTTCGTGGACTGACTCACGGCAACTGTTCGAGCGCAGCGGGCGCAGCCCGCGTAGCGAGTTTTGCCGTGCGCCCTCGAGGCGAGCAGCACAGGGCAGTCGGCCCGCAGGGCCAACCGCTTCAACTCACGCCGCAGCCCCCGCCCGCACAGCCCTTTGCCGCCGCGATGCTTCGAGGGCGAGTGTGTCGGACGCGATGCGCCCCTCGCCTAAGATGCTCGGCTTCATGAGCCCACCGACATCTGCCGCCGAACGGTTGAAGGGCGACCTCTCGGCCCACACGCCCATGATGCAGCAGTACCTGCGCATCAAGGCCGAGTTCCCGGACACGCTGGTGTTCTACCGGATGGGCGACTTCTACGAGCTGTTCTTCGACGACGCCCGCAAGGCCCATCGGCTGCTCGACATCACCATCACCACGCGCGGCGCCAGCGCCGGCGAGCCGGTGGTGATGGCCGGCGTGCCGGTGCACTCGGTCGAGAGCTACCTCGGGCGGCTCATCAAGCTGGGCGAAGCCGTGGCGGTGGCCGAGCAGGTGGGCGATGTCGCCACGGCCAAGGGGCCGGTGGAGCGCAAGGTCACGCGCGTCGTGACGCCCGGCACCGTGACCGACAGCGAGCTGATGGCCGAGCGCGCCGACACGCTGCTGCTGGCGGTGCACCGCCAGCGCGGCAGCTGGGGCCTGGCCTGGCTGGCGCTGGCCAGTGGCGAGCTCGGCCTCACCGAATGCAGCGAGCGCGAACTGCCCACCTGGCTGGCCCGGCTGGCCCCGGCCGAGCTGCTGCACGACGGCACTGCACTGCCAGAAGCGCTGCAAGGCACCCGCGCCGCCCGCACACCCCGCCCGGCCTGGCAGTTCGACAGCGCCCTTGGCCAGCGCAAGCTGTGCGCGCAGCTGAAGGCGGCCTCGCTCGCCGGCTTCGGCGCGCAGGAGCTGCCCGCCGCGCAAGCCGCCGCCGCCGCGCTGCTGAGCTACGCCGAGCACACCCAGGGCCAGGCCCTGGCCCACGTGCAGGCGCTGGCCGTGCCGCGCGGCAACGATCTGCTCGATCTGCCCCCGGCCACGCTGCGCAACCTCGAGCTCGTGCAGACGCTGCGCGGCGAAGACAGCCCCACGCTGCTGAGCCTGCTCGACAGCTGCCGCAGCGGCATGGGCAGCCGCCGCCTGCGCCACTGGCTGACGCATCCGCGGCGTGATCGCGGCGAGGCCAGCGAACGCCACGACGCCATCGCGGCTCTTGTTGCTTCCGCGGCCCTCGAGCCGCTGCGCGACGCACTGCGCCAGGTGGCCGATGTCGAGCGCATCACCGCCCGCACCGCGTTGCGCCAGGTGCGCCCGCGCGAGCTGGCCGGCCTGCGCCAGACGCTCGCGCTGCTGCCCCGCATCGCAGCCGTGGCACCACGCGGCACGCCGCTGCTCGAGCGGCTGCACGCGGCGCTGGCGCACGAGCCCGAACTCGTGGCCGCACTGGGGGCCATTGCCGAAGAACCCGCCGGCCTGCTGCGCGAAGGCGGCGTCATCGCCGCGGGCTTCGATGCCGAGCTCGACGAGCTGCGCGCCATCGCGCAGCACGGCGATGCCTTCCTTCTCGACCTGGAAGCGCGCGAACGCACGCGCACCGGCATCCCGAACCTGCGCGTGCAGTTCAACAAGGTGCACGGCTACTACATCGAGGTCACCGGCTCGCACCTCGACAAGGTGCCGATCGAGTACCGCCGCCGCCAGACGCTGAAGGGCGCCGAGCGCTTCATCACGCCCGAGCTCAAGGCCTTCGAAGACAAGGCGCTGTCGGCGCAGGAGCGATCCCTCGCGCGCGAGAAGTGGCTGTTCGAGCAGCTGCTCGACGCGCTGCAGCCCCACCTGGCCACGCTGCAGGGCCTGGCGCTCGCGCTGGCCACGCTCGACGCGCTGGCCGCGCTGGCCGAACGCGCCACGGCGCTGCGCTGGTGCCGGCCGCAGTTCGTGCCCTACCCCTGCATCGACATCGAGGCCGGCCGCCACCCGGTGGTGGAGGCTCGCCTGGCCGAAACCGCCGCATCGGGTGGCAGCGCCTTCATCGCCAACCACTGCCGGCTCGACGCGAAGACGAAGATGCTCGTCATCACCGGCCCCAACATGGGCGGCAAGAGCACCTTCATGCGCCAGGTGGCGCTGATCGTGCTGCTGGCCGCGATGGGCTCCTACGTGCCGGCCACGGCCTGCCGGCTGGGGCCCATCGACGCCATCCACACACGCATCGGCGCCAGCGACGACCTGGCCAACGCGCAGAGCACCTTCATGCTCGAGATGACCGAGGCCGCCGCCATCGTGCACGGTGCCACCGAGCACAGCCTGGTGCTGATGGACGAGATCGGCCGCGGCACCAGCACCTTCGACGGCCTGGCGCTGGCCGGCGCCATCGCCACGCAGCTGCACGACCGCAACCGCTCGTTCACGCTGTTTGCCACCCACTACTTCGAGCTCACCGAGCTGCCGGCCCGGCATGAGCGCGCCGTGAACCTGCACGTGGGCGCGGTGGAAAGCGGCCACGACATCGTCTTCCTGCACCAGATGGAGCCCGGCCCCGCCAGCCGCAGCTATGGCGTGCAGGTGGCGCGGCTGGCAGGCATGCCGGCGGGGCTGGTGCGCCAGGCGCGCGCCACCCTCGAGGCGCTGGAAGCCCAGGCCGCGCAGGGCCGCGAGCAGGTGGACCTGTTTGCCGCGCCGCCTGCCGCCCCCGCGGCCGAGCCCAGCGCCGTGGAGGCCGAACTGGCGCGCATCGATCTCGACGGGCTCAGCCCGCGCGAGGCGCTGGAAGCGCTGTACCGGTTGCGGGGCCTGATGCCGCGTTGACGCCAAGTGGATGCCGACAGCGGGGCCATGAACCCCGCTGAGACAATCCGCGCATGGACTTCGTGAACGTGCCGCTGCTGGCTGCGGCGGGCCTGGTGTTCTTCAGTGTGCTCGCCGGCCTGTTCTCGGCGCGCATCGGTTTTTCCTTCCTGCTGGTGTTTCTGCTGGCCGGCATCCTGGCCGGCGAAGACGGCCCGGGTGGCTACAAGTTCAACGACCACCGGCTGAGCTTCTGGGTCGGCAACCTGGCGCTGGCCATCATCCTGCTCGACGGCGGGCTGCGCACGGCCTCGTCGACCTTCCGCACCGGCCTGAAGCCGGCCTCGCTGCTGGCCACGGTGGGCGTGCTGGTGTCGGCGGCCATCACGGCCGGCGCCGCGGTGCTGTTCCTCGACCTCGGCTGGGGCCAGGCCCTGCTGCTGGGGGCCATCGTCGGCAGCACCGACGCGGCGGCGGTGTTTGCTCTGCTCACCCGCTCGGGCGTCACGCTCAACGAACGGGTCGCCGCCACGCTCGAGATCGAATCCGGCGTCAACGACCCGATGGCGGTGTACCTGACGCTGACCTTCATCGCACTGCTCGCCGGCACGGGCGCTGCGGCCAGCGCGGACGGCGGCGCCTGGATCACCATCGTCCGCAGCTTCGTCGAGCAGTTCGGCCTGGGCGCCTTGATGGGCGTCGGCGGCGGCTTCGCGATGGCCCTGCTGCTGCGCCAGGTGGCCGCGCGCGACACCGGCGGCGGCATCCTGGCACTGCTGATCGGCGCGGCCGGGCTGTCGGTCTTTGCCGCCACCGGCTGGCTGGGCGGCTCGGGCTTCCTCTCGGTGTACCTGTTCGGGCTCATCGTCGCCAACCGCGCCAGTGCCGCCGTGGCCCCCACGCTGGCCGCGATGGACGGCTACGCCTGGCTGGCGCAGGCCGGCATGTTCCTGTTGCTCGGGCTGCTCGTCACGCCGTCCGACCTGGCCCAGAGCTGGCTGCCGGGCCTGGCGGTGGCGCTGGTGCTCATCGTCGTGGCGCGGCCGGTGGCGGTGTGGATCTGCCTGTGGCCGTTCCGCTTCAGCACGCAGGAGACCTGGTTCATCAGCTGGGTCGGCCTGCGCGGCGCGGTGCCCATCGTGCTGGCCTTGTTTCCGCTGCTCGCCGGCCTGCCGCAGGCAGGGCTGATGTTCAACGTGGCCTTCGTCGTGGTGCTGGTGTCGCTGCTGACGCAGGGCACGACCATCGGCTGGGCGGCGCGCAAGCTGGGTGTGGCGATGCCCGACCCCGGCAACGAACGCGCGGTGCGCGCCGTGTTCCGCGACTTCGCGCTCGACCCGGCGCTGCCCGTGCAGCAGGTGTGCGACTTCTACGGCCTGCCCGTGCCGGCCCGGGCCGAACTGCCCTTGGCGGAGTGGATCGCGCACAGCCTGCGCCGCCCGCCGGTGGCCGGCGACAGCGTGCCGCTGGGCAGTGCCACGCTGGTGGTGCGCGACGTCGCGCAGGGGCGCATCAGCGCCGTGGGTCTGGGGCTGCCGGAGTGAACCCGCCAGCCCGCGCCGCCGCCGCGACTACGGCAGCACGCGGTCGATCAGCAGCCGCACGTCCTGGGAGCCCACGGCCACGTCGGTGAGCCGGCCCTCGAGATCGCCCGGCTGCGCAATCGGATTCCCCGACGCCGAGATGCGGGCCACCAGCACGACCTGCCGGTGCTTCGACAGCACGTTGCCCGGGATCATCGCCAAGCTGTCGTCGAGCTTGAAGCTCAGCGGCAAGGCGCCCATCGGCGTGCGCACCGCCGCCAGCGGCGGGCCACCTTCGCCGGCACGCGCCAGCACGAACACCGTGTACTGCGCGCCGATGCGGGCCTTCAGGGCCTCGGCCAGTTCGACACGGCCGCTGATGCCGGCACCCGGGGCGGCGCCGCCAGGCCCCTGGGCGCCGGCGGTGGCCTGCACCGCGGCCGGCGCGGCGTCGGCCACGGCGCCGGGGCCGCCTTGCAGGCGCCGCTGGGCATCGGCCCGCATGGCCACCACCTCGCGGGCGTAGGGCGAATCGGGCTCGACGTGCTGACTCAGGCGATCGAGGAACGCGACCGCCTGCGCGAAGTTCTGTGTCTGGTAGGCGTGGATGACCGACAGCTCCAGCGCCTTGGTGTTGCCGGGCTCGGTCTTCAGGGCCTTGCTCACCAGCTCGATGGGCAGGCCGGACAGCACCTGGTTGTTCGTCATGCCCAGCGACTCGGCGTAGCCCACCATCACCGAGGGCTTGTCGGGCAGCAAGCGGTGCGCCTGCTTGTAGGCCTGCATCGCCTCGGGCCAGCGGGTCAGCAGCGCCTGGGCCATGGCAAGCGCCTCCCAGGCGGCGCCGTTGTCCGGCTCGGCCTGGGTGCGCGCCTCGATCTGCTGCACCATCGCCCGGATGTCGTCTGCCGTCGGCGCCTCAGCGGAGGCCACGGGGCCTTCGCCGCGGGCAATGGCCGTCACCACCGCGGGATTGCCGAGCCAGAAGTACATGCCGAAAGCCGCGATCGGCAACACGCCGACCAACACAAAGCCGAGCCGACGGCTCGCCACCGGTGCGGGCGCGGCCTCTTCGGGCACCAGGGCGTCGGCGGCCGCGCGCGTCTCGAGCTCGAGCTTGTTGGCCAGGAACTGCTCCTGCGACATCGGGGTCTCGGACAGCTCGGCCTTCAGGTCCTTCATCTGCTCGCGGTACAGCGCGAGGTTGATCTCCCGGCGGGCCGCCCTGTCGCGCTCGGCCGAGTGGTTGCGCCACAGGGCGGGCAGCACGAACGCCAGGGCCCCCACCACGGCCAGCGCGGCCAGGGCCCAGAAGGCGAAGATGAACCCCGACTCACTCATGAACGCTCTTCCAGAAGACGGGCGGCCGTGGCGAGCTGCTCGCTGCTCACGTCGGCACCCTTGAAGCTGCGGCGCGCACGCAGCGCCACGAACCAGACCAGGGCGCCGAAGCCCAGAAACACGAAGGGCCCCACCCACAGCAGGTAGGTCACGGGCTTGAAGGGCGGGCGAAACAGCACGAAGTCGCCATAACGGGCGACCAGGAAGTCGATGACCTGCTGGTCGGTCTTGCCCGCCTTCATCAGGTCGCGGATCTCCTGGCGCATCGAGTTCGCCAGCTCGGCCGGCGAATCCACCAGGGCTTCGTTCTGGCAGACCACGCAGCGCAGCTCGCGCGACAGCGTCGTGAGGCGGGCTTCGATGGCCACGTCGGCGAACAGCGGCTGGGCGATGGGCGCAGCAGCGGCCGGGGGGCGCGCGGGCTCGTTGGCACGGGCCGTGAGGCCCAGCGTCAGTGTCAGCCCCAGCGCGAGCAGCCCCTGCCTGAGCAGGCCGTGCGTCATGACCCCAGCTCCTTGAGCTTGGGCAAGAACTTGTTCTCCCACACCGTGGGGTCGATCGGGCCCACGTGCTTGAGGCGCACGACGCCGGCGCGGTCGATGAGGTAGGTCTCGGGCGTGCCCGTCACGCCCCAGTCGATGCCCGCCCGGCCGGACGGGTCGTCGGGCACGGCCACGTAGGGGTTGCCGGTGCGCACCAGCAGCTGCTGGGCCTCGCGGTTGCGGTCCTTCCAGTTGAGCCCGACGATCGGTGGCGCGCTGCCGCTCTGCTTCAGCGCCATCAGCAGCTTGTGCTCCTGGCGGCACGACACGCACCACGGCGCCCACACGTTGAGCAGCCAGACCTGGCCCTTCAGCTCGGCCGGGCTGAAGGCCTTGTCGGCGCTGCCCACCACGGGCAGGTTGAAGGTCGGAGCTGGCTGTCCGATCAGCGGCGAGGGCACTTCGCGCGGATTCAGGAACAGGCCCTTCGAGAAGAAACCAATGAGCACGACGAAGAAGACGAGCGGCAGCCACTGCTTCATGACTCAGGCTCCTTGCGCGGCCACGCCGGCGGCGGCGCGCGCCTTGGCGGCCATGCGGTAGCGCCGGTCGAACGCAGCCAGGAAGCCGCCCACCACCATCAACAGCGCGCCCAGCCACAGCCAGTTGATGAAGGGCTTGTAGTACAGCCGCACGGCCCAGGTGGTGAGTTCGGGATTCAGCGGTTCGCCCAGCGAGACGTACAGATCGCTGAAGGCGCTGGGCCGCACGGCAGCCTCGGTCATGACCGAGCCCGAGGCGTTGTAGATGCGCTTTTCGGGCCGCAGCACGAGCTGCTGGTCGCCGTCTTCCTTGACGATGATGGTGCCGCGCGTGGCGCGGAAGTTGGGGCCTTCGCGCTGCTCCACGCCCATGAAGGTGAGCGTGTAGCCGGCGAGCTGGGTCTGGTCGCCGACGTTCATGCGCACGTCGAGCTCCTGCTCGTAGTTCACCACCATCGTGATGCCGGCCACGCCCACGGCCAGGCCCAGGTGCGCCAGGTGCATGCCCCAGAAGGCGCGCGGCAGCGTGAACAGCTGGCCCATCGAGCGCACCCGCTCGCGGAAGGCGATGACGACGGTGAGCACGATCCAGGTCGACATCGCCAGGCCGAACACCGCCCAGGGCTTGTAGCCCTCGAGCGTGAGCGGCAGCAGCAACCCCGTGGCGACGCTGATGCCCAGCGCCCACTTCAGCCGCACGAAGATGTCCGGCAGGCTGTCGCCCTTCCAGCGCACCAGCGGGCCCACGCCCATCAGGAACAAGGCCGGCGCGATGAGTGGCACGAACACGGCGTTGAAGTACGGCGGCCCCACCGACAGCTTGCCCATGCCCAGCGCGTCGATGAACAGCGGATACAGCGTGCCCAGCAGCACCGCCGCCACCGAGGCCATCAGCACCACGTTGTTGGCCAAGAGCAGCGACTCGCGCGAGAACCACGTGAAGGCGCCGCCGGCGATCATGCGCGGCGAGCGCCAGGCGAACAGCGCCAGCGAGCCGCCCACCACCACCACCATGAAGCCCAGGATGTAGGCGCCGCGCGTGGGGTCGACGGCGAAGGCATGCACCGACGACAGCACGCCCGAGCGCACGAGGAAGGTGCCGAGCAGCGACAGCGAGAAGGTCATCAGCGCCAGCAGCACCGTCCAGGCCTTGAAGGCGCCGCGCTTTTCGGCCACCGCCAGCGAGTGCATCAGCGCGGTACCGGCCAGCCAGGGCATGAAGGACGCGTTTTCCACCGGATCCCAGAACCACCAGCCACCCCAGCCGAGCTCCCGGTAGGCCCACCAGCTGCCCAGGGCCACGCCCAGCGTGAGGAAGGCCCAGGCCACGGTGGTCCAGGGGCGCGACCAGCGTGCCCAGGCGGCGTCGAGCCGCCCCGACAGCAAGGCTGCCACCGCAAACGAGAAGGCCACCGCGAAGCCGACGTAGCCCATGTACAGCATGGGCGGGTGGATGATCATTCCCCAGTCCTGCAGCAGCGGGTTCAGGTCGCTGCCTTCGGCCGGACCGGGAAACTGGCGCAGGAAGGGGCTGGAGGTCAACAGCAGCAGCGACAGGAAGCCCACCGAGATGAGGCCCATGACGCCCAGCACACGCGCCACCATCTCCTCGGGCAGGGCGCGCGAGAAGGTGGCGACGGCCACCGTCCAGGTGGCCAGGATGAGCGCCCAGAACAGCAGCGAGCCTTCGTGCGAGCCCCAGGTGGCCGTGACGCGGTAGAACGCCGGCAGATCGGAGTAGGAGTTGCTCGAGACGTTGGTGACGGTGAAGTCGTTGCTCAGGAAGGCGTACACCAGACACAGGTACGCGATGAACGTGAAGGTGAACTGGCCCCAGGCCGCCGGGCGCGCCACCGCCATCCAGGTGAGATCGCCGCGATGCGCGCCGACCAGCGGCAACACCGCCTGCGTCACCGACAGCAGCAGCGAAACGATCAGCGCGAAGGTACCGAGTTCCGGGATCATCAGCGGGTGTCCTCTGTGGCCACGCGTTCGGCGTGGCCGGGTCTGGCCAGGGTTTTGGGGCTGGGGTGGCTGCGTGGGCCTGAGCGCTCAGTACGGCTTCAGGGTCTTCCCGGCCTTCTTGGCCTGCTCGAGGGCGTGTGCGGCTTCGGGCGGCATGTAGTTTTCGTCGTGCTTGGCCAGCACGCGGTTGGCGGTGAACAGGCCGTCGCTGCCCAGCTTGCCGTCGGCAACCACGCCCTTGCCCTCGGCGAACAGGTCGGGGAGGATGCCGCTGTAGACGGCCGGGATCACGCGGGCGGTGTCGGTGACCACGAAGCGGGTGGTCAGGCCGTCGGGCTCGCGCTGCACGCTGCCTTCCTTCACCAGGCCGCCGATGCGGAACACGCGGTCGACCGGGGCCTTGCCCTGGTGCACTTCGGTGGGCGAGAAGAAGAACACCAGGTTGGACTGGAAGGCGTTGAGCACCAGTGCCGTGGCACCCGCCAGCGCGGCCAGTCCGATGGCGACGATGGCCAGTCTCTTGTGTCGAAGTTTCATGATCCCACCTGCTCGGGTGACTTGTCCCACTCCTGCATGCGCGCCAGGCGGCGCTGCGACTGGCGAGCCGCGTGCCGCAGCCACATCAACTCGGCCACCACGCACACGGCCGTCACGCCATAGGCGCTCCAGACGAAGAAGCCGCGCCCGCCCATGTTCCAGAACTCAGACCAACTTGCCCACTCCACCTCAGGCCTCCGCTGTCAGCAGCTTTTGCACCCACTCGGTCTTGCGCTCGCGCTCGACGATGATGCGGCGAACCCGCGCCAGCACCACGGCAATGGCGTAGAGCCAGGCCGAGGCTGTCATCAGCAGCACCGCCTGCATCATCGTAGCGGCCATCTTCGGGGCATGGGTCACCCCGATCGAAGACCCTTGATGGAGCGTATTCCACCAGACCACGGAGAACATGATGATGGGCACGTTGACGACGCCGATCAGCGTCAGGAGCGCGCCCGCGCGGTCACTGCGCTTGGTGTCTTCGATTGCAGACCACAAGGCCAGCGTACCCATGTACAGGAAGAGCAAGATCAGTGTCGACGTGAGACGCGCGTCCCACACCCACCAGGTACCCCACATCGGCGTGCCCCAGACCGCCCCGGTCCACAGCGCCACGGCCGTGAGCACGGCCCCCGTGGGCGCCAGCGCCCGCATCAGCATGAAGGGCAGGCGGGCGTTGAAGGCCAGGCCGATGGCGCCCCAGAAGGCCATCACCAGGTAGATCAGCATGCCCATCCACGCCGAAGGGACATGGATGAAGATGATGCGGTAGGCCTCGCCTTGCTGGAAGTCGGTGGGCGCCACGAAGAAGCCGATGTACAGGCCGCACACGCCGAGGATGGCGGCCGACCAGGCTGCCCACGGCACGAGCGTGCCCGCGAGCTTGTAGAAGTTGGGTGGCGATGCGTAGTGGTAGAGGTTCATTCCAGGGACACTCCCAGCGAAGCGGCCGCGATCCAAGGCGCGACGATGAACGAAACGAGAAAGAACGCGCCGAGCAGCGACAACTGAGCCTCGGCCCCGGTGCCCGCCATCACACCAGCGACGGCGCCCGCGCCAAAGATCAGGGCCGGGGTGTACAGCGGCAGCACGAGCAGCGTCAGCAGCACGCCGCCCCCGCGCAAGCCCAGCGTGAGCGCCGCGCCGGTGGCACCGAGCAACGAAAGAATCGGCGTGCCCAGCAGCAGCGAGAACACCAGCACGCCGATGGCGTCGGCGCTCAGATTGAACTGCATGCCCAGCACCGGGGTGATGAGCAGCAGCGGGATGCCGTAGATCATCCAGTGCGCCAGCGTCTTGCCCAGCACCAGCAGCACCACCGGCGCGGGCGACAGCACCATCTGCTCGAGGCTGCCGTCACGGTGGTCGTCTTCGAACAGGCGCGACAGCGACAGCAAGGAAGCCAGCGTGGCCGCGACCCACAGCACCCCGGGGCCGATGAGCTTGAGCAGTTCGGGGTCGGGCCCCACGCCCAGCGGGAACAGGCTGCTCACCATGACGAAGAAGAACAGCGCCGTGAGCCAGTCGCCACGGCGGCGTGCGGCGATCGTGAGATCGCGGCGCAGCACGCTCAGGAAGAAGCGCCCCATCTCAGTGGGCAGCGGCGCTGGTGGCCGCGCCGACGAGCAGGTGCTGCACCTCGACGCCCACCAGGTTCAGCACCTGGTGCGTCGTGGCCACGGCCAGGCCGCCGGCCTGCAGATGCTCGCGGATCAGGCCCTCCACCAAGGCCACCGCGTGCACATCGAGGCCGGTGAGGGGCTCGTCCAGTATCCACAGGCGGGCCTCGGCCAGCAGCAGCGCCGCCAGGGCCACGCGGCGGCGCTGCCCGAACGAGAGCGCGCGGCAGGGCAGGCCCAGGCTGCGGGCCAGACCCAGGCGCTCCAGCGTCGCGATGGCCCTGTCGATGTCGAAGGGCCGGTCGTGCAGGCCATTGTTGAAGCGCAGGTTCTCGGCTGGATCAAGCTCGTCCTTGATGCCGTTGGCGTGGCCGAGGTAGGCCATTTCGCGGTGGTAGCTGTCGCGGCCGCGAGCGAGCGGTTCGCCGCGCCAGCACACCTGGCCCGCATCCGGCCGGCCGAGCCCGGCGAGCAGGCGCAGCAGGCTCGTCTTGCCTTGGCCGTTGCCACCCTGCACAAGCAGCATCTGGCCTGCGTCGAGCGTGAAGCTCAGCTGCCTAAACAGCAGGCGTTCACCCCGCTCGCAAGCGAGTGCATGAACCTCGAGCCGAGGGGGCGGGCGAAAGTCCATCGTCGAAGAACGGCTTGACTGCTGCAGGGTGGTTGCCGACATCCAAGCCGCAGCGTCGGACGAAGAACGGAGAGAACGGGTCGTTTCCGCGTGATCGCGGGCCACTATCTTAGACCGCTGCGACCTGCACACATCCCGACGCGCCTTGCTGCCATCGTGGCTGCGGAGACAATTCGGGGCATCACGCTTCGGCGCCTCGACCCCACTCTCGGCCACACCCATGACATCCGCACCGGCCCCGGGCCTGCCACGCCGCGCCAAGTGGCTGATCTACCTCGTGATCACCGGCCTGGTGGCCGTGTTGATCTGGACGCAACTGCCGCGAGGCCCTTACTCGACCGATCTGTCGCGCATCGGCCAGGGCCGCCCGGCCCTGGTGCTGGCCTACGACATCAAGTCGATGGGTGGCATGGAGGTCATGGCGATGATGGACAGCCTGCGCCCGGCCTACGAAGACCGCATCCACTTCCTCGTCGCGCCACTCGGGGCGCCGCAGGGCTTTGCCTTCGGCGAGCGCCACAACGCCGTCAACGGCACCGTCGTGCTGTTCTCGGCGGCCGGCGCCGCCCTGCGTTCGGTGCACCAGCCGGCGAGCACGGCCGATCTGCAGCGTGCGCTCGACAGCCTGCTGCAGGCGCCGCCGAAGAACTAGGCCAGGCCCCAGTGCCGGCGGGCCGCGGCCACCACGGTGAGCTCGGCATCGGCCAGATGGCTGTCAGCCTCGGTGATGGCCTCGGCCACCTGCAGCACCCGGGCGCGCAGCGCCGGGTCGTTCACCTCGGCCATGAACGAGGCCAGCATGGCGTCGTCCACGCCGTCGATCAGCGAGCCGGTGGCGCACAGCCCGCTCATCAGGTCTTCGCAGAGGTCCTGCACCAGGCGGGGAATGGCGCCCGGCGCGAGGCCCAGTTGCTCATGCGCCTTCAATTTCTCCAGCACCTCGATCTCGGAGCGGCAGACGTGGCCGTCCGACATGAGCACCAGCGCGACGATGCGGCCGGCGGCTTCGGGGCTGTTGAGCGGGTAGTTCTTCAAGAGAGTTCCTTTCGGCGGCACCACGGGCGCCAGAGCATGCGGCTGGGATTCTGCGGCGGCCACGGGCCCGCTCCCCGGCCGGGCCCGGCGCGCCCCACCCGCACAATGGGCATGTGGCGCGCGCATGGTGCGCGCGAACCCGACCTCATGGCGTGAGCATGGCCTGGCTGCAAGCTGTACGGGAAGTCCTGCGCTACGAGTGGCTGCTGCTGCAGCGCCACCGCAAGCTGGCGGCCGCCGCCGTGGGCCTGCTGTTCGTGCCGGCGCTGTATGCGCTGATCTACCTGTGGAGCATGTGGGACCCGACGTCGCACACCAACGAGTTGCCCGTAGGCCTGGTGAACCTCGACGCCGGCGCCCAGTACCGGAACCGCGACCTGAACCTCGGCACCGACGTGCTGGCGGCCATCGAGCAGCACGGGCTCTTCCACTACCAGCGCTTCTCTGACCGCGAAGAAGCGCGCCGGCTGGTGCGCCGCGGCGACCTGGCCTTCACGCTGGAGGTGCCGGCCGACTTCAGCCGCCGCGCGCTGCCGGGCGAGGCGCCTGGCGCGGCCAAGCTCACGCTCTACACCTCGGAGGGCAACAACTACAGCAGCGCCGGCTTCGCGCGCCGCTTCGCGCCCGAGGTGGCGCAGCGCGTGAACACCATGCTCGGCGAAGCGCGCTGGGAGTTGGTGCTGAGTTCGGCCGCCGGCTCCAAGCGCAGCCTGGACACGCTGCGAACGGCACTGGCCGACCTGCACCAGGGCACGGCCGAGCTGCAGGCCGGCCTCAAGAAGGCCGGCGAAGGCCAAGGCACGCTGCTGGACGGCAGCCAGCGTGCCAACGAAGGCGCCGGGCGGCTGCGCACGGGCGCGCAGCAACTGGCCGAGCAAGCGCCGCAGCTCAGCGGCGGGCTGCGCCAGGTCGCGCCGCTGCTGCGCGGCATCGACGCCCGCCGCCCGTCCGACGCCGACCTCGCGGCGCTGCGCCAGGGCACGCGGCAACTCACCGAAGGCCAGCGCGAACTCGGCCGCGGGCTGGACGCGCTGGCCGCGGGCGGACGCCAGATCGGCGGCGGCCTGGGCCAGCTCAAGACCGCTGCGGATGACATCCCCATCTTCGGCGGCAGCATCGTCGAAGGGGTCGTGCCGCTGGAAGACGGCACGCGCCAGCTGGTCGCTGGGCTCGACACCGCACGCGAAGGCAACGAGCGGCTGCTGGCGGCCTCACAGCGCATCGACGAGGCCGTCATCAGCCTGACCGAGGGCACGCAACGCGCCGGAGCCGCCGCCGCCCAGGCCGCGGCCCGCCTGCCCGAGGACCAGCGGCTGGACAGCTTCGTCGACGGCACGCGCGAGCTGGCACGCGGCAGCGACGTGCTCGCCGGCAGCCTGCGCCAGCTGGCCACGGGCCACGAGGCGCTGGGCGGCGGGCTGGCCAAGCTGCACGAAGGCGCCGCCCGCATCGGCCTGGGGCTCGAACTCGTGCGCGGCAGCCTGCCGCTGGCCGTCGACAGCCCCGGCGGCAGCGCGCAGGGCCTGACGATGTCGGTCGAGCCGGTGATCGAGGTCGTGGCGCCCGTGCCCAACAACGGCATCGCGCTGACGCCCAACTTCGTGCCGCTGGCCCTGTGGGTAGGCGCGGTGATGGCGGCCTTTCTGGTGCACTTCCGGCGCATCGTGCAGCCCCTGGAGGGCCTGCCCCGCACCGCGCAGGTGGCCGGCAAGCTGGTGCTGCCGCTGGCCGCCGTGCTGACGCAGGCGCTGCTGATGATGGCCATGCTGGTGGGCGTGCTGCACGTGCCGATGCCGCAGCCCGGGCTGTTCGCGCTGACGTTGCTAAGCGCGTCGCTGACGTTCCTGTTGCTGATCTTCGCCCTCGTGCGGCTGCTCGGCGACCTCGGCAAGGTGGTGGCCGTGGTGCTGCTGATCGTGCAGGTGTCGGCGGCCGGGGCGCTGCTGCCGATCCAGCTCAATGACGCGGCCTTCCAGGCCATGCACCCCTACCTGCCGCTCACGTGGGTGGTCAGCGCCTTCCGCGCCAGCCTCTTCGGCGCCTACGACGGCGTGTTCTGGCCGCAGCTGGGCGTCGTGCTGGCCATTGCCGCCAGTGCGCTGGTGGTGGGCACCGTGGCCGGGCGCTGGCGCGTCATGCCGCTGGCCGAGTGGCGGCCGCCACTCGACATCGAATAGGGCCACCGCCAGACGCGCGCGTTCAGCGGCTGCCGCGCCAGGTGTCGGCCACAGCCGCCATCTCGTCGGTGAGCGCGTCGTCAGGCTCGGGCGGCGGTGCGCCGTCGGCCAGCAGCAGGCGCAGCACCTCGGCGTAGTCGCCGCCGGCCACCGGCTCGTGGCAGCCGGCGTGCAGGCAGCTGCCGAGCGCGTCGCCCCCGTAGCCGTTCTTCTCGTGCCAGCGCGCGCCATGCGTCAGCAGCAGCGCCACCATCGCCGCATCGCCACGGAACGCGGCCTGGTTCAGCGCACTGGCCTGCCACGGGCCGGGCACGTCGACCGGCCAGCCCAGCGTCAGCATCAGGCGCACCGACTCGAAGGCGCCGCGCTGCGCCTGCTCGGGCAGCAGCGTGCGGTCCCAGGGGGCCAGGGACTGAAGCAGATGCGGGTGGTCGGCCAGCAGGCGGCGGGCAGTGGGCTCGTCGGCGGCGGCGCAGGCGGCCAGGAAGCGCTCGTGCAGCGCCTCGGGCGGGCGCTGGCCGAGCGGCGCCAGCCAGGCCAGCACGTCGGCGCGGCCGGCGCGCGCCGCGTGCCAGGCCAACGTGTGGCCGTGACCGTCGAGCGCGGCGACATCGGCCCCGTGCGCGCGCAGCAGCTCCAGGTGCGCCAGCGTGCGCCCGCGCGCCACCGCGTGGTGCAGCGGCCGCGTGCCCGTGCTGGCCGAGAGCTCGTTGGCATCGGCGCCCAGCGCGAGCACCTGTTGCAGGTGCTCGACCGAGTCGAAGTCGAGCTGGCGGAACAGCGCGTTGGTGCCGCTCCAGCGCGCGCCGGCTGCGGCCAGCAGCGCGACGAGGCGGCGGTCGTCCTGCTCCACCGCGTGGTACAGGGACTCGTTGTCGTTGGGCTCGGCGCCGGCATCGAGCAGGCGCTGCACCAGCGCCGCACAGCGGGCCCGCGCCACCGCGCCGTAGAGCAGCGGCAGCGGGCGCTCGGGGAATTCGGGGTCGATCAGCCCCGTGCTCGGGTCGGCGCCGGCTTCGAGCAAGCGGTCCATCGCCGCGCACAAGGCGGCCTCGTGGCCCTGCTGCGCGAGCGAGGAGAACGCCACCAGCGCCAGCGGCGGCAGGTTCCAGGGCGGCACCGGGTGCGTCGGGTGCACGCCGTCGGCATCGCCCAGCAGCAGCCGCAGCGTCGTGGGTCGCAGCCCGGGGCGCGCCTGCAGCAGCGCCAGCGCCTGCGCCGGCCGCGGGGCGGCGTAGCCGCGGCCCAGGGCCAGCACGAGCACGCGCTCGGTGTAGCGGGCGTCGTCGAGCGCGCTGTCGCGGCGGCGCTCCACTTCGTCGAGCAGCCGGGTCCAGCTGGCAAAGCCCAGTTCGCGGGCGATGACCAGTTGCGCCTGCGCCAGACGCGGCGGCGGTGGCAGCGCCAGCGGCGCGGCGCGGGCCAGCGCCTCGGGGTCCTGCGCTTGCCAGCCGCGCAGCAGCTCGCGCGCCTGGCGGCGCAGTTGGTCGGGGTCGGGGTGAGGCGGCAGCGTGCCGCGAGCAGGTTCGCTCATGGGTCCTCCATGCGTGGAACGCCTGCGATCCGCGGGTTCAGGCCGCACAAAGGGGTGGGCTGTGCAAGGCTGCTTGCCAGCAGGTGGGCTCGGCCCTGTCCGCGGATCCGGCGGCGCCCTGCATGCGCCGGGGGCAGATGGTGTCAGGGCCGGCCGGCGGGGTCAATCACGAGCGAGCGGTTCCGCACAGAGCGGCAGCCCGCAGCTGGCCAGAATGCGCCGCGCATCCCTGGAGACTTGCCATGAACCCGACCCGCCGCCGCTTCATCGAAGTGATCCCTCTCGCGGGCGCCGCCAGTTGGCTGGCGGCTTGCTCCGACAAGGCGCCGGCACCGGCGCCCATGGCTGCACCGGCCCCTCCACCCGCACCCGCACCGGTGGCCGACGCCACCCCCGCCAGCCCTGCGGCACCGGCCCCGGCCGCCACGGCCACCCTGGTCGACGAGAAGGACCCCGCCGCCGTGGCCCTGGGCTACGTGACCGTGGCCAGCCGTGCCGACACCGCGCGCTACAAGACCCACGCGCCAGGCCAGGCCTGCAGCGGTTGCGCCCTGTACGGCGGCAAGCCGGGTGACGCCACCGGCCCTTGCCCGCTGTTCGCCGGCCGCCTGGTGGCCGGGCCGGGCTGGTGCAACGGCTACGTGAAGAAGACCACCTGAACGTTCGGCGCGAGCGGCCGCGGCCTACAGCGCGCCGCGGCACCCCGGCGCGCCACACTGGCAGCGCAGCCGGCCTTCGTGGTGCGTCTCGCCGTAGTCCACCGTGATCTCTTCGCCCGCCGCGATGGCGCGCGCGGCGTAGAACTCGACGCGGCCGTTGCGGATGACGAGCCGCGCGTTCGGCCGGCAGCTGTGGTTGGTGTAGCGCATCGGATCGCTGCTCTTGCTGAAGTCGATGGCGCGCTTGTCCGACAGCTCGACGATCATGATGCGCTCGTGCCGTGTGGCGCGGATGCGCGCCTCGGCCACGCTGATGCTCTCGCCACGGATCTCGCCGATCTTCAGGCGCGGCGCGATGGCCTCGGCGGCGAAGGCGCCTTGCCCGTCGATGCGGCTCGGGGCCACGTCGACGGCGAACTTCTGATAGGCCGGGCGGCCGGTGGCCTTGGCTTCGGCCGGCACGGCTTTCGGGGCATCGGACAAGGCTGGCGACATGGACGCCGATGCTATCATCCGGCCCCGTCAGCGCCCCGCTCAGGAGCGCTTTTTCCTTTCAGAATCAAGCACTTGCGTTCGGCCGCTGCAAGGCGCCGGGCGTTCAGCCGATGCGCCTCACGCAGATCAAGCTCGCGGGCTTCAAGAGCTTTGCCGAACCCACCACCTTCCAGCTGCCGGGGCAGCTGGTGGGCGTGGTCGGGCCCAACGGCTGCGGCAAGAGCAACATCATGGACGCCGTGCGCTGGGTGCTCGGCGAGAGCAAGGCGTCCGAGCTGCGTGGCGAGTCCATGCAGGACGTCATCTTCAACGGCAGCGGCAACCGCAAGCCCGCCAGCCGCGCCAGCGTGGAGCTGGTGTTCGACAACACGCTGGCCCGCGCCGGCGGCCAGTGGAACACCTTCGCCGAGATCGCCGTGAAGCGCACGCTCACGCGCGACGGCACCAGCAGCTACTTCATCAACAACCAGCCGGTGCGCCGCCGCGACGTGCAGGACGTCTTCCTCGGCACGGGCCTGGGCCCGCGGGCCTACGCCATCATCGGCCAGGGCACCATCAGCCGCATCATCGAAAGCCGGCCCGAGGAGTTGCGGCTCTTCCTCGAAGAGGCCGCGGGCGTCAGCAAGTACAAGGAACGCCGCCGCGAAACCGAGAACCGGCTGAAGGACACGCGCGAGAACCTCACGCGTGTCGACGACATCCTGCGCGAACTGAACAGCAACCTCGACAAGCTCGAGGGTCAGGCCGAGGTGGCCTCGCAGTACCGCACGCTGCAGGAACAGGGCACGCTGAAGCTGCACCAGCTGTGGTTCCTGAAGCACCGCGACGCGGCCAACGAAGAGGCGCGTGTGCAGGCCGCCGCATCGGAGGCCGCCAACGCGCTGGAAGCCCGCCTGGCCGAGCTGCGCCACACCGAAGCCGAGCTTGAGCACGTGCGCCAGGCCCACTACGCCGCCAACGACACGCTGCACGCGCGCCAGGGCGAGCTGGCACAGGCCGCGCTCGAGGTGAGCCGGCTCGAAGAGCGCATCCGCTACGTCGTCGAAGGCCGCCAGCGCGCGCAGGCGCGGCTGGCCGATCTGCAGGCGCAGAACACGCAATGGGCGGCGCGGCAGGAAGAAGCCACCGCCGAGCTCGACGAGATCGCCGGCCGCATCGCCGCGGCCGAAGAACAGGCCGACACGCTGCATGCGCAGGCCGAGGAACAAGGCTTTGCGCTGCCCGATGCCGAAGAGGCCGTGCGCAGCGCGCAGCAGACCGCCAACACCCAGCGCGCCAAGGCCGCCGAGGTGCAGCAGCAGATCCAGCTGCTGGCGGCCGACAGCCGCAACGTCGAAGAGCAGAGCCGCGGCCTGAAGACGCGCCGCGAGCGGCTGGCGGCCGAGCAGAAGGGCCTGTCGGCGCCCGACATGGCGCGCATCGAGCTGCTGCGCGGGCAAGAGGGCGCGGCCAACGAGCTGCGCGACGAGACCGAGGCGCGTCTGGCCGAGCTGTCCGAACAGGTGCCGGCGCTCGACGAGCAGCGCCGCTCTGCGCAGGAAGGCGCCGCGCGCGAGGCGGCGCGGCTCACCGACATCGGCGCCCGCCTGTCGGCGCTGCGTGCGCTGCAGGACAAGGTGCAGACCGAAGGCAAGCTCAAGCCCTGGCTCGAAAAACACGGCCTCGCCGGCCTGCAAGGCCTGTGGAAGCAGGTCCACACCGCCCCCGGCTGGGAGACGGCGCTGGAGGCCGCGCTGCGCGAGCGCCTGCACGCGCTGGCGGTGGGCCGGCTCGACACCGTGCGCGCCTTCGCGGCCGATGCGCCGCCGTCGCGGCTGGCGTTCTACGCCCTGCCCTCCGGCAGCATCACGCCGGCCCGCGGCACGCTGCCGCCGCTGGCTGATCAGCTCAAGCTCGGCGACGCCTCGCTGCAGGCGCTGCTGTCCGATTGGCTGGAGGGCGTCTACACCGCCGACTCGCTGGATGCCGCGCTGGCCCAGCGCGCGCAGCTCGCGCACGGCGAAGTCATCATGACGCGCGAAGGCCACGCCGTGAGCCCGCACGCCGTGGCCTTCTACGCCCCTGACAGCGAGCAAGCCGGCCTGCTGGCGCGCGCGCAGGAGATCGAGAACCTCGACCGCCAGCAGCGCGCGCAGTCGCTCATCGCCGACGAAGCCCGCGCGCAGCAGGTGCGGCTGGAGGCCGCCTACACCGACGCCAGCCAGCGCCTGGCCGGCGTGCGCCGCGAGGCGGCCGAGGCGCAGCAACGCGCCCACACGCTGCACGTGGAACTGCTGCGCCTGAGCCAGCAGGCCGAAGCCGCCAACTCGCGCAGCAGCCAGCTGGCCGAGGAGCTGGCTGAGATCGACGCGCAACTCGAAGCGCTCGAAGAACGCCGCGCCACGGGCGAGGCGCGCTTCGAGGAGCTCGACATCGAGCTGGCGAACGCGCAAGAAAAGCATGCCGAGCTGGAAGACGCCGTCATCGCCGCCGAGCGCGCGCTGTCGGACCAGCGCGAGCAGCAGCGCGCGCTCGAGCGCCAGGCCCAGGAAGCACGTTTCCAGGCGCGGGCGCTGGTGGCGCGCCAGGCCGAGCTGCAGCGCAGCATCGAAACGGCGGCCTCGCAGGTGCAGGCCAACGTCCAGGCCGGTGAACAACTGCAGCTCGAACTCGGCAGCTTCGACGACGCCGCGGCCGAAAGCGGCCTGCAGGGCGCGCTGGCGATCAAGCTCGAGCGCGAACAGGCCCTGGGCCTGGCACGCAGCACCTACGACGACCTGAGTGCGCAACTCCGGCGCGCCGACGAGCAGCGCCTGCGCTTCGAGCGCAGCCTCGACCCGCTGCGCGAGCAGATCACCAAGCTGCAGCTCGAGCTGCAGGCCGCGCAGCTGGGTGGCGCGCAATACCTCGATCAGCTGGCTGCGGCGCAGATCGACGTCGAGGCGCTGGGCAAGAGCATCGAAGACGGCAACGTCAAGCCGTATTTGTCAGTGAAGGGCCTGCAGACCGAGATCGACCGCATCCAGCGCGAGATCAACGCGCTCGGGGCCGTCAACCTGGCCGCACTCGACGAGCTCACCGCCAGCCGCGAGCGCAAGACCTTCCTCGACGCACAGTACGCCGACCTGAACGAGGCCATCCGCACGCTCGAAGACGCCATCGCCAAGATCGACCTCGAGACACGCGACCTGCTGGCCAGCACCTTCAACCAGGTCAACGAGCACTTCGGCCGCATGTTCCCCAGCCTGTTCGGCGGCGGGCAGGCGCGGCTGGTGATGACGGGCACCGAGATCCTGGACGCCGGCGTGCAGGTGATGGCGCAGCCGCCGGGCAAGAAGAACAGCACGATCCACCTGCTCAGCGGTGGCGAGAAGGCGCTCACCGCCATCGCGCTGGTGTTCGCGATCTTCCAGCTCAACCCGGCGCCCTTCTGCCTGCTCGACGAGGTCGACGCGCCGCTCGACGACGCCAACACCGAGCGTTATGCCAAGCTGGTGACGGAGATGAGCAAGGGCACGCAGTTCCTGTTCATCAGCCACAACAAGATCGCCATGGAGATGGCGCGCCAGCTCATCGGCGTGACGATGCAGGAACAGGGCGTCAGCCGCATCGTGGCGGTGGACATGCAGAGCGCGCTGTCGATGGCCGAGGCGGCCTGACGACGCAGCGATGACGCGGCGCGCATGACGCTCACCACCGCGCTCGCCCTCGCCGCCGTCGCCGCGCTGCTGGCGCTGGCGTTGCACGGCTGGTGGCGCGTGCGGCGGGCGCGGCCGAAGGCGGCGGCGGGGAGCTCGCGGTTCGCAGCCAGCACGCTGGAAGAGCGCCACGAGCCGACGATGGACATGCCCGGTGGCGGCCCCCCCACGCTGGAGGACGCCGTCACCGAGCCGGGCGCGCTGCCCGATGGCGTGCTGAGCCCGGCCGCCACGGCCCGCGCTGCGCTGCGCCGCACGCCGCGGCTCGACGCGCTCATCGACGCGCTGGTTCCTTTGGTCCTGGATGCCCCGACGAGCGCCGAGCAGGTGCTGGCGCACGCGCCGGCTTCGCGCCGCGCCGGCAGCAAGCCGTTCTACATCGAAGGCCTGGACACCGAAACCGGTGAGTGGGAGCCGCTCACCCCCGGCCGCCGTTACGGTGAACTGCAGGCCGGCGTGCAGCTGGCCAACCGCGGCGGACCGCTGAACGAGATCGAGTACTCCGAGTTCGTGCAGAAGGTCGAGGCGCTGGCCGAGAGCCTGGGCGCACGCGCCGACATGCCCGACATGCTGGAGGTGGTGGCCCGCGCGCGCGAGCTCGACAGCCTGGCCGCGCCGCTCGATGCGCAGCTGGCCATCACGCTGCGCAGCAACGGCGTGGCCTGGAGCGTGGGCTTCGTGCAGCAGGTGGCCCAGCGCGCCACGCTGAAGGCCGGCGCCGTGCCCGGCCGCTGGGTGCTGCCGTCCGACGAGGAAGGCGCGCCGCCGGTGCTGGTGCTGGCCGTCGACGCCCAGGCGGCGCTGGCGGCCGCCGACGACTCACCACCCGCCGCCGCCGTGCGCGAGGCCCTGCTGCTGCTCGACGTACCGCAGACACCGGCCGCCGTGGAGCCGTTTCCGGCCTGGCATCTGTTGTCCAAGCAGCTGTGCGACGACCTCGATGCCACCGCCTGCGACGACCAGGGCCAGCCGATCACGCTGCACGCCTTCGACACCATCGGCCGCGAGATCGACGATCTCTATGGCCGGCTCGAGCAGCTCGGCCTGCCGGCGGGCTCGCCGGCGGCGCGGCGGCTGTTCAGCTGAGGCGCCTGGCAGTTGCTGCCGGCGCCAGTTGGCAGAACTGGCGCCGGAATCGGGTCCGTTTCGGCCGAACCGCGCAGCGAGCGCATTCTTAGACTGGTCAGATTGTCGTCGCCTCCGGCCCCAAGCCGCGCTGACGAATCCGTCTACACGCGGCCTCGCCGCGCTGACCACGAGAGGCACCCATGAACACCGAACTCAAGCCGCACCGCCTGGAACAGGTCGATTTCTTCAGTGTGCAGTCCCCTCTGCTGAGTTACGCCACCAACGTCGCTTCTCAGTCGGGCGAGGACGGCATCATTCAGCCTAAATCCGGCAGTTACCCCGATGCTGGCAGGCTGGTTGGAGGCCTGAACGGGCCGAGTGTCGACGCGATCTTGTCGCTGACGTAGCGCAGCATAAGAGCCCATCGGTCCGTCGCCTTGAACTGCTCCGCAGCCG
>JADCGQ010000056.1 GCA_020248945.1 Rubrivivax sp.
CGATGTCGGCTCATCTCATCCTGGGGCTGTAGCCGGTCCCAAGGGTATGGCTGTTCGCCATTTAAAGAGGTACGTGAGCTGGGTTTAAAACGTCGTGAGACAGTTTGGTCCCTATCTTCCGTGGGCGCTGCAAGATTGAGAGAGCCTGCTCCTAGTACGAGAGGACCGGAGTGGACGCACCTCTGGTGCATCGGTTGTCACGCCAGTGGCATAGCCGAGTAGCTAAGTGCGGAAGAGATAACCGCTGAAAGCATCTAAGCGGGAAACTCGTCTCAAGATGAGTCTTGCCGGGGCCTTGAGCCCCCTGAAGAGTCGTTCGAGACCAGGACGTTGATAGGCCGGGTGTGGAAGCGGAGTAATCCGTTAAGCTGACCGGTACTAATTGCTCGTGAGGCTTGACCCTATAACTTTGATGATGCCCGCGCATGCGGGCTGATCTGAGGGTCGTGTTTATGCCGAAATGGCGCAATCAAAACTGATTTAGACTCTATGAATTGGCTACGGCGTCCGCTGGACGACGTGGCAACAAGTCAAGCCTGATGACCATAGCGAGGTGGTCCCACTCCTTCCCATCCCGAACAGGACAGTGAAACGCCTTTGCGCCGATGATAGTGCGGGTTCCCGTGTGAAAGTAGGACATCGTCAGGCTAATTAAAGCGAAACGGGCCCAATTCTTTGAATCGGGCCCGCTTTCCTTTTCGCGCCTACTTTTCAGTGGGGACAGAACAAGCCGCCCGAGGCGGCCTCGCGAAAAGCGCTTCAAGACTCAATGCGCGCCTTGCCGCAGCTCGCGTCGAAGGATCTTGCCCACATTGCTCTTCGGAAGTTCATCGCGAAACTCGATGTACTTCGGCCGCTTGTACGCCGTGAAGTTGTCGCGACAGTATCGCGACAAGTCGTCTTCCGACAGCGTGCCGTCGCTGCGCACCACGAAGAGCTTCACCGCCTCGCCTGACTTGTCGTCCGGAATCCCTACGGCCGCGCACTCCAGTACACCGGGGTGCTGGCTCACGACCTGTTCGATCTCGTTCGGGTAGACGTTGAAACCCGACACGAGGATCATGTCTTTCTTGCGGTCGACGATGCGCACGTAACCGCGTTCGTCCATGACCCCGACATCGCCCGACTTGAAGAAGCCGTCTGCCGTCATGACCTTGGCTGTTTCATCGGGGCGGTTCCAATACCCCGCCATGACCTGGGGCCCGCGGATGCAGATCTCGCCGGCTTCGCCGATCGACAGATCTCTTCCTTCGTCGTCACGGATAGCAATCTCGGTGCTGGGCACCGGCAAACCGATGGTGCCGCTGAACTCGTGCAGGTCGAGGCGATTGCTTGTCGCCACCGGCGAGGTCTCGGACAAGCCGTAACCTTCCACGATGGGGCAGCCCGTGATGCGCAGCCACCGATCGGCAGTCGCCTTCTGCACGGCCATGCCGCCGCCGTTCGACACCACCAGTCCGGAAAAGTCCAGCCTGGCGAAGTCCGGTTCATTGGCCAGCGCGTTGAACAAGGTGTTCACGGCCGGGAACATGTTGACCCGGTGCTTCGACAGGGCCTTCACGAAGCCTGGAAAGTCGCGCGGGTTGGGTATCAGCAGGTTCATGGCTCCCATGTGCGCGCCCATCAGTGCGCAGATCGTCAGCGCAAAGATGTGATAGAGCGGCAGCGCGCACACCACGGTCAGCTGCGAGCCCGACGCCTTGTCGAGCATGGGCTTGAACCAGGCCTCGCACTGCATCAGATTCGCGACCACATTGCGGTGGAGCAGGGTGGCGCCCTTGGACACGCCCGTCGTGCCACCTGTGTACTGCAGGAACGCGACATCGTCGGGAGAGATGTCCACCCGCCGCAGGCTCAGCCGCGATCCCCTCTCCAGCGCCTCCCCGAAGCGAGACACCGTGTGGCCATCGCCGAGCGGCAGCGCAAACTCGGGCACCATCTTGCGAACATGGCGCACGGCGAAATTGATCAGGCGTCCGCGCCAGAACCCCAGCAGCTCGCCCAGGGAGGCCAGCACGACGTGCCGCACATCGGTGCGCTCGATCACCTCCTCCAGCGTGGCGGCAAAGTTCTCGAGCACCACGATGGCCTTGGCGCCCGAGTCCTTGAGCTGGTGCTCGAGTTCCCGTGCGGTGTAGAGCGGATTCACGTTCACGACCACGAACCCTGCTCGCAGCACGGCGGCCAAGGCCACCATGTACTGCGGCACGTTCGGCATCATCAGCGCGATGCGGTCGCCGCGCTCGAGGCCCAAGGTCTGCAGCCAGGCCCCCAGGGCCAGCGACAGCTCGTCGAGCTCACGGTACGTCATGCGGCTGTCCATGCAGCACAGCGCATCCCGCTTGGGGTAGCGCTGGAACGCCGCCTCCAACACCTCAGCGAGATTGCGATAAGCGTGGATGTCGGCCTGAGCCGGCACACCTTCCGGGTATTGAGAGAGCCAGAGCTTCTGCACGGGGAGCTTCAAGAATCGCGGTCGCACATGGTCGCCGCAGCCCGGCCCAGCGCGAACCCGGGCTTGCACTAGGCCGGTACCTCGGGGCCGCTGCCACCCGCAAACAGATGCGCAGCGAGTGATCGCTCACGTGAGGCAATGGTGGCCAGGAAATGGTCAGCCCCACGCATGTCGCGAAACGTGTCGAAGCCCCGTTCCAGAAAACCCTGCAACGCGGCCAGGCCGGCCGCGGTGGCTGGCCCGCGCATCAGGCGCAGGCTCTGCCGCAGCAGCATCGAGCGCGTGTAGCCATCCAGAGCACGCCCCACCGACACCATCAGCGCAATCTGCTGCTCGCGCGACGAGGCGTCGCCCACCGCACGCCACAGCTTGCCGTACTCGGTGCCACCCAGCGCGGCGCCACCGCCCCCGCCGGCACCGGCCAGGCGCAGCCGGGCCATGGCCGAGTCGAGCCGCTCCGACACCGCATGAAGCGACGACAGCTCGGCCACCGTCGCCACGATATGACTGGGAAACAGCCGCACCAGCGCCGGCACGATGCGAGCAAACTGCGCATCGCGATCTGTAAAGTCAGCCGGGCCGTACAGATCGCTCAGGAAGAACTCGGCGGCCCGCGCATACCGCTGCTCAGCCATCAGATCGGCGTACGTCTGGCCGAAGCGCGCATGCTGGTAGCGCTTCACGGCCGCAACCGCCCACTCGAAAGCCGGGTCCGCACGGCGTGCTTCTCGTTCGCGCGCCACGCATTGGAGGCCGTCGAGGATCTGATCAGCAGCAGGAGGCGTTGTCACGGCAGCTAGTTGTCAGACCCTAGGGCTCGGGCTGTCGATGATGCAACACTCTGCGCATGCAACGACGAACCTTGCTCCGGGTGGGTCTGGTCGCCGGTGTCGCGGTGGCGGCCGGTGCCGGCATCCTTGCCACGATGGCGCCCGCGCGGCGCGACGGCCTGCTCACCCCGCCCTCCCGTGAGTTCTTTGCCGCCGTCGCGCGTGGCGTGCTCGGCCCGTTGATTCCGGCTGATGCCAGCGCCGCGCAGCGCACCCTCGACGCCCACCTGCAGCGCCTCGAAACCGCCCTCAACGGCATGCCGCCAGGTGTGCAGGCCGAGGTCGACGAACTGATCACGATCGCCATCAGCGTGCCCGGCCGCCGCCTGCTGATCGGCCTGCCCACACTCTGGGCCGATGCGCGTGGCGATGAAGTCGAGGCGGCGCTGCTGGTCTTGCGCGACTCGTCCGTGGCCCTGCGCCAGCAGATCTACCAGGCCCTGCGCGAGCTCACCAATGCGGCCTTCTTTGCCGACGCGTCGACATGGCCCTTGATGGGATACGCCGGCCAGCGCCCCGTGCCCAACCGCCCGGCCGCCTGAGTGCCCCGGCTTGAACACCGTTCCACCATGACCGACCCCATTCCCGATCCCATCCGTGCCGGCCTCGCCCGGGGCTGGAAGGTGCTTGGCGGCCCGCACGGCGCTGCGCCGGCCGAGATCCGCTGCGACGTGGCCATCATCGGCAGCGGCGCCGGTGCCGGCATCACCGCCGAACTGCTCACCCAGGCGCAGCTTTCGGTCGTCATCATCGAAGAAGGGCCGCTTCGTTCGAGCAGCGACTTCCGCCAGCTCGAGTCCGACGCCTATGCCGAGCTCTACCAGGACAGCAACGGCCGCAAGACGGCCGACAAGGCCATCGCCATCCTCCAGGGCCGCTGCGTCGGGGGCTCCACCACCGTCAACTGGACGAGTTCGTTCCGCACGCCCGAGGCCACGCTGCAGTACTGGGCCGATCACTTCGCGCTGCCTGAAATGAACGGCGGCGCGATGACGCCCTGGTTCCTGCAGGCCGAGCAGCGGCTGAACATCGGCGCCTGGCTGGTGCCGCCCAATGCCAACAACGACAAGCTCAAGATCGGCGCCGCGCGCCTGGGCATTCCGGCGGCCGCCATCCTGCGCAATGTGAAGGCCTGCTGGAACCTCGGCTCCTGCGGGCTGGGTTGCCCGACCAATGCCAAGCAGTCGATGCTCGTCACCAGCATCCCGGCGGCGCTGGACCGGGGCGCCACGCTGCTGGTGCAGACGCAGGCGCGGCAGCTCGAAGTGAAGAACGGCCTCGTGCAGGCGGTGCTGTGCCGGCCGGTGGCCGTCAACGGCACGCCGGGTAGTGGCCGCACGCGTGTGGTGGCCAAGCATGTGGTGGTGGCCGGCGGCGCCATCAACTCGCCGGCACTGCTGTTGCGCTCGGAAGCGCCCGATCCCCACGGCCGGCTCGGCACCCGCACCTTCCTGCACCCAGTGGTGGCCACCACCGCCAAATTCGCCGAACGCATCGAAGCCTGGAACGGCGCGCCGCAGACCATCTACACCGACCACTTCCTCGACACGCAGCCCATCGACGGCCCGATGGGCTACAAGCTCGAGGCGCCGCCGATGTACCCGCTGATCTCGACCATCGCGATACCCGGCCTGGGCACCGGGCTGGCCGAGGAACTGAAGCAGTTCCCGCACACCCAGGGCCTGCTGGCACTGCTGCGCGACGGCTTCCACGAACAGTCGCCCGGTGGCCGCGTCACGCTGCGCGGCGACGGCTCACCCAGCCTCGACTACAAGCTCACGCCCTACCTCTGGGACGGCGCCCGCCGCGCGCTGCTGAGCATGGCCGAGATCCAGTTCGCCGCTGGCGCGCAGCGCGTGGCCGCGCTGCACGAGCAGGCCAGCTACACCGCGAGTTGGGCCGAGGCCAAGGCGCAGATCGAACGCCTGCCGATGGAGCCCTACCAGACCCGCGTGCTGAGTGCCCACGTGATGGGCGGCTGCGGCATCGCCGGCAAGCCCGAGCTCGGTGTCGTGCGGCCTGATGGGCGCCACTGGCAGATCGAGAACCTGTCGGTGCACGACGGCTCGCTGTTTCCCACCAGCATCGGCGCGAACCCGCAGCTGTCGATCTACGGACTCGTCAACAAGCTCGCCACGGCACTGGCCAAACAGCTGTCGGGCCGCGACGTGCGCCTGGCCTGAGGCGCGCGCGCATGCTCGCGCGGCTTCTGCAAGGCCTGGTGTTCGGCCTGATCGCGCTGGCCCTGGGCGGCGCCTTCTGGTGGTGGCAAGAGGGCCGGCCCGTGGTGGCGGTGGCATGGCTGCTGTTCGTGCTCGGCTTGCATGCCTGGGTCTTGGCGCTCGAATTCGCGCTGCTGCGCCGGGCCCATCGCGACGACCCCGCGCCGCGCGCCAGCGCCGGGCAACTGTTGCGCGCCTGGTGGCACGAGGCGCTGGCCGCACCGGTGGTCTTTGGCTGGCGGCAGCCGTTTCGCAGCCGGGCCGAGCTCGATCATGTGCCGCCCGACGCCTTGGGCCGCCGCGGCGTGCTGCTGGTGCACGGCTTCGTCTGCAACCGCGGCCTGTGGAACCCCTGGATGCGCCGGCTGCGCGCGCAAGGAACGCCCTTCGTGGCCGTGAACCTGGAGCCGGTGTTCGGCAGCATCGACGCCTCGGCGCCGACCCTCGAGGCAGCGGTCCGCCAGCTCGAAGCGGCCACCGGCCTGGCGCCCGTGGCGGTGGGCCACAGCATGGGAGGCCTGGCCTTGCGGGCCTGGCTGGCATCAGACGGCCGGCGCGAGCGGCTGCACCACGTCATCACCCTGGGCACGCCGCACCACGGCACCTGGCTGGCGCGATTTGCCCTGACGCGCAATGCGCGCCAGATGCAGCAGCTTTCGCGTTGGCTGCAGGCCCTGGAAGCGCGCGAGCCGCCGGGGCACGGCGCGCGCTTCACCTGCTTCTACAGCCACTGCGACAACATCGTGTTCCCGCCGTGCACCGCCACCTTGGCCGGCGCCGACAACCGCCACGTGCCAGGCCACGCCCACGTGCATCTGGCCAGCCACGAGGGCTGGTGGCAGGAGCTTCAGGCCTGGCTCAGCAGACGCTGAAGAGGCGTTCGCCCGGAAGCGCCTGGCCGGCCTCGACCTCGCCGTCGCGCTCGATGCGCGCACGCACCTCGGCGTACACCGGCGTGAAGTCGGGCGCGGTGGCGTCGAACAACTGCTGGAACGAGTCGATGACGAAGTAGGTCGCCTGGAAGGTGTCGATGCGGTAGCGGCTGCGCATCAGCCGCTGCAGACCGAAGGCCACGCGCTGCGGCTCGGGGCTGTGCACGCTGTAGGGCAGCTCGCCGGCCGAGCTGAGGATGCCGGCGCCATAGGCGCGCAGGCCTTGCGGCGTGGCGATGAGGCCGAACTCCACCGTGTACCAGTACAGGCGTGCCAGCAGCTCGCAGGCGTCGAGCCGGCTCGCCTTCAGGCCGCCGGCGCCGTAGGCCTGCATGTAGTCGGCGAACACGGGATCGAAGAGCAGCGGCACGTGGCCGAAGAGATCGTGGAAGACATCGGGCTCGACGACGTAGTCGAACTCCTCGGGCTGGCGGATCCAGTCCGTCACCGGGAACTTGCGCGCCGCCAGCAGCGCGAAGAAGGCCTCTTCGGGGATGAGCCCCGGCACGCCGACGATCTGCCAGCCGGTGGCCTTGAGCAGCCGCTCGCTCACTTCGTCGAAGCGCGGGATGCGATCGGGCGTGCCGAGCTGCTGCACCGCGGCGATGAACTCGTCGCAGGCGCGGCCGGGCAACTGCTGCAGCTGCCGGGTGTACAGGCGCCGATAGGTGTCGTGGTCGGCCGCGGTGTAGCGGGCCCAGTCCTGCTCGCAGGTGTAGTCGGCGCGCGCGCTGGCGTAGTTGCCGCGCGGCGGGCGGTCGCCGGTGCCGTAGGTGACGGGCGCCACGCCCTGGTTTACGCCCTTGCCGACGACTGGAGCAAAGCGCCGGTACATGCTCAGGCCTTCGTCAGCACACCGCGGCGCATCTGGTCGAGCTCGATGCTCTCGAACAAGGCCTTGAAGTTGCCCTCGCCGAAGCCCTGATCGCCCTTCCTCTGGATGAACTCGAAGAAGATCGGCCCGAGCTGGTTCTCGGAAAAGATCTGCAGCAGCAGCTCGCCCGCCTTGCCGTCGACGAGGATCTTGCGTGCCTTCAGCGCCGCGATGTCTTCGCCGTGGCCCCGGATGCGCTTGTCGATCAGCTCGTAGTAGGTGTCGATGGTGTCGAGCAGCTTCAGCCCGTTGCCGCGCAGCGCGTCGACGGTCTTGAACAGGTCGCCCGAGCCGAGCGCGATGTGCTGGATGCCCTCGCCGTGGTACTTGTCGAGGTACTCCTGGATCTGCCCGGCCTTCTCGTTGCCCTCTTCGTTGATGGGAATGCGGATCTGGCCGCAGGGGCTCGTCATGGCCTTGCTCTTGACGCCGGTGACCTGGCCTTCGATGTCGAAGTAGCGCACCTCGCGGAAGTTGAACAGGCGCTCGTAGAACTCGGCCCACTCGCCCATGCGGCCGCGGTGCACGTTGTGCGTGAGGTGGTCGATGTAGGTCAGGCCGTGGCCGGCGGGCTCCTGGCCCGCGGTCGCGGCGCCGGCAAGCGTCGGCAAGGGCTCGAAGTCGACGTCGTAGAAGCCGATGTTGCCGATGTCGCCCTGCTGCGCGCCGTTCTTGCCGCGCCAGCGGTCGACCAGGTAGATCAGGCTGTCGCCGATGCCCTTGATGGCCGGGATGTTCAGCTCGCCCGGCCCCGCCGTGCCGGCGTAGCCCCAGGCGCCCAGCGACAACGCGCGTTCGTAGGCCGCCTTGGCATCGGCCACGCGGAAGGCGATGGCGCAGATGCTCGGCCCGTGCTGGCGCGCAAAGCGCTGCGCAAAGCTGTCGGGCTCGGCGTTGACGATGAAGTTGATGCCGCCCTGGCGGTACAGCAGCACGTTCTTGCGGCGGTGGCGGGCGATGGGCGTGAAGCCCATGCGCTCGAACAGCTGGCCCATCGCCACCGGGTCGGGTGCGGCGTACTCGATGAACTCGAAGCCGGCCGTGCCCATCGGGTTGTCCCAGGGGGTGAATTGCATCGTCGTCTCCTGTGGGCGCTGCACGCCGTGTCGCGAATCCGCGCACTGTAGGGCGATGCGGACGCAGCGTGTGTGCGTGATGCGGCGTGCCAGGCTTCGCTGACGCATGAATCCTGCAAGAATCGAGCGCATGGAGACCGCTTTTGAACTCGACCTGGTCGACCGCCGCCTGCTTCAGGCGCTGCAGGCCGACGGCCGCGCCACCTACGACCAGCTGGCGCAAGCCGTGGGTCTGTCGGCCAGCGCCACGCTGCGCCGCGTGAAACGGCTCGAGGAAGCGGGTGTCATTGCCGGCTACGTGGCGCTGGTGGACGCCGGGCGGGCCGGCTGGCCGCTCACGGCGTACATCAGCGTGCGCCTGGCCAAGACCAGCGCCACGCGCAACCCGATCGACGACTTCGCCGCCGCCGTGCAGACCTGGCCCGAAGTGGTGGAGTGCGCCGCGCTCACTGGCGAAATGGACTACCTGCTGCGCGTGCTGGTGCGCGACATGGCACACCACTCGCGCTTCATCATGGACCAGCTGCTGCGCCACCCGAGCGTGATGGACTGCAAGACCAGCTTTCAGCTGCGGCGCTTGAAGGGCACGACGGCCGTGCCTTTGTAGGCAACCGCTCGGCGGGCAGCGTCACACCACGCAGCCACAATCGCGCCCCATGTTCGATTGGATCAACGCGCTGCAGGCTTGGCTGCAGACCTGGATGAGCGCCGAGGCCGGGCTTTGGGGCCTGTTCTTCTCGGCCTTCGTCTCGGCCACGCTGCTGCCCGGCAGCAGCGAGATCGTGATGACGGCGCTCGTCACCGCCTTCCCGGCCGTCGTCTGGCAGGCCTTTGCGGTGGCCACCGCAGGCAACGTCATCGGCTGCCTGTTCAGCTACGGCCTGGGCTATGGCGCCAAGGAGGGGCTGCAGCGCTTCCAGGGCGTGAAGGTCGATCTCGAGCACCCGCTGGTCCAGCGCATGCGGCGCTGGGGGCCGCCGGCGCTGTTCCTGAGCTTCCTGCCGCTGGTGGGCGACGTGCTCGTGGTGGCCGCCGGCTGGCTGCGGCTGCCGCTGGGGCGCAGCATGCTGTGGATCGCCGCCGGCAAGGCCACGCGCTACCTGGTGCTGGTGCTGGGGCTGCTGGGCGTGCTGTCCTTCGCCTGAGCGCCTGTCACGCCGGCATCGTCTTCACCACCTGCGTCGGCGTCGGCGCCGGCCAGCCGGCTTCCTTGGCCACGCGCACGATGGCCTCGTTGGTGTCGAACCAGACCTGCCAGTAGTGGTCGGTGTGCGTGTAGGGCCGCACCGAGATCACCGGGCCGACGAGGTTCATGTCCAGCAGGTTGACCTCGGGCGCAGGCGTGGCCGCCACGTTGGGGATCGTGGCGATGGCCGCCTTCAGCCTGGCGATGGCGTCGGTCACATCCACGCCACCCGCCAGCTGCGCCGTCCGGTCCACGCGCCGCACCGGCAGGGCCGAGTAGTTGTAGACCACGTCGCCGAAGACCTTGCCGTTGCCCACCAGCGTCATCACGCCGTCGGGCGTGATCAGCGTGGTGCCGAACAGGCCCAGCTCATGCACGGTGCCGGTGATGCCGCCGACCTGAACGAAGTCGCCCACCTTGAACGGCCGCAGCACCAGCATGAAGGCGCCGGCCGCGAAGTTGCCGAGCATGCCGCTCCAGGCCGCGCCGATGGCCACGCCCGCGCCGGCCAGCATGGCCGCAAAGCTGGTGGTCTGGATGCCGAAGTAGCCCAGGATGCCGAGCACCAGCGCGATGTTCAGCGTGACGGCCACGATCGAGCCGAGGTACTTGGTCAGCGTCGGGTCGACGTTGTTGCGGTTCATCGCCGCCTGCATGACGGCGATGACGCGGCCGATGAGCCAGCGGCCGACGATCCAGAACGCGATCGCTGCCAGGACCTTGACCGCCAGCTCGCTGACGGTCGTGCTCATGAAAGCTTGAAACTGACTCATGTCCATCGCGGACCTCCTCCGGCCATGCCCCTCGGAACTGGGGGCGATGAGGAACTATCGCACGACCTGCGGGTGCGCGCGCTGCCTGGCTCAGTCTTCGTCGATCTCGCGCAGCAGCCGTATTGTCGCGTCCGCCGACAGCTGAAGCAGATCGGCGATGTCGCGCACGTCGTCGGGCAGGGCGGCGTTGTCCCAGCCCTGCGAGCTGTGCCGCGCCACGCGAATGGCCAGCAGCACGTTGCGCAGCTGCGGCGTGCTGCGCGTGGCGTGGTCGTCGGTCAGTTGCACCAACAGGCCGGGCAGCCGCCATTGCTGCATCAGCAGGTGCTGCAGCTCGGCGAGCTCGATGCCGAGCACCTCTTTCTGCACCACCGCCGAGCGCAGCGTGGGATCGGCCGCCTGAGCCGCGGCAATGCGCAGCGCCAGGTTCGGCGCGTGCAGCCACAGCAGCAGCTCGGCAAAGTCGTGCAGCAGCGCGGCCTCGTGGATCAGCGGCGCGTCGTGGTCCATGCGGTGCACCGCAAAGCCGATGGCAAAGCGCGCCGCGCGATGCGAGCGGCGCAGCACGGCGAGGAAGCCGTCCAGCGCCTCGGGCAGATCGGCCAGCTGCTCCTCGGCCACGTCGAATGAGCCAAAGTGGCGGAAGAAGGGCGGTATGCCCATCATCACCAGGGCGGCCGTGACCGTCTCGACTTCGGTGCCTTCGCGGTTGCGCAGCAGATGGCCGACATGGGCCAGCAACCGGAGTGTCAGCAGTGGGTCGGCGGCCACCGTCTCGCTGAGCATGTGCGCGTCGACGGTGTCTTCGTGATCGCGAAGTTCGTCCAGCGTGGCCGCCGAGATGGCCAGCACCGGCAGGGCCTGCGGCCGGAACAGCGCCGCCCAGCCGGCGAGATCGCGCGGCGGCTGTTCGATGCGGAGGCGGGCGTGCATGTCGTGCGGGATCGGTTGCTCCTGTTCGGGCTTTCGGCGCCCGGTGCCGCGACTTGAGCGCCAGGCGCGCTCAGCGCAGCGACAGCATCACGCCTTCGCGCGCATCGGCCGCGCCATCGAGCAGCGCGCGGTAGCTGGCCTCGGCCGCTGCGGCCCCTGCGCGCGGCACGATGGTCAACCAGGGCTCGGTGCCCTGCTGCACGGCGTCGAGGAAGGCCAGCCAGCCTTCGCCCAGCCGCGTGGAAAGGCCCTCGGCTCCCCAGCCGTCGGGGGGCGGCGCACTGCGCTTCTTGGCCTGCGCGGGTGCGAAGAAGAGCGTCGGCCGCGGGCCCGGCAGGCCGCTGCCGGAGCCGAGCTCGCGCCAGTGCGTGCCGCCGATCGAGCTGCTGTAGGCCAGCGAATCGCGCAGGTGCACGTGCACGCGGCGACGCAGACCGGCATCGCCGGCGAAGTCGACGTAGACGCTGGGCAGGGCAGGGTCCAGCGTTTCCAGCTCGCCGTAGCCGAGCGTCAGGTCGTAGCAGCCCAGCCCTTCGACGAAGGACCGCCGGCCGTCGGAGGTGAGGCCGACGATCTGGGGCCGTTCGCCGCGGGCACGCCGCGCCAGGCAGAAGGCGGTGGCGTAGGCTGTCTTGCTCGAGGCGCTCGACAGCAGCAGCCGCTGGGCGCCGTAGAAGCCCTCGGTGGCCAGGAAGTCGTCGAGCAGGAAGGCCGTCAGGAACAGCGGCTTCAGCACCGCCTGCAGGCCTTCGAGCGCCGGGCTCCAGGCCGGGTCGGCGTCGCAGAAGCTGTAGGCCTGGTAGGCCGCGGCCAGCTCGGCCCGGTGCGCTGACTGCTCCATGAAGCCATCGGCGCGCACGCGGCCTGGCCGCACCACGAGGTGCGTGCCCAGCGGCAGGTAGCCCCAGACGCGGCGGCCTGGCGCCACGCCCTCTGCGCGCGACTCCACCACGGTGGCGAAGCCCCACACCGGCAGGCAGCCGTAGCCTTCGGCCGGCGCCGGAAAGAACTGCCAGTACTTCATGGCCTCGCCGAAGGCGGCGTAGGTGATGTTGTTGGCCGTCAGCGCCACCTGCTCGATGGCCAGCCGGGCTTCGCCGTCGGCCAGCGGGCGGCTGGCGTCGGGATCGGGATGCCAGGCGGTCTGGTGGAGATCGTTGCGGGCGATCAGGAAGCGAAGGCTGGATTCGTTTTGCATGCCGCGATGGTGCCGCGGAACCGGCGCATCCGGACAAGAAAAAGCCCCGGGGCGTGAGCCCGCGGGGCGGCAAGCGGCGAGGTGCCGTTGTGCGGTGCAGCGAGGTTCACAACCTCGTCACCCCCAGCACGCGGCCCACGAGTTGGCCGTTGACGTACAGCGCGCCTTCGGGCGCGGCGGCGTCGGCGTGGAACTCGAGCACCGGCTCGGTGATGGGGGGCGCCTCCACGAGGGCCACCTTCTCGGCGAGGGTGTCGAGCACACGGCTCAGGGCCCGCAACAGCGCGGCAGCGAAGCCGCGCGCTTTGCGCTCTTCGGCGGGCACGGGGAAATAGAACAGTTCACGCGTCGTCATGATCGATCTCCGGTCGGCGCCGCGCGATCCGTGCGCGGCGAGGTCGGTGGCAGTTCAGGGGCTGGGTCGCAGCCGCTCGAGTTCGGTGCGCAGTTCGCGGCGTAGCGTCTGGCGCTGGCCGCCGCGGGTGCCGTCGTGACGGCCTGCGGCGCGGCGCATGGATGCGGCCACGAAGGGGTTGCGCGGCTTCGGTGCGTTGAGGATCAACTTCATCGGGACTCTCCTTCGGGGTGGGCAGGGCGGGTGGCGGGACAAAAAAAACGGCGAGGCCCGGGTGCGGCAGCAACCCGGGCCTCGGTGCGAAGGGACGACGACGCAGCGTGGGCTACGTGGGCAGTCCCCGGCGAACCGGTGCCCCGGGCGGGGCCGATGCCAGCGCAACGCCGCGGCTGGCAGTGATCAGGGCAGGGCTCAGGTTCATGGCGTCGGTTGGAGGGTTGATCGGCTGCGGGCGGCGGGTCTTGCGCTGGGCTGGGAGGCCGCAGAAGGCAAGTCGTCTATCACAGGCTTGCGCAGATGATAAAGAAGCCGTTATCAGTCGGCAAGGGGCCGGAGTGCGAAAAAACCCGCACTCGATCCATCAAACAAGGGATGCCGTGGCGGCGGGCCGCCGCGGCCGGCTACTTCTTGCGCTTCAGCGGCGCCACGCCGCTTTGCGTGCGCAGCCACAGGTTGCGCGGGTCCTCGGCGGCCGCGGCCGCGGGTGCGGCCGGGCGGCCGGCGGGTGTGGGCGCCAGCGCCGCCGAAGGTGCCGCGGGTGCGGCGGGCGTCAACACCTCGCCCAGCAGATCAAGCAGCCGCGTGCGTGCGCGCTGCGGGTGGCGGCGGTAGTAGGTCAGCACGAGGCCGACGATGAAGCGCTCGTCGTCGTCGAGCGGCAGGTTGTCGTCGCGGGCCGGCGTGGCAGCAGGCGTGGCCGCCGCGCCGGCGCGGGCCGCCGCGTAGTCCGCGGGCAGCGTGGCGCCGATCGGTGGCGGCAGCGCTTCGCTGCCCGGGCCGTGCGGCACGTCCATCCAGCCGCGGGGCTTGTTGCACAGGTGCTCGAACTGCCGCGCCAGGCGCTCGCCGATCTGGCGGCCGCGGCCCTTGATCTGGCTCCAGTAGCTGGGCTGGATCTGCACCCGCTCGGCAAAGCGCCGCTCCAGGCCACGCAGTGTGGCCGCGTCGGCATGGCGCGCCGTGGCGCGCACGAACTCCTCGAAGAGGGCCAGCGCGTTGTCCAGGCGCACCTGGGCGAGATCCGGAGGGCTGGCTTGCATGAGAACCGGATGATAAATCCGCGTTGCCCTTTGCGCCGGGTGCGTGCTCGGCACGCGGCCCGGGCGTGATGCCCGGGCTCGGGCAGGCGGCCCCTCAGTTCAGGGCCGCTGCCGGCGCGCTCAGCTGGCGTCGCGCGGGCCGTCGGCCGGCGTGATGTTGGGCGCCGTCTTCACGCTCCACAGCATCGTGATCGCCAGGATCGAGACGACCACGCCCAGACTCACCGCCACCGGGATCTTGTAGATGTCGATCAGCATCATCTTCGTGCCGATGAACACCAGGATCACCGCCAGGCCGTAGCTCAGCAGGTGGAACTTGGCGGCCACCGCGGCCAGCAGGAAGTACATCGCGCGCAGGCCAAGGATGGCGAAGATGTTGCTGGTGAGCACGATGAACGGGTCCATCGTGATGGCGAAGATGGCCGGGATGGAGTCGACGGCGAAGATCACGTCCGTGATGGCCACCAGCAGGATCACCAGCAGCAGCGGCGTGGCAATGCGCTTGCCGTTTTCCGTGGTGAAGAACTTCTCGCCGTCGAAGTTCTTGCTCACCGGCATCACGCGGCGCAGCAGCTTCAGCGCCGGGTTGCTCTCGAGGTCAGGCTCCTGGCCTGAAGCCCACCACATCTTGATGCCGGTGAGCACGAGGAAGGCGCCGAACACGTACAGCACCCAATGGAACTGCTGGATCAGCCAGGCGCCGACGAGGATCATCACCGTGCGCAGCACGATGGCGCCGATGATGCCGATCATCAGCACGCGCTTCTGGAATGCCAGCGGCACCGCGAAGTACGTGAAGATCATCAGGAACACGAAGATGTTGTCGACGGCCAGGCTCTTCTCGATGAGATAGCCCGTGAGGAACTCCATCGCCTTGGTGTTGGCCAGTGCGGTGCCGTGGTCCTGGTAGACAGCCCACCAGAACAGACCGTTGAAGGCAAAGCTGAGCGCGACCCAGATCAGCGACCAGTTCAGCGCTTCCTTCACGCTGACCGCATGCGCGCCCTGCTTGTGCAGCACCACGAAGTCGACGAACAGAGCCACCAGAACGGCGCCCACGAAAAATACCCACAGCCATGTCGGCGCAATGGTGTCCACGACACTCTCCCTCGTTGAGTTGAATTGCGCCGAAAGGTCTTGCGGAAGGGCCTGGCGGCCCCACTGCGGTCCCGGGCTGCACCTCGCGGGGTGCATGCCGTACTGTCGGGGTGCCGCGGCCGCGTTGCACGGCCGGCTACTCCCCTCTCGACGGGCCGGAGTGTCACCGAGCGGAGCAGGGTCTGCGAAGCCGCGCGCGCTTCATCCCCCGGGGGCCTGGGGCTTTGGCGACTCCGCGCGAACGCGGCCCCTGCGGCAACGGCCGCCACGGCAGCGGTGATAGCGTAACGGCGTGAACGACTTACACGACGTCGATCGCGGCCCCCAGGCCGCGCCCCGGGTGCTGCCGGCCATCGTGCTGGCGCAGCTCGGCGGCACCTCGAGCTGGTTCGCCGTCAACGCCGTGATGCCCGACCTGCAGGCGGCCTACGGGTGGCAGGCCGCCACGGTGGGCACGCTCACCGCCGCGCTGCAGGGTGGCTTCATCGGCGGCACGCTGGTGTTCGCGCTGCTGGCCGTGGCCGACCGGTTCCCGGCGCGCGCCGTGTTCCTGATCTGCGCCTTGCTGGCCGCCGTCACCACGCTGCTGGCGGCGGCGGTGGCGCACTCGATCCCGGCGCTCACGGCCTGCCGCGTGGCCACGGGCTTCTTCCTCGCCGGCATCTACCCGGTGGGCATGAAGATCGCCGCGCAGTGGCATCCACAAGGCCTGGGCACCGCCCTGGGCTGGCTGGTGGGCGCGCTGGTGCTGGGCAGCGCAAGCCCGCACGCGCTGCGGGCCCTGGCGGCGCAGGGCGCCGGCCTGCCCTGGCAGGCGGTGTTCGTGGCCGTGGCGCTGGTCACCGCGCTGGCCGGGCTGTGGCTGTGGCTGCGCGTGCCGGCCACGCCGGTGCCCGCCGGGCGCGGGCCGGGTCTGCGGCTGCAGGCGCTGGCCACGCTGGCCACCGATGCGCGGGTGCGCGCCTCGGTGCTGGGCTACTTCGGCCACATGGTGGAGCTCTACACCGTGTGGGTGCTGATGCCGGTGATCCTGATGACGCGGCTGGTGGGGCCGGCGGTGTCGTGGGCGGCCTTCGTGGTGCTGGGTGCGGGCATGCTGGGCTGTGTGCTCGGCGGCCTGTGGGCGCAGCGCGTGGGCAGTGCCCGTGTCGCCGCGACGATGCTGGCCGCCAGCGGCGCCTGCTGCCTGGTGGCACCGTGGGCGCTGGCGTCGCCTGCCGTGCTGTTCTTCGGCTGGCTGCTGCTGTGGGGCGTGACGGTGGCCGGCGATTCGCCGCAGTTCAGCGCCCTCACCGCCTCCAACGCCCCGCGCGATGCCGTCGGCAGCGTGCTCACGCTCACCAACAGCATCGGATTTGCCATCAGCGCACTCAGCATCGAGCTGTTCGTGCGGCTGGCGCAGACGGTGCCGCTGGCGCAGCTGCTGCCCTGGCTGGCGCTGGGCCCCTTGCTGGGCCTGCTGGCCCTGCGGCCGCTGCTGCGCTGAACGCCGCTGAGCGGCCGCCGACTGCCGCCGCCTACTGGAACGCCACCTCGGCAAAGCTGCGCAGCTTGCGGCTGTGCAGGCTGCCGGGCCGCTCCTGGCGCAGCAGGTCGACGGCGCGCATGCCGATGCGCAGGTGCTGGTCGACACGCTCGCGGTAGAAGTGGTTGGCCATGCCGGGCAGCTTGATCTCGCCGTGCAGCGGCTTGTCGCTCACGCACAGCAGCGTGCCGTAGGGCACCCGGAACCTGAAGCCGTTGGCGGCGATGGTGGCGCTCTCCATGTCCAGCGCCACGGCGCGGCTCTGGCTGAAGCGGCGCTCGGGGCCGTCGGCGGGCAGCAGCTCCCAGTTGCGGTTGTCGGTGGAGGCCACGGTGCCGGTGCGCAGGATGCGCTTCAGTTCATAACCGCTGAGCTGTGTGACATCAGCCACCGCCTGCTCGAGTGCCAGCTGCACCTCGGCCAGCGCCGGCACCGGAACCCACAGCGGCAGGTCTTCGTCGAGCACGTGGTCCTCGCGCATGTAGGCGTGGGCCAGCACGTAGTCGCCGAGCTGCTGGCTGTTGCGCAGGCCGGCGCAGTGGCCAAGCATCAGCCAGGCATGCGGGCGCAGCACGGCCACGTGGTCGGTGATGGTCTTGGCGTTGGCCGGGCCGACGCCGATGTTGATCATGGTGATGCCGGCGTGGCCCGCGCGCTTGAGGTGGTAGGCCGGCATCTGCGGCAGCCGTGGTGGTGGCGCGCCGAGCTCGTCGCCCGGCTCCGCCGCCAGCCCGGCGCGGCGCGTGAGCACGTTGCCCGGCTCGACGAAGGCCTCGTAATCGTTGTCGGGATGGGCGGCCGGATCGGCCATCAGCGCGTGGCCGAGCTTGATGAACTCGTCGATGTAGAACTGGTAGTTCGTGAACAGCACGAAGTTCTGGAAGTGGTCGGGCACCGTGCCGGTGTAGTGGCGCAGCCGGTGCAGCGAGTAGTCGGCGCGCGGCGCGGTGAACAGCGCCAGCGGCTCGGCCTCGCCGGAGCGGCGGTGCCAGGTGCCGTTGGCGATGCTGTCGTCCATGGCCGCGAGGTCGGGCAGATCGAAGCGGTCTCGCA
>JADCGQ010000057.1 GCA_020248945.1 Rubrivivax sp.
GCCTGGCGCTGGCTGTCGTTGAAGTAGGCCGGCACCGTGATCACGGCCTCGGTCACTTCCTCGCCGAGATAGTCCTCGGCGGTCTTCTTCATCTTGCGCAGCACCTCGGCGCTGATCTGCGGCGGCGCCAGCTTCTTGCCGCGCACCTCGACCCAGGCGTCGCCGTTGTCGGCGGCTGCGATCTTGTAGGGCATCAGGTCGATGTCCTTCTGCACTTCCTTCTCGGTGAACTTGCGGCCGATCAGCCGCTTCACCGCGTACAGCGTGTTGCGCGGGTTCGTGACGGCCTGGCGCTTGGCCGAGGCGCCGACGAGGATTTCGTCGTCGTCCTGGTACGCGATGATCGACGGCGTCGTGCGCGCGCCTTCGCTGTTCTCGATGACCTTGGTGGTGTTGCCCTCCATCACGGCCACGCACGAGTTCGTGGTGCCGAGGTCGATGCCGATGATCTTGCCCATGGTGTGGTGCTCCTGTCGGGAGTGATTTGCTTAAGTATGAGATGGCGGCGTTGGCAGGCGTTTTCAAGCGCGGCGCCGGGGCCGCAGGCGCTATTTCGGTGCGGAAACGGTCACCAGGGCCGGGCGCAGCACGCGCTCGGCGATCAGGTAGCCCTTCTGCAGCACCGCGACCACGGTGCCGGCCTCGTGTTCCGACGGCACCACGCTGATGGCCTGGTGCTGGTGCGGATCGAACTTGGTGCCGGCCGGCGGCGCGATGGCCACGACCTTGTTCTTCTCGAGCGCCGCCGTCAGCTGGCGCAGCGTGGCGTGCGTGCCTTCGAGCAGCTGCTCGTTGCTGGCATTGGGCAGTGCGATGGCGGCCGCCAGGCTGTCGGCCACCGGCAGCAGGCTCTCGGCAAAGCCTTCCACCGCAAAGCGGCGGGCCTTGGCCATCTCTTCCTCGGCGCGGCGGCGGATGTTCTCCGTCTCGGCCTTGGCGCGCAGGTAGGCATCGGCCACTTCGGCGTGCTTGGCCTGCAGTTCGGCCAGCTGGCTCTCGATGCTGGGCGTGGCGTGGTCCGCGGCGTCGGTGGCGGGCGCCGCCTCGGGGGCGGTCTGGAATTCGGGACTCGTCATGGTGCGCAGTGCTGTGGGCCAGCTACCGGGATGGGGGCGGTCCGCGGGGTTTCAAGAGCCGGGCATCCGGGAATTTGTCGCCTGGCGGCGTGCCGGGGCCCCGTGCCGCTACCCGGCGTCGTCGACGCTTGCGCTCCAGCGGTTCCAGTCGGCCAGCTGCCGGCGGTCGCGCTTGGTCGGGCGCCCTTGCTCGATGGCGTTGGCCGGCTCCGGTGCCAGCCGCCGCCGCTCGGCAGCCGCTTCGCGCGCGGCGATGCTGGCCGGCGTTTCCTCGTACAGCTGTTGCGCCACCGGCGCCGGGCCGCGCACGGCCGACAGGCCGCGCACGAGCACGGTGCGCAGCACCACGCCCTGGCGCAGCTCGACAAGGTCGCCCGGCTTCAGCTCGCGCGCCGGCTTCACGATCTGCTCGTTCACGCGCACGCGGCCCTTGTCGATCTCGTCGGTGGCCAACGCCCGCGTCTTGTAGAAGCGCGCCGCCCAGAGCCACTTGTCCAGGCGCAGGCGCGCCAGCGGCTCGGCGCTCATCGCGGGGCCGCCGCCGGTGCACGGCGGGCCGCCAGGGCGGCCACCACGCGGTCGGGGTAGTCGCTGATCAGCCCGTCGATCGGCCAGCCGAGCAGCCGCTCGATGTCTTCCGGCGCGTTGACGGTCCACGGGATCACCCGCAGGCCCAGGGCACGTGCCTCGGCCAGCCGTTCGGGCGTGAGGTCGCGGAAGTTCGGCGACCAGATCGGTGCCCCCAGCGCCCGCACCAGCCGCGGCACCGAGCCGCCGTGCTCGGCGAGCACCAGCCCGGCCGACCAGCGGCCGCTGCTGACGGTGTCGAAGTCGGGCCGCTCGGCCGTGAGTGCGGCGGTGGCGATGCCGGGCGCCAGTTGCTGCAGGCGCTGCAGCGTGCGCCAGTCGAAGCTCTGCACCGTGACACGCTGGCGCAAGCCGTGGCGGTCGATGCTGGCCAGCAACGCCGTCACGAAGGCCTCGGGCGGCGCGGTCTCGTCGGGCGCCAGCGGCGAGAGCTTGGTCTCGATGTTGAAGCGCAGGCTGGCGGGGGCGGCGCGCCGGGCGAGCTCGAACACGGCGTCCAGCGTCGGCACGCGCTCGCCGTCGGCCGGCTGCTGCTGCGGCCAGGCGGCGGCGCTGCGGGTGCCGGGGCGCAGCCGTCCGACGTCGTAGGACTGCAACACCGCCAGCGGCAAGGACCCCAGCGTCGGCGTGGGCGCGTCGATCCAGGTACCGTGGCGGTCGCGCGTCATCTCGGGGTTCAGGCGCCGGTCGTGCAGCACCACGGGCACGCCGTCTTGCGTGAGCCCGATGTCCAGTTCCCAGGTCGTGGCGCCCGCGGCCAGCGCGGCGCGGAAGCCCGCCAAAGTGTTTTCAGGCGCCAGTCCGCGGGCGCCGCGGTGGCCCTGCACGTCGAACGCCGCCGCCGGCAAGGCCGCCAGCAGGCAGGCCAGAAAGCCAGCCGGCGCGGCGGCTCGCAGCCTGCGGCGCCATCGATACAGAGGGTGAAACACCGTCGGGGGCATCGCGCTTCCCTGGTAAATTGAACTCATGTCCGGCCAAGCGTCATCCTCCCGCTCCGAAGCCGCCAGCGCGCTGGCGACGGGCACGCGGCTGCACGAGTTCGAGCTGCAGAAGATCCTCGGCATCGGCGGTTTCGGCATCGTCTATCAGGCCTTCGATCATGCCCTCGAACGCGAGGTCGCGATCAAGGAGTACATGCCGGCCAGCTTGGCCGGCCGCACCGAGACGATGCGCGTTTCGCTGCGCTCGGGTTCCGACGAAGAGAGCTTCCGCCTCGGCCGCGAATCCTTCGTGAAAGAGGCCAAGCTGCTGGCCCGGTTCGACCATCCGTCGCTGCTGAAGGTGTTCCGCTACTGGGAGGCCAACGGCACCGCCTACATGGCCATGCCGGTGCTTCGCGGGCGCACGCTCAAGCAGGTGCGGCAGGCGCAGGAGGGGCCCGTCGACGAGGCCTGGCTGCGGCGCATCCTGATGCCGCTGCTCGGCGCCATCGAGACGCTGCACAACGAAAGCGTCTACCACCGCGACATCGCGCCCGACAACATCCAGATCGAGCCCGACGGCCGCCCGGTGCTGATGGATTTCGGCGCGGCGCGCCGCGTGCTGTCCGACAAGACGCAGTCGCTCACCGCCATCCTCAAGCCGGCCTACGCGCCGATTGAGCAGTACGGCGAGGCCGGCGCCGTGAAGCAGGGCCCCTGGACCGACCTGTACGCACTGGGCGCCACGCTGCACTACATGCTGCTCGGCCGGCCGCCGGCGCCCGCCACGGCGCGCACCGTCGACGACGAAGAGGTGCTGCTGACCCAGGCCCACCTGCCGCAGTGCAGCGAGGGTTTCCTGCTTGCCATCCAGTGGATGCTGCGCCCGCGCCCGAACGACCGCCCGCAGAGCGTGGCGCAACTGCGCGAGGTGCTGGAAGGGCGTGCCGCGGTACCGGCGCATCTGGGGATCGGCGACATGCGCACGCAGATGTACGCACGGCCCGACGGCGCACGGCCCGCCGGCCGGCTCGACGTCGACGTGACCGGCCTGCCGCCACCTGCGGCTGAACTGCCGACGCAGCTCGCGCCCACGCAGCCGGCCGGTGACGCCACCGAGCACGTGTGGATCGACCCCGGCAAGGCCAGCCCGCCGCCGGCGTTCAACCCCGAGGCGACGATGCGCGTGCCGCCGCCGGGCACGGAGCCCGCGCCGGTGGCCACACCTGCGGCACCGGTGGCCGCGGAAGCCCCGAAGAAGTCGCCGCTGCCCATCGTGCTGGCCGCTCTGGCTGTCATCGGCGTTGGAGCTGCCGTTTTCTGGCCGAAGGCCGATCCGGCCCCGGCGGCGCCCGCTCCGGTGGTGGCCGTGCCTGCGGCCACGCCAGCGCCTGCTGCAGCGCCGCCGGCCGCCGCGGCGCCGGCCATCGCGGTGCCCACGGCCGCGAGCGCGGCGCCTGAGTCGGCCGTGTCGACGGTGGTGGTGCCGGCGCCGGGCGCTGCGGCCACGCCGGCGGCACCAAAGCCTGCCGACACCCGGCCCGCGCCGCCGCGGCCCGCCGAAGCCCGCACCGCCGACACACCGCCTGCGGCCGCCCGCCCGGCCCGCATCGCCGAGCCCGCGCCGCCCCGGCCGGCCAAGCCCGCGGCCGTGCCCGAGCCGGCGCCCATCGGCCCAGGCCCGGCTTGCGGCGCGCGCAGCGACGGCGTGCGCTTCCTCGTCTGCATGGAGCGTGAGTGCGGCACCTCGGCCTTTGCGTCGCACCCGGCCTGCGTGCCCTTCCGCCAGTAGTGAACCGCTCGGTGCCCCGCTGGCGAGAGTCGCCTGGGTGACACCGCTTGCGGGAAAGGCTGGATGACGCGACCGCAGCCAGCCGGTACACCCTCGGCATGCCTGCCGACACCCTGACGACCGTTCCCGCCGCCGCCCTGGCCCCGGGCGCTGACCCTCGCAAGCCTTTCTGGCCCGCCCGCTTGCCGCGCGAGCTGGAGGTGCCGGCCAACACGCTGTGGTTCAACCTCGAGGTCAGCGCGCACCGCTACCCCGACAAGGCGGCCTGCGTCTTCTTCGGCCGCACGCTCAGGTATCGCGAGCTGCACGCCCAGGCCGAGGCACTGGCCGGCTGGCTGCAGGCGCATGGCGTGGTGCGCGGCGAGCGCGTGCTGCTGTACCTGCAGAACAGCCCGCAGTTCCTGGTGGCGTTCTACGCCATTCAGCGCGCCGACGCGGTGGTGGTGCCGGTGAACCCGATGAACAAGGCCGACGAGCTCGGCCACTACATCACCGACCCGAACGCCCGCGTCGCCATCACCAGCGCCGATCTGGCCGGCGCACTGGCCGAGGCCGATGCGCGCCTGGCGCCGGCCGAACGCCTGCGCCACATCGTCGCCACGCGCCTGTGCGACACCATGCCCGAGGTGCTGCCCGAAGGTGAAGAGGCCCCGGACGCAATGCTCGCCTGGCTGCGCGCCGATCCGCCGCTGCCCGCTGGCGTCACACGCTGGACCGATGCCCTGGCCACGCGCCACCGCCCCGGCCCGCCGCAGGCCGAGCCTGACGACCTGGCCCTGCTGCCCTACACCTCGGGCACCACCGGCCTGCCCAAGGGCTGCATGCACAGCCACCGCACGCTGATGCCCAACGCCGTGGGTGGCGCGCTGTGGGGTCACGCCAGCGCCGAGACCTTGAGCCTGGCCGTGGTGCCCATGTTCCACATCACCGGCATGCTCTACGGCGTGATCTCGCCGGTGTACCTGGGCAGCAGCGTGGTCATCATGCCGCGCTGGGACCGCGAGCTCGCCGGCCGCCTGATCAGCCGCCACCGGGTGACGCACTGGACCTGCATCCCGACGATGATCATCGACCTCTTCGGCAGCCCCTACTACCGCAGCTTCGATCTCACGAGCCTGCGCTACCTGTCGGGCGGCGGCGCGGCCATGCCGCAGGCCGTGGCCGAGCGGCTGCTGGCCGAGTTCGGCATCACCTTCGCCGAGGGCTACGGCCTCACCGAAACCGCCGCGCCCAGCCACGCCAACCCGCCCGAGCGCGCCAAGCTGCAGTGCCTGGGCATGCCGATCTTCGGCGTCGACAGCCGCGTGGTCGACCCCACGACGCTGGCCGAGCTGCCCGACGGCGAGGTCGGCGAGATCGTCACCCACGGGCCGATGGTCTTCAAGGGCTACTGGGGCCACCCCGAGGCCACTGCGGCGGCCTTCATCAGGATCGACGGCAAGCCCTTTTTCCGCACCGGCGACCTCGGCCGGCGCGACGCCGAGGGCTACTTCTTCATCACCGATCGCCTCAAGCGCATGATCAACGCCAGCGGCTACAAGGTCTGGCCCAGCGAGGTGGAACTGCTGCTCTTCAAGTGCCCACTGGTGCAGGAGGCCTGCATCATCGCGTCGCGTGACGCCTACCGCGGCGAAACGGTGAAGGCCGTCATCGTGCTGCGCGCCGAGCACCGCGGCACGGCCCAACCCGAGGACATCATCGCCTGGGCGCGCGACCACATGGCGGCCTACAAGGTGCCGCGGCTCGTGGAGTTCGCCGAGGCGCTGCCCAAGAGCGGCAGCGGCAAGGTGATGTGGCGGCTGCTGCAGGAAGCCGAGCTGGCCAAGCCGGCCTGAGCGCCCGAGACGGCCCGGCGCCGGCTCAGATCCGGCTCAGCGCCAGCTGCAAGGCGCGCGCATCGTTGCTGGCGCGGTGGCGCACCAGGCCGAGTTCGGCCACCGCGGCGCGCCGCACGTCATCGAGCCGGGCCAGGCGCGGCTCGTCGAGCAGCCGCGCCACCGATTCGAGCCGGAAACGCGGCGCGCGGCCGGCTTCGTCGAACAGCAGCGCCAGCCAGGGGTAGTCGTGGGCCCAGCCGTCGCAGTAGACGGTCTGCCCGGCGAGATCGCCGTTGAGCAGGTCGGCGACCTCGGCGATGTCGCGGCCATGCTGCAGCAGGGTGGGCCGCAGGATGCCGTGCACGCGCTCGGCGGCGTCGTCCCAGTGTGTCCAGTGCGAAGGCGGCTTCACCAGCGTGCAGCGCGTGCGGCCGTTGCCGAGCACGTAGCCAATCTCGATCGGGTAGCTGCGGGCACCGAAGCCCGAGGCTTCGATGTCGATGATGGCGGGCACGTCGTGCATGGAATGGCCCGCATTGTCGGCCGCGGCCCGCGCGCCTGGCCGTGCGGGCATCACGACTCGCCGCGGGCCGGGGGCTGGCGGCGCGAGGCGGCTCGGCGCGCCGGGCGGGCAGGGTCCAGCGCCACCGACATCATGGCCAGCACCGTCTCGCCATTGCGGGCCGCTCACGGTGTTCGACCCGAACCCGTTTGCCGACCGGGGCTGGATCCGCGGCCAGCGACTGCAGGAGTACGTGAACGCCGGCCTGCAGGGCCGCCGCCTCGAGGACCTGCCGCGCCGCGCGCTCGTGGTGGCCACACGGCGCGACGACAAGACGCCGCGCTTCTTCCTGCGCGGCAATGCGGGCGTGGAGTACGAAGATGGTGACGAGTCGCTGCCGCTGGCGGTGAGCGTCGCACGGGCCTGCGGCGCGCGCTTCGTGCTGGCCGTTGACGTGTCGGCGCGGCCCGGCACCACGCCGGCCGATGCCTCGCAGGCCCTGCGCGAGCGCGACCGCCGTCGACGCAGCCGCATCGAGCCCGACGTGGCGCAGGCCGACTTCCGGATCCACCCTGATCTGCCCTACGACGCCGGGCCGTTCCGCTCGTACTTCGAGGCATCGCGCCAGCGCGGCGAGGCCGAGGCGCGCCAGTGCCTGCCGGCGCTGCGGCTGGCGCTGCAGCAGGGGCTCAGCGTGCCGGTGCAGGCCAGCGCGACAGCCGCGCCTGCAGCGCCGCCGCGTTGAGCAGCCCGAAATGGGCGTCGACGCGCTGGCCGTCGGCGCTGAAGAACACGGTGGTCGGCAGCCCGCGCGAGCCCAGGGCGGGGCCGAGTGCGGAGCCGATGTCGAGCCAGACGTCGTCCAGCGCCAAGCGCTCCGCGGCCAGGTAGCGCTGCACGACCTCGGGCAGCTCGCCCTGGTTGGCGAAGACGAAGCGCACGTCGGGCCGCTGCCGTTGCGCCGCAGCCAGCACCGGCATCTCGGCGCGGCAAGGGCCGCACCACGTGGCCCAGAGGTTGACGACCAGCGGCCGGCCGTCGAGCAAGGCCGAGAGCGGCTGGGCCTGGGCAGCGGGTGCGGCGGCCGGCGCCGTGCCCGGGGCCACCGCGGGCAAGGGCCGGAGCACCACCGCCGGCAAGGCCCGCAGGTCGGCATCGGGCAGGCTCAGCAGCACGGCGCCCTGGAGCGAGGCCCACAGGGCCAGGCCGCTGCCGGCCGAGATCACGAGCGCGCGGCGTGCCAGTGGCAAGCGGTCGGAGCGCCACAGCAGCACGACGGCCGCCACCGCGAGCCCAGGCCCGGTGACCCAGCCGCCGTCGCGGAAGTCGAGCGCGGCCCAGGGCGAGTCGGCGTAGGCCTGCGCATGCCGCAGCACGTGGGCAGCGCGGGCCGCCAGCAGGCCGAGCCCGGCCGCGAGCCAGATGCTGGTTTCGTTGCTCGACGCCAGCGCCGCCGGTGCGAGCCGCCGCGCCAGGAAGCTGGCGAGCAGCAGCGACAGCAACAGCAGCAGCGGCGGCAGTGGAAAGGCCAGAGGCCCCAGCGTGATCGACAGCATCGGTGCTGGCGTCAGCCCGGCTGCGCGCGTGCGGTTGAAGCGGGTGGTGCGGCCGGGTCCGCTGCCACGTCGCCCAGCACATGCGACGCGACGGCAGCCAGCGAGTCGAACAGGCGGTCGGGCGCGGCGTGGGCGATCGGCTCGCCGCCGTTGTAGCCCCAGGGCACGGCCCAGGCGGCCGCGCCGGCGTTGCGCGCGGCCATCACGTCGGTGGCCGAGTCGCCGACATGGGCCAGCGCCTGCAGCGGCACGCCGCAGGCCTGCGCCACGTGCTGCAGCACGCTGGCGTGCGGCTTCTTGTGCGCCAGCGTGTCGCCGCCGATCAGCAGCTCGAACAGCGGCAGCAGGCCGTGGTGCTGCAGCAGGCGTTGCGCCGGCAGCTGCTGCTTGTTGGTGACGCAGGCCAGGCGCACGCCCGCGCGTCGCAGCCGCAAGAGGGCCTCGGCCGCGCCGGGGTAAGGCACGCTGCTCGTGCCAATGAGCGCGGCGTAGTGGCGTTCGAAGCCGCCAAGCACGGCGTCGACCGGAGCCGGCTCGCCGGCCTGCAGGCCCGTTGGCGCCAGCCGTGCCAGCACGTCCTGCACCAGCCGGCGCGCGCCGTGGCCGATGAGCAGCGTCAGCTCGGCCGCGGGCTGGCGGGGCAGGCCCTGCTCGTCGAGCGCGCGGTTCACGGCTTCGGCGATCTCCGCGGCGGTGTCGAGCAGCGTGCCGTCGAGGTCGAAGCTGACGACGGCGTAGCGGGGCGGGGGCAGCGAGTCCGGGTTCATGGGCGTCCGTGGGTTCAGACCGGGCCGAGCAGCGCGCGCCACAGCACCAGCGCGGCCACGCCCACCGCCATCACCGCGAAGCCGCGGCGCATCAGCTCCGCGCTGAAACGCGGCGCCAATCGGCGGCCGGCGAGCAGCCCCACGACGCTGGCCGCCGCGAAGGGCAGCGCGGCCTGCAGCGGCAACTGCCCGTGCGAGGCCGCCGCCGCGATGCCCGAGACGCTGACGAGCGCGATCACGCTCAGCGAGGTGGCCTGGATGCTGCGGAGATCGAGGTTGGTGTGGCGGTCGAGCGCCGGCACGATGACGAAGCCGCCGCCCACCCCGAGCAGCCCGCTGAACAGCCCGGCCGTGCCGCCGACACGCGCCAGCACGGCGGCGCAGCGCGGTGTCCAGCGCAGGCGCAGCTCGCCATCGGGCCGCACGCAGGCCGGCTGCACGGGCCGCGCGGCCTGCGCGGGCGCCGAGCGCCCCATGCGCCACGCCGTGTACAGCATGAAGACCGCGAAAGTGCTCAGCAGCAGCGCCTGCGGCAGGCGCTGCGCCAGCGCCACGCCCAGCGGCGCCACCAGCATGCCGGCGGCGCCGATCATCAAGGCGGCGCGCCAGCGCAGCAGCTGGTCGCGCAGCCCGAGCACCGCGCCCACCAGGCCGGCCAGGCCGACGGCCATCAGCGCCATCGGCGCGGCCTGCTGCATCGGCAGGCCCAGCGTCAGCACGAGCAGCGGCACGCCGAGGGCGCCACCGCCCGCGCCCGTGAGCGCCATCAGCAGCCCGACCACGAAGCCCAGGCCGCCCAGCGAGGCCACCAGCGGCAGGGCCAGCGGCAAGGCCAGCGGCTCCATCAGGGCGCGTCGGCGTCGGCCACGCCGCGGCGGGCCAGGCGCTGCTGGATGCCCCGGGTCGAGCGCCAGACGCCGAACACCACCAGCGGCAGCAGCGCACCCGCGGCAACCTCGGCGTTGATCGGCGCGCCCGCCGCCTGCGCCGCCTTGGCGCCGTACAGCAGCAGGCTGACGACGTAGTAGGTGATGGCCGCGATCGACAGGCCCTCCACCGTGGCCTGAAGCCGCAGCTGCAGCGCCTGACCCTGCGCCAGCTTGGCCAGCAGCTGCTGGTTCTGCACCTCGGTGGCGATGTCCACGCGCGTGCGCAGCAGGCCGCTGGCGCGCTCCACCCGCGTGGCCAGCGAAGCCAGGCGTTCGGCGGTGGCGGCCACCGTGGCCACGGCGGGCGCCTGCCGCCGCTGCAGGAACTCGCCCAGCGTCTGCTGGCCCGGCAGGTAGTTCTCGCGCAGCTCGGCCAGCCGCTGCACCATCAGCGTGTCGTAGGCGCGCGTGGCATCAAAGCGGAAGGCGCCGCCAGCGGTGGCGCGTTCCAGGCGTGCCGCCAGCTGCACCAGCTCGTCGAGCAGCGACTGGTCGGACGCCTCGCGCGCCTCGAAGCGCGCCGTCAGCGCCGACAGCTGCTGTTCGGCGGCCGCGATCTCGGGCTGCAGCGCCTTGGCCGCCGGCAGGCCGAGCAGCGCCATCAGGCGGTAGGTTTCCATCTCGAGCAGGCGCTGCGAGATGCGGCCGGCGCGTGTTTCGGTGGTGCCCTCGGGGGCCACGACGAGCATGCGCTCGAAGCCGTCGTCGCGCAGCACGAAGTCGGTGATGGCGGCCGAGTGGCCGTCGCGGCCCATGCGCGAGACGGCGACGGTGCGGCTGCTGAACCAGCGGCGCGCCGCGGGCAGCCATGACTCGCTGTGGATGTCGCCATGCAGCATCACCAGTTCCACGGCCACCAGCACCTGCCCCGGGATGTCGCGGATCCAGTCACGGCCGACGATCAGCGACTCCTGCAGCGCGGGCGGCTCGCTGTGCAGCTGCGTGCCCGCGGGCAGCGCCTGCACCAGCGAGTAACGCGTGAACTCCGTGTGGCGCTCCCACTTCAAGGTGCCGTCGGGCAGCCGCAGGCGCAGGAACTGGCCGTCCAGCGCCTCGGCGGGCAGGTCTTGCTGGCCCGGCAGGCGGCGCAGGTGCTGCCACTGCGCGGCGCGTTCGACGCCGTCGTGGCGCACGGCCACGTACAGCACCAGGGCCGGCATGCGGATGTGCGCCGACGGCCGCGCATGGGCTTCGCCGTGCAGGCGCAGGCGGTGGGGGTCGTCGACGGGCAGCCAGCGGGCGGGGTGGGGGGTGGCGTCAGCGGTCATCGGTCGGGCGGGGCGGGCGGCGCGGATGGCGCAGGCCCAATGCTGACAGGGTCTGGCGCCGGTTCTGGCGGTCTGGCGCCACGGCGGCGTCGGGCGGCGGGTGGCGGCCGGGCCGGTGTGCCGGTGCCGGCAAAGGCCTCGTCCAGCGTCATCACGCGGCCGGTGTCGCGCGCTTCGTAGCCCGGCAGCCGCGCCACGTCGGCCTGGAAGCCGGGGCTGGCCAGCAGCGCGAGCAGCGGCTGCAGCGCCTCGGTCTGCAGCGTGCGCTCGTCGGCCAGCAGGAAATAGCGTTCCTGCTCCAGCGGCAGGAACTCCAGGCGGAAGCTGCGCGCCGGCACCTCCACGCCCAGGCCCGCATCGGCCATGCCGCTGGCCACGAAGGCGGCCACCGCGGCGTGCGTGAACTCGCACTGCTCGTGGCCGCGCAGCTGCGAAGGGGCGATGCCGGCCTCGGCCAGCAGCAGGTCGAGCAGCACGCGTGTGCCCGAGCCCGGCTGGCGGTTGATGAAGCGCACGCCGGGCCGCGCCAGATCGGCCACGCCGTAGATGCGGCGCGGGTTGCCCGGCGCCACCATCAGGCCCTGGCGTCGCGTGGCCAGCGCCACCAGGCGCAGCGAGCGCGAGGCCAGCCAGGGCCGGTAGTGCGCCAGCACGGCGGGCTCGAAGCGGCCGATGGGCACGTGGAAGCCGGCGATGTCGCACTGCCCGCCGGCCAGCGCGGCCAGCGCCTCGGCGCCACCGCAGTACTTGAGCTCGTGGGTGTGACCCTCGTGTGCATCGCGCTGCAGGGCCTCGTGCAGCGCCTGCACCGCAAAGCCGTGGCTGGCGTGGATGCGCAGGCGATTGGTGCCGGCGGACAGCAGCTTCTCGATCTCGCTGCCCACTTCCGAGGCCAGCGTGTCCAGCAGCGGCGCCAGCCGCGCCTGCACGCGGCGCTGCGCCCACACCAGCCGCTCGCCCAGCGGCGTGAGCAGCGAGCCCTTGCCGCGTGTCATGCGCACCAGCGGTTGGCCGAAGAGCGCCTCGCCTTCGCGCAGCAGTTGCCAGGCGTGGCGGTAGCTCACGCCCTGCGCCGTGCAGGCCGCGGCCAGGCTGCCTTGTTCGTCGACCCCCACGAGCAGGTCGACGACGCGGGCGCCCAGCGGCGTGGCCACGCCGTCGCGGCGGATGGTCCAGCTCGGGCTGATGCCGACTCGGTACACGGGTGAACCCTTAAATAGGCTGCGTGCAGCCGGTGATCCGGCGCCGGCGCATCATATTGCAGCCTGCTGGCGCTGCCGCCTACATTCGAGGCCATGAAGTCGCGAGCTATGCCTGCCGGTGCATATGAAACGGCGGCGCCGTTGTCGGCGCGAGCCCAGCAGGTGAGGGCGCTCGCTGCCGCCCACGCGGCCGAGCCCGGCGGCCTGCTGCCGGCGCTGCATGCGGTGCAGGGCGCGCTCGGCCACATCGACGACGCCGACGTGCCGGTGCTGGCCGAGCTCTTCAACCGCTCGCGGGCCGAGGTGCACGGCGTCGTCACCTACTACCACCACTTCAGGCGTCAGCCGCCCGGCCGCCACGTGGTGCAGCTGTGCCGCGCCGAGGCCTGCCAGGCCTGCGGGGCCGATGAGCTGGCGGCGCTGGCTCAGGAGCGGCTGCGCTGCGCCGAGGGCCAGACGCGCAGCGACGGCGGCGTCACGTTGGAAGCGGTTTACTGCCTGGGGCTGTGCGCCTCGTCGCCCGCGCTGGCCCTCGACGGGCGCTTGCACGGGCGCGTCACGCCGGCTCGGCTGCAGCAGTTGCTCGACGGCGTGGAGGCGGCTTCGTGAGCCGCGTCACCGTCTACGTGCCCCGCGACAGCGCGGCCCGCGCCGTGGGGGCGGATGAAACAGCCGCGGCGCTGGTGATCGAGGCCGCGCGCCGCGGCCTGGAGATCGAGCTGGTGCGCAACGGCTCGCGCGGCCTGTTCTGGCTCGAGCCGCTGATCGAGGTGGCCACGCCGGCCGGGCGGATCGCCTACGGGCCGGTGCAAGCTGAGGACGTGCCGGCGCTGCTCGATGCCGGCTTGCTGCAGGGCGCGCCACACGCGCTGGGCCACGGCCGCGTCGACGACATCCCCTACCTCGCGCGCCAGCAGCGCGAGGTGTTCACGCGCCTGGGCCTGGCCGACCCGCTGTCGCTGGCCGACTACGCGGCCCACGGCGGCTGGGCCGGTCTGCAGGCCGCGCTGGCGCTGCCGGGCGAGGCCGTGGTCGAGCAGGTGCTGGCCAGCGGCCTGCGCGGGCGCGGCGGGGCGGCGTTTCCCGCCGGCATCAAGTGGCGCACGGTGCGCGGTGCGGCGGGCGCGGTGAAGCACGTGGTCTGCAACGCCGACGAAGGCGACTCCGGCACCTTCTCCGACCGCCTGGTGATGGAAGGCGACCCCTACCTGCTGATCGAAGGCCTGCTGATCGCCGGCCTGGCGGTGGGCGCCACGCAGGGCTGGATCTACGTGCGCTCGGAGTACCCCGATGCGGTGACCACGCTGCAGGAGGCCATTGCCCGGGCGCAGGCCGCCGGCTGGCTGGGCGACAGCGTGGCCGGCAGTGGCCGCGCCTTCCACCTGCACCTGCGCCAGGCCGCCGGCAGCTACGTGTGCGGTGAAGAAACCGCGCTGCTCGAAAGCCTGGAAGGCAAGCGCGGCATCGTGCGCGCCAAGCCGCCATTGCCGGCCATCGCCGGGCTCTTCGGCCAGCCGACGCTGGTGCACAACGTCGTCACGCTGGCCAGCGTCCCGCAGGTGCTGGCGCGCGGCGCGCAGGCACACGCGGCGCTGGGCACGGGGCGCTCGCGCGGCACGCTGCCTTTTCAGCTGGCCGGCAACGTGAAGCACGGCGGGCTGGTGGAGCTGCCCTTCGGCCACACGCTGCGCGATCTGGTGTTCGGCTTCGGCGGCGGCACGCGCAGCGGCCGGCCGGTGAAGGCCATCCAGGTGGGCGGCCCGCTGGGCAGCTACGTGGCACAGAAGCACTGGGACGTGCCGCTCGACTACGAGGCCTACACGGCCATCGGCGCCACCGTGGGCCATGGCGGCATCGTCGTGCACGACGACACGGCGCGCATGGACCGCCTGGCGCGCTACGCCATGGCCTTCTGCGCCGTCGAGAGCTGCGGCAAGTGCACGCCCTGCCGCATCGGCAGCACGCGCGGCGTGGAGGTGATCGACCGGCTGGTGGCGGGCGAGAACCGCCAGGCCAAGGCCCAGCAGCTGCAACTGCTGCGCGACCTCTGCGACACCATGACGCACGGCAGCCTGTGTGCCATGGGCGGCATGACGCCCAACCCCGTGCTCTCGGCGCTCGAGCAGCACCCGCAAGACTTCGGCCTGCCTGCTGCCTGAGGCCACCTGACGGAAGCCACCCCCCATGCTGCCGATCCACGCCCAAGACACCGACCACGGCACGCCGCGCCGCGACAGCGACACGGCGGTGACCCTGCAGATCGACGGCCACGCCGTCAGCGCGCCGGCCGGCACCTCGCTGATGCGCGCGGCGGTGGAGGCCGGCATCCGCGTGCCCAAGCTCTGCGCCACCGACAGCGTCGAGGCCTTCGGCAGCTGCCGCCTGTGCCTGGTGGAGGTGGAGGGCCGCCGCGGCTACCCCGCCAGTTGCACGACTCCGGCCGAGGCCGGCATGGTGGTGCGCACGCAGACGCCGAAGCTGGCCGAGCTGCGGCGCGGCGTGATGGAGCTGTACATCTCCGATCACCCGCTGGACTGCCTGACCTGCAGCGCCAACGGCAACTGCGAGCTGCAGGACATGGCCGGCGCTGTGGGCCTGCGCGCGGTGCGCTATGGCGTGGGCGAGGCCGCAGGTGCCCACCACACGCAGGCGGCCAAGGACGAATCCAACCCCTACTTCACCTACGACCCGAGCAAGTGCATCGTCTGCAGCCGCTGCGTGCGCGCCTGCGAAGAGGTGCAGGGCACCTTCGCGCTCACGATCTCGGGCCGCGGCTTCGACAGCCGCGTCTCGCCGGGGCAGGACGAGGCCTTCATGGCCAGCGAGTGCGTGAGCTGCGGCGCCTGTGTCGAGGCCTGCCCCACGGCCACGCTGCAGGAAAAAAGCGTGATCTGGCTCGGCCAGGCCGAGCACGCCGTGACCACCACCTGCGCCTACTGCGGCGTGGGCTGCGGCTTCAAGGCCGAGATGAAGGGCAGCACGGTCGTGCGCATGGTGCCCTGGAAGGACGGCAAGGCCAACGAAGGCCACGCCTGCGTGAAGGGCCGCTTCGCCTGGGGCTACGCCACCCACCCCGACCGCGTGAAGACGCCGAAGATCCGCGAGCGCATCACCGACCCCTGGCGCGAAGTGTCGTGGGACGAGGCCATCGGCTTTGCCGCGGCGCGCTTCAAGGCCATCCAGGCCGAACATGGGCGCGATGCCGTGGGCGGCATCACCAGCAGCCGCTGCACGAACGAAGAGACCTACCTCGTGCAGAAGCTCGTGCGCGCGGCCTTCGGCACCAACAACGTCGACACCTGCGCGCGGGTGTGCCACTCGCCCACCGGCTACGGCCTGGGCCAGACCTACGGCACCAGCGCCGGCACGCAGGACTTCGCCAGCGTGGCCCACGCCGACGTCGTGCTGGTGATCGGCGCCAACCCCACCGACGCGCACCCGGTGTTCGCCTCGCGCATGAAGCGGCGGCTGCGCCAGGGCGCCCGGCTCATCGTGATCGACCCGCGGCGCATCGAGCTCGTGCGCACGCCGCACGTGGCCGCCGAGCACCACCTGCAGCTGCGGCCGGGCACCAACGTGGCGGTGCTCAATGCGCTGGCGCATGTGGTGGTGACCGAGGGCCTGGTGAACGAGGCGTTTGTCGCCGAGCGCTGCGAGCGCGCCAGCTTCGAGGCCTGGCGCAGCTTTGTGGCCCGGCCCGAGCACGCGCCCGAGGCGGTGCAGGCCACCACCGGCGTGCCGGCCGCCGAACTGCGTGCGGCGGCGCGCCTGTACGCCGCCGGGCCCAACTCGGCGCTGTACTACGGCCTGGGCGTCACCGAGCACTCGCAGGGCTCCACCGCCGTGATCGCCATCGCCAACCTGGCCATGGCCTGCGGCATGGTGGGCCGCGAGGGCGTGGGCGTGAACCCGCTGCGCGGCCAGAACAACGTGCAGGGTGCCTGCGACATGGGCAGCTTCCCGCACGAGCTGCCGGGCTACCGGCATGTGTCGGACGCCACCGTGCGTGCCGACTTCGAGGCCGCCTGGGGCGTGGCGCTCAGCGCCGAGCCGGGCCTGCGCATCCCGAACATGTTCGACGCCGCGGTGGCCGGCCGCTTCAAAGGCCTGTACTGCCAGGGCGAGGACATCCTGCAGTCCGACCCCGACACCCGGCATGTGGCCGCCGCCCTCGAGGCGATGGACTGCGTGGTGGTGCAGGACCTCTTCGAGAACGAGACCGCCAAGTACGCCCACGTGCTGCTGCCGGGCAGCAGCTTTCTCGAGAAGGACGGCACCTTCACCAACGCCGAGCGCCGCATCAGCCGCGTGCGCCGCGTGATGCCGCCGCTGGCCGGCCTGGCCGACTGGGAGGTGACGGTGAAGCTGGCGCAGGCGCTGGGCTACCCGATGAGTTACGCGCATCCGCAGGACATCATGCGCGAGATCGCTGCGCTCACGCCCAGCTTTGCCGGCGTGAGCTACGAGAAGATCGACCGCCTCGGCAGCGTGCAATGGCCCTGCCACGCCGGCACGGCCGAGGCCGGCACCTCGGTGATGCACGAGCACGGCTTCGTGCGCGGCAAGGGCCGCTTCTTCAACACGCCGTTCGTCGCCAGCGACGAGAAGGTGACGCGGCGCTTTCCGCTGCTGCTGACCACCGGCCGCATCCTGAGCCAGTACAACGTGGGCGCGCAGACGCGGCGCACGGCCAACACCACCTGGCACGCCGAAGACCGGCTCGACATCCACCCACACGACGCCGAGGAACGCGGCATCCGTGATGGCGACGAGGTGGCCCTCGAAAGCCGCGCCGGCCGCACCGTGCTGCGCGCGCAGCTCACCGAGCGCGTGCAGCCGGGCGTCGTCTTCACCACCTTCCACTTCCCGGGCAGCGGCGCCAATGTCGTGACCACCGACAGCTCCGACTGGGCCACCAACTGCCCCGAGTACAAGGTGACGGCGGTGCAGGTGGCGCGGGTGATGGCCGAGGCCCTGCCATGAACCGCCCCGGCGTGCGCGTGGCCGAGGTCGTGGCGCACCGCGACGGCGCCGTGCGCGTGCGCGACGACTGGCTGGCCGACGAGGTGCCGGTGGCGCTGCTGGTCGACGGTGTCTCGCAGGCCGTGATGCTGGCCACGCCGGCCGAGCTCGACGACTTCGCGCTCGGCTTCGCGCTCACCGAAGGCTGGATCGAGCGCGCCGACGAGTTGTACGGCAGCGAGGTCGAGGCCACGCCGCAGGGCATCGAGCTGCACCTGCAGCTGGCCTCGGCCCGCGTGTGGGCGCTGCGCGAGCGGCGGCGCGTGCTGGCCGGGCGCACCGGCTGCGGCCTGTGTGGCATCGAGAGCCTGGCGCAGGTGGAGCGGCCGTTGCCGCCGGTGCCGGCCGTGACGGTGGCCGTGGGTGCACTGGCAAGGGCCCAGCGCGAACTGGCCCGGCAGCAGCCGCTGAACGCGCTGACGGGCGCCGTGCACGCCGCCGCCTGGTGCGGCCTCGACGGCGCGGTGCAACTGGTGCGCGAGGACATCGGCCGCCACAACGCGCTCGACAAGCTCGTGGGCGCGATGGCGCGCGCCGGTGTGGCGCCTGCGCAAGGCTTCATCGCCATCACCAGCCGCGCCAGCTTCGAGATGGTTCACAAGGCCGCAGCGGCCGGTGTCGGCGCGCTGGCGGCCGTGTCGGCACCCACTGCACGCGCCGTGCGCACGGCACAGACGCTGGGCCTTGTGCTGGCCGGTTTCGTGCGCGGCGACGACTGCGTGGCCTACAGCGGCGCCGAGCGCTTGCAGGGCGCGGCTCTGGCCCAGCCGGAGGCCGGCCTGTGAACGCCGGCAAGCTCGTGCACATGGCCAACCAGATCGGCCAGTTCTTCGCTGCCATGCCCGATGCCGCCGAGGCCCGCGCCGGCATCGCACAGCACCTGCAGCGCTACTGGGCCCCGTCGATGCGGCAAGAGTTGCTGCGGGCGCTGGATGCGGGCGAGGCCGCTGCGCTGACGCCCCTGGTGCGCCAGGCGCTGCTGCAAGCGCGTGCGGGTGGGGCCACCGATGTGCAGGCCTGATCTGGCCACCCGGCTCTGAGCCGGTAGCAGACCGCACGAGAGGTTGACGACGCTGCCCATGGCGCGTTGGGCAGCACGCACCCGTAGCAGCAACCGGGGGTCAGCGCCGCATGGCCCTGGCGCGCCCTGCTCGCGGTTTGACCTCTCAGGTCATTGGCGGCCCGGTGCAGGCGCCGCAGCATCCGGGCTCCGAGCAACACCCAGGACCGCCATGAACCGCCCGCTTCTCATCCTCGTCACGTTCGCCTTCGCTGCCCTCACGGCCGTGGCGGTGTGGCAGCACGGCGTGATCGGCATCTTTGCGTGGCAACTGCAGAACACAGCCGGCCTGCAGGTGCTGGTGGATCTCGTGATCGCGCTCGGACTCGTCTGCGTGTGGATGTGGCGCGATGCGCGCGAGCAGGGCCGGCGGCCGCTGCCGTGGCTGTTGCTCACGCTGGCCAGTGGCAGCTTCGGGCCGCTGCTGTACCTGCTCACGCGCCCGCCGGCCGGCCGCTGAAAGGGCGCGCCTGCCGTGGGCGGCTTTTGGGCCGGGCTCGCCTGGCGCCGAGCGCGCCGATCTCAGGGCAAGCCGCGCACGCGCCGCCGGGAGCCGGCCCCTGGGAACCCGCCCTTCCTGCAGGTGGCGTGAGCCGAGCCCGCTGGCCGCGCCTGGACGGCGCTGGGATGAGTCGCGGGCAAGATGGGCCGTTGGGATCATGACTGTGTCGGTGTGGTCTTCGGACTGACACCGCTCGTTCATCAGGTGTCGATAACCTGATCCGAAACGACTCCCCTCGACCCCGCCTCCCGGCCTGGCCACTGCGCAATTGCTCGCGGCGCACATCGGGCGCACCGGTCCACGTTCATGAGCAAGCCCGACTTCCCGCGCGCATGCGCCCAGGTGCTCCTGTGCCTGTTTGCCTGCACGGCATGGCCGACGCAGGCCCAGACGACCGCACCGGTGGAGCGGCTCGCGCCCGCGTCGGCGCCTGCCACGGCCGAGACGGCGCCGCCGTCGACACGGCCGGCGGCGCGCCCGGCAGCGGCGGTACCGCCCGGGACGATGCCCGCGCCGGCCGAAGGCGCCGCGGCGCCTGCGCCGCCCGAGCGGTTGCCGACCGACTTCGAGCGGCTCGCCACCGCCGCCAACGCCGGCCGCCCGCTCTGGCGCTTCGGCACCGAGCCGCGGGCAGAGCAACGTGCGGCCGACACGCCCGAGAGCCCGACCCGCGTGCCGGCCGACTATCCCGTGCAGGCCGGCGACGAACTGCTCGTGCACGTGTGGGGCAGCGTCGAAGGCGAGTGGCGGCTGAGCGTCGACCGCAGTGGCCGCATCGTGTTGCCCCGAGTCGGGCCCGTGCAGGTGGCTGGCGTGGCCTCGTCCGAGCTCGCCGCGCGCCTGCGCGAGAGGCTGCAGACGGTGTACCGCGGCTTCGATCTGGGCGTGGCCGTCACCGAGGCCGCGCCCGTGCGGGTGCGCGTGACCGGCTTCGTGGCCGAACCCGGCGACCGGGTGCTGCCGGGCCTGACCACGCTGTCGCGTGCCGTGGCACGGCTCGACGTGGCCGTGGCCGGCGGCAGCCTGCGCCGCGTGAGCCTGCGCCGCGGAGGGCGCGAGATCTACCTTTTCGACCGTTATTCGCTGCTGGTGCAGGGCCAGGCCGGCGAAGACCCGATGCTGCTGCCGGCCGACGTCATCCACATCGAGCCGATCGGCCCGCAGGTGGCGGTTCTTGGTGCGGTCAACCGCCCGGCGGTGTTCGAGACGCTGCCGGAGCAGACGCTGGCCGACGCGCTGATGCTGGCCGGTGGCTTTTCGGCCGTGGCCGACGGCGACCGCGTCGAGGTCGAGCGGCGCCGTGGCGAGCCCTTTGCACGCATCGTGCAGATGCGCTGGCCCGACGACGCCCGGCAGGTGCTGGCCGATGGCGACCTCGTGCGCGTGCCTTCGCGCACGCAGGCCACGCGGCCGACGCTGCTGGGCGCCAAGCGCGTGCGTGTCGAGGGCGAGGTGCTGCGCCCGGGCGACTACGTGCTGGCGCCCACGGCCACGCTGGCCGACGCGGTGGCCGCGGCCGGCGGCACCACCGAGGCCGCCTTCCTGTTCGGCACCGAACTGCGGCGCGAACGGGTGCGGCTGCTGCAAGAGGCGAACTACTTGCGTGCGCTCGAGGAACTCGAGGCCGAGGCCGCGCGCCTGGCCACGGTGCGGGGTTCGGCAGCTGACAACTCCCGGGTGCAGGAATCGGCGCTGCGCGAGCTGATGGCACGGCTGCGCGCCCGCCGCCCAGAGGGCCGGCTGGTGCTCGACCTGACGCCGGCGGCCAGCGAGCTGCCCGCTCTGGTGCTCGAGGACGGCGACTTCGTGCGCGTGCCGCCGCGCAGCCAGAGCGTCGGCGTGTTCGGCACCGTGTTCAATGCCGGCAGCTTCGTGCACGACGGCGAGCTGCGGCTGGGTGACTATGTCGCACGGGCCGGCGGGCCCACGGCCGCTGCCGAGGCCGACTCGATGTTCGTCGTGCGCGCCAACGGCAGCGTGCTGTCGGCCCGGCAGGGCGGCTGGTGGACCGGACGCTCGCAGTTCGAGGGGCAGCCGGCCTTGCCCGGCGACACGGTGTACGTGCCCGAGCGCCTGGACCGCGTGACCTTCGTGCAGGGCGCGAAGGACTGGACGCAGATCCTGTACCAGCTCGGCGTGGGGCTGGCGGCGCTGCTGACCATCCGTTGAGCGCGCGATGAGCACTGCAGACGTCTCGTCGGCCACGCCGACCAATCCCAGCCCCGCCTCGGCGCCGCCGCCCGTCTGGCCGCCCCCCAGCTTGGGCTGGCTCGAGGTGGCACTGCCCTTGTGGAGCCGTCGCTGGCGGCTGCTGTTGTCGGCGCTGGTGCTCGGCCTTGGCTTCTTTGCCGTCTCATTGTTCCGGCCGCTCATCTTCGTCGGCCAGTCGAGCTTCGTCGTCACCACCGTGCAGCGGCCCTCCAACAGCGTCGGGGCCGGCGGTGCACCGGGCCTGACGCTGATCGCACCAGGTGGCGCCAGCCCGATCGACTTGCACGTGGCCATGTTGCGCAGCAGGGTCATCGGCGACAGGCTGGTGGAGCGTTTCGATCTCGTACGGGCCTGGCAGCTGCGCGACGCGGCCAGCGCCCGCGCGTTGCTGAGCCGGCGGCTCGACTTCACGATCGCGCGGCGTGAAGGTGTGGTCTACGTCGAGGCCTCCGATGTGCACCCGCAACGCGCCGCGGCCATTGCAAACCAAGCGGTGGAAGAGCTCAAGCTCGTGTTGCGTGGGTTCGCTCTTGACGAGGCCAAGCAGCGCCGCAACTTCTATGAACAGCAGCTCGAGCGCGCCCGCCAGTCGCTTGAAACGGCCCAGCGACAGCTGCGGGCCAGCGGATTCGACCGAGCGGCTCTGCGGACCGAGCCGGGTGCCGCCGCGGCCAGCTATGCACGGCAGCAGGCCGAGATCACGGCCGCCGAAGTGCGCCTGGCTGCCTTGCTGCGCCTGCGGGCCGAAGGCAGCCCCGAGGTGCAAATGGCGCGCACCGAAATCGCCGCAATGCGCTCCCAACTGGCTCGCCTGGAAGTGCCGCGCGACGAAGGCAGCGGGGGCTTCGGTGGCCGCGTGCGCGAGCTGCGGTATGCCGAGCAGTTGGTCGAGACGCTGACCCGCCAGCTCGAGGCCGCGCGCTTCGACGTCGAGTCGGAGCCGGTGCCCGTGCAAATGCTCGACCGCGCGCAACCCGTCTTCACGCCGGCCAGCCCGAACCCGGTGCTGTGGGCGCTGGGCGGCCTTGCGCTGGGCTTCGGGCTGCAGGCGGTGTGGGTGCTGGTGCGCCACCGGAGCCGGCTGGCGCGGCAGGACGAGCACTACCGGCAGCGCTTGGAGCAGGTGCGCGCGGTGCTGCCGGTGCGGCGCCAAGGGCGCTTGCGGCTGCTGTTGAAGTCTCTGTGGGGGAAGCGGCCCTGGGCCGAGCGGGGCCAGGTGGAGTCGTGACGACATCCCGCTTGCGTCCCGAGCCGCACTCCGAGTGGTGCACCGCGCGGATGGGTTGCCGGTGAGTTCGCACCCGATCGAGTCGATGCCGATGCCATCGCGCCCTCTGCAGGCGCGCGGTGCACCTTTGGCGTTCTGGCTGATGGTTGCGCTCGTGCTGGCGCTGCAGTTCGGTCCAGCCATCGGCCTCGTGGGATTCCGGCTTACGGGAAGCATGGGCTTTACGCTGATCGGCGGCGCGCGCGACGGCCTCGTAATGGCACTTGTCGGCTTGGCGGGCCTGGCCTTGCTGTCGTCGACATCACCCTGGACGGCACGGCCACCGGTGATCTGGGCCTTGCTGCTGGTCGTGACCTACACGGCCTTTGCGATCGCTTCCCCAGAACACCCGTTGCTGGTGGCACTCAACCTGCGGCGTCTGGCGCTGGTGCCCTTGCTCTTCGCTGCTTTGCTCCTGCTCCCCTGGACGAGGCGCGAGCTTGAGCGCCTGATGTCACTCGTCCTTGCCACGAGCCTGATCGTGGCGTTGCTGGGCCTGGTCGAGCGGTTTTCCCCAGACACGCTGTGGACTTCCGTGCTGAATGTGGTGTCTTTCATGTCGTCCAACCCTCTCGACCCCTTCGGACTGTCTCCGTTCGAGGACAGTGGCCGCTTCTTCAGCTGGGATCTTCAGGCGCAGACCGGGCTCGTTGTACGGCGCATGGTCTCCACCTACATCGAACCGACGACGCTGGCGCCGACCTTGGCACTGGCGTTGCTGCTGGCGGTCGCGGCGCGCGAGCGCCGGCGTCTGGGTGCCGACGCTCTGGGCCTGCCGCAATGGGCCGCCGCCACGCCCTGGTTGGTGCCGCTGTTCCTGGTTGCCGGCATCCTGACGGTGTCCAAGGGTTTCATCGTGTTTCTCGGGTTGCTGCTGACCTGGCGCTGGTTAGGTCTGCCGCAGCCGCGCCAGGTGTTCCTGCTGGCGGCGGTGGGCATCGCGGCTGCACTCGCCCTTGGCGAAGCCGGCTACACCGAAGGTGCGTTCAGCCATGCAGCTGGTCTGGTCACGGCAGTGCAGTACCTCTTGAACGGGAATCTGCTCGGAGAGGGTCTCGGGGCGGCCGGCAATTACGCCGGTGCCGTCGACACCGATGTCGGCGACGAGAGCGGGCTTGGCAACGGCATCGCCCAGGTCGGACTGGCGGCTTTGCTGCCGCTGTTGTGGGTAAGAGCGATTGCGGTGGCTGCCTGGGAGACCGCCATCACCCGTCGTGACCCTGGCGGGCCGTGGATCGCCGCCTGGCTGCTGCTGTGGTTCCTGACGTACCTGTTGTCGGCCTCGAGCCTGGGCGTGGGTGGCAACGCACTCGGCTTCAGTGTGCTGGCGCTGTACCTGCATCCGGGCTGGGGGCAGGCCAGGACCGGTGGCCACAGGCCCGAGTCATGAGGATTCTGGTGCTCACAACGCGCCTGTTCGGCACGCCTACGAGCGGTGGTGAGCTCTGCACCGCGCGCCTGCTGGCAGTGCTGCGAGATGGCGGGCACGAGATCGTGCTGGTCGGGCGGGGCGACGAGACCGAGGCTGCCGTCTGGACGCCCCATGTGGTCTCGCTGGGCGGAATCGTCGGACCGTTCGACGAGCTGGGCCGCTGGCGAAGTCTCGCCGCGGTTGCCTCGGCATTGCTGGCGCGACGTCCGATCACGGTTAGTCGCCAGCGCGTGCCGCTCAGTGCGGAGCGACTGGCTGGTTTGCTCCGCCCCTGCGATGCCGTGGTCGTCGATCACCTGCAGGCGTGGCCCTGGTTGCGTGGCATTCGCAGCCGCCCTCTGCTGCTGGTGAACCACAACGTGGAATCGGACAACTACATGCGCCAGAGCAGGGCTGCGCTCGCGAATGGGCAAGGGCACGCGGTCGGCCGCTGGGTGCGGCGTTACCTGATGCGCCGCGAGGCCCACGGCCTTCGGCAGTTGGAACTGGAGGTGCTCGCGCAGGCCCAGGTGCTAGCGTGCCTGAGCGAAGACGACAGCGAGCGACTGCGCAGCTTCGCCGAGCGCGCCCGGCTTGACGTTCACGCCCGGCTGGCAGTGTTGCCGGGTTACCCCCTGGCGCCTCCGGTGCACCGGCGCCAGGGTACGGGCGAGGCGTTGCCTGCCGTTGGCCTGCTCGGCACGTGGACCTGGGCGCCCAATCGTGAAGGTCTGCGCTGGTTCCTGGCTCGTGTCTGGCCGGCCATCGCCGGTCGGGCGCGCCTGGTGCTTGCCGGCAGCGGACTCGAAGGACTGGAACTGCCGGCGCAGGCGCAGGTCATGGGCAGGATCTCCCAAGTGAGCGACTTCTATGGCGCCGTCGACGTCGTCGCCGTGGTCTCGCTCAGCGGCTCCGGCGTGCAGGAAAAGGCCATCGAGGCCCTCGGTACCGGGGCTGCGGTCGTGGCGACGCGTCATGCGTTGCGTGGCCTGCTGCAAGACCTGCCGCCGCATGTGCGGATCGAGGACGATCCGGCGCGTTTCGGCCAGGCCTGTCTGGAGGCCGGTCGAGCCCCGTGCGATCAGGCGACCGAACTCGCCCTGCAGTGGGCGTCGGGGCGAAGGGACGTTTACACCCGGTCTGTCGCAGCATGCCTCAGCAGGCTGTCCGAAGCCGACCAGCGGCAGGGCGCGACCGACGACGCCGAGCTGGTGACCACGTCGTGAAGGCAAGCGACGAGGCAACGGCAGGGCAGGCATGAGGCGGCGTTTGTCCTCGACGGCGCGCCGATCGCAACTGGCGCTCGGCCTCATTCGCGGCTGGCGCGCGGTCGTGGTGTTCAAGGTTCTCGGGGCCTTTGTCGGCGTCCTGTGGCTGATTCAGCTCACGGCGCGCCTGCCGCTCGACCAACTCGGTGTGTTGTTCGGCGTGATCGCGCTGTTCGAGTTGACGCAGCATGTATCCAGCCTGGGCGTCAACTCGTACTGCGATCGGTTCCTCACGTCGGACTGGGCAAAGGCGCCGCGGGTCACCTTCGTCCGCCGCCTGCTGCTTGTTTTTGCCTGGCGCCTAGTGACGTTGGCCACCGCCGCGATCGTGTTGGCCGGGTTGATGCCCTGGATCGAAGCAGCCCTTGGCTGGGCCGGCCTGACGATTGCACCCGGCCTCATGCTGGCGTACGTGCTGTGCGAAGGGCTGTTCCGGTTCCTGGAGATCGTACTCACGGCCACGCTGCAGCAGGTCGCCTGCCAGGCGCTGCTCTTCGCTCGCGGTCTGGGCCGCCTTGTGCTCATGGCGCTGATGCTGGTCGACCCACTGACCGCTCTCGACGTGTTGTGGGTCGACATCCTGGTCACGGCCGTTTGCTGTGTCGTCGCGATGGTCGTGGTGGTGCGGATGGCCATCGGACTGCCCGTCGAGCGGGAGATGAGTTCTCCTGCGTTAGCCAGCCGGCTTGACTTCACGTGGCGCAGCTACGTCGCGCTGTTGCTGGAACGGGTCTCCAACGTGGATGTCGTCAAGCTGTTGGTGTCCGGCAGCCTGGGCCCTTCAGCGCTGGCACTGTTCGGGCTGGCTCATGCCATTGCCGACTACGCCGCGCGCTACATGCCTCTGGCGATGTTCCACGGCCAGATTCGTGCGTGGCTGACGGCCCGTCTCGAACAAGGAGTCCCTCTTGGAAGTGATGACGACGACGCGCGCCTGCTGCTCAGGGTCAACGTGATCTTCATCGCAGCGGCCAGTCCGGCGCTGGTGCTTTTCGGTGAAGCCTTGCTGAACAGCGCGGGTGTCCGCGAGGGCTACGGGGACCTGACGCTGCTGCTGGCGGGCATGGCTCCTTTAGCTGTCCTGACGACGGGCCGCATCTCTCTGTCGCTGTCGGCCCATCTGCGACAGGATGGTGCGGCACTGCTGCATGCGAGCGCGGTGGCCGTCGTGACGCCGCTTTGGGTCTGGATCGCGTCGCCAAGCCTCGGCCTGCTGGCCGCAGTGATCGGCTGCTGGTGGCTGGAACTCGGGCCCTGCCTGATGCTGCTGCGACGGCACGGCCGACAGCTACGAGCCTGGTGGGGAAGCGGCAACCAGGGCGTCGGCATTGTGGCTGCGGCCAGCGTCGCAAGTGGCATCGGCGCCGGCCTGCTGCAAGTACTCGACGGCGGCGGGTCCGTATGGACCGCAATGTGCGCCTACGCGCTGGTTTATTGCGCGATGCTGGTCGCCTGCCGGGCCTTCTCGTCGCGCGATTTCGGACTGCTCCAGTCAGCCATTCGGCGTTGAGACCGTGTTCGTCTGCCAGGAACACCGACGTCGCAGCAGACACGAGCCCTACATCTGATGATTCACGACTGCTTCACCTTCGCTGGCGAGTTCGACGTGCTCGAGCTCCGGCTCGAGACGTTGACCGGAGTCGTCGACCGCTTCGTCGTCGCGGAAGGCACGCGCAGCTTTGCCGGTCAGCCCCGCGAAGTGTCAGAGCTGCATGCCCGGGTGCCCGCCCGCTTCCGCGATCGCATCGTGCATCTGGTGGTCAACGAACTTGAGGCGGCGCCGCAGTCGGCGTGGCACAACGAGTTCCGGCAGCGCAATGCGCTAGCCCGGGGGCTGGTGGATGCGCACCCGGAGGACCTGCTGGTGCTGTCGGATGTCGATGAGATCCCGCATCCGGATAGCGTGCATCGTTTCCGGCCCGGGCGTTACCTGAGTGCGGTACTGCATCAACGGGTCTTCTACTACGCTCTCAACAATGAACTGGTTGGCTCCGGCGACAAGTGGGAGTTGCCCTGGAAGGCTGCGCGTGTCACGACCGTGCGGCACTTCCACCGCTACTACCGCACGATGCAGAACCTGCGCCGCTTCGGATCAGAAGGTCGCCTTCCCGTCACTGCAAGACGCATCGACTCGCTTCTGCTGGACCGCGTAACGACCCAGCACCTGGTGCCCGGTGGCTGGCACTTCACGTATCTGATGGCGCCCGCGGCGATCGCGCTGAAGATCGCTGGCTTCTCGCACCAGGAGTTCAACGAGGACCGCTACACCGACTTGGAGCACTTGGCGCGCTGCGTGCAATCGAGGATCGATCCCTTTGGCCGCGAGCGCCACTTTCGTGTCGTCGACGTGCAGGCCGGCCTGCCGTTGCCGATCCAGCGTGAGCCGGAACGCTTCCGGAACTGGCTCGTGCCGAACCCGGATTCAGCGTCGGCCGTCACTGGCGTCGGAAGGGCCCAGCGCGGCGAGGTGGCGGCTGACCCACACGTCCGGCGCGCACCGGACGAGGCCGAATAGTGCCTGCCACTGCGTCAGCATCCTGCGGCGCCGCCCTGAGAGCCCCAGGTGCAGCGATCGCAAGAAGGCGACCAGCCACACCGACGGCAGCGCTACCGGGTGGAAGCGGAGCGTGAAGCGCAGCAGGCTGCGGCACATGAAGAAGTCCGACAGCTCGCTGGACCGGCCCGGTTCGCTGCTGGACCCGATAGTCGCGCCTTCGTGGTGCCAGACGATGGCATCAGGGGCGTAGCCGAGATCGAATCGGCCCGCCGCACGCCTCACCCAGTCGAGTTCCTCGAAGAAGAGGAAGTAACCTTCTTCGAGCAGGCCGACCGTCTCGACGAAACGCCGGCTCACAAACATCGAGGCACCGCTCACATAGCTCATGCGGCGCACCACCTGCCCGGCGTCGTGCGCGAGATCGACATCCGCGCCATGTCCCAGGTGGAATCCGCGTCCCGTCCAGCGATTGAAGCGTGCGCCGCCATAGGCCTGGATGCGCTGGCGGTCGCCTAGGTACACGATGCGGGCACCGCAGATGCCGACACGAGGGCGCTGGCGCATGTGCAGGAGCAGAGCGCCGAGCGCGTCGGCATCGACGATGCTGTCGTTGTTCAGCAGCCAGAAGTGGCTGCAGCCGCCTTGTCGTAGGCCCCAGGCGAGCCCGAGATTGGCGCCGCCGGCAAAGCCCAGATTGCGCGTGCTGACGATCCAGTTGACACGAGTCCCGGGCTCCGTGTCAGCAGGCGTGGACTCAGCGACACTGGCTGTACGCGCCGCGACGCCAGGCGGCTGCTGTTGCGCCCAATGCAGAAAGCGGCTGACCGAGTTGTCGCCGGAGCCGTTGTCGCACACGATGACGCGGAACTCGGTGCATGTGGACCGTAGCAGGCTCTCGACACAGCTGAGCGTCAGCTCCGGTCGACGCCAGTTGACGATAACAACGCAGCAGAGCGCAGAGACTGTGCCGTCTGCTTCCCCAGGATTGGGACTGTTCTGCCCGCCACTTTGTCCGGGCGGGTGATGCAGCAGCTTGGCCATCATGTCCGCGGGAGTGTCCACCCGGTGAATGACCGCATCAAGGCATTGCCTGCAAGCATGCAGATGTCGGGTCAGGCGACTCGTGGCAATGCGAGCTCGGCATCGAGCCTGGGTGGTCCGATGGAACCAAGGCTGTCACGGGTTCGCCAGCATCGCCGTGAACAGTCAGACTGATGAACATTGTGCTTACCTGATGCGCTTTCTGGGCATCCATGTCGAGGCCGTGTCCCCAGAGGAGGCCGAGTCGGTCATCGTCTCCCATGTCGAGGGCGCCGCGCCCGGCACGGTGGTCATCCACGCCAATCTGAACACGGCCCACTCGTCGATTCGGGACGCAGGCCTGCTCCAGGCGCTCGAGTTTCCAGGCAACCTCGTGTTGTTTGAAGGCATCGGCCTGAAGGTCGCGCACTGGTTGACATCGGGCGAGTGGCGACCCGATGCCAACGGCACCGACCTCGTGCCGGCCGTGCTGCGCAAACTGGCCCATCGATCGATTCGCCTTGTGCTGGTAGGGGGTCACGATGGAGTCGCAGCGGTGGCTGCCGAGGAGATGCACAGACGATTCCCGCACGTCCAGGTCGTTGGGGCATGGAACGGCTATGGTGACCGCCGAGATGAGGCACAGCTGCTTGGAGCCATTGCCAAAGTCAAGCCCGACATCGTGCTGCTGGGCTTGGGAACGCCATTGCAGGAGCCCCTTGCCGTGGCCTGGGCCGCCCAGACTGGGGCCCGGGTCACCTGGGCGGTGGGCGGCCTTCTCGACTATCTGGCCGGTGTTCGTTGCCGTGCGCCCTGGATGCTGCGGGTGTTGCGCCTCGAATGGCTTTGGAGACTAGCCCGGATATTTCACCAGCAGCAGGTCGGCGGCCTCGTGCCGAAGCGCGTTTTCATAGGTATCTGACGCCAATGAAAACCGAGGACCGCCGATGCCAAAGTGTACCGATGAGGCTGTCGAGTTTGGAC
>JADCGQ010000058.1 GCA_020248945.1 Rubrivivax sp.
CCGAACGGAGTGGAGGGCTTCGACAAGCTCAGCCCGAACGGAGTGGAGGGCTTCGACAAGCTCAGCCCGAACGGAGTGGAGGGCTTCGACAAGCTCAGCCCGAACGGAGTGGAGGGCTTCGACAAGCTCAGCCCGAACGGGCGGGTGCGGCTCAGTGATGGGCCGCCGCCAGCGCCTGCTCCAGATCGGCGATCAGGTCGCCCACGTCCTCCAGGCCCGTGGACAGGCGCAGCAGATCGGGCGGCGCCGGCGTGCCGGCGCCTTCGACGCTGGCACGGTGCTCGATCAGGCTCTCGGTGCCGCCGAGCGAGGTGGCGCGCTTCCAGATCGCCGTCTTCGCGGCCACGGCGATGGCCGCGGCTTCGCCTCCGCGCGCGCGGATCGACAGCATGCCGCCGAAGCCGCCCGTCATCTGCCGCGCCGCAATGGCGTGGCCCTGGCACTGCGGCAGCCCCGGGTACAGCACCTCGGCCACCAGCGGATGGCCGTCGAAGTGGCGCGCGATGGCCATCGCCGAGGCGCTGGCCGCGCGCACGCGCAGGTGCAGCGTGCGCAGGCCGCGCACCAGCAGCCAGGCCTCGAACGAACCCAGCGTGCCGCCGAGCTGCGCGCGCACCTTGCGCACGCGCTGCCAGTAGTCGCTGTCTTCCCGCGTCACCAGCACGCCGGCGATGACGTCGCTGTGGCCGTTGAGGTACTTGGTGGCGGCGTGCATCACCACGTCGGCGCCCAGCGCCAGCGGTTTCGTCAGCAAAGGCGTGGCCACGGTGCTGTCCACCGCCACCCGCGCACCGGCGGCATGTGCCAGGCGCGTGGTCTCGGCGATGTCGGTCACCGTCCACAACGGATTGGCCGGCGTCTCGATCCACACCAGCTTCGTCTGCCCCGGGCGCAGCGCTGCACCCACCGCCGCCGGGCTCGTCATGTCGATCAACTCGACGTGCAGTCCCCACTCGGTGGCGAAGTTCATCAGCCAGTTGCGCAGGCTCCAGTACATGACCTGCGGCGCCAGCACGTGGTCGCCCGGCTTCAGCGCCTGGAACACCGCCGTGGCCGCGGCCATGCCGCTGGCGAACAGCAGCGCCTGGTGGCCGCCTTCGAGCGTCTTGATCACGGCCTCGGCCTGGTCGAAGGCCGGGTTGTCGGCGCGCGCGTAGACGCGGCCGCTGCGGTACTGGTTGTCCTCGTCGCGCAGGTAGGTGGTGCTGACGTGCAGCGGCGGGATCACGGCGCGCGTGCGCTCGTCGATCCAGCCCAGGGCCTGTGCGGCCACGGTATCGGGGTGATGCGGCTTGTCGGGCGTCGGGTCGCTCATGCAGCACTCATTTCTGAAAAGCGCCCGGCGCCCAGGTGGTGCGGCGCTCGGGGGGTGGATCGAGCTCCTTGCGGCCGGCCGACCAGTCGAACTCGGCACGCGGCGCGAGGTTGGCGCCGCCGGCCTGGCGGGGGTCGACGCCGGCACCGCGCAGGCTGGACGCGGCAGGCAGTTCGAAGGCGTAGGTGTCGACATCGGCCAGCGCACTGCGCCGGGCGTGGTGGTTGCCGGCGAAGACGCCCTCGTTGACCCACTCGAACACACCGCCGCCCACCAGCAGGTTGTTCACCGCCACCACCTCGGTGTTGGCGGGCAGGCGGTCGCGGTGCACACGCATGAACCACGCGGGCAGCCAGCCATGGTTGATGAAGGTGTTGTGCGCCACGTTCAGGCGGTTCACGTCCCAGCCGCCCTCTTCGCTGCCGTAGGCCAGCATCACCGGGTTCTGCGTGTCCGCGCCCTGGCCGATGACGTTGCCCACGACGGTGGCGATGCCGCCCAGCGCGATGTCGATCTCCAGGCTGGCGCCGCCGCGCATGCCGTCGTGGATGAAGTTGTAGGCGATGAGGTTCTCGCGCGCCCGTGTCTTGAGCAGGTGGCCCTCGAAGCCCTGCTGGAAGCGCGTGCCGGTGACGCTGAAGCGGCCGATGCGGCCGATGGTGACCAGGTGGTGCAGGCCGCCGACGACCTTGGGCGCGAGGCCGAACACGCTGCCCTCGACGCTGATCTGCGCCTGCGGGTCGTTGATCGCCACCAGGCTGTGTTCGTTGTCGAAGAAACGGCAGCGGCGGATGGTGAGCTTGCCGCCCTGCTGCCGCAGCGCCGCACCCGAGCCCTCGACGCTGCGCGCGCCGCGGAACTCCAGGTCCTGCAGCAGCAGCTCGCCGCCCTTCACCGTCCAGAGCGCACGCTCGGCCATCGGCTTGAGATCGCCCTGCACCCGGGGCAGCTCGCCCCCGCGCATGCCGCGGATGGTGAGGCGGCGGTTCTCGATCACCAGCCGCTCGGTGTAGTTGCCGGGCATCAGTTCGATGATGTCGCCATCGGCGGCCTGGCGCAGCGCATCGGCCACGCTCAGTGCGGCACCGGCCGGCCCGGCGAGCCAGACCTTGCCGGCGGGCGCCGTCGCGTCCGGCGCGGCCCCGGGTGGCGGCGGTGCGGCCAGTGTCGGCGCGGCGTGGGGTGCGGTGGCCAGCAGGGCCAGCGAGGCAGCCAGGGCCAGCGCCAGCAGGGCGCGGGCCGGTCGAAACGTCGGGATCATCGGAGCTCGGGTGAGAAGACCGCGCGGAGTATCTCCGCTGCACGCGGCACCTCGTACCCCGGGATCGCGGCGGGCACGGACATTCAGAACGGCACCTCGATCAGTCCGTCACGCCAGCGCAGCGTCGCCGAACGGGGGGCGAGCTTCACGAGCACCAGGCCCGGGGCCAGGCGGTCGCCCTCGCGCAGCACCTGGCCATCGAGCACGACGAAGCGCGCGCCGGGTTGCTCGGACCACACCGAGCCGCTGACGGCCAGCGCCGGCAGCTCGCGCCGCTGCTCGGGCGACAGATCCGCCAGGCGCCGCACCTGCGTGACGATGGGCGCGCGCGAGGCCGCTGGCGTCGGCGGTGGTGATGCCGCGGTGGCCGCAGGCGCAGCGGGCAGCGGCGCGGCCGCCACAGGGGGTTCGGCCGGCAGCACGGGCGGTGCCGACACCACCAGGGGCAGCGGGGCGGGCGCTGCGGCAGGCACGGCCACTGGAGCCATCGAAGGCGCGGCGGCCACAGGCAACGAAGGCCCTGCCGACGGCCGCGCCAGCCACCCCACCAGGGCAGCCGCCATCACCAGCACCAGGGCGCCCAGTGCCACGCGCAGCGGCGTCAGGCCGCGAGGGCGGCCGCCGGCTGCCGGCTCGGCCGCCGGCGGCGCCGTCACCCCGTGCAGGCCCGGCACGGCACCGCGCTGGCGTTCGGACTCTGCCTTGCGCAGGGCGTCGAGGATCAGCGACATCGTTCAGCCCCCCTCGGCGACGGCCGCCGCCAGCCGCGGCTCGGGCACGCCTGCCACGCGCGAGAGTTGCATCAAGGTCAGCGGCCCGGGCTGGCCGTCCACCGGCAGGCCCTGCAGCAGCTGAAAGGCCGCCACCTGCTCGGCAAAGCTCTGGCCCTGCTGCGCCGGCAAGGCCGCGGCCAGCTGTGGCGCAGCCCAGCGGCGGGCCGCCAGCTGCCCGGCCGGGCCGGGTTCCCAGCCCGGCGGCGAGCGCCAGAAGGTGGCGAACTCGCCGCGCCAGGCCCCGGCCAGCGCCGGCAAGGCCAGCCGCAGGCGTTGCCGGCCGCTCTGCAGCGTGGCGCCCTCATCGTCCAGGGCCACCAACAGCGCGTGGCTGCGGCTGCCATCCGCTCCGCGCAAGACCAGCAGCGCCGGGCGCGACAGGCTGCGCAGCAGCCCCAGGCCACCGCCGGCGCTGCGGAAGCACACCAGCGCCGCCTGCCGCGCGGCCACGCAGGGATCGCCCTCGCCGATGGCCACGTTCCAGTGCAGCGCCAGCTCGCGCCAGGCCTGGGCCTCGTCGGCTTGCGCGAGTGCGAGCAGCGCCGCCGGGTCATCGAGCACGGCAGCGGTGAGCTTTTCCGGGGCGCTCGTCGACGCCGACGCCGACGCCGCGGGCGCTGGCGACACCGGCTCGGGCACGGCCACGGGCCCCGGAGCCGGCATGGCCGCCACGGCGCGTGGCGCCCGGGTCTGTTGCAACCACCAGCCCGCAGCGACCAGCACCACCAGCACCACCAGCGCCGTGTCCAGCAGGGCCACCGCCAGGCGCCGCCCGCCCCGGCCCGGGGGCGGCCGCGTCGGGGTGTCGAAGACCTCGGCCGCCGCCCGCTCCACGAGCGCCGCGCCCACCTGGCGCTGGCCCTGGCCGTAGGCCCCGAGCAAGGCACGGTCGGCCAGCAGGTTGATGCGCCGCGGCACGCCGCCCGTGCGCTCATGCAAGGCGCGCAAGGCCTGTCGATCGAAGGGCAACGGGCCCTGCAGCCCGGCCACGCCGAGCCGGTGTTCGACGTACTGCGCCGTCTCGTCGGGCGTGAGTGCGCCCAGGTGGTAGCGCGCCACCACACGCTGTGCCAGCTGCTCCAGGCCGGCGATGCGCCCGCGCAGCTCGGGCTGGCCGATCAGCACGATCTGCAGCAGCTTGCGTTCGGCCGTTTCGAGGTTCGTCAGCAGGCGCAACTGCTCCAGCAACGATCGCCTCAGGGCCTGCGCCTCGTCGATGACGACCAGCGCCTGCCGGCCCTGGGCATGCACCTCCAGCAGGAAGCGGTTGAGCGCATCGATGTGGGCCTTGGGGCTGTCGCGCTCGGGGCCCTGCAGCGGCGGCAGGCCGAACTCGCCATGCAGCGTCTGCAGCAGCTCCAGCGCGCTGAGCTGGGGGTTGAAGACGTAGGCCACCACGCAGCCGGCCGGCAGCTGCTCGAGAAAGCCGCGCGCGATGGTGGTCTTGCCGGCGCCGATCTCGCCCGTGAGCAGCACAAAGCCGCCACCGCCGCGCACGCCGTACAGCAGATGCGCCAGCGCCTCGCGGTGGCGCTCGCTCAAGAACAGGAAGTGGGGGTCGGGCGCGAGCGAAAACGGCTCGCGAGCGAGTCCGAAGTGCGCCGCGTACATGGGCGCGAAGGATAGCGGGGTGGCGTTGCGGGCCTAGGCGCGCCGCGCCCGGGCTTCCTGCAGCGCGTGCAGCGTGATCTTGCGCACCTCGAGCTTGCTCTGCTCGATATGGCTCTTCAGCAGCAGCTGCGCGGCCTCGGTCTTGCGCTGGATGACGGCGCGCAGGATCTTCGCGTGCTCGGCGTAGGTGGCGTCGATGCGGTCGCCGCGGGTGAAGTCGAGCCGGCGCACGATGCGGATGCGCTCGGTGACCTCGCGGTGCACGCGGCTGATCTCTTCGTTGCCGGCCGCAGCCACCAGCTCGGCGTGGAAGCGTTCGTCGAGCTCACCGACCGCGCGACCGTCGCCCAGGCGCTCGGCGGCCGGCACCAGCCACACCTCCTTGAGCGCCCGCAGCTGCGCGGGCTCGTCGCTCATCTGCGCCAGGCGCGCCAGGCTGGCGGTTTCGAGCACGACGCGCAGGTCGTAGATCTGGTCGATGCGCGCAAAGTCGATCGGCTTCACCGTCCAGCCGGTCTTCGCCTCGACATCCAGGAAGCCCTCGTTGCGCAAGCGAAAGAGCGCCTCGCGCACCGGCGTGCGGCTCATGCCCAGGCGGTGCGCGATCTCGAGTTCGCTGGCGCGTTCGCCGGGCAGCCAGAGAAAGTCGTGCAGCTCGGCCTTGAGCTGGCTGTAGGCCTGCTCGGCGAGGGCGACGCGGGGAGCGGCTTCGGACATGGCCCCCATCATGTCGCAAAGTGGCAGGCCGCCATGTGCGGGCCGCGCATCACCTGCGGTGGGGCTTCACGGCCGCAACGGTCTTCGGCCCGCGGGCAGCGGCCCTGAAAGCGGCAGGCGTCCTTCGGCGGGTCGATCGGGCTGGCCACCTCGCCCGTGAGCCGGATGCGCGGCCCCTGCCCCGGAATCGCCGAGACGAGCGCCTGCGTGTACGGGTGGCGCGGCGCGCGGAACACCTCGTCGCTGGGGCCGAACTCGACCAGCTTGCCGAGGTACATCACGGCCACCTTCTCGGTGAGCAGGCGCACGACGTTGAGGTCGTGGCTCACGAACAGGCAGCTCAGGCCCAGCTCGCGGCGCAGCCGCGCCAGCAGCTGCAGCACCACGGCCTGCACCGAGACATCGAGCGCCGCGGTGGGCTCGTCGAGGATCAGCAGCCGCGGCTTCACCGCCAGCGCCCGCGCAATGCCCACACGCGCCTTCTGCCCGCCCGAGAGCTGGTGCGGGTAGCGCGGCAGCAGCTCCGGCGGCAGGCCCACCTGCGCCGCCACCTCGTCGACCCGCGCCGCCGCCTCGGCGCCGCGCAGCCGCGACAGCAGGGCCAGTGGTTCGGCGATGGTCTCGCGCGCGGTGAAGCGCGGGTTCAGGCTGTCGGTGGGGTCCTGGAACACCATCTGGATCAGCGGCCGGCGGGCGTCGCGCGCAAACTTGAGCGCGGGCGTGGTGGCGAGGTCTTCGCCGTCGAACACGATGCGGCCCTCGGTGGCATCGTGCAGCCGCGCTAGCAGACGTACGAGCGTGCTCTTGCCGCAGCCGGATTCACCCACCAGGCCCACGCTCTCGCCGGGCGCGATGGCAAAGGACACGTCGTCGACGGCGTGCAGCAGCGCGCCGCGCTTGCCTTGCACGGGGTAGCGCTTGTGCAGGCGTTCGATGCTCAGCAAGGCGCGTTCAGACATGGGCGGCCTCGCCTGGCGATGGGGCGCGTTCGCCATCGCCCGGGAACCAGCAGGCCACCGCGTGTGCCGCTGCCGCATCCAGCCGCGGGGCTTCGGTGCGGCACCGCTCGACGGCGCGTGGGCAGCGTTCGGCAAAGCGGCAGGCCGGCAGATCGCTGCGACGCAGATCGGGCAGGTTGCCGGGCACCGGCTGCAAGGCCTCGATGCTGCCGCCGCTGCCGGGGGTGCTGCTGATCAGCCGCTGCGTGTAGGGGTGCTGCGGCGCGCTGAACAAGGCGCGCGCCGGTGCCGCTTCGACGGCATGGCCGGCGTGCATGACGACGATGCGGTCGCAGTAGTCGGCGGCCAGTGCCAGGTCGTGCGTGATGAAGAGCGTGGCCATCTCGCGCTCGCGCGCCAGCGTGGTGATGAGGTCCATCACGCCGGCCTGCGTGGTGACGTCCAGGCCCGTGGTCGGCTCGTCGGCGATCAAGAGGCTCGGCCGGCAGGCCAGTGCCAGCGCGATCATCACGCGCTGGCACATGCCGCCGCTCATCTCGAACGGGTAGGCGTGCACGCGGCGCTCGGGGTCGGCAATGGCCACTTCGCGCAGCGCCTGCACGGCGCGCTGCTTCAGGCTCTGGCCGAGATCGGGCCCGCGCGCGGCGGCATGGCGGCGCAGCACGTCCTCGATCTGCCGCCCCACCGGGCGGATGGGGTTGAGTGCCGTGCGCGGGCTCTGGAAGATCATGCCGATCTCGCGGCCCCGCAGATCGGCCAGCGTGTGCTCGTCGGCCTGCAGCAGGTCGAGCCCGCCGAACATGGCGGTGCCACCGGTGACCCGCGCCGCGCGGTCGCTGATGCCCATCAGCGCGTAGCTCAGCACGCTCTTGCCGGAGCCGCTTTCGCCGACGAGGCCGACGATCTCGCCTTTGCGCAAGGTGAGGTCGATGCCCTCGAGCGCGCGCACGGTGCCGCTGCGGGTGCGGAACTCCAGGCCGAAGCCGCGGACCTCGAGCAGGGGCGGCTGCATCACGTGCGCCTCCGTGGATCGAAGATGTCGCGCAGCGCGTCGCCGAGCAGGTTGAAGGTGAACACCGCCAGCATCAGCATGCCGCCGGGGAACAGCGCCACCCACCACTCTCCGCTGACGATGAACTGCGCGCCTTCGGCCACCAGGATGCCCCACTCGGGGTCGGGCGGGCGCACGCCCAGGCCGATGAAGCTCAGGCCCGCGGCGTTGAGGATCGCCCAGCCCATGTTCAGGCTGAGCTGCACCATGGCCGGCGGCAGCGCGTTCGGAAACAGGTGCAGCACGATGATGCGCCAGTCGCTGTTGCCGCTCAGGCGCGCCGCCTCCACCCAACCGGCGTTGCGCCGCACGTTGGCCTCGGCCCGCGCCACGCGGATGTAGAACGGCAGGTTGATCACCGCCGTGGCCAGCACGATGTTGCCCACGGTGTTGCCCAGCGCCGCCACGATGCCCATCGCCAGCACGAACAGCGGGAAGGCCATGATGGTGTCGGACAGCCGCGTGACGATGCGGTCCCACCAGCCTCCGAAGAAGCCGGCCGCCAGACCCAGCGGCATGCCGATGACGAAGCTGGCCGCCACCGCACTGACGGCGATGCCCAGGTCCAGCCGCGTGGCGACGATCACGCGCGAGAAGATGTCGCGGCCCAGCGCGTCGGTGCCGAACCAGTGCTGCGCCGACGGCGGCTGCAGCGCCACCGCGGCGTTGCTGGCCAGCGGGTCGTAGGGCACGATGGATGGGCCGAACAAGGCCAGCATCACGAACATCGCGAACATCGCGGCCGCGAACAGCGTGATCGGGTTTTCGCTCAGCACATGGGTGACATGCCCCAGGGTGCTGGTGTTGGCACTCGCTGCGCTCATGCCTGCACCTCCACCCGCGGGTCGATCAGCACGTACAGCACGTCCACCAGCAGGTTCAGCAGCACGAAGAGGATGCCCATCGCGAGCACGAAGCCCTGCACCGGCGTGTAGTCGCTGGCGGTGAGCGCGTCGATGGCGTAGCTGCCCACACCGGGCCAGGCGAACACCTTCTCGACGATGACGCTGGAGCCCAGCATGAAGCCGAACACCATGCCCAGCGTCGTGACCACCGGCAGCAGCGCGTTGCGCAAGGCGTAGGTCACGAGCACGGTGCCGCTCGACAGGCCCGAGGCGCGTGCCGTGCGCACGAAGTCGGCCGACAGCACCGCCAGCATCGAGGCCCGCGTCATGCGCGCAATCGGCGCCAGCACGAAGAGCGCCATCGTCGCCACCGGCAGCACCAGTTGCTTGGCAGCGGCCCAGGCCAGCGCGGGGTCGCCGGCGAGCAGGCCGTCGATGACGAAGAAGCCGGTGACGGCCGGCGGCGGCGAGAACATCGGGTCCAGCCGCCCCAGCGGGCTGGGCGCCCAACCGAGCAGGAAGTAGAAGACGTAGGCCAGCAGCAGGCCGGTGAAGAAGGTCGGCAGCGACACGCCCGCGGTGGTGAGGATGCGGCACAGCTGGTCGATCCACGAGCCCGGCCGAGTGGCGGCCAGCACGCCCAGCGGCAGCGCCACGGCGCAGGCCGCCAGCAGCGCGATCAGCACCAGCTCCAGCGAGGCCGGCAGCCGCGCCAGCAGTTCCTGCAGCACCGGCTGCCCGGTGGTGAGCGACAGGCCCAGGTCGCCGCGCGCCAGCGCACCGAGATAGTCGAAGAACTGCTCCACCAGTGGCTTGTTCAGGCCGAGCTGCTCGCGCACCTGGTCGACGGCCTCCTGCGTGGCCGCGCCACCGGCGAAGTAGGCCGCCGGGTCGCCCGGCAGTGCGCGCGTGAGGATGAAGGTGATGACGACGACCCCGGCGATGTTGGGCAAGGCGCCCAGCAGCCGCTGGCCGATCAGCTTGAGCATCATTCGGCGGCCCCGTCGAGCGCATGCTGCACGGCAGCCAGCGGCGCGGCCCAGCCGACGATGCCGCCCTGGGCGACGATCATCTCGATGGCCGCCGCCTTGAACTCGGGGAAGTAGCTCGCCGTGGCCTCTTCGACGAGCAGGCACTCGTAGCCGCGGTCGTTGGCCTCGCGCATGGTGGTCTGCACGCAGACCTCGGTGGTGACGCCCGCGAACACCAGGTGCGTGATGCCGCGCGCCTGCAGCTCGGCCTGCAGCGGCGTGGCGTGGAACGCGCCCTTGCCGGGCTTGTCGATGACGATCTCGCCCGCGGCGGGGCGCAGCAGCGGCACGATCTCGCAGCCGGGCTCGCCGCGCACCAGCAGCCGGCCCATCGCGCCTGCGTCGCCGATGCGCAGGCCGGGCTGGCCTCGCTCGCGCTTGGCGGGCGGGCAGTCCGACAGGTCGGGGGCATGCGACTCGCGTGTGTGCACCACCGGCCAGCCGCGCGCGCGCCAGGCCTGCAGCAGCTGCCACGTCGGCAAGAGGGCGGCCTCGAGCAGCGAGACATCGTTGCCCAGGCTGGCGCCAAAGCCACCGGGCTCGATGAAGTCGCGCTGCATGTCGATGATCACCAGCGCCGTCTGGCCGGCGGGCATGCGGAACGCGTCGGGTCGGGCGGCAATGGCGATCATGCAGAGGCTCCCTGGGTGGCCGTGTGCTCGGGCCTGGCGTGGTCGCCGGCATGTCCCCCCATGTGACGGCCGATGTCCTGGCGGTCAGCGCCCGCTGCGCTGCACTGATGCACGATGCGGCCCCCGCTCATCACGACGATGCGGTCGGCCAGGTGCAGCAGCTCGTCGAGGTCTTCGCTCACCATCAGCACCGCGCAGCCGGCGTTGCGCGCCGCCAGCAGCCGCTGGTGCACCTCGGCCACGGCGGTGAAGTCCAGGCCGAACACCGGGTTGCTGACGAGCAGCACGTCGGCCGGCTCCGACAGCTCGCGCGCCAGCACCGCGCGCTGCACGTTGCCGCCCGAGAGCGAGCCGATCGGCGCGTGCTCGCCCTGCGTCTTGATGCGGTACTGCGCGATCAGCTCGCGCGCGCGCCGCGCCAGCGTGCCCGGCAGCCGCCAGCCGCCACGCGCATGTGGCGGCCGGTCGAAGCCGCGCAAGCCGATGTTCTGGGCCACGCTCATGCCGGCCACGCAGCCGTTCTTCAGCGGCTCCTCGGGCAGGCCGCGAACCTTGAAACGCCGGTTCTGCGCCCGCGTGGCACGGTAGCGCTGGCCCGCCACCATCACCTGGCCGCCGGCACGCGGGCGCTGGCCGGCCAGGGCCTCCATCAACTCGCGCTGGCCGTTGCCCGAGACACCGGCGATGCCGACGATCTCGCCGGCCCGCACCTCGAGGTCGAGCTGGTCCACCGCCGTCTCGCCGCGGTCGCCGGCCACTCTCAGGGCCTGCAGCGCCAGCCGCACGGCGCCGGGGGGCGAGGGGTCGCGCTGCAGCGGCGCGCTGTCGCTGGCCTCGCCGCGTGCGGCCGGGTCGTCGCCGACCATGGCCGAGGCGAGATCGGCCGCTTGCGCCCCGGCCACCGCGCGGCTGGCCACCAGGCGGCCACGGCGCAGCACCGTCACGTCGTCGGCAAAGGCCAGCACCTCGCGGAACTTGTGCGTGATCATCAGCACGCTGCACTGGCCCGCGTGGGCGCGCTCGCGCAGCGCGCCCAGCACCTCGTCGGCCTCCTGCGGCGTCAGCACCGAGGTGGGCTCGTCGAGGATGAGCAGGCGCGGCTTCAGGAACAGCTGCTTCAGGATCTCGAGCTTTTGCTTCTCGCCGGCCGACAGCTGCGAAGGCAGCGCGTCCAGCGCCAGCTGGAAGGGTGCGGTGGCCATGAAGGTTTCGAGCTCGGCGCGCACCGCCTTCCAGGGCACGATGGCCGGCAGCGCGCCACGCGCGATGAGCAGGTTCTCGGCCACCGTCATGCCCGGCACCACGGTGAAGTGCTGGTAGACCATGCCCAGGCCGAGCGCGCGCGCCGCTGCCGGCGTGGCGATGTCGCGCTCGCGGCCGTCGATCAGCACGCTACCGGCGTCGGGCCGCTGGTAGCCGACCACGCACTTCACGAGCGTGCTCTTGCCGGCGCCGTTTTCGCCCAGCAGCGCGTGCACGCTGCCGGCGCGCACCTGCATCGACACACCGTCGAGCGCCGTGAAGCTGCCGAAGCGCTTGGTCAGCGCGTAGGTGTCGAGCGCGAGGGCGGCGGTGCTCATGGAGGTCTCAGCTCGCCTCACCAGGCCTGGAGCACCGCAGCCGACGACGCCACGGCGCCGAAGACACCGCCTTGCATCGTCACCATCTTCAGCGCCGCTTCGTGGTTGCCCAGGTCGGTGGCGCCGGTGGCGTCAGAGACGATCAGGCACTCGAAGCCGCGGTCGTTGGCCTCGCGCATGGTGGTGTGCACGCACACGTCGGTGGTGATGCCAGTGAGCACCAGGTTGCGGATGCCGCGCGTGCGCAGCAGCAGCTCCAGGTCGGTGGCGCAGAAGCTGCCCTTGCCGGGCTTGTCGATCACGGGCTCGCCCGGCAGCGGCGCCAGCTCGGGGATGATCTGCCAGCCCGGCTCGCCGCGCACGAGGATGCGGCCGCAGGGCCCGGCGTCGCCGATGCCCACGCCCGCGGCGCCGATGCGCTGCGAGCGCCAGCGCTTGTTGGCCGGCAGGTCCGAGAGATCGGGCCGGTGGCCTTCGCGCGTGTGGATCACCGTGTAGCCCTTGGCGCGGGCCGAGGCCAGCAACTCACCGATGGGGCCGATGGGCGCGCGCGTGAGCGAGAGGTCGTAGCCCATGGCGTCGACATAGCCGCCCTTGCCGCAGAAGTCGGTCTGCATATCGATGATGACGAGCGCGGTGTTGTCTGCGCGCAGATCGCCGTCGTAGGGCCAGGCGTAGGGGTTGGCGGTGATGGTGGGCATGGGTGCAGGTCTCGCGTGGATCAGCGGCTCACGCCCAGCTCGGCCGGCGCGCCCTGCAAGGTGCGCGTGCCGGAGCAGCTCCACACCAGGATGGCCAGCGTCAGCGCATAGGGCACGGCGTTGAACAGGTGGTAGTAGCCGGTGACGCCCACCGACTGCAGCGCCGGCCCGAGCGCCCCGGCGCCGCCGAACAACAGCGCCGCGCCCAGGCAGCGCACCGGGTGCCAGCGCGCGAAGATCACCAGCGCCACGGCGATGAGGCCCTGGCCGCTGCTCAGCGCCTCGTTCCAGCTGCCCGGGAAGTACAGCGACAGCGAAGCGCCACCCAGGCCGGCGATGGCGCCGCCCGCCGTGGTGGCGGCGATGCGCACGCCGTTGACCGAGGTGCCCAGCGCACGCGCCGCATCGGCCGAGTCGCCCACCATGCGCAGCTTCAGGCCCCAGCCGGTGTGCTTCAGGCCCCAGGCCAGCAGCAGCGCCAGCACCACGCCGATCGGGAACAGCGCGTTGATCTTCAGCGCCGCATAGGCCGCGCTGGCCGGGTCCAGCCCCAGCCAGGCGCCGACGTGCAGCGCGGGTATCTGCTGGGCCTGCGGCTGGATCAGCGGCTTGCCCAGGTAGAAGGCCAGGCCGCCACCCAGCAGCATGATGGCGATGCCGGCGGCGATGTCGTTCACGCGCGGCAGGCTGCTCACCAGGCCGTGCAGCAGCGCGATCAAGGCGCCGCTCGCCGCCGCCAGCAGCACGCCAGCCACCCACGAGCCCGCGAGGTAGCTGCCGGCAAAGCCGGCCATGGCCGAGAACACGAGCACGCCTTCGAGGCCCAGGTTGATGCGGCCGGCCTTTTCGGTGATGCACTCGCCCAGGCTGACGAAGAGAAACGGCGTGCCCACGCGGATGGCGCCGCCGAGCACGGCCACCAGCACGTCGAGCCAGGGCATGCCGCTGATGCTGTTCATGCGGTCTTGCGCGCTCATGCCGCCGCGGGCGTGGTGCCCAGCGGTGGCTTGCGCAGCACGAACAGCTCGCCCAGCCGCCCGCGCCAGGCCTCGCTGGCGAGGATGAAGACGAAGCAGAAGCCCATCAGCACCTGCACGCTGGCGTCGGGCAGGCCCATGCGCCGTTGCAGCAGGCTGCCCGCCGCCAGGAAGCCGCCAAAGAGAATGGCCACCGGCACGATGGCCAGCGGCTGGTGCCGCGCGACGAAGCTGACCAGGATGCCGGTGTAGCCCAGCCCGACGATCAGCGAGGCATTGGCCGAGGTGTGCACCGCCGCCACCTCGATGCCACCGGCCAGCCCGGCCGCCGCGCCGCCCAGCGCGCAGGCGGTGACGATCAGCCGCGTGGCAGGCAGGCCCACCAGCTGGGCGGCCCGCGGGTTGCCGCCCACCACCCGGGTGGCGAAGCCGTGCGTCGTGGCCGCCAGCCAGATGGCGGCCAGCACGCACAGCACGATGCCGAACACCAGGCCCCAGTGCACGTCGTAGAGCCAGTTGCCGCCGATGGTGCCGATGCGCAGCTCATCGGCCAGCGGCAGCGTGGACGGTTTGTTTAGGCTGGCCGGATCGCGCAGCGCGCCCTCGACCCCGTGCTTGAACAGGGCAATGGCCAGGTAGCCCAGCAGCAGGCTGGAGATGGTTTCGTTGACGCCGCGCCACTGCCGCAGCCAGCCCGCCAGCGCGATCCACACCGCGCCGGCCAGGGCGGCGGCCAGCAGCAGCATCGCCGTGCCCGCGCTGCCTGCCGGCAGCGGCAAGGCATAGGGCAGCGCCGCAGCGGCCAGGCCGCCCAGCACCAGCGCGCCTTCGCCGCCGATGATGGTGAGCCCGGCGCGCGCCGGCAGCGCCACGCACAGCGCCGTCAGCATCAGCGGCGCGGCGCGCTGCAGCGTGTTCTGGATCGAGAATGAATCACCGAAGGCACCCAGGAACAGCAGCGTCCAGGCCTGCAGCGGGTTGTGCCCGTGCAGCCACACGAACACGCCGAACAGGGCGAGGCCCGCGGCCAGCGCCAGCAGGGGCAGCGCCAGGGCCTCGGCCGAATCTTGCCAGCGGGAGCTGCTCATGGGCGCTGCCGTCGTAAGCGCGATCAGGGCTTGCGGATCAAGCCTTGCCGATCACGCCTTCGACCAGGTAGTTCATGCCCTCGAGCACCGGGTCCACCTGCTTGAGCGAGGTGCCCTTGGGGATGACGACCTTGCCGGTGTTGTCCTTCAGCTCGCCGGCGAAGATGTCGAAGCTGCCGGCCATCATGCGCTTGCGCACGTCTTCGGCGTTCTTGCGCGCGCCTTCGCTGACCATGGCGCCGTAGGGCGAGCTCTTCACGAAGCCGTCCTTCAGCCCACCGCGCACGAAGTTGGGGTGCGGCTTGCCGGTGCGCGCGGCCTCGAGGATGCTGGTGTAGGCGGTAAGCCAGTTCCACTCCGCGCCCGTCAGGTAGGCCTGCGGCGCCAGCTTGGCCTGGCTCGCGTGGTAGCCGCAGACCATGCGGCCACGGCGGGCGGCGGTCTCCATCACGACCTTGGGGCCGTCGACGTGGCAGGTGAACACGTCCACGCCCTGGTCGGCCAGGCTGTTGGTGGCCTCGGCCTCTTTCACCGGCATGCTCCAGTCGCCAGTGAAGACGGCGTTGGTGGTGATCTTCGGGTCCACCGAGCGTGCGCCCATCGTGAAGGCGTTGATGTTGCGCAGCACCTGCGGAATCGGCTTGGCCGCCACGAAGCCGAGCTTCTTGCTCTTGCTCATGTGGCCGGCGATCACGCCGTTGAGGTACTGCGCCTCGTCGATGTAGCCGAAGAAGCTGCCGGTGTTGTCGGGATGCTTGCCCTTGGTCCACATGCCGCCGCAGTGGCTGAAGCGCACCTTCGGATTGCGCGCCGCAATCGCCAGCATGTGCGGGTCGAAGTAGCCGAAGCTGGTGGGGAACAGCAGCGTCGCGCCGTCCTGCGCGATCATGCCCTGCATGGTCTTCTGCACGGCCTGCGTCTCGGCGACGTTCTCTTCCTCGACCACCTTCACGCCGGGCAGCTTCTTCAATTGCGCGGCGGCTTCGGCATGCGCCTGGTTGTAGCCGAAGTCGTCACGCGGGCCGACGTAGATGATGCCCACCGTGATGGGCGCCTGCGCCCAGGCGCTGCGCAGCGCGCCGGGCAGCACGAGGCTGGCGCCGCCGAGCGCGCCAGCGGCAAGAAGGTGGCGGCGGGACGTGTGCTTGAGGTCGTTCATCGGGGCTCTCCTGGAAGTTCAGATGTGGGGGCTGCCGGGGATCAGGCCGGCGGCAGTGAGACGGACGGTTCAGCGGGCAGATCGATCAGCGAGACATGGGCCGCGACGACGCGCCAGCCCTGGGGAAACCGGGCCCAGGTCTGCGCCTGGCGCCCGAGCTTGTGGCCGCCTTCGCGGCGGAACTCGGTCATCGCGGTGGCGAAGTCGCGGCCGTAGGTGGTGATGACGGTGTTCTGCAAGCGGCGCTGCAGGCCCGCCGAGGGGCGGGCGTTGCGGAAGGCGCGAATGGCTTCGATGCCGTACAGGCTTTCGGCCATGCCGTAGCGCACGGTGTGCGGGCTGGTCCAGAACAGCTCGTCGAGCACCTCGAGCTTGTTGTGCACCAGCGCGTCTTCGTAGCGCATGAAGGCGGCCGTGACCTCGGCGTGGATCTCGGGCAGGTTGATGTCCATGGGCTTGGCTATGGGTTGCTGCCGCTCAGAGCACCCGCGCCACTGGCGCGTGCACGAGGCCGAGTTGCTCGAGGTGGGCTGCGGCGCGCAGGCACAGGTCTTCGCGCCAGGGCGCGGCGATCAGTTGCACGCCGATGGGCATGTGCGGCGCCGAGGCGCTCAAGCCCCACAGCGGCACGGTGGCCACCGGCAGGCCGATGCACGACACCGGCTGCGTGAGCAGGCCCATGCTGGCGCGCGCCGGCAGGCGCTGGCCTGCTACATCGAGCCACTCGGTGCCGATGGCCGGCGCCACGCAGGGCGTGGCCGGCGCAATGAGCAGGTCCACCGTCTCGAAGCTCTTGGCCACGCGGCGCGCGAACCAGTGGCGCAGGCGCTGGCTCTGCACCAGCCACGCTGCGGGGATCAGCGCATTGGCCAGGAAACGCTCGCGCGTCATCGGGTCGAAGTCTTGTGCGCGGGTGCGCAGGTCGCTCAGGTGCAGCGTGGCGCCTTCGGCGGCGGTGATGAGGAACGCCGCTGCGCGCGCCCGCGCCACCTCGGGCCACTCCACCAGGCGCGTCACGCCCAGGGCCTGCGCCACGGCGTCGACGGCGGCCAGCGCCTCGGGCTGCGCCATCTCGCGGAACCAGCCACCGAGCACGCCGATGCGCAGGCCGCCCACGCCCTGCGCCAAGAGCGGCGTCACGGGCTCCAGGCCACGCTGCGCGCAGGCCGGGTCGGCGGCGTCGGCGCCTTGCATCGCGTCGTAGGCCAGGGCCAGATCGGACACCGAGCGGGCGAAGGGGCCGAGGTGGTCGAGGCTGGCCACGAAGGGGTAGCTGCCGGTGCGCGGCAGGCGGCCGAAGGTGGGCTTCAGGCCGAAGGTGCCGCACAGCGAGGCCGGCACGCGGATGGAGCCGTTGGTATCGGAGCCCAGCGTCAGCGGCACCTGCCCAGCGGCCACCGCGGCGGCGCTGCCGCCGGAGCTGCCGCCGCTGATGCGCGTGCCGTCGTGCGGATTGCGCGTCGGGCCGTAATGCGTGTTCTCGGTGGTGAAGCCGTAGGCATACTCGTCCATGTTGAGCGCGCCCACCAGCACCGCACCGGCGCTCTCGAGCCGGCGCACCAGCACGGCGTCGCGCGCGGCCGGCGCGGCCGTGGCTTCGATCTTGCTGCCCGCCAGCGTGGCCAGGCCGGCCACGTCGAACAGGTTCTTCACGGCAAAGGGCACGCCGGCCAGCGGCATGCGGGCGCGGCGCTCGTGCTTGTCGATGAGCGCGGCGCGCTTGAGCGCGCGCTCGGTCAGCACCGCGGTGAAGGCATTCACGCGCGGCTCGGTGGCCTTGATGCGGTCGAGCGCGGCCTGCACCGCGTCGACCGCGCGCAGCTGCCCGCCACGCACCTGAGCGGCCAGCTCGCCGGCCGTGGCCGCGCTCATGGGCCGTCTCCTTGCGGCACCACCGGCAAGAACACCGTCGCCGGCTCGTCGGCCGGCGTCAGCGCCAGGCCCATCACCTGCTCGGCCATCATCGCGGCCAGGCCGGTGTAGCGCAGCACGCCGGGCATCTGCTCGGCCGTGATCACCAGGCCCAGCTGCGCGGCCGTGGCGCGCACGGCGGCCTCGCGGGCATCGGCTGAAGGCGCAGCCATGGCTCAGGCCTTGGAGAGCTGGCGGTAATCAGGCTGCAGATGGAACCAGTACTGGTAGCCCATCACGTTCTTCTGCATCGCCACGTCCTGGCTGGGCTGGAACAGCGGGATGCGCGGCACCTCGTCGTACGCGATCTGGATCATGTCGCGCACCATGCCGTCGTAGATGGCCTTGCTCTCGGCGAAGCGCGCGTTGGTGATGACGCGGTCGAGCTTCGGGTTCTGGTAGCTCATGGTGTTGAACACGGCGTTCTGGCCGTGGTAGCACCAGTAGAAAAAGTACTCCGGGAAATCGAGCCAGCCGCCGAAGCGGTTGATGATCAGCGGCATGTCCTTCTTCAGCAGCGCCGCGCGCCAGGTGGCGCCGGGGATCTTGTTGATCTGCACCTTGATGCCGATCTGCGCCAGCGCTTCCTGGATGAGGATGGCCGTGGGCTCGCCCACCGTGGCGCCGCCCAGATCGAGGCTCAGCGTCGTCTCGAAGCCGGCACCGGCGCCGGCCTCGGCCATCAGCGCCTTGGCGCGGGCGATGTCGGTCTTGTAGCCCGTGGGCTGCGGCCAGGCCGTCGTCTTGACCTGGTTGCTGGCGGCGCCCCAGAGCTTGGCACCGCGGCCGTACAGCGCCGTCTCGTGGATCTTGTCGTAGGGCAGCGCAAAGGCCACCGCCTGGCGCACCTTTACGTTGTCGAAAGGCGGCTTGGTGACGTTCATGCCGACGTAGAACATGGCGTTCTCGATCGGCATCGTGGCCACCTTCACGTTGCCGGCCTCCTTGGCCATCTCGCTGAAGTCCTTGGGCGGCATGTCGAAGGTCATGTCGATGTCGCCCTTGAGCAGCAGCGCACGGCGGTTGCCGGCGTTGGGCACCTCGCGCTGCACGATGCGGCGCAGCTTCGGCATCGGGCCGCTCTTCCAGTCGTCGTTGCGGACGTAAACGATCTCCTGGCCCGGGCGGAAGGCCTCCACCTTGTAGGCGCCGCCACCGGCGGTGTTGTTGCGCGTCCAGGCCAGGCCCCAGGGGTCTTGCGGCGTGGTGTTCTTCTTCACCAGCTCGCTGTTGTAGACACAGGGCACCGGCACCGCGATGTTGTTCATCGTCAGCTTGTCGCGGCGGATGAAGTTGATGCGGAAGGTGTGGTCGTCGACGACGATGAACTGCTCGGGCTTCTCGAGCGAGCCCGCGCCCATCTGGAAGGTGGCGAAACCGCCCACGCTGACGGCGCGGTCGAAGCTCCACTTCACATCCTTGGCGGTGACGGGCGTGCCGTCGTGGAACTTGGCGTTCTTGCGCAGCTTGAAGGTGACCGAGTTGCCGTCGGGTGCGATCTGCCAGCTTTCGGCCAGCTCGGGTTCGAGCTTGTTCTTGTCGTAGATCACGCGGCCATCGGGCAGCGTGCGGCGGCCATAGGTCATGAGGCGGTCGTAGACGAGCCAGCTCACGCCGTAGGCCGGGCGGTTGGCGCCGATGGTCTGGATGTCCAGCGAGTTGGGGCCGAACTCGTTGGCCACGACCAGCACGTCCTTGGGCCGCGCCTGGGCCATCGCGGCCAGCGGCACGGCGCCCAGTGCGAGCGGCGCCAGCGGCACCAGCGAGGAGGCCAGGGTGAAGTCACGACGATCCATGGATGCAGCTCCTGCGGGTGGGGTTCAATGCGAGGCGAGGTAGGCACGCCAACCACCGTGATGGCTGATGTCGGCGGCGCCTTCCAGGGCATCGGCTTCGCACAGGAAGCCGTGCACCTGGCGGCCGTCGGCGAGCTCGAGGGAGCCCAGGCCCAACGGCGGCGGAATGAGTGCGAGGAAGCTGCCGAGGTGGCGCTGGGGCATGGCCCACAGCTCCACGGCAATGGCCGCGCCGCCGCTGGCCACGCGCTGCAGGCCCGGCTTGCGCGGCGTGGTGCCGGGCAGCGCATAGAGCCGGTAACGCGCGGCGGTGGTCGTGGCCTCTTGCAGCAGCGCGCCGCGTTCGAGCAACTGGCCATTGAGTGGCAGGCCCTGCAGGTGTGCGCCGACCACGGCCAGCGTCAGCATCGGCTCGCAAGCCGGCTTCGGCAGGGCCTCGGCAGGCGGGGCGAATGCCACGCCGGTGGCACCCATCGGTTGCGCGGCCGCGGCCTGCCAGCGTGCACCGAATCGGGCCAGTGCCACATCAGCATCGGCCTGGCCGATGAAAGTGGCGCTGAAGGGCAGCCCGGTGGCGGTGGTGGTGACTGGCAGCGACAGCGCGCTCCAGCCGAGGAAGTTGACGAAGTTGGTGTACGCGCCGAGCGCGGCGTTGGCGGCCACCGGCTCGGCGGCCACCTCGGCCCGCGTAGGGTGGCGCGGCGAGGTCGGCACCATCAGCAGATCGACCTGTTGCCACAGCGACGCGAGCTCGGCCTGCGCGGCCTTGAGCTGGTACATCGCGCGGAACGTGTCGGTGGCGCTGAAGCCACGCGCCTGCGCGATGACGGCGGCCACGGTGGCGTCCAGCGCCTCGGGCTGGGTGTCGAGCAGGGCCTGCACCACCGTGTGGCGCTCGGCCACCCAGGGGCCGTCGTAGAGCAGCCGGGCCACGGCGTGCAGCGGCCCGAAGTCGATGGGCACCAGCGTGGCCCCCAATTGGCGCGCCAGCTCTTCGGCCGCAGCCCAGGCCGCCGGGCCGCCCTGCGCGGCGTCGAGCAGCGGAGAAGCCGGCACGCCGATGCGCAGCGCGTGGTTCCAGCCGGCCATGCCGGGGGTGTAGCGGCTGTAGTGATCGGCCGCATCGGCGCCTTCGATCACGGCCAGCACGGCGGCGGCGTCGTCGGCCGTGAGCGCGAACACCGAGACGCAGTCGAGGCTGCGGCAGGCCGGCAGCACGCCCGCGGAGCTGACGCGCCCCGGCGTGGGCTTCAGACCCACGACGTGGTTGAAGCCCGCGGGCACGCGGCCGCTGCCGGCGGTGTCGGTGCCCAGCGCAAAGGGCACAGTGCCGCGCGACACGAGCACGGCCGAGCCCGAGCTGGAGCCGCCGCTCACGTGATCGGCCGACCAGGTGGACGTGGGCTGACCATAGGGCGAGCGCGTGCCCACCAGGCCGGTGGCGAACTGGTCGAGGTTGCTCTTGCCGATGAGCACGGCACCGGCTTCGAGCAGCTTCGTCACCACGGTGGCACTGCGCGTGGCGGTGTGGGCGAAGGCCGGGCAGGCGGCGGTGGTGGGCAGGCCGGCGACGTCGATGTTGTCCTTGACGACGAAGGGCGCGCCGAAGAGCGGCCAGCGCGCCAGCAACGCGGCACGGTCGGGCGTGGCGGCGGCCAGGGCCTCGAGCTCGGCCAGCCGGGCGGCGAGGTGGGCCTGCATGGCGGGCGCATCGGGCGGCAGGATCCAGGCCACATCGGGCACGGCGTCCCCGCCCGCCACCGCCTGCGCCACCCGTTCGCGCACCAGCTGCGACACCGACGCACCAGCGCGGGCGGCCTGGCGCCAGTCCGACAGGGTAAGCGGGCCGGTTGGGCGCTGGAAGGTGGCGGTATCGCGTGGCATCGAAATGGTGCACCTGCTGGTATACCAGTCAGGACACGCATCAACCGTGCCAGAACCTCGGGGTGAACAACGGGGCTTCGACAGGCTCAGCCCGAACGGGGATCTCCCACCCCCGCTCGCGCTGGCCCATCACCGCTGGCGCTGACCCCACCCCCGTTCGCGCTGAGCCCACCCCCGTTCGCGCTGAGCCTGTCGAAGCGCTGTGGGCGCACAGCGGGCCTCGCCGGCCCGCGCGGCCGGTCGGAACCCGATGCTCAGGTGCGCCAGATGCGCGGCGGCTCGGCGCCCAGGCCCCAGGCCTGGGCTCGCCACGCGGCGCGCACGCGGTGCAGCAGCGCCATCGCCGGCTCGGCTTTCTCGGCCAGCACGCGCAGCACGATGACGCGCTCGTGCGGCGAACTCACGCCCGCGCGCAGCGGGCTGCCGGCGCCTGCAGCCAAGGGCTCGGTGTGCTCGCGCGCGGCGTCCAGCAGCCGCTGGCGGCGCTCACGCGGGATGGCCTCGCCCTCCGCCCACCAGGCCGTGGCCAGCACGCCGGCCCCGCCCAGGCCCAGGGGCGATTCGCGCAGCAGCCGGTCGTCCGCCGCGATGCGCCCGCGCTCGAGCCAGTGGCCGGGCAGTGCCAGGTGCTGCTGCACGCTGCCCGCCACGAAGGGCTGCTGCGAGGCCGGCAGGCCCAGCGCCAGCACATCCCAGCCGATCATCTGCGCGCCGGGCTCCAGGGACAGTTCGATTCGGTTGTGGGCGTTGCAGCCGCTGTAGGCAATCGCCTCCATCGGCAACCACTCCAGCCGTGCCCCGGCCGCCAGCGCCAGCCGCACCTGCTGAGCCTGGTGCAGGCCAGCCTCGCCCTCGCTGCGGTAGTAGCGCGCCGCACCGGGCGTGGTGACCACGACATGCGTGCCCTCGCCCAGCGTGGCCTCGAGTTCGAGCCGGTCGCCACCGACGATGCCGCCCGGCGGATGCACCACGACGTGGTGGCAGATGCCCGGCCCTTCGGGGTACAGCCGCCGCAGCACGCGCAGCGGGCCCTCGTGCAGATCGTGCGCGCGCGTGGTGGGCGTGCCCGTGGACGTGTCGACCCAGTAGCGCAGCGCCAGGTGCGCGTGCCAGCCGGCCATCTTGCGATCAGGCTTGGTGCGCGCGCCAGAAGTCGCGGTGCAGCGCCGCGATCTCTTCTTCGACCTCGGGCACCGGGCCCACCACCTGCATCGGCTTCTGCCCACGCGCGAACACCTCGCGGCAAGGCAGGTCGAGCGTCGGGTTCTCGGCGTGGTTGCCGGTCATGGCGAGCAGGCGCGATTCGCTCATGCCGTAGACGAGGTGACCGATGTGCGCCCAGTACTGCGTGCCCGCGCACATGGCGCAAGGCTCGACGGTGGTGACGAGCGTGCAGTCCCACAGCTGCGCGGCCTCGAAGCGGTGCGCCGCCACACGCGCCAGCACGGCCTCGGCGTGGTTGACACCGTCGACATTGCCTTGCTCCAGCAGCACGGTCTCGCCGTCGCCTGCCACCAGCACCGCGCCGAACGGGTGCTTGCCCTTGGCCAGTGCGGCCTGCGCCACCGCGTTGGCGGCACGCAGGTGGCGCAGCGTCTGCTCGGGTGTCAAGGCCATCGCGACTTCAGTGGTTCTGCGAACCGCGGTGCGCCCAGCCGGTGGTGCGCCGCTCGATCCAGCTGAACAGCTCGTACATGGCCATGGCCATGGCGCCGATGGTGACCAGGCCCGCAAAGGCCAGCGGCATGCGCTGCTGGCTGCCGGCACTCTGCATCAGGTAGCCGATGCCGCTGTCGCCGGCCGTCATCTCGGCCAGCACGGTGCCCACGAAGGCCAGCGTGATGGCGATCTTCAGCGAGCCGTAGAAGTACGGCATCGAGCGCGGCAGGCCCACCTTCACGAGCACGTCCCAGCGCTTGGCGCCCAGCACGCGCAGCACGTCCTCGAGCTCGGGCTCCAGCGTCGCCAGGCCGGTGGCGATGTTCACGGTGATCGGGAAGAAGCTGATCAAGAAAGCCGTCAGCACGCCCGGCCCGATGCCGATGCCGAACCACACCACCAGGATGGGCACCACGGCCGCCTTGGGCACGGCGTTGAAGGCCACCATCAGCGGGTACAGCGCCGTGTAGGCCAACCGCGAGCTGCCGATCAGGAAGCCCAGCATCACGCCCACGACGATGCTGATGCCGAAGCCCACCATCGTGACCCAGAAGGTCTTCCAGGCCGCCTCGAGCAGCGGGCCCTTGAACTCGATGAACTGCTGGCCGATCTGCCAGGGGCTGGGAAAGATGAAGTCCGGGATGCTGAAGCCGGCCACGATGGCCTGCCACAGCAGCAGTGCGGCGGCCAGCACGATGAGGGGCGACCAGCGTTCGACGTTCTTGCTCACGACCATGATGCGCTCGGCTCCCTGTTATTGCGGCGCGGCCGCGCCGCTCTTGCCGATGGCGTTGCGGTGGGCCCCGATGTGGCCGCGCAGCTCGTGCACGATGTCGGTGAACTGCGGCGTGTAGGTCACTTCCAGGTCGCGCGGGCGCGGCAGTTCGATCTGCCGCTTGGCCACGAAGCGGCCCGGGCTGCGGCTCATGCAGTACACGGTGTCGGCCAGGAACACGCTCTCGCGCAGATCGTGCGTGACGAGGATGACGTTGAACTTCTGCGCCGCGTGCAGATCACGCAGCGCGCACCAGAGCTCCTCGCGCGTGAAGGCGTCGAGCGCACCGAAGGGCTCGTCGAGCAGCAGCATCTTGGGCTCGTGCACCAGCGCGCGGCAGATGCTGGCGCGCTGCTGCATGCCGCCACTCAGTTGCCACGGGAACTTGTCCTCGTAGCCGGCCAGGCCCACGCTCTGCAGCAGCTGCCGCGCCTTGGCCTCGAACTCCTTCTTCTTGGCCTTGAACTGGCTGCGGTAGGGCTCGACGATCTCCAGCGGCAGCATCACGTTCTGCACCGTCGTGCGCCAGGGCAGCAGGCTCGGCGCCTGGAAGGCCATGCCGGTGATCTTGAGCGGCCCGGTCACCGGCTGGCCGTCGATGACGACCGTGCCCTTGCTCGGCCGGCGCAGGCCGGTGGCCAGCTTCATGAAGGTGCTCTTGCCGCAACCCGAAGGGCCGACGATGGCGATGAACTCGCCTTCGGTCACCTGCAGGCTGATGTCCTCCACCGCGAACTGGCCCTGGGCGAGCAGCTCCTCGTTGTAGGCGAGCCAGACGTTCTTGAAGTCGACGAAGGCGCTCATGGGGTTGCACTCATGCGTAGGCACTCGGGGTCAAAGCCCTGCCGTTCATAGGGGCATGCATCGAACGGGTCGGAAGACAATCCGACGCATGGAATCTTCCAAGCACATCGGGTGGGGTTGGTTGCTGGTGGGCGTGCTGGGCAGCGGCGTGGCCTCGGCCTGGGCCACGAGCATGAACACGCTGACGCAGGAGCTGGCGGACACGCAGGCCTGGCGCGAGAAGGCCTACTGGCGCGTGGCGATGGCGCCGCACACCGAGCACTACCGGCCCAGCGCCGAGCACCAGAGCGTCTGGGCCGTGGCGCTGGAACGGCAGCGGCGCGACGGCTGGCTGGCCGGCGCTTCGCGCTTCTCCAACTCCTTCGGCCAGCCCAGCGCCTACGTCTACGTCGGCCATCGCTTCGACGGGCTGCTCGGGCAGCGCAACCTCTACGGTCAGCTCAGCGCCGGGCTGCTGTACGGCTACCGCGGCCGCTTCGAGGACAAGGTGCCGCTCAACCACGACGGCTTCGCTCCCGGTGCGCTGGTCACCATCGGCAGCCAGCTCACCCGGCGCGCCGCCGTGGCCGCGCACTTGCTGGGCGATGCCGGCGTGATGCTGCAGTTGTCCTGGGACCTGCGCTGACGCATCCGCCAATTCGTCCACCCGCCCGCCGGCCCGGCTGATCAGCGCCGCACCGGCGGCAGGATGTTCAGTTCGGCCTTGGCCGGCAGCAGCGTGTCGGTCCACACCGCCGTGGGGTCGATGCGGGTGCGCGTGCCAAAGGCGTCCGACACCTGCGAGGCCATCAGCGCCAAGCGGCCCGGGTTGACGACACCGAAGCCCTCGGCGCGGGCGTCGGGGCTGGCCACGACAGCGTCGATGGCCATGCGCAGCCGGCGCTTCTCAAGATCGACGTTGATGATGCCGTCGCGCGCCTTCACGTACTCGATCGCGTCATCGGGCTTGGCGATCACTTCCTTGGCGCCCTTCAGGAAGGCGCTCAGGAAGGCCTTCACCGCGGCCGGGTTCTCCTTGATGAGCTTGGGGCTGGCGATGATGGCGTTGCCGTAGAGCTTCACGCCGTGCGCCGGGTAGGGCATGACGACGATGTCTTCGGTCTTGACGCCGCGCGCCTCGAGGTTGAGCAGGCTGGTGAAGCTGAAACCAGTGATGGCCTCGATGTCGCCGCGCACCAGCATGGTCTCGCGCAGCGGCGGGTCCATGCTCGTCCACTGCACGCCTGTGATGTTGTTGGCCTTGGCGAAGATCGGGAAGGCCTTGCGGCCGGCGTCGAAACCGGGTGCGCCGAGCTTCCTGCCGTTCAGATCAGACGGCTTGCTGATGCCGCTCTTCTTGAGCGCCAGCACGGCGGCCGGCGTGTTGTTGTAGACCATCATCACCGCCACCGGCTTGTTCGGTGCGTCGGGGTTGTTGGCGTGGAACTCCATCAGCGCCGCCATGTCGGCAAAGCCCATGTCGTAGGCGCCACCGGCCACGCGCGTGACGGTGCCACCGCTGCCGTTGCCGGCGTCGATGGTCACGTCCAGGCCCGCGGCCTTGTAGTAGCCCTTGGCCGTGCTGGCCAGGAAGAGCGCGGCCGGGCCTTCGAAGCGCCAGTCGAGCTGGAACTTGATCGGCGTCTGCGCCGAGGCCATCAACGGGGTGGCAAGCAGGCCGGCCAGGGCCAGGGTGGCGGCACGGCGGGTGATCGGGAACAAGGACATGGCAGGGCTCCGAACGGAAGGGCAGGCAACAGACAAGAAACTGCCGAACCATTCTGCAAGTTCCATGCTCAGTTGGAACTCCGTGCTTGCACCACGATGGGCGCCTCTGCGCCGACCTACCCCAGGCTGGTGCGCATGACGACCCTCAAGCGTGCAGGAGATCGAAGAGGGTGCGCGCAACCACCTGAGTGGCCCGCCGCAGGTCCGCCAGCTCCAGGTGCTCGTCGGCGCGCTTGGCGTTGCTCTCGAGCACCGTGCGCGGCCCGGCGCCGTAGATGACGGCCGGCACGCCGTGCTCGCCGTACAGGCGCACGTCGGTGTACAGCGGCGTGCCGCTCTCGGGAATGGGCTCGCCGAACACCGCCTGACCGTGGCGCTGGATGGCCGCCACCAGCGGCGCGTTGCCGGGCAAGGGCTTCAGCGCCCGGGCCAGCAGCAGCCGCTTGATCTCGACGCGCACGCCCGGCGACAAGGCCACGGCCGCCTCGATGAGCCCGCGCACCTCGGCCTCCACGGCCGCAGCGTCTTCTTCGGGGATCATGCGGCGATCGAGCTTGATCACCACCTTGCCGGGCACGACGTTGGTGTTGCTGCCGCCCTCGATGCGGCCGACATTGAGATACGGGTGGGTGATGCCCGCCACCTGGCTGTGCCGGGTGCGCAGCACGCGGTTGTGCTCGTACAGCGCGGTCAGCAGCCGGTTGGCGGCCTGCAGCGCATCGACGCCGGTGTGCGGGTAGGCGGCGTGCGAGGCCAGGCCGTGCAGCGTCACCTCGAGCTGCAGACAGCCGTTGTGCGCCGTCACCACCTGGTAGCTGAAGCCGGCGGCGATGAGCAGGTCGGGCTTCGTGATCTGCTTGCTCAGCAGCCAGCCGGGGCCGAGTTCGCCGCCGAATTCTTCGTCGTAGGTGAAGTGCAGCTCGACGGCGCCCTGCTTCACGAGGCCCAGCGACTCGAGCGCGCGCAGGGCGTAGGTGTAGCTGGCGAAATCGCTCTTGCTCACGGCCGCGGCGCGGCCGTAGAGCTTGCCGTCGGCCACCTCGCCGCCGTAGGGATCGTGGCGCCAGCCCTCGCCCGGCGGCACCACGTCGCCATGGGCGTTGAGTGCGATCACCGGCCCGCCCGCGCCGAAGCGGCGCCGCACCACGAGGTTGGTGATGCTGGCCATGCCTTGCGCCTGCACGTCAGCGGCCGGCACCGGGTGGCGCTCGGCCTGCAGGCCCATGGCCGCCAGCAGCTCGGCCGTGCGCTCGGCATGCCGCGCGTTGTCGCCGGGCGGCGTGTCGGTGGGCACGCGCACCAGCTCCTGCAGGAAGCGCACCTGCTCGTCGAAGTGGCTGTCGATCCAGGCGTCGAGCGCGGCGTAGGTCGGTGTCGTCATGGCGTATCGGTGGCAAGGTCTTCGAGCAGCCGCTGGAACGCGGCCACGCAGAGCTCGGTGTCGTCGGCGGTGATGGTCTCGAGCGGGTTGTGGCTGATGCCCGAGTTGCCACCGCGCATGAAGAGCATCGCCTGCGGCATGCGCTCGTGCAGCTTCATCGCGTCGTGGCCGGCGCCGCTGGGCATGCAGAACACCGGCAGGCCCAGGGCCTGCACCGCCCGCTCCCAGCGCGCCTGCCAGGCCGGGTGGCTGGGCGCGGCCGAGGCGGCCATCGTGGGCTCGAGCGTGAAGGCCAGGCCGCGGCGCTCGCAGATGCGCGCCAGTGCGGTCTTCACATCAGCCGCGAGCGCGTCGCGCGCGGCGTTGGTGGTGGCGCGCAGGTCGAGGCTGAAGCGGCAGCGGCCGGGCACGACGTTGATGCTGCCGGCGGGCACCTCGAGCTGGCCCACCGTGCCCACCACATCAGGCACCGAGCCGGCGCGCTGTTCCACAAACAGCACCAGCTCGGCCACGGCCGCCGCGGCATCGCGCCGGCGGTCCATGGGCGTGGTGCCGGCGTGGCTGGCCATGCCCTGCACCTCGCCGAGGTAGCGCACGCTGCCGTTGATGCTGGTGACCACGCCCAGCGGCAGATCCAGCTCGTTGAGCACGGGGCCCTGCTCGATGTGCACCTCGACGAAGCCCAGGTAGCGGGCGGGGTCGCGCTCGAGCGCGGCGATGGACTCCAGCGTGCCGGGCAGGCCCGCGGCCTGCATCGCCTCGCGCATCGTCACGCCATCGGCATCGCGCTGTTCGAGCCAGGCCGCATCGAAGCCGCCGACCAGCGCGCCGCTGGCCAAGAAGGTGGCCTTGTAGCGCTGGCCCTCTTCTTCGGAGAAAGCCACCACCTCCAGACCGAAGGGCAGCCGCCGGCCGGCGGCCGACAGCTCGCGCACCACCGCCATCGGCACCAGGATGCCCAGGCGGCCGTCGTACTTGCCGCCATTGCGCACGGTGTCGAAGTGGCTGCCGGTCATCAGCCGCTTCGCCTGGGCGTCGCTGCCGTGATAGACACCGACGACGTTGCCTACGGCGTCGATCTCGACCTCGTCGAAGCCGCACTCCTTCATCCACCAGCGCAGCCGCTGCGCCACCTTGCGGTGGGCCTCGGTGAGGTAGGTCACCGTCAGCTGGCCCTTCTCGACGAAGCCCGGGTCGCTGTGCACGGCCAGTTCCTCGGCCCAGTCCCAGACGCGGCGCCCCCGCAGCGGCACGGCGCCGGGCTCGCCGGCAAAGCGGTCGGCCAGGCGGATCTCGGCGATGCGGTGGATGTTGCGCAGGCACTCCGCGAACTCGAAGTCCGGGTGCCCGGCCAGGCGCCGCGCGAAGGTGGCGATGATCTCGGCACGCGTCAGGCCCTCGCCGCGCGGGCCGCGCACGGCCAGGATGAAGGGCCAGCCGAACCGGGCGTTGTAGGCGGCGTTGAGCTGCTGCAGCTGCGCGAACTCGTCGGCCGAACAGTGCGTGAGGCCGGAGCGGGTTTGCTCGTCGGTGCTCTCGGCCGTGAGCGACTTCGCCACCATCGCCTTGCCCGCCAGTTCGGGGTGGGCGCGGATGAGCCCGAGCTGCGCCTCGCGCCCGGCCTCGCGCACCGCCTGCACGAGTGCGTGCTTCAGCGCCGCCAGGCTGGCGTGGCCCGCGGCCGGGCGGGCGCGAAAGGCCGCCGCGGCGATCCAGGGCGAGTGCTCGTAGATGCCGTCGAGCAGCGCCACGAAGCCGGCTTCGTCGGCGCTGCGGAGCTCGTGCAGGGTGGTCATGGCGCTCAGCTCCAGACGAAGGCCGTCGCGGCATCGAAGGGGTGCGTGGCGCGCCAGTGGCGCGCGATGTCGATGCGGCGGCAGATCCACACGTCCGGCCGCGACTGCACGTGGTCGAGAAAGCGCTGCAGCGCGCCGATGCGCCCGGGCTTGCCGAGCAGCCGGCAGTGCATGCCGATGCTCATCATCTTGGGCCGGTCTTCCCCCTCGGGGTTGCCCTCGGCGTAGAGCGCGTCGAAGCTGTCGCGCAGGTAGGTGAAGAAGTGCTCGCCGGTGTTGAAGCCCTGGGCCTGCACGCAGCGCATGTCGTTGGTGTCCAGCGAGTAGGGCACCACGAGGTGCGGCACACGCTCGCCGTCGGACTTCTGCACCTGCAGCCAGAACGGCAGGTCGTCGCCGTAGTAGTCGCTGTCGTAGTCGCAGCCGCCCTGCTCCACCACCAGGCGGCGCGTGTTGGGGCTGTCGCGGCCGGTGTACCAGCCGCCCGTCCAGGCCTCGCCGCAGAGCTCCTTCAGCTGCTGCGTGGCCTGCGCGATGTGCTTGCGCTCGGTGGCCTCGGGCATGTGCTGGTGGTGGATCCAGCGCAGGCCGTGGTTGGCGATCTCGTCGCCGCGCTTGACGAACACGTCCACCAGCTCGGGGTAGCGCTGCAGCGCCGAGACGACGCCGAACACGGTGAGCGGCAGGCCGCGGCTGTCGAACTCGCGCAGGATGCGCCAGACGCCGGCCCGCGAGCCGTACTCGTACATGCTCTCCATCGTCATGTGCCGGTTCTCGTAGGCCTGCGCCGTGACGAGCTCGGACAGGAAGGTCTCGCTGGTCGGGTCGCCGTGCAGCGGGTTGTTCTCGCCGCCTTCTTCGTAGTTCAGCACGAACTGCACGGCGATGCGGGCCGCGCCCGGCCAGCGGGCGTGCGGCGGGCGGCGGCCATGGCCGCAGAGGTCACGGGGGTACGGGGCAGGTGAGCTGGTCATCGGCGGGTCGGATCGGTTCATTGCCGGGACCGGATTGTCGGCCCAATACACTGGGGCTCGTTCCTTGCAAGCACGCGGCAAACACAAGACTCCACACCCATGGGCCATCTCAGCACCCACGTTCTCGACACCGCCCACGGCTGCCCCGCGGCCGGCATGGCCATCACGCTGCAGCGCGTGGCCGCCGACGGCAGCGCCACCACGGTGAAGCGCGTCGTGCTCAACGCCGACGGCCGCGCCGACGGCCGGCTGCTCGAAGGCGACACCATGGCCGTGGGCCGCTGGCGGCTGCTGTTCGAGGTGGCGCCCTACTTCCGTGCGCGCGGCGTGGTGCTGCCCGAGCCGCCGTTCATCGACACGGTGCAGCTCGACTTCGGCATCGCCGACGCCGCCGGCCACTATCACGTGCCCTTGCTCGTGAGCCCGTGGAGCCACAGCACCTACCGCGGCTCCTGAACCACCTTCGCCGATGGACCTGACCTACCTGCTCGACTGGGCCAACCTGCTGCTGCGCTGGGCCCACGTCATCGTGGCCATCGCCTGGATCGGCTCCAGCTTCTACTTCGTCTTCCTCGACTTCAGCCTCGTCAAGCCCAGCTCGCCCGAGCTCAAGGCCAAGGGCGTGGACGGCGAGCTGTGGGCCGTGCACGGTGGCGGCTTCTACAACCCGCAGAAGTACCTCGTGGCGCCGAAGACGCTGCCCGAGCACCTGCACTGGTTCTTCTGGGAGAGCTACAGCACCTGGCTCACGGGCTTCGCCCTGTTCACGGTGATGTACCTGTTCAACGCCGAGACCTTTCTCATCGACCGCAACGTGCACGCCTGGGGCGCGCCGTGGCACGCGGTGGCGGCGGCGCTGGCCTTCCTGGTGGTGTTCTGGCTGCTCTACGACGGCATCTGCAGGCTGCTCGGCGAACGCCAGAAGGGCCAGGTCGGCAGCGATCTCGGCGTCGGTGTGGCGGTGCTGCTGTTCGTGGTGGCGGCCTCGTGGCTGGCCTGCCAGCTGTTCGCCGGCCGCGCGGCCTTCCTGCTGGTGGGCGCGATGCTGGCCACGGCGATGAGCGCCAACGTCTTCATCTGGATCATCCCCGGCCAGAAGACCGTGATCGCGCAGATGCGCGCCGGCCAGCCGGTGGAAGCCATCCACGGCCAGCGCGCCAAGCAGCGCAGCGTGCACAACACCTACTTCACGCTGCCGGTGCTGATCGCGATGCTGTCCAACCACTACGGCTGGCTCTACCAGGGCGCGTGGAACTGGGCCGTGCTGGTGGTGCTGATGCTGGCCGGCGCGCTGATACGCCACAGCTTCGTGGCGCGGCACAAGGCGCTCGTCAACGGCGTGCGCGTGCCCTGGGAGTACGCGGCCATCGGCACCGTGCTGCTGCTCGGGCTGGCCGTGGCACTGAAGCCGCCGCCGCGCGCGCCGGCAGCGGCCATCGCGACGCCGGCCACCTACGCCGAGCTGCGCGCCGTGCTCGACCAGCGCTGCGCCGTCTGCCACAACGCCGTGGTGGCGCAGAAGAACGTCGCGCTGCACACGCCCGAGCTGGTCAAGCAGCACGCGCAGGCCATCTACCAGCAGTCGGTGGTGCTCAAGCTGATGCCGCAGAACAACGCGACGCAGATCACCGAGGCCGAGCGCGAGCTGATCGGCCGCTGGTTCAAGGCCGGCGCGCCGGGGCCCTGAGGCACCTGCGCGGCGCGCGCGCCCTCAGGCGTCTTCCGCGTCCGCGGCCGTGGCCGCGGGGCGCCCGAACAGCGCGCCGAAACGCTTCACGTCGTGCTCGTACGAGCTGATGGTGTGCTCGGAGATGGGGGCGTTCAGCAGCATGGCGCGCGCCACCTCGGTGTAGCGCTCGAAGGTCTCGGCCATCTCGACGCGCTGCGCATCGGGCAGCGCGGTGATCAGCGTCGTGACCACGGCGTCCAGGGCCAGCAGGCCGCCCTTCAACTCGCAGATCTTTTCGGTGGCTTCCTGAAGGTTGTTCACCGGGGCTCCCGCGTTGCGAACGCACAAATGAAAAAGGGCGCGCCGAAGCGCGCCCCAGCTCGCCCGGGCCTGCCCGAAAGCAGGGCCCCGGCGGCGTCGATCAGCTCAGAACGCGGATGTTCGAAGCTTGCGGGCCCTTCTGGCCTTGCGTCACTTCGTACTCGACCTTCTGGTTCTCGAGCAGGGTCTTGAAGCCCGAGCCCTGGATTTCCTTGAAGTGGGCGAAGAGGTCCTTGCCGCCGCCATCAGGGGCGATGAAGCCGAAGCCCTTGCCTTCGTTGAACCACTTGACGGTTCCGGTTTCTTTGTTAGCCATGAGAGTTTTCCTTTCGGTGTGAGGTTGAAGCGCGTGTGGGCACCTTTGCCGCAAACGCGTGCGAAAGACGCCAAACACGACTCACCGATGGAAGAACTGGGCCTAGCACGACAGCACGACTTTGGGAGCCGTGGAGCCGGTCAAACTCAATAGAACCGACAAACGAGAAGAGATCGGAGCGAATCCGCGAGGCGACTGTACCCCACATTGCCTCGGCGCCGACTTGATCTTTCGTAAAGAACGTCGGGGCAGCCTTCTTCGTTGCCGCGGCCGTCGGTGAACTCGACGGCGACGAAGCCGTGGCGCTCGTAGAAGCGCCGGGCGCCGGTGTTGGCCTGAAAGCACCACAGCCGCACGGGTTCGGCTCCCTGTGCATCAAGCTCGGCCAGGGCCTGCCGCAGCAGCCGCGAGCCCAGGCCCTGGCCGGTGCAACCCGGCTGGGCATAGAGCTGCTCGATCCAGCCGATGCCGTTGTCCACCGCATGGGCTGCGACGGCTTGAAGCCGACCCGCCTGTTCGGCCACGCGCACGCCGCCGGCGGGCAGCAGCACCTGCGCCACCCAGGCCCGCGTCTCGTCGGCGGTGTGGGCCTGCCGCAGGTAGGGCAGGTGCGCGGCGCGCGAGGCCAGCAGCAGCTCGGCCACGGCGGGCGCGTCGGCAGACTCAGCGCGGCGGACGACCCCATCGCCCGCTGGCGCACCGCCGCTCATCGGGAAGACGCCGCGGCGGCGGCCGCGCCGATCTCCTGCAGCGTGGCCGGCCGCTCGGGCGTCGCCAGGAAGGCCTCTTCGGCCATCGCAAAGGCCGGGTCGAAGCCCAGCGCCGCGACGAAGGCCTCGCGCGCCTCGGTGAACTTGTCTTCCGACAACAGCTGCAGGCCACGCGCGAAGCGGGCGTAGGCCTCCCAGCTGCGCGTGTGCACCACGTCCACCGCGGCGGGGCGGTTGGGCAGCTCGAGCAGGTCGAGGATGCCGTGCACGATGCGCTTCTGCAGCACGAAGAACTCCGACTGCAGGCCTTCGATCTCGGCCTGGCCGAGCAGGCGGCCGCGCGACACATCGCCCACCGCCGTGCTCAGCCGGTAGCGGCCCGAGCCCGGCCCGGTGGGCCCGGGCGCGTTGAGCACCTCGCCGCCCACCACCGTGCCGGCGCCGAGCAGCCGCCCCGGTCGCGCGGCAGTGGCGGGGTCGACCAGTGCGCTGGCCGACAGGCGCATCTCCTGCGTCAGCAGCTCCACCTTCTCGCGCTCGAGCACGGTGAGGCCGGGCACGCGCGCCAGATCGACGGCGATCATGGCGACGATGGCGCGGTTGAAGCCGGCGGCGGGCGCCGGGGCGGCCGGGCTCGGCGATGCGTTCGCCGATGCGTTCGCCGATGCGCTCGGCACGGCGTTGGCAAACGGCAGCACCGCCACATGCAGCCGATCGGTGCGCCGCAGTCCCGTCACGGCCTCGGCCGCGGTGGCGCGCTGCACGAAGCGGCGTGCGGCCTCGCGGCGCAGCAACGTGAGATGACCGCGCAGCTGGCGCGCGCGCGGCAGCGTGCTGGGCGCCTGCTGCGCGTAGCGGCTCCAGGCGGCGATGGCGCCTTCCACGTCACCGGCCAGCAGCGCCCGGCCGCCCTGCACGTCGAGCGAACGCAGCGCCGCCGCCTCGGCGGCGGGCAGCGCCGGCGCGGGCGCCTCCATCAGGCCCAGGCGCTGCAGCAGCGGCGCCAGGCCCAGGTTCGTGGCCAGCTGCGCGCAGCCGCCCAGGCCGGCGCTGGCGGCCAGCATCAGCAGCAGGTGGCGGCGGGAAGGCGTGGCGGGTGTCATGCGGGCATCCGTGCAGCGAAGGCCGTGCATTGTCGCTACCGCGTCGCGCGCCCGGGCTGCACAGCCCGCATGCTCAGCCGCCAGGCAGATCGAGCACCGCGCGCAGCCCGCCCGCAGGCGCGGCCTGCAGCCGCAATTGCCCGCCGTACAGCGCCGCCAGCTCCTGCACGATGGCCAGGCCCAGGCCGCTTCCGGGCACCGACTCGTCGAGCCGCGTGCCCCGCGCCATCACGGCCTCGCGGCGCTCGGCGGCGATGCCGGGGCCGTCGTCATCGACCATCAGTTCCAGCCGTGTCGCCCCCGGCGCGCCGCAGGCCTGCGCCGTGATCCACACGCCGTGGCGGGCCCACTTGCAGGCGTTGTCGATCAGGTTGCCGGCCATCTCCTGCAGGTCTTGCTGCTCGCCCGCGAAGTGCAGCGTCGGCGCGATGCCCTCGGTGCGGATCTCGAGCCCGCGCCCGGCGTGCACACGATCCATCACGCGCACCAGGCCCGCCAGCGCCGGCTGCACCGCCGTGCGGCTGCCGGGCAGGCCCAGCGTGGCGGCGGCGCGGGCACGGGCCAGGTGGCCGTCGACCTGGCGGCGCGCCAGCGCCACCTGTTCGCCCACCAGCGCCGGCAGCGTGGCCGCCTCGGCCGCCGACGTGCGCGCGGCGTCGGCCGCCTGCGCCAGCACCGACAGCGGCGTCTTGATGGCATGGGCCAGATTGCCGGCCTGCGTGCGCGCGCGCGCCACCCCCTCGGTGTGGCGGTCGAGCACGCGGTTGAAGTCGTCGACGAGCGGCTGCACCTCGGCCGGCACCGGGCCCTGCAGCCGCGGCGTGCGGCCTTGCTGCACCTCCACCAGCCCGCGCTGCAGCGCGCGCAGCGGCGCCAGGCCCACGGCGCCGAACGCCAGCGCCGCCGCCGCCAGCAGCAGCGCCAGCACACCGAGCGAGGCGGCGAGCACACCGTTGAAGGTGGCCACCGCGTCGCGTGTGGCGGCCAGGTCGGCCGCGACCATCAGGCGCCACGCGCCGGCCGGGCCGTCGCTGGCCGACACCGTGCGCTCCACCAGCAGCAGCGTGGCACCGGCCGGGCCGGGCAGCTCGTGCTCGTGCAGCTCGCCATCGGCCAGCACGTCGCCGGGCGGCGTGAGCACGGCGTCCCACAGGGAGCGCGAGCGCAGCACGCCGTGCTGCACGGCGCCGTCGACGCGGTCGATCTGCCAATACAGGCCCGAGTACGGGCGCAGCCAGCGGGGATCGCTCAGCGACTGCGGCTCGATGCGCGGGCGGCCGTCGGCATCGAAGGCCAGGCGCGTGGTGACCTGGTCGAGCTGCACCGTCAGCGCCTGGGCGAACTGGCGCATCACGTGCTCGCGGAACAGCCCGGACAGCAGCACGCCCGACAGCAGCAGCGCCAGCAGCAGCGCCAGCAGCGTGGCCACCAGCAGGCGCAGGCGCAATGAGCCGCGCCAGGGTGCGAGCACGCGCTTCAAGGGGGCAGCGCGAGCCGGTAGCCCAGGCCGCGCAGGGTGTCGATGGTGCCGGGCGGCAGCTTGCGGCGCAGGCGGCCGACAAAGACCTCGATGGTGTTGCTGTCGCGGTCGAAGTCCTGCGCGTACAGGTGCTCGGTGAGCTCGGTGCGCGAGACCACCTGGCCCGGGCGGTGCATCAGGTAGGCGAGCAGGCGGAACTCGTGGCCCGTCAGCACCACGGGCTGGCCTTGGCAGGTGACGCGGCTGCTGCGGGTGTCGAGCGTGAGCGGGCCGTGCTGCAGCAGCGGCGAGGCCAGGCCCTGGGCGCGGCGGATCAGCGCGCGCACGCGGGCCAGCAGCTCCTCGGTGTGGAAGGGCTTGGTGAGGTAGTCGTCGGCCCCGGCGTCGATGCCGGCCACCTTCTCGGCCCAGCCGTCGCGCGCGGTGAGCACGAGCACCGGCATCAAGCGCCCGTCTTCGCGCCAGCGCTTGAGCACGCTCAGGCCGTCGAGCAGCGGCAGGCCCAGATCCAGCACGACTGCGTCGAAGGACTCGGTGGCACCCCGGTGCAGGGCGTCGGGGCCGTTGGCGGCGGTGTCGACGACGTAGCCGGCCTGCTCGAGTGCCGACCGCAGCGCGGCGCGCAGCGTGGCGTCGTCTTCGACGAGGAGCAGCTTCAAGGCGCCGGCCTCGCGCTCGGTGCCGGGCGGCTGCGCGCCTTCAACACCTGGCCGGTGGCGGCATCGAGTTCCAGCTTCAGGAGCTGCCCGCCGCCTTGCAGCAGCTTGAGCTCGTAGATCCAGCGGCCGTCGTCGCGCTCCAGCTCCACCTCCAGCACCTGGCCCGGGTGGCTGCGCTGCACCTGCTGCAGCAGCGTGGCCAGCGGCAGCACCTGGCCGGCCTGCACGGCGGCGCGGGCGCGTTCGTGGTCGCGGTCCCGCTCGCGCTCGCGGTCGCCGCCGGCGTGGGCGCCGGGCACGAGCAGCAACAGGGCCAGCAGGCCGCCACCCCGCCAGGCGAGGCCCGGGAAGAAGCGAAGCGAGGGCAGGCGCATGCCGGGATTGTCGGCACCCGAATCTGAACGCGCCATGAACGCCGTCTTCACGGCCCGTTCAGGCGTGAGTTTCAAGAATGACCTTCATTCGAGTTGCAGGCCCCCCATGCGAACCATGCCCGACCCCTCCCACACCGACAGACCCCTGCTGCGCGCGCTCGCGCTGGCGCTGGCTTCAGGGCTGCTGGCTGCCGCGCCGGTGCAGGCCGCCGACACCACGGCCGCGCAGCAGCTCGACCGCTTCAGCACCGCCGCCGGTGCGCCCGGCCAGGCCGAGCGCGGGCGTGTGTTCTTCACCACCGCCCACGGCGGCGAGTGGTCGTGCGCCTCGTGCCACGGCGCGCGGCCGGTGGCACCGGGCCGCCACGCCAGCACCGGCAAGGCCCTCGATGCATTGGCACCGGGCTTCAACCCGCAGGCCTTCACAGACACCGCCAAGGTCGACAAGTGGTTCCGCCGCAACTGCAAGGACGTGCTGCAACGCGAGTGCAGCGCCGCCGAGAAGGCCGATGTGCTGGCCTGGCTGCTGAGCCTGAAGCCCTAACGCCGCTGAACCCCAAGGACACGCCATGAAGCCCACCCCCCTGCTGCCCGCCTTGCTGACGCTGCTGGCACTGGCACCCACCGCGCGCGCCGACGGCCCGCTGATGCCGCTGCGCGTGCCGCCGGCCTACACGCAGGAGTGCGGCGCCTGCCACACCGCCTACCCGCCGGCCCTGCTGCCGGCACGATCGTGGAAGCGGGTGATGGGCGAGCTCGAGCAGCACTACGGCAGCGACGCCACGCTCGACCCGAAGACGCTGCAGCAGCTCGACGGCTGGTTGCAGCAGCACGCCGGCACCTCCCGGCGCGCGGCCGAAGAACCCCCGCAGGACCGCATCACGCGATCGGCCTGGTTCGAGCGCGAGCACCGCAAGATCGATGCGGCGGTGTGGAAGCTGCCCAGCGTGAAGAGCGCCGCGCAGTGCGCGGCCTGCCACGGCGACGCCGACCAGGGCCGCTTCGACGAGCGCGGGCTGCGCCTGCCGGCCGGCCTGAGCGCCGGCCAGCGCCGGGCCTGGAACGACTGAAGCACCGGAGAGCCTCATGACCACCACCACCGCACCCCACACCACTGACGCAGCCGCCCCGGTTGCCGCACCCAGCCGCCGCACCGTCGACGCGCCCACGCGCATGTTCCACGCCCTGTTCGCACTCAGCTTCCTGGGCGCCTACCTCACCGCCGAAGGCGAGCGCTGGCGCGCGCTGCACGTGACGCTGGGCTACACCTTCGCCGGCCTGCTGCTGGCGCGCGTGCTGTACTGCCTGCTCGGCCCGCGCCAGGCCGGGCTGGGCCTGCTGTGGCGCAAGCTGCTGGGCGCGCCGGCCTGGCTGCGCGCGCTGGCGCAGGCCGCCCGTGCCCGGCCACTGGCGGGCGCGCTGCAGGCCCTGCCCTGGCGCCAGGGCCAGAACCTGCTGATGGCGCTGGCCATCGTGCTGTTGCTGGTGCTGGCCCTGCCGCTCACCCTGAGCGGCTACGCCACCTACCAGGAATGGGGCGACGTGTTCGGTGGCGAGCTGTTCGCCGAGCTGCACGAGACATTGGGCAACGCGCTGCTGGCCCTGGTGTTGCTGCACGTGGGGCTGGTGGCCCTGCTCAGCCTGCTGCGCCGCCGCAACCTGGCGATGCCCATGCTGAGCGGCCGTGTCGAAGGCGCCGGGCCCGATCTCGTGAAGCACAACCGCGTCGCCCTGGCCCTGGCGCTGCTGCTGGCGGTGCTGGCCTTCGGCAGCTGGCAATGGCAGACGACACCGGGCAGTCTGCTGCCGTCGGCCGCCTCGGCCACAAGCGAGCGCGGGCATGTGGATGACGACGATTGAGCCCGTCGAGCCCCACCCTCCGTTCGGGCTGAGCTTGTCGAAGCCCCACCCTCCGTTCGGGCTGAGCTTGTCGAAGCCCTGCGTGCGCAGCAGCAGGCCCTTCGACAGGCTCAGGGCGAACGGAGCAAGAGCCCTTCGACAGCCTCAGCCCAGCAGCCGGCCCGCCACCACCGCACCCCAGGTGACCAGGGCCATCAACAGCGCCAGCATCACCGCCGCGCTGCCCAGGTCCTTGGCGCGACCCAGGCGCTCGCGGCGATCGAGCGCGATCTCGTCGGCCAGCGCCTCCAGCGCCGAGTTCAGCAGCTCCACCACCCACACCGCCACCACGCTGCCCGCCAGCAGCAGCGCCTCGGCCACGCTGCGGCCCACCCAGGGCGCCGCCAGCAACAGCGGCAGCCCCAGCGCCAGCTCCTGCCGAAAGGCGGCCTCGTGGCGCAGCGCGGCCTTGAAGCCGGCCCACGAATAGCCGGCGGCACGCACGATGCGGCGCAGCCCGCCATGGCTCTTGAACGGGCTGCGGTCGTTGGGTTCGGTGGGTGGCCTCATGCGGGTTCGGGCCGCTTTCATGCCGCGCCCGGCGGGCCCAGGTTCATCGCCACCGCAAAGCCCTGCGCCACCGCCGGCAGCGTGACCCGTCCGCCGTGGGCGCGTGCCACGCGGTCGGCCAGCATCAGGCCCAGGCCGCCGGTGTCGGCATAACGTTCTTCGGCCAGCGCCTGCGCCAGCTGTTCGCGCCGCGCGGCGGTGACGCCGGGGCCGTCGTCGACCATCTGCAAGCCGTGGCCAGCGGCGGTGAGACTCAAGATGACGTGCCGGGCGCCGTGGCGCTGCGCGTTGTCGAGCAGATTCAGCAAGGCGGCAGACAGCAGGTCGGCATCGGCATCGAGGCTGTCCTCGCCCTGCACCTGCACCTCGAGCGCAAAGGCCGGCAGCCGCGCCACCAGCGCGGCCAGCTGCACCGGCCCGCGCTGCAGCGAGGCCGTGCCGTCGACGCTGCGGAACAGCCCCAGCAGCGCCGCCACCACATGCTGCAGCCGCGCCGCCGCGCCGCGCACGCGCACCAGGCGCTCGGCCAGTTCGGGCGGCGCGCTGCGCGCGGCCACTGCCAATTGCGCGTCGATGCCGGCCAGTGGGGTGCGCAGCGCGTGCGCAGCGTGCGCCGAAAACGCCTGTTCGTGGGCCAGCCGCGAGGCCAGCCGCACCGCCAGGCCTTCGATGGCCTCGTGCACCGGCGCCAGCTCCTGCCGTGCCGGAACGCCCAGCGCCGCGGAAGGCGGGCCGTCATCGAGCCGCCACTGCGCGAGCCGCTGCGACAGTTGCTGCAAGGGCTCCAGTTCGTGGCGCACACGCGCGCGCAGCCACAGCTGGCCGAGCAGGCCCACGGCCAGCGCCGAGAGCACGGCGCCGAGCGCCACCTCGCTGCGCGCCTCGGCGCGCTCGTCACGGGTCTGCGCCGCGTAGAGAAAGCGCCCGTCGTGGCCGGCCGCCTGGCCGTAGATGCGCCAACCCGGCACATCGGCAAAACCAGCCCTCGGCGCGGTGTGCCAGGCGGCCTGCGGCGCGCGCACCGAGCGCAGAAGCACGCGGCCGTCGGCGGCCACCAGCTGCCACGCAAAGTGCTTGGCAGGCACGGCACCGATGCCACGGGCCGCATCGGCTGCATCGGCGGCGTCGGGGGTCTGGGCCACCAGCGCCGTCATCAGCTCGGCCGAGTCGCGCAGCGCCTCGTCGAGCAGCTCGTCCACCTCGTAGCTGGCGGCCAGCCACACCGCCAGGCCCACGGCCAGGCCCCACACCAGCGCCCAGCCCATGAGGGCGCGCGCCAGACGGCCGGCGATCGACGGCGGTGCAGCAGCCTGCAGCATCGGGCCGGGCTTCACGGCGCGGGCTTGTCGACGCGGTAGCCGAGGCCGCGCACGGTGTCGATCAGCTCGCGGCCGAGCTTGCGCCGCAGCGAGGACACATGCACCTCGAGCGCGTTGCTCGCCAGCTCGGCCTCGAAGCCGAGCACCAGCTTTTCAAGATCGGCCTTGGGCACGATGCGGCCGGCGCGCAGCACCAGCGCCTCGAGCACCGCCCACTCGCGCGCCGTGAGCTCCACGCGCACACCGGCCAGCGTGGCGGCGCGGGCCTGCAGGTCGACGGCCACCTCGGCGTGGCGCCAGTGGCCGTCGGCGCCGCCGCTGCTGCGCCGCGACACCGCGCGCAAGCGGGCAGCCAGTTCCTCGGGGGCAAAGGGCTTCACGAGGTAGTCGTCGGCGCCCGCGTCCAGGCCTTCGATGCGCTGGGTGAGCAGGTCGCGTGCCGTCAGCATGAGGGCCGGCGTGCGGTCGCCGCGGCCGCGGCGCTGGCGCAGCCAGTCGAGGCCCGAGCCGTCGGGCAGCTGCCAGTCGACGAGCAGCGCGTCGAAGGGCTCGCCGGCCATCGCACCGGCCTCGGCCAGCGAGCGGCACCAGTCGACGACGTGGCCGTCGGCGGCGAGCCAGTCGCGCAGGCCTTCACCAAGCAGCAGGTCGTCTTCGAGCAGCAGCAGGCGCATGGTGTCGGAATCGAGGAAGTGCAGCACGCTATCACTGCCACTGCAACCCGCGAACATCGCCGCCGCGCATGAAGCCCACCTGAAGGACCGGCTCGCGGGGGGTCTTCAGTCCCGCTTCACGCAGCAGGCCGCCAATCCCCGGCATGACCCTGACCGGGGAACGCCCCTTCCGCATCCGCGCCCGCATCGAAGAGTTGCTGCTGGCAGCGGCCGTGTTCTGGCTGCTGGCCGGCAACCAGCCCTTCCTGCACGACGCGCTGCAGGGCCGCAGCCTGCAGAGCACCGACGGCCTTCAGCTGGCCGCCACGCTGGTGCTGGCCGTGGTGGCGCTGCACGTGCTGCTGCTGGGCCTGGTGGCGCAGCGGCACACGGTGAAGCCGCTGCTGGCGCTGCTGACGCTGGTCACGGCGCCGGCGGCCTGGTTCACCAGCCGCTACGGCGTGGTGCTCGATCCGACCATGCTGCGCAACGTGGTGCACACCGACGTGGCCGAGGCGTCGGAGCTGCTGGGCTGGCCGCTCTTCGTGCACCTGGCGCTGTACGCCGCCGCGCCGCTGGCGCTGCTGGCGCTGGTGGAGGTGCAGCCGCACCCGTCTTGGCGCGACGCCGTGCAGGCGCGGGCTGCCCTGCTGCTGGGCGCCGCTGCGGTGCTGGCGCTGTCGCTGCTGGCCAGCTACCAGCCGCTGGCGTCGATGATGCGCACGCACAAGGAGCTGCGCTACCGCGTCACGCCGGCCAACGTGCTGTGGTCGGTGGGCGCGGTGGCCGCGGCCGAGCTGCGCGGCGCCGCCCAGCCGCGCCAGCCCATCGGCACCGATGCCCGGCCGGGCCCGGCACAGCGGGCGCGGCAGCGCCCGCTGGTGCTGGTGGTGGGCGAGACGGCACGCGCCGCGAACTGGGGCCTGGCCGGCTACGCCCGCGACACCACGCCGCGGCTGCGCCAGCTGCCGGTGCTGGACTTCGGCGCCGTGCAGGCCTGCGGCACCAACACCGAGGTGAGCGTGCCCTGCCTGTTTGCACCCGTGGGCCGGCGCGACTACGACGAGGCCCGCATCCGCAGCCAGGAGTCGCTGCTGCACGTGCTGGCACGCGCCGGCGTGGCCGTGCACTGGCGCGACAACCAGAGCGGCTGCAAGGGCGTGTGCGACGGCCTGCCTGGCGACCGCCCCACGCCGGCCAGCGCGCCCGGCCTGTGCGAGGGCGAACGCTGCCGCGACGAGGCGCTGGTGCACGACATCGACGACCGCCTGGTGCAGCTGGGCGGCACGCCATCGACCCAGGTGTGGGTGCTGCACATGCTGGGCAACCACGGGCCGGCCTACTTCCGCCGCCACCCGCCGCCCTTCACGGCCTACGAGCCCGAGTGCCGCGACGAAGACCTCGGCCGCTGCAGCCCGCAGGCCATCGTCAACGCCTACGACAACGCGCTGCGCTACACCGACGAGGTGCTGGCGCGCACCATCGAACGCCTGGCGGCGCACGCCGGGCAGGTGGACTCGGCGCTGCTGTACGTCTCCGACCATGGCGAGTCGCTGGGCGAGCACGGCCTGTACCTGCACGGGCTGCCGTACGCCATCGCGCCCGACGTGCAGAAGCAGGTGCCGATGCTGTTCTGGGCTTCCAGCGGCTTCGAGCCGGCCGCGGGGCTGCAAGCCGGCTGCCTGATGGGCCCGCTGGCGCAGCGCGCCCGCGCGGGCGGTGTCGCGCACGACCACATCTTCCACACCGTGCTCGGGCTGCTCGATGTGCAAACCGCCTTGCACGAGCCGTCCCTCGACTTGGTGGTCGGCTGCCGGGCCGCCAGCGCACGATGAAGGCACAGCCGCGGCCCGCTGCCGACGCCCTGCTGCTCGGTGGCACGCTGCTGCTGGTGCTGGCCTGGGACTTGTCTGGCGCCGACCTCGCGCTCAGTGCCCTGGTCGGTGGCGAGGCCCGCTTTCCGCTGCGCGCGCCCGGCACCTGGGCCAGCCGCCTGCACGAGGCCGGGCGCTGGCTGGCCGGCCTGATGCTCGCCTTGCAGGCCGCGCACGCGCTGGGGCCGCGGCGCAGCGCCGCCCGGCTGTGGACGCTGCTGGCCACGCTGGCGACCCTGGCGGTGGTGCCCTTGCTCAAGCGCACCAGCGCCACCAGCTGCCCCTGGGACGTGCTCGATTTCGGCGGCCCGGTTCCCCACGTGCCGCACCTGTGGTTGTGGGTCCGCGACGGGGGTCCGGGCCACTGCTTCCCGTCGGGGCACGCCGTGGCGGCCTTTGCCTTCTTGGTGCCTGCGCTGGCCCTGCGCCGCCACGCGCCACGCGCGGCGGTCGCGGCGGGTGCCGGCGTGCTGCTGCTGGGCACGCTCTTCGGCACGCTGCAGGTGCTGCGGGGTGCTCACTACGTGAGCCATGTGATGTGGTCGGGCTGGCTGTGCCTGGCACTGGCGGTGGCGGCCGATCAGGGATGGGCGGCCGTGCAAGGGCGCGCCGCAGCGCGCGCAGGATGATCCAATCCGGTGTGATGAACACCCTGCGCCGCATCCACCCCCACGAGCCCCTGCCGATCGACAGCCTGGCCGCACTCACGATCGACTGCGTCGACGGCGGCGCCTCGATCGGCTTCATGCACCCGCTGTCCGAGGCCCAGGCGCGGGCCTTCTGGCAACGCGTGGCCGCGGGCGTGGCGGCGGGCGAGCGCGCGCTGCTGGTGGCGGAGGACGCCGAGGGCGTGATCGGCACGGTGCAGCTGCTGCTGGCCCAGCCCGACAACCAGCCGCACCGCGCCGACCTCGCCAAGCTGCAGGTGCACCGCCGCGCCCGCGGCCGCGGGCTGGCCGAGGCGCTGATGCGCGAGGCCGAGCAGATGGCCGCCGACTGCGGCAAGTCGCTGCTGGTGCTGGACACCGTGACCGGCAGCGCCGCCGACCGGCTGTACACGCGCCTGGGCTGGCAGCGCGTGGGCGAGGTGCCCGACTTCGCGCTGTGGCCACGCGGCGGGCTGTGCCCGACGACGTTCTTCTACAAGCGCGTCGGCGGCTGAGCGGACGAACCGGAAGCGCCCTCGCCGCGCACTAGCATCGCCGCATGAACACACCCCCTCTGCGGCGGCGCCACACCGCCTGCCTTGGCTTGCTGGCCCTGCTGGCGGCCTGCACCACCACCCCGCCCGAAGCCCCGGCGGAGACGCCGCTGCCACCGCCGCCGGCGCTGCGCGTGGAGGGCGCGCCAGCGCTCACGGCCTCGTCGGTGCAGGCGTTCCAGCGCTACGCCGACATCGTGGGGCATGCCTTCGTCGGCTGGCACCCCACGCAACGCGAGATGCTGGTGGCGCACCGCGCGCCGGGCAGCAGCACGCCGCAGCTGTTCCGCCTGCGCGGCCCGCTGGCGGCGCTGGAGCCGCTGACCAGCGGCCCCGAGCGCGTGACCGACGCCGAGTGGGAGCCCGAGCGCGGCCGCTACATCGTCTTCGAGCGCGACATCGGCGGCAACGAGGCCGCGCAGGTCTACCGGCTCGACCCCGACACCAAGGCCACCACGCGCCTGACGGCCTACGGCGAGCGCCACGCCATCGCCACCTGGCTGCCGCGGCAGCAGCGGCTGGTGGTGAGCTCGGTGCCGCTGGACCGCACCGCCGCCGGCGGCCGCCGCACCGAGGTGACGACGCGCTTCACCGCCATCGACCCGCTGGCGCCCGACGCCCCCGGCGGCCGCCGCGTGCTGGCCGAGCTGCCCGGCCCGGGCTGGTTCAACCTCGTCGTCACGCCCGACGAGCGCCAGGCCGTCATCACACGCTACATCGCGGCCACGCAGTCCGAGACCTGGCTGATCGATCTGCCGGCGGCCGGGCCAGCGACCGAAGGCAAACCAGCCGAGCGCCGCCGCCTGCTGCCCGCGCCCGGCGAGACGCTGCGCGCGGCGCACTTCGCCAGCGGCTGGTCGGCCGACGCGAAGCAGCTGTTCGTGGTGAGCGACCGCGCCAGCGAGTTCCGCGAAATGATGCGGCTCGACATGGCCACCGGCGCGCTGACGCGCCTGACGGGCCACATCCCCTGGGACGTGTCGCGCGGCGACGGCGACCCGGCGCTGCCGCTGCTGGCGGCGGCGATCAACGTCGACGGCCGTGACGAGCTGCGCTTCTTCGACCGCGACACCGGTGCCGAGCGCCGTGTGCCGGCGGTGCCACCGGGCAGCGTGGGCGAGTTGCGCTTCCACCGCAAGTCGGGCGAGCTGGCCGTGGTGACCGACAGCCCACAGGGCCCGTCGCAGATCCACGTGCTCGACCCCGCCAGCGGCCGCCTCGAGGCCTGGACGAAACCGCTCACGCCCGCGGGCCTGGACCTGAGCCAGGTGCCCGACCAGCAGATCGTGCGCTGGAAGAGCTTCGACGGCCGCACCATCAGCGGCGTGCTCAGCCTGCCGCCGGCACGTTTTGCCGGCAAGCGGCCGGTGCTGATGCTGATGCACGGCGGCCCCGAGGCGCAGAGCAAGGTCGGCTGGAACGGCCGCCTGAACCACCTGCTGCTCGAGCGCGGCGTGGCCATCTTCGAGCCCAACGTGCGCGGCTCCAGCGGCTACGGCAAGACCTTCCTCGACCTCGACAACGGCCGCCTGCGCGAAGACAGTGTGCGCGACATGGCCGCGGCCATCGACTGGACGGCCACGCACCCGCGGCTGGACGGCGCCAAGGTCATCGTGGCCGGTGGCAGCTACGGCGGCTACATGGCGCTGGCCGCGGCCACGCGACTGTCGGACAAGATCGCCGGCGCCTACAGCAGCGTCGGCATCAGCCACTTCGTCACCTTCCTCGAGAACACCGAGAGCTACCGCCGCGACCTGCGGCGTGCCGAGTACGGCGACGAGCGCGACCCTTCGATGCGCGAGTTCCTCAACGCCATCTCGCCGCTGACCAATGCCGAACAGGTGAAGAAGCCGCTGCTCATCACCCAGGGCAAGAACGACCCGCGTGTGCCCTGGACCGAGAGCGAGCAGATCGTGCGCAAGCTGCAGGCCCGTGGCGTGCCCGTGTGGTACCTGCTGGCCGAGAACGAAGGCCATGGCTTCGCGCGGCGCGAGAACGCCGACTACCAGTTCGCGACGCTGGTGCGCTTCGTCGAGGAGACGGTGCTGAAGTAGCGCAGTCAGAACACCGCGTGCTCGCGGCGCTCGTCGGCGACCTCGCCGCGCAGCAGCGCAGCATAGTGCGCACGCAGCGTGTCGGTGCCGAACTCGGGCGTGGCGTCGGCGTCGTAGCGCCCGGTCTCGGTGTCCCACACCAGCATCGACTCGGTGGCGTAGTAGCGGCCGATGAGGGCCAGCTCGGCCTTGGCGCGCAGCGGCGGCAGTACCCGGCCCAACAACGCCAGCGTGGCGGCGATGGCGTCGAGCAGGCGCACCGGCACGCGTTTCACCCGCAACTCGCGCCCGAGCAGTTGCGACAGCAGCGCCACCTGGTCCAGCGGCGTCAGCGCCGGCCCCGGGCCGCCGATGGGCAGCACTCGGTCGTGGCGTGTGGGGTCGTCGATGCAGTCGGCCAGAAAGCTCGCAAGGTCGCGGTCGCTGATCGGCTTGCAGGCCGTCAGCCGGCCGTCGCCGAACACGAGAAAGGGCTTGCCGGCGCGCACCCGCGCCAGCTGCCCCGACAGCGACTTGAAAAAGGCCGTCGGCCGCACGATCGACCAGCGCAGGCCCGAGGCTCGCAGCTCGGCCTCGAAGGCCAGCTTGGCCTGCTGGAAGGCGAGCCGGGGCTTCTGCACGCACAGCGCCGACAGCAGCACCACCTGCTGCACGCCATGCGCGCGCAGCAGCGCCAGGGCCTCGCTGTGGGCGCGGTGGTCCACGCGCCAGGCGTCGGCCGGCTCACCGGTGCGCGAGGCCAGGCAGGACACCCAGACATCGAAGCGCTCGCCGGCGAGGGCGTCGCGCGCCAGCGCGGCCGCATCCAGCACATCGGCTTCGCGCACCGTGGCCGCTGCGGGCAGCGCGGCTGTTCCCGCCTTCGCCGCCGAGCCGGGCCGCACCACCGCCACGACCTCGAAACCGCGCTGCAGCAGCGCCTGCACGGTGGCGCGGCCGATGGTGCCGGTGGCGCCAGTGACGAGCACGCGCTTCATCGTCTGGCCCTCGGGCTCACCCGCACTCACACCACGCGCTCCACCGACACCGCATGCCGCGGCCGCCCTTCCGACTCGAAGACATCGAGGTTGTCGATCGTGATGTCGGCGATCGCCGTCAGCGCCTCTTCGGTGAAGAAGCCCTGGTGGCCGGTGATGACGACGTTCGGAAACGTCAACAGCCGCGCAAAGACATCGTCGCGCAGCACCACGCTGCTCAAGTCGCGGAAGAACAGGTCACCTTCCTCCTCGTACACGTCGAGGCCCAGGCTGCCCAGGTGCCCGGTCTTGAGCGCGCGGATCACGGCGCGCGTGTCGACGACGCCGCCACGGCTGGTGTTGACGAGCATCGCGCCGCGCTTCATCTGCGCCAGCGCAGCCGCGTCGATGAGGTGGTGGGTGTCGGGCGTGAGCGGGCAGTGCAGGCTGACGATGTCGCTGGCGGCCAGCAGCTCGGGCAGCGGCACGTAGCGCGCACCGAGGGCGATGCAGGCCGGGTCTTCGTCGGGTGCGTGCGCCAGCAAGTGGCAGCCGAAGCCGGCCATGATGCGCGCGAAGGCGCTGCCGATCTGCCCGGTGCCCACCAGGCCCACGGTGCGGCCGACGAGGTCGAAGCCGAGCAGGCCGTCGAGCGAGAAGTTGCCTTCACGCACGCGGGCATAGGCCTTGTGGATCTTGCGGTTCAGCGCCAGCACCAGCGCCGCGGTGTGCTCGGCCACGGCGTGGGGCGAATACGCCGGCACGCGCCCCACCGCGATGCCCAGCGCCGCGGCCGCGGCCAGGTCGACATGGTTGAACCCCGCCGAGCGCAGCACCACCAGGCGCACGCCGCGGGCCTGCAGCGCGCGCAGCACCTCGGCGTCGAGCCGGTCGTTGACGAAGGCGCACACGGCGTCGGCAGCGCCGGCGGCCGGCACGGTGCTCAGGTCGAGCCGGGCCTCGAGGTAGTCCAAGCGGTGCCGGCCAGCCGCGTTGGCGCGGTCGAGGAACTCGCGGTCGTAGCGGCGGGTGCTGTAGACGGCAACGTGCATGAGCAGGCTTTCGGTGGCGGCATCCCGCACCGTAGCACGCCCCCCGCGGCCCGGGGGTGCGGGCCCAGGTGGCATCGCCGCACGGTCACCAGGCTGTCACGGCACCGACACAAACCGCGGCGACCATCCCAGATCACCTTTCACGGCAGCGTCACACCCATGTCTTCCTTCCGCCACAGCCTGCTCGCCCTGGCCACCGCCACCACGCTGGCGATGCCCGCCGCCGCCGCGCCGCTCGACAGCGCGAGCCTGCTGTGGACGCAGACGCACACCGGCGTGCCCGGCGGCTTCCTGTCCGAGATCGTCAGCTTCGAATCGGCCAGCCGCACCCTGTGGGTGACGGGCCCGAACGGCGTCGACGTGCTCGATGCCCTCACCGGCGTCAGCCAGGGCTTCATCAACACCACGGCCTTTGGCGGCCTGAACAGCATCGCCATCCACGGCAACATCGCCGCGCTGGCCTTCGACAACAGCAGCGACCGCCGCCTGCCCGGCCTGGTGGTGCTGTACGACACCACCACGCGCGCGCCGCTGGCCGGCACGAGCCCGATCACCGTGGGCGCGCTTCCCGACATGCTGACGTTCACGCCCGACGGCCGCAAGCTGCTGGTGGCCAACGAAGGCACGCCGAATGCCGTGCCCGACACCGCCTACGGGTTCCCCGACCCGGTGGGCAGCGTCAGCATCATCGACGTGGCCTCGCGCCGCGTCGTCGCCATGCCGGTGTTCGGCGGCGTCACCCCCACGGCCAGCAACATGGGCCTGAACGTGCGCCAGCCGGGCATGGACTGGGAGCCCGAGTACATCGCCATCAGCCCCGACGGCAGCCGCGCCTTCGTCGGCCTGCAGGAGAACAACGCGCTCGGCATCATCGACCTGGCCACGAACAGCACCCTCGCCGTGGTGGGTCTGGGCAGCAAGGACCACAGCCTGGCCGGCAATGAAATCGACCCGCGCGACAACGCCAGCATCGGCTTTGTCAACGTGCCGGTGCGCGGCCTGTACATGCCCGACGCGATGGCCACCTACAGCGTGGGCGGCCAGACCTACGTGGTGATGGCCAACGAGGGCGACTTCCGCGAGGACAACGCCGACCGCGTGGCGCTGGGCGGCAGCGGCGTCGAGTCGCGTCTGCGCGTCACGGCCGATGGCCGCTTCGCCACCGGCGCACGCTCGTTCTCGATCCGCGACGCCAACGGCGACCTGGTCTACGACAGCGGCTCCATCCTCGACCGCGCCGCCGCCGACGCCGGCATCTACGACGACGGCCGCAGCCGCGACAAGGGCGTCGAGCCCGAGGGCGTGGCGCTGCTGGCCATCGGCGACCGCACCTACGCCTTCATCGGCCTGGAGCGCACGCTGTCGGGCGCCACCGCGGTGTTCGACATCACCGACCCGACCAACGCCAGCTTCGTGCGGCTGCTCGTGACCGACGGCACCGGCGGCTTCAGCCGCCTGCTGCGCCCCGAAGGCCTGACGGCCTTCAGCATCGACGGCGTGAACTACCTGGCCGTGGCCAACGAAGGGGCCGACGGCGTGAGCGCCGGCACCGCGCTGTGGCAGCTGACGCCGGTGCCCGAGCCGGGCACCTGGGCGATGCTGCTGGCCGGCCTGGCGGTGGTGGCGGGCGTGGTGCGCCGGCGCGCTTGAGTCCGGCTCAGGGGCTGATCACGCCCTGAGCAGGCCCTGCTCGAGCAGGGAACGCGCGCAGTCGAGGATGCTGTCTTCCACGGCCCGCGTCTGCCAGCCCAGGCGCTCGCGCGCATGCGAGGCGTCGTGGTGTCGCACGGTGCCCAGTTCGGTGGCCACGGCGCGCGCCACGCTGCTGAAGGGCGCCGCCAGCCGCATCAGCCAGTCGGCCACAGTTCGCGTGGGCACCCGCGCGGCCTGCGGGCCGAGCGCGGCACGCAGCACGCCGGCCACCTCGATCATCTTCATGAATCGGCCCGAGGCGATGAAGCGCTCACCGGCCAGGCCGGGCGTGACGAGGGCACGCCAGTGCAGGTCGGCCACGTCGCGCACGTCGACGATGCCGAAGCCGATGTCGGGGCAGGCGCGCACGCGGCCGTCGAGCAGCATCTTCACCAGCACCACCGAGGCCGAGTAGTCGCCGCTCCACACCGGGCCGAGCACGACCGAAGGGTTGATGGTGCACAGCTCGAGGCCGCCGCCTTCGGCCGCCACCCAGTCGCGGGCCGCACGCTCGGCGATGGTCTTGGAGCGGATGTAGGGCGTGAGGCCGGGCTGGCTGAGCTGCGTCCAGTCGGCCTCGGTGTAGCGGCGTTCGCCAGAGCCATGGCCATCTCTTCCATGACCATACGCCACGGCGGCCACCGAAGACGTCATCACCACGCGCTGCGCACCGGCATCGCGGGCGGCCCGCAGGGCACGCCGCGCGCCGTCGCGGGCCGGCACGATCAGCTCGTCGGCGTTCTTGGGCACGCCACGCGGCAGCGGCGAGGCCAGATGCGCCACGAGGCCGCAGCCGGCGGCGGCCTCGGCCCAGCCGGCATCGGCGGTGAGGTCGGCCTCGAAGACACGCAGGCGCTCGCCGGCGGCGGCCGGCGCGCCGGCCGCCGCGTGGGCCTGCAGCAGCGCCCGCAGCGACGCCTCGCGCGAGCGACTGCGCACCGTGGTGTGCACGGTGCAGCCCTCGGCCAGCAGTCGCTGGATCAGGAAGCCGGCGATGTAGCCGCTTCCGCCCGTCACGAGAACCGGGCGCGCGGGCGGGGCCGCGGCCGCGGGGCGCATCATGGGCAGCCGCTCAGCGCCGCGTCACGCGCAAGGCCGGCGGCGTGAGCAGGCCGTTGCCCTTGAGCACCTTGGGGTTGCCCGCCGAGGCGATGCTCACCACGTACTGGCTGCGCGTGGGCGCCTGGTTGGCGATGAACGAGAAGCGGAACATCGTGCCCCAGTTCAGCGCGTTGCCGGCCGGCGCCACCCAGGTGAGGCTGCCGGAGCGCACGCTGCCGGTCCAGTCGTTGGCCGCATCGAGATCGCCGTCGCCGAACTTCAGGTCGGTGACGGTGGCCGAGCCGACCGGGAAGCTGAAGCCGTTGAGGCCCAGGTTGCTGACGACCCGCAGGTTGGGCTCGGCCCCGGTGGTGACGGCGCGCGCGAAGTCGAGGTTCATCACCGCGTAGTCATAGCGCCAGCGGCCGCCGCCCAGCGCCGTGACCTTGCCCGCGACCTTGACCGTGCCTTCGGGCGTGGTGAGCGTCTGGGTCGAAGCGTTCGCGCCGGGCGCTGCCGGGTCGACCCAGCGGTCGATGGCGGGGCCGAGGCGGAACTGGTCGTTGCCGCCCACCGCCCACACGGTGCCCGGGCGCGAGAAGGTCACGCGCTTGGTGCCCACAGAGTTGAGGATGTCGATGTCCTGGCGCGCCAGGTACCAGGACTCGAACAGGTAGGTGGCACCCTCGTGGGCGGCACCGCTGAACTGCGACTCGCGCACGATGAGGCGCTGACCGTAGGAGCCGTTGCTCGTGGAGTTGGCGATGCCGTCGCAGTTGACGTCGTAGATCGAGCCGCAGCGGCCCCACTGGTTGGTGGCCGGGATGATCTCCGAGCGCGGGCCCAGGTCGTTGGGGCTGTCGTTGTTGCCGACGCCATAGACGTCGGCGCAGCCGCGACCCAGGATGTGGGAGTCGCCCGGGTTCTCGTCGCAGGAGGTGTTGATGGTCAGAAACCCGTGCTTCACGCCCGAGCGGCCGATCTGGTCCATCGTGCCGTCGACGTTGAGGCGGTACAGGTTCCAGATCAGGTAGGGATGCTGGTCGTTGTTGTAGGGCGCGAAGTTGCCGGTGAACTTCTGGTGCCAGGGGATGTCGGCCGTGTACAGCGCGCTGCTGGTGCCGCGCGGGTCGCCCGGCACCACCACGACGGGCGTGCCGTTGTTGCGGTTGTTGCGCAGCGTCGACGAGGGCGTGAACACCACCTGGCCGTTGCCGCCGGCGCCGGTGCAACCATCGCAGCGGCTGTACTGCGCGCTGAAGGTCGTCATGAACAGGTCGGCCAGGTAGGTGGCGCCCGGCACGCCGGGCACCGGCGTGCCGTGCCACTTGCGGGCGATGACGCCCTGCGGCGCGGCATCGGCACCCTGGCGCTGCACGTCGGTGGTCATCTCCATGTCGGCGATGGCCATGTCGGCCACCTCGGGTGCACCCAGGCGGCGAGCCAGCGCGGGCGTGATGCGCACGTCCATGGTGCGCACCGCCAGGCGGCTGTTGCCGTCGATCAGCTCGTACATCAGGCGGTCGATGTAGAACCAGGCGGTGCCGTCGGCACTGACGAGGTCCAGCACCGGTGCTTCGCCCGCTGCGCGCTGCGCACGCGGCACGAGCTGGAAGTTCGTGAGGTCGATGCGGCCCGAGGCCGACTCGAGCACATGCCCGCCGCTGGCCTGCAGCGCACCACCGACGAAGCCGCGGAGGTTGTTGTTGCGGACGTCGAACTCGAGGCTGCCGACGTTCTGCAGGCTGAACATCTCGTGCTGCCGCCAGCTCAGCTCGGCATGGCGACCGACGGTGGCGCCGAAGCTCAGCCCGAGATCGGCGGCCAGCTCGCGGTTCCAGCGGATGCCCACGGTGCCGCCCCAGGCGGACCAGTGCTGCGCCTTCTCGGCGCTGGGCGCCACGGCAGCCTTGCCGGCGGGCGCCTTGGCCACAGGGCCGGCCGCCAGTGCGGCGCACGCCAGCGGCAGCGCCAGGATCATCGCCAAGGGCCGTGCGAGCCGCCGAGTGCGCTGCGCCAATCGATTCGATGCCATCAAGAAACCTCCTGCCATGTACTGGACTTGTGATGCGGTGCGCGCGGCTGGTGCAAGTTCGGGGCCGAGCAGACGCACCTGCGCTCCGAGCCTAGGCTTCCGCCGCGATTTGGGTACCCCAGGGCAGCCCTGATGCAGGGGAGGCACCTCGGCCCGCCCCTCGGGTGAACCCTGATGTGCAGGGGCCCCCGGCCGCTATCGGCGCCATTGGCACGATCTGTTGGCCCCGCCGTCGCGCGGCTCCTAGACTGCCCCATCGCTGCCCGGGTGGGCGGCTCGTCACAGGAGACACCGATGTCGACCGAAATGAAGTGTCCGTTCCCGCACGGCGCCCAGACCATGGCCGCAGGCGGCCGCAGCAACCGCGACTGGTGGCCAACGCAGCTGAACCTGGACATGCTGCACCAGCAGTCCGACAAGACCCGCCCGCTCGGCGCCGACTTCGACTACGCCCAGGCCTTCGCCCAGCTCGACCTCGATGCCGTCGTGGCCGACCTGAAGGCGCTGATGACCGACTCGCAGGACTGGTGGCCAGCCGACTGGGGCCACTACGGCGGCCTCTTCGTGCGCATGACCTGGCACGCCGCCGGCACCTACCGCATCCATGATGGCCGTGGCGGTGCGGGCAGTGGCGCGCAGCGCTTCGCGCCGCTGAACAGCTGGCCCGACAACGGCAACCTCGACAAGGCACGCCGGCTGCTCTGGCCGGTGAAGCAGAAGTACGGCCAGAAGCTGTCGTGGGCCGACCTGCTGGTGCTGGCCGGCAACGTGGCGATGGAGTCGATGGGCTTCAAGACCTTCGGCTTCGCCGGCGGCCGGCCCGACATCTGGGAGCCCGAGAAGGACATCTTCTGGGGCGCCGAGGCCGAGTGGCTGGCCACTTCCGACAAGTCACAGGGCCGCTACACCGGCGCGCGCGAGCTGCAAGGGCCCTTCGGTGCCGTGCAGATGGGCCTCATCTACGTCAACCCGCAGGGCCCCGACGGCCACCCCGACCCGGTGGCCAGCGGCCGCGACGTGCGCGAGACCTTCGCCCGCATGGCCATGAACGACGAGGAGACGGTGGCGCTGGTCGCCGGTGGCCACACCTTCGGCAAGGCCCACGGCGCCGCGCCCGAAAGCCACGTCGGCCGCGAGCCCGAAGGCGCCGGCATCGAGGAGCAGGGCCTGGGCTGGAAGAACAGCCACGGCAGCGGCCGCGGCGCCGACACCATCACCAGCGGCATCGAAGGCGCCTGGAAGCCCCACCCCACGACCTGGGACCACGGCTACTTCGAGACCCTCTTCGGCTACGAGTGGGAACTCGTCAAGAGCCCCGCCGGCGCGCACCAGTGGCGCGCCGTGAACTGCAAGCCCGAGCACCTGATCCCCGACGCCCACGAACCCGGCAAGAAGCACCCGCCGATGATGACCACGGCCGACCTGTCGCTGCGCTTCGACCCGGCCTACGAGAAGATCTCGCGCCGCTACCTGGCCGACCCGGCCGCCTTTGCCGACGCCTACGCACGCGCCTGGTTCAAGCTGACGCACCGCGACATGGGGCCGAAGAGCCGCTACCTGGGCAAGCTGGTGCCGAAGGAAGAGCTGATCTGGCAAGACCCGGTGCCCGCCGTCGACCACGCGCTGGTGGACGCGGCCGACCAGGCGGCGCTGAAGGCCGCCGTGCGGGCCTCGGGGCTGGGCACGGGGCCGCTCGTGCGCACGGCCTGGGCCTCGGCCAGCAGCTTCCGCGGCAGCGACAAGCGCGGCGGCGCCAACGGCGCGCGCATCCGGCTGGCGCCGATGAACCAGTGGCAGGCCAACGAGCCGGCCGAACTGGCCAGCGTGCTGGCGGCGCTGGAGGGCATCCGGAAGGACTTCAACGCTCGCGCCGCGGGCGGCAAGAAGGTGTCGCTGGCCGACCTCATCGTGCTCGCCGGCAACGCGGCGGTCGAAGAAGCCGCACGCCGCGGCGGTGTCGAGCTGAAGCTGCCGTTCGCACCCGGCCGCACCGATGCGCGCCAGGACCAGACCGACGTCGACTCCTTCGCCGTGCTCGAGCCGCGGGCCGATGGCTTCCGCAACTACGTCAAGCCGGGCCTCGCGAGCCTGCAGGCCGAGTTGCTGGTCGACAAGGCGCAGCTGCTCACGCTGACGGCGCCCGAGATGACGGTGCTCATCGGCGGCCTGCGTGTCATCGGCGGCAACCACGGCAGCCAGGCGCACGGCGTGCTGACGGCCCGCGCCGGCACACTGAGCAACGACTTCTTCGTCAACCTGCTGGACATGCGCACGGCCTGGCAGAAGACCGCGACCGAGGGCGTGCTCGAAGGCACCGACCGCAAGACCGGCGCCGCCCGCTGGACGGCCACGACGGTGGATCTGGTCTTCGGCTCGAACTCGCAGCTGCGCTCGTACGCCGAGGTGTACGCGCAGGCCGACGCGGCGGAGAAGTTCGTGCACGACTTCGGCGCCGCCTGGACGAAGGTGATGAACCTGGACCGATTTGACCTGGGTTGAGCGGCCGCCGGATGCGAGCCCGGGCGGCAGAATCAGGTGATGGACCTGCACGCCATCCCGGTGCGCCGCATGGGCTTCGCCCGGCCCGACCCCGCCATGTTCCACCCGCTGTACATCGGCGGCAACTCGGCGCTGTCGTACACGCACAGCGCCATGGGGCTGTATGCGGAGCACATGGAGCCGTTCCTGGTGAAGTCGGTGCGGCGGGTGATGGACCGCATCACCGACGCCCCGCTGCGCGACAGCGTCGACCGCTTCTGCCGCCAGGAAGCGCAGCACTACCAGCACCACACCGACTTCAACAAGGTCATCCTCGGCCACGGTTACCCGGGTCTGGCCGAGCGCGTGCAGCGCCTGAAGGCCGACTTCGACGGCTTCCTGGCCGAACGCGACGACGCCTTCCGCATCGGCTTTGCCGAAGGCTTCGAGAGCTACACCACGCAGTCGGCGCTGCACGCGCTGAAGGTGGGCTGGTACGACAACGAGTTCACCCTCGAGCCCTGGGGCCAGCTCTTCAAGTGGCACATGGTCGAGGAGATCGAGCACCGCGCGGTGGCGCACGACCTGTACCAGCACCTGTTCGGCACCGGCCTCGCAAGCTGGCCGCACCGCGCCGCGATGTGCGGGGTCGCGCAGCGCCACATCCACCGCTTCATCGGCGACGTGATGAACCTGATGTCGGCGGTGGACATCCCGCGCCACGGCCCGCGCTGCCGCATCACGCCGAAGGCCCGCTTCTGGATGGCCGTGGCGCCGATGGGCATGCGGCTGCGCACGATGCGGCCGGGCTACTCGCCGGCCGATCTGGAGGTGCCGGCCTTCGTCGGCCACTTCGGCGCCGATTTCAGCCGGCGCGCCGACGCGGTGAGCTGATGCCCTGGTGAATCTGTCACGGGCTCGAGCGCCCGATGTGTCGCCGATACTTGCGCCGACACAACAAGAACAGAGACCGGGAATGCGCATCGCGATCATGGGTTCGGGCGGCGTCGGCGGCTACGCCGGCGCCTGGCTGCAGCAGGCCGGACAGGAGGTTCACTTCATCGCCCGCGGCGCACATCTGGCGGCGCTGCAGCAGCAGGGCCTGCGCATCGAGCACCCCGAGCAGCCGCTGGCGCTGCCCCGGGTGGCGGCCACCGACGACCCGTCGACCGTGGGCCCGGTCGACCTGGTGATCTTCGCCGTCAAGCTCTTCGACACCGACAGCGCCGCTGCCGCGATGGCGCCCCTGGTGGGCCCGGGCACGCGTGTGCTGACGCTGCAGAACGGCATCGACAGCGCCGCGCTGCTGCGCCAGCAGCTCGGTCCGGCCGCCCAGGTGCTCGAAGGCGTGATCTACCTCTCGGCCGTGATCGACCGGCCCGGTGTCATCCGCTCGCCCGGCGGCTTCCATGTCATCGTGGCCGATGGCGCCGGGGGCGACGAAGTGATGGCGAACCTGGCCGCCGCCGCAGCCGGCCTGACAGGGCTGACGGGGCTGACGGTCAAACTGAGCGACAACGCGCGCCAGACGGTGTGGGAGAAGTTCGTCACGCTGGCCTCCCTGTCCGGCGCCACCGCGCTGCTGCGCGCGCGCATGGGTGCCATCCTGGCCCACCCCGAGACGCGCGCCTTCCAGCGCCAGCTGATCGACGAGACGCTGGCCGTGGCCGAGGCCGAAGGCGTGGCCTTGCGCGCCGGCCTCGGCGACGAGGTCATGGCCAAGCTGGCGCTGATGCCGCCCACGTTCCGCGCCTCGATGGCCGAAGACCTGGAACGCGGCAACCGTCTCGAGCTGCGCTGGCTGAGCGGCCGTGTGCACGCGCTCGGCCAGGCCCACGGCGTGGCCACACCCGGGCACACGGCCGTGTTCCGCGGCCTCGTGCTGCACGAGCAGGGCCGCAGCGCCTGATCCGCCATGTCCCACACCGCCCACCCCCTCGACGAGTTGCTGCTGGCGCACCTGCGCGCCTTCCTGCCCGACGCCGACGAGCCCACGCTGGCCCAGCTCCGGCACGAGCTCGACTGGATCGAGCTGCCGGCCGGCGCCGTGCTGATGCGCCAGGGCGACCCGGGCGACGCCATGTACATGCTGGCCAGCGGCCGGCTGCGCGTGAGCATCACCGGCGCCGATGGCGAGGAGCGCGTGGTGCGCGAGATCACGCGCGGCCAGGTGGTGGGCGAAATGAGCCTGGTCACCGACGAGCCGCGCTCGGCCACGCTGGTGGCGATGCGCGATTCGGTGCTGGCGCGGCTGACCCGGCCGGCCTTCGACCTGCTGTTCCGCCAGCATCCGGCGGTGTCGATGGCGCTCACGCGGCAGATCGTCGCGCGGCTGCAGACCCAGGGCCGAGGGGTGCGGCCCGACCGGCCCGTCGTCATCGCGCTGCTGCCGCTGGGCGGCCGCTTCGATGCCAGGGCGGCAGCCGCGCTGGTCGAAGGCCTGACTGCTGAGCTGGCGCGCCACGGGCGTGTGGCCCGGCTCGACGCCGCGGCGATGGCCGCGCGCCTGGGCCACGTGCCCGGTGACGACAGCGAATCGGTGCGCCGCATGGCCGTGGTGCTGGACGAGATCGAGACCACGCACGACCTGGTGCTGCTGCTGGCCGACGCCGGCCCCACTCCCTGGACCCGCTGCTGCGCGCGCCAGGGCGATGAGGTGCTGCTGCTGGCGCACGCCGACGACGAGTCCGCGCCCGGCGCCATCGAGCAGGCCTGCGGCCTGACCGGCAGCCAGGCGCGTGCGGCACCGACCACCGTGCTGGTGCTGGTGCACCCCGAGGGCCGCCGCGGCCCCACCGGCAGCGCGCGCTGGCACGCGGGGCGCCAGCTGCGGGCGCTCGTGCACCTGCGCCAGGGTCACGCGCCCGACGTGGCGCGGCTGGCCCGCCTGCTCGGACGGCGCGGCGTGGGCCTGGTGCTCTCGGGCGGCGGCGCGCGCGGCGCGGCTCACGTGGGCGCCTACCGCGCGCTGCAGGAGCACGGCGTGCCGCTCGACGCCATCGGCGGCACCAGCATGGGCGCCGTGTTCGGCGCCGTGATGGCCTTCGACACCACGGCCGATGAGTTGCACGACACCTTCGCGCGCCACTTCGCCGACAACCCGACCGGCGACTTCACGCTGTTTCCGATGCTCGGACTGATCAAGGCGCGGCGGCTGCTGGGCATGATGGAGCGCACCGAGCGCCGCTTCGGCGCCGCCGCGGGCCTGGACATCCAGGACCTCTGGAAGCCCTACTTCTGCATCGCCACCAACTACTCGCGCGCCACCGAACTGGTGCTCGACCGCGGCCCGCTGGTGCCGGCCGTGATGGCCACCTGCGCCATCCCCGGCGCCATGCCGCCGGTCCTGCGCGACGGCGATCTGCTGTGTGACGGCGGCGTGTTCAACAACCTGCCCGTCGACGTGATGCGCAACACCTGGGGCATCGGCCACATCATCGGCGTCGACCTCGGGCTGGCTCTGCCGCGCCGCATCGAACTCGACGCCCTGCCCACGCCGTGGCAACTGGTGCGCGACCGCCTGCGCCCGAAGCGCCAGCGCCGCTACCGGCTGCCCACGCTGCCAAACTACCTGATGAACGTGACGGCGCTGTACGGCACCGCGCGCCAGCGCGCCGCCGCGGCCGAGGCCGACCTCGTGCTGAGCCCCGCACTGCCGCGCATCGGCATGCTGCAGTGGAAGCGCTATGCCGAGGCGGTGCAGGTGGGCTACGACGAGACGCAGCGCGCGCTCGCCGCGGCCGGCGGCTGGCTGCGGCGCGGGCCGTAGCGGCCGGACACCGAGCAACCCCTCAGGCCACCCGCGCGAGCAGCCTGGCCAGCGGCACCGTCAGCGCCAGCAGTGCCATGTACCGCAGCGTCAGCGCCACGCTGCGCAGCACGCGCGCCCACCAGCGCCCGCCGTAGACACGGCTGCCGGCCATCAGCGTGTACACCGCCATCACGGCCACGCCGATCCAGGCCCACGGCGCCTGCAGCAGGTTCTTGCCCACAGACAGGGCAGAACGACGGGCGCGGATCGGGCAGCGGCAGCTGCCGCCGCGGTCAGATCAGCTCTTCCATCGTCAGCAGCCGGTAGTGCACCGCCAGTGTCGCGCCGCCGTCGCGGGCGATGGCGGCCGCTTCCACGGCCTGCGGGTTGTCGTCCACCTTCACCAGGCACCAGCCGTAGCCCTGCTGCGCCAGTTCGACATAACGCCCTGGCAGGGTAACTTCATGGCCAAAGTCGGCCAAGGGGCCCGGGTCGTCGGTCATGGCCCGCAACTGCGCCAGGCTCTCGCCCGGGTTGAAGCGCAGCACGGTCGCGTCGGTCCAGCCAGCGGCGAGCAGCGCCTGCTCCAGCGTGTCGGCCAGCGCCGGGCTCGGCAGTCCTACCATCAGCCAGCCCACGGGCTTGAAGAGACCGAACCACGTGGGCACGTCGCCGATGGTCGACGACCCCAGCTCAGGGGCATCGTGCAGGGCGTTGGTCATGACGCGGCCTCAGCCCTGAGGCTCGCTGAGGAACAGCTCGACGCGCCGGTTGCGTGCGCGGCCGTTCTCGCTGCCGTTGTCGGCCAGCGGCTCGCGCGAACCGCGGCCGACCACGTCCATGCGGCTGGTCGGCACGCCACGGTCCTGCAGGTGATCGCGCACCGCGCGGGCCCGCTCCTGCGACAGCGGGTCGTTGATGGCATCGCTGCCGGTGCTGTCGGTGTGGCCGATGATGCGCACCTGCATGCTGGCATCCAGCCCCTCGGCGAAGCGGTCGAGCACACGGCCGGTGCCAGGCTGCAGCATGGCGCTGCCGGTGGCGAAGCTGAGGTCGGCGGGCACGTTCACGCGCAGCCGGTTGTCGGCCGTTCGCGCGACCTCGATGCCGGTGCCGGCGGTGGCGGCCTCGAGATCCTTGCGCTTGTCTTCCATGCGCTTGGACCACAGGTTGCCGGCGATGGCACCCAATGCGCTGCCGATCACCGCGCTACGGCCGGCATTGCCGCCGGTGACGCCTCCGAGCACCGCGCCAGCCACGGCGCCCACGCCGGCGCCCTGGGCGGTGCCCGTCTGGCGGGCGCTCATGTTCTCGCAACCCGCGAGCGCGACGCCGGCCAGCAGCACGGCGGCGAGCCGAAGCGGTGTCTGCAGGCGTGTGGCTGGGTGAGGGACCGGCTGAAAGCCCGGCTGCGATCGGTGAGTGCGGTTCATGGTGTCTCCGGCTTCGAGCGCGGATGGTTCGGAAACACCCTTGTAGCCACCGGCCAGCAGCTTGTCTGGCCGCTGTCGCACACAGCGCGGCGGGGCTTGCTGCCCGCCGGTCTGCCGCTCAGTAAGCTACAGCCATACCCACAGTTGGCGCAGCCAACCAGGGGTTCGAAAGCGCGACGGGCGGTAGTGTTGGCGCAGGCCTTGGGGGTTCAAGCGGTCGTGCATGGCGGGGCTCCTCGAAGAGGGTACTGTATGCACATACAGCCCTCTTTGCAAGCCAGCTAGGCGCGTGCGAGCCGACTCAACTCGGCCACGCCCACCGGCGGCGTGGCCAGCCAGGGCAACGCGAACAGCCGCTTCGCCAGGCCGCCCTGCAGCCGCCCAATCTGCCGCCGTTCACCGGCCAGCCGCGCGGCGAGCAGCGGGTCGTGCGTGCCGGCGGCGAGCACGCTCTTGTTCAGCAGCCAGGCATAGGGCTCGATGTGCGCGCGGCGCAGGTCGTCCTGCAGCGCGGCAGCCTGCGACACCGGCGTGGCCTCGGGCAGCGTGACGAGGATGATCTTCGTCGTGCTGCCATCCTGCAGCCGCATCAGCGGCGTCACGACACGGGCCGCGCCGTGGCCTTCGAACTCGCGCGTCATCTGGCGGTGGTAGGCACCGGTGGCGTCCATCAGCAGCATCGAGTGCCCCGTGGGCGCGGTGTCGAGCACGACGAAGGCGCTGCGCGCCTCGCTGACGATGCGCGAGAAGGCGTGGAACACCGCCACCTCCTCGGTGCAGGGCGACTGCAAGTCTTCGAGCAGCAGCGCCTGCTCCTGCGCATCGAGCCGCGGCGCCTTGGCGGCCATGATCTTGTCGATGTAGCGCCGGGTTTCGACGGCGGGGTCGATGCGGCTGACGCGCAGGCCGTCGACGGGGCCATCGGCGCTGCCGTTCAGCGTGTCGGCCAGGTGCGCCGCCGGGTCGGTGGTGCTCAGGTGCACGCTGTGCCCGCGCTGCACCAGGCCCAGCGCCAGCGCGGCGGCGATGGTGGTCTTGCCGACGCCGCCCTTGCCCATCACCATGACCAGGCCGTGCCCGGCGGCGGCCAGTTCGTCGGCCAGTGCCGCCAACCCGGGCAGGGCCGCGGCGTCGGCCGCGGCCGGGGCAGCGGCGGCGGCCGGCAGCGCCGGGCCGGCACCCGGCTGCAGCAGTGCGCGCAGGGCCGGCAGGCCCACGGTGTCGAAGGCGCGCAGCGGCACCTGGTCCTGCGGCTGCGCGCGCAGCACCGCCGGCAGTTCGGCCAGGGCCTGCTGGCCGAGGGCTTCGATGGCCAGCGCCACCGCGTCATCGCGTGCGCTGGCGTGGAAGACGCCGTTGATGGCCAGGCGCTGGTTGTCCAGCCCCAGCGTGCGCAGTTCCACCGAGGTGCGCGCGGCCTCGGCAATGGCGCCGCGCTCGGGCCGCGTCACCAGCACCACGGTGGTCTGGGCGGCATCGCCCAGGGCGTCGAGCGCGGCCTGGAAGCGCGCCTCCTGCATCTTCAGGCCCGAGTGCGGGCCCAGGCACGAGGCACCACGGTCGTTGTCGCGCAGGAAACCCGTCCAGGCCTTGGGCAGGCTCAGGAGCCGCAGCGTGTGGCCGGTGGGTGCGGTGTCGAAGACGACGTGGTCCCAGGCGGCGGCCGCGTCGGCCAGCAGCGACGAGAACTCGTCGAACGAGGCGATCTCGGTGGTGCAGGCGCCGGAGAGCTGCTCGCGCACCGTGGCCCGCTCGTCGGCGCTGGCGCCCTCGCCCATCTGAGCCAGCACACGCTGGCGGTAGGACTCGGCCGCCACGTCGGGGTCGATGTTCAGCACCGCGAGGCCCGGCGCGCCCGGCACCGGCACGGGCGTGTTGCGCAGCTCGATGCCGAGCATCTCGTCGAGGTTCGAGGCCGCGTCGGTGCTCACCAGCAGCACGCGGCGGCCGGCATCGGCCAGCGCCAGCGCGGTGGCGGTGGACAGCGAGGTCTTGCCGACGCCGCCCTTGCCGGTGAAAAAGAGGTGCCTCGTGGGCTGGTTGAGGAAGCCGACACGTGCGGCTGGATCATGCGGCGGGCTCGTGGCGGTGTTCATCTCACAGAGCATGCGCCTCTTTGGCGCGGGCGTCTGTCAAGGCCGCGCCGGCTCGAAACGCCGATCGATCAGGTCGGCCTCATCGAAGTGCCGCTGCCCGACAAAGGCCGTGGCGTGGTGGCCCCACTGCCGCATCGCACCGGCGCTGGCAATGCCCATCGGCCAGAACAGGACGCGCTCGCCGCGCTCGGTGCCGGCCACCAGGCCATCGGGGCCGTACAGGCTGCGGCGGCCGCTGGGCGTGGGCAGCGAACGCAGGGCCTCCTCGGGCTGCAGCGTGTACGTCTCGGCTGCCAGCGTCGCCCGCGGCAGCGTCTGCAGGCCCATCACGTAGTGCGTGGCCGAGGCCAGCCGCACCACCAGGCGTTGCGCGGGCGCCAGCGGCGGCAGCGGCGCAGGGGCGAACAGCCACTCCTCGAAGCGCGGCCCACCGTCGCGCGGCCGCAGCGTGGCGGCCGGGAAAAACAGGTGGTAGCAGCCGCAGGCGTGGATGGTGTCCAGCAGCAGCGGCTGGCCGTGCTCGTCGAGCGTCAGGCGCAGCACGACGCCGTCCAGCGCGCCGGCCAGCAGATCGAAGGCCGAACTCGCCGGCCGCTCGGGGAACCACAGCGTGTAGCTGAGCTGCAGCAGCCAGAGCCCGCCCACACGCGTGTGCGACAGGCGCTGGTAGACCACCGGCGCGGCCGTGTCCACGCGCGGCGGGCCGGCCTCGGGCCAGGCCAGGGCGCCGAAACGGTCGGGGCTGCCGAGGGCCTCGATCTCGAACACCGGCGCGTGCCAGGCGAACAACTGCGCCGCGTGGGCCGGCGTGGGCTGCGGCAGGCCGAGCGCGTCGGTGGCGGGTGGCCAGGGCGGCGGCTGCTCGCGCGCCCGCGTAGCGGCCGCGGGGCCGACGCGGTGCAGGCGCGGGGGCTGCGTGGCCCAGCGCGCCATCTCGGCCGCGTGCTGCTTCTGCCAGCCCTGCACGCCGGCAAAAAACGGCCAGCGCACCAGCGGGTACAGGCCGAGCGCGCGGCCGGCGGTGCTGTAGCGCGCGGGCACGGTGGCGCGTTCGAGCAGCGCGGCGCGCAGCGGCTGCGCCGAGGGAGCGAGCAGCTGCTGCACGGCGCGGTGGCGGCAGTCGTGCGTGCGCGCCGAGGCCTCGACCGCGCCGGCCGGGCCCAGCGCGGCTGCCGGCAGGTTGGCGATCTCGGCCGCGCGCGCGGCGTCGTCGAGCGCGGCGGCACGCTGCACCCAGGCCGCGAATGCGGCGTCGCTCTGGCGGGCCTCGTCGCGCAAGGCCATGCCGGTGCGGTCGACGCGCAGGCCCGCAAAGCCGGCGATGCGCTCGGCCTCGGCATCGGCCACCTGCGCCGTGGCCACGGCGTCGTCCAGGCGGGCCAGCCAGGCGTGGCAGCCGGCTTCGTCGGCCCAGGCGGGCGCACTCGTCGGCGCGCCGGGCAAGGTGCTGCAGCCTGGCAGGGCCAGCAGGGCGAAAACGACCCCGCCGCCACCCAGCACGCGGCGCCAGCAGAGGAAGCGCGAGGAACGCATGTCACAAGCTACCACGGCGGCCCGGTGGGCGACCCATCGAGCTTCAGCTGGCCTGGCACCCGCCCCGTCTCAGAGCCAGTGCAGCGTTCAGGCGGGTGTGGCGGTTTGCGTCGCAGGCCCTCAGCCCACGGCCAGCGCTTGGGTCAAGGCGTCCGCAAAGGCCTCGGGCGCTTCCACCGGCGGAAAGTGCCCGCAGTCGAAGCGGCGCTGCCGCGCCCCGGGGATGCCGCTGCAGAGCACGTCGATCTTCTCGGGCGTGATGAGCCCGTCGAGCGCACCGTGCATCACCAGCGTGGGCGCCTGCACGCGCTGCAGATCGGGCCGCAGGTCGGCATCGCGCAGCACCGCCACGCAGCGCGCGTAGCCCTCGGGGTGGGTGTGCAGGAACACGCGGCGCAGCGTCTCGACCTGCGGGTCTTGCCGGCTGCGGTGCACCGCCGAGAACATGCGCTCCACCATGCCGCTCGCCAGGCCCGCCAGGCCCTGCTCGCGCGCCACGGCCGCGCGCTGATCCCAGCCGCCCGGGGGCGGTGCCATCACCGCCGCGCTGGAGCACAGGGCCAGGCTGCTGACGCGCTGCGGCGCGTCGATGGCCGCGCGCAGCACGGCCAGGCCGCCGAGCGACACGCCACAGGCTGCGAAACGATCCCAGCCCAGCTGCTGCGTCAGCGCCAGCACGTCGCCGGCCAGATCGGCCAGCGTGCAGTCTTGCGGCGGCACCTCGCTGCCGCCGTGGCCGCGCAGATCGGGCCTGAAGACCTGGAACTGCGGCAGCAGCAGCGGCACCACCTTGTCGAACAGGCTGTGGTCGGCGCCGATGGGGTGCAGCAGCAGCAGCGGCGTGGCATCGGGCCGCCCCTCGAGGCGGGCGTAGTGCCGCAGGCCCTGGGCTTGGAAGACGGGCATCGGGTCGACGGCGCTCAGCGCAGGTGGGGTTCGAGGAACTTCATCGACGGCGGCAGCGCGGCCGCGCGGTCGGCCTGGAACACCCGGCGCAGGAACTTCCACGCCGAACGCGCGTGCTCGATGGCAATGCCCTCGGCGCGGGTGCCCTCGCGCTGCTCGATGGCCTCGACCAGCGAACGGTGCTGCTCCTGCGAGACCACGAGGATGGCCTGCACCTCGGCCGTGTCGGCGCGCGAGATGCTGACGAAGGCGTTGGGCGCCGCAAACGGCAGCGCCATCTGCCGCTCGAGCGCGCGCCGCAGCATGGGGCTGTTGGCGCCCTGCAGCAGCAGGTCGTGGAAGCGGTCGTTCAGGCGCACGTAGTCGGTGAGGTCGGGGTTGCGCACGAGGTTGTCGACGACGCCGTCGAGCTCGTCGACGCAGCGGTGCATGGCCTTCAGCACCGGCTCGCCGGGCCCGCGTTCGGCGGCCAGCCGCGCGGCCATGCCCTCGAGCGTGCCGCGGATGGCGATGGCGTCGAACACGTCGCCTTCGGAGAAGCGCGCGACGGCATAGCCGCCGCCGGGAATCGGGTCGAGCAGGCCTTCTTCGCACACGCGCAGCAGCGCCGCCCGGGCGGGTGTGCGCGACACGTCGAGCAGGTCGACCAGTGTCTGTTCGAGCACGCGCTCACCGGGGGCCAGCTGGCCTTCGATGATGAGCTTGCGCAGGCCCAGGATGGCGCGGATGGTTTGGGGTTGGCCGGTTTCGAGCGTCACAGCGAACAGATTCTCCGGGTTGAAACAGCTCTACGCGTATACACGATGACGGGTGAAAACCCTAGGAATACGCCAGAAGAACGAAGTTCAGAATGCATTGGACGGGGTGCGCGTATACAGCGCGCATTCATCGGTCACACAGGATCCGCATCATGTTCATCCAGAACGCTTGGTACATCGCCGCCTGGGCGCACGAGGTCAAGGACCAGGTCCTGGCGCGCACGATCTGCAATCAATCGGTCGTGCTGTTCCGCGACAAGGCCAGCGGCAAGGCCTCGGCGCTGGAAGACCGCTGCTGCCACCGCGGCACGCCGCTGCGTTTTGGCGAGATCGTCGACGAAGGCCTGCAGTGCGGCTACCACGGCATGGTGTTCGACTGCGCCGGCACCTGCGTGCACATCCCGGGGCAGGCCGCCATCCCGAAGCAGGCGCGCGTGCGTGCGTTCCCGCTCGTCGAGAAGGACGAGTTCCTGTGGATCTGGATGGGCGAGCCCGAGTTGGCCGACACCTCGAAGATCCTCGACTACCCCTGGCACAACGATCACCGCAAGTGGCCGCACAAGCACGAGGTCTACCACGTCAAGGCCAACTACATGCTGATGGTCGACAACCTGATGGACCTCACGCACCTGGGCTACGTGCACAAGACGACCATTGGCGGCAACCCCAAGGTGCACATCGACGCCAAGATGACCGTCACGCCCAAGGACACCGGGCTGCACTACATCCGCTGGATGCTCGACTCGCAGCCGCCGCCGTCGTACGTCAAGGCCGCCGGCTTCACGGGCCGCGTCGACCGCTGGCAGGAGTTCGAGTACGTGGCGCCGAGCAGCATCGTGCAGTGGAGCGGCGCGCTCGACGTCGGCCGCGGCGCGGCCGAGAACCGCGAGCAGGACGGCGGCTTCCAGCTGCGCCTGTTCCACGGCCTCACGCCCGAGACCGAGGACACCTGCTTCTACTTCTGGTCCACCGCCAACGGCTACCGGCAGGACGAGCCCGAAGCCACCGAGCAGCTGTTCTCCGAGATCAGCCGCGCCTTCCACGAGGACAAGGGCATCGTCGAAGGCCAGGCCGCCATGCTGCAGAAGACGGGCGAGTCGCGGCTCGTCGACATCGTCTCCGACAAGGCGCGCATCCACATGCGCCGCACCGTCATCCGCATCCTGGCGGCCGAGGCCGACGCGGCCAAGGCCCCGGCGTCTGCAGCCGAAACGGCCCACGTGCCCGCCAAGTGACGGCGATGCGCCCACGCGTCGCGCCCACCGTCGCCGTGGTGGGCGCCGGCATCGGCGGCCTGGCGCTGGCGATGGCGCTGGTGCGCCGGGGCTTCGACGTGCAGGTGCTCGAGCAGGCGGCCGCGTGCGCCGATGTCGGTGCGGGGCTGCAGCTCAGCCCGAACGCCACGCGCTGCCTGGCCGACCTGGGCCTGTTGCCCGCCCTGCTGGCGCGGGCCTGCGTGCCGCGTGGCAAGGAGATCCGCCTGTGGAGCACGGGGCAGCGCTGGAAGCTGTTCGACCTGGGCGCGAGCGCGGTGCAGCGCTACGGCTTCCCCTACGTGATGGTGCACCGGGCCGATCTGCACCAGGTGCTGCTCGAAGGCCTGCAGGCCGCGGCCGGCGCCGAGGCGGTGCGCTTCGGTGTGCGCTGCACCGGGCTCGATGAGCACGACGGCCGGCCCCGGCTGCAGCGGGCCGACGGCGCCACCGAGCGCTTCGATGCCGTGGTGGCCTGCGACGGCGTGCACTCGTCGCTGCGCGCGGCGCTCGGCCATGTCGACCGGCCGGTGTTCATGGGCTGCATGGCCTGGCGCGGGCTGGTGCCGGCCGGCCAGCTGCCGGCGCACCTGCGCGAGCCCGTCGGCACCAACTGGGTCGGGCCGGGCCGGCACGTCATCACCTACCCGGTGCGAGGTGGTGAGTTGATGAACTTCGTCGGCATCGTCGAGCGCAGCGACTGGCAGCACGAGTCGTGGACGACCCGCGGCTCGCGCGACGACTGCGCCGCCGACTTCGCCGGCTGGCACGCCGACGTGCAAGCCTTCATCGCCCAGCTCGACCAGCCGCACCGTTGGGCGCTGATGGGCCGCGAGCCGCTGGCCTGGTGGGGGCGCGGCGCCGTCACGCTGCTGGGCGACGCCGCCCACCCCACCCTGCCCTTCCTGGCCCAGGGCGCCTGCATGGCGCTCGAAGACGCGCTCGTGCTGGCGCGCTGCCTCGCCGCGCATCGCGATCAGCCGGCGGCCGGCATGCGCCGCTTCGAGGCCCTGCGCATCGAGCGCACCGCGCGCACCGTGCGCGGCGCCACCGAGGCCGGCAAGCGCTTCCACAACCCGGCACTGGCCGACGCGGCCGGCGCGCAGGCCTATGTGGACCGCGAGTGGAGCGAGCAGCGTGTGCACGAACGCTACGACGGCTTGTTCAGCTACGACGCGCTGAGCGTCGATGTCGAGCCCGCCGCTGTCGCCACGACAGCGGCGGCATGACCCCGGAACCCCCTTACATCCCAACAAGGAGACACACCCCCATGGACAGGCGCCATTTCATCAAGTCCGGCTCGGTCGCGGTCGCACTCGGCGCGCCCGCGCTCACGGGCTTTGCGCAGCAGACCGTGACGCTCAAGTTCCACACCTTCATGTCGCCGGTGTCGACGGTCTACACGCGCATCCACCGCGTGTGGATGGAGAAGGTCGAGAAGGAGTCCGGCGGCCGCATCAAGTTCGAGGGCTACCCCGCGATGCAGCTCGGCGGCGCGCCCGCGGGCCTGTACGACCAGGTGCGCGACGGCGTGGTGGACGTCATCTGGACGCTGCCCGGCAACAACGCCGGGCGCTTTCCGCGCACCGAGGTGTTCGAGCTGCCGTTCATGATCTTCAAGGCCGAGAGCTCATCGCGCGCCGCGTGGGAGTACTTCCAGACGCAGATGCCCGACGAGTTCAAGGAAACACAGGTCATCGCCTTCCACACGCACGGCCCGGGCGTGCTGCACTCCAAGGACAAGCCCATCCGCTCGGCGGCCGACCTGCGCGGCATGAAGGTGCGCGGCCCCACGCGGCAGGCCACCAAGCTGCTGGGCGCGGCCGGCGCCACGCCGGTGGGCATGCCGCTGCCGCAGATCTCGGATGCGCTGCTCAAGGGCACCATCGACGCCTGCGCGCTGCCCTGGGAGGTGATTCCGTCGGTGCGTGTGCCCGAGCTCGTGAAGCACCACAGCGAGTTCGGCCCCCGCGTGCAGGGCCTGTACACGAACACCTTCGTGATGGCCATGAACAAGGCGCGCTACGAAGCGCTGCCCGCCGACCTGAAGCGCGTGATCGACGCCAACAGCGGCATGGAAGTCTCGGCCTGGATGGGCAAGGTGCAGGACGACCTCGACCCCGTCGTGCGCCAGAGCGTCAGGGACCGCGGCAACACCGTGCACGTGTTCGGCGACGCCGAGACGGCCGAGTTCAAGCGGCTCACCGACCGCGTCGACAACGAGTGGGTCGACGAGGTCACCAAGCGCGGCTACGACGGCAAGAAGCTGCTCGACACCGCCCGGGCGCTTATCGCCAAGCACAGCTGACCAGGCCGTGTTGCGGCTCGTGAGGCGGGCGGCGCCACCTTGACCGGGCCCACGACGCGCCGCCGCATCGCCCTGAGCGTGGGCGATCCCAACGGCATCGGGCCGGAGATCGTGCTGAAGGCGCTCGAGGCACTGCGTGCCTCGGGCGAGGCCGACCGGCTCGACATCACCGTGTTCGGCCCGCGCGCCCCGCTCGAGCAGGCAGCGGCGCTGCTGGGCCTGGGCGCCGTGCTCGAGCGCGCCAAGCTGCAGGTGTGCGGCGACGTGCTCGGCCGTGGCACGCGCTTCGGCCTCGTCGAAGCCGAGGCCGGCGTGAGCGCCGTGACCAGCGCCACCGCGGCCATCGTGGCCTGCCGTGCCGGCGAGTTCGACGCCATCGTCGCTGGCCCGCACCACGAGACCGCCATCGCCAAGGCCGGCATCCGCTTCAGCGGCTACCCCTCGCTGCTGGCGCGCGTGAGCGGGCAGCCCGAAGACCAGGTGTTCCTGATGCTGGTGGGCGGCGGCCTGCGCATCGTGCACGCCACGCTGCACGAGAGCGTGGCGCAGGCCCTGGCGCGCCTGAACACGGCCCTGGTGGTGGCGGCCGCGCAGGCCGGTGTGCGCGCCTGCCAGGCGCTGGGCGTGGCAGAGCCGACGGTGGGCCTGTTCGGCATCAACCCGCATGCGTCGGAGGGCACGCTGTTCGGGCCCGAAGACGCGGCCTGCACGGTGCCGGCGGCCGCACGACTGCGCGAGCTCGGGCTGCCGGTGCGGGGCCCGCAGGGGGCCGACGTGATGCTGGCCGACCACGCGCGCCACCCGCTCGACCTGTACGTGGCCCCGCTGCACGACCAGGGCCACATCCCCATCAAGCTGCTGGCGCCACAGGGCGCCAGTGCGCTGTCGATCGGCGCCGAGGTGCTGCTGGCCAGCACAGGCCACGGCAGCGCGATGGACATCGCCGGCAGCGGCCGCGCACGGCCCGATGCGCTGCTGCGCAGCCTGCGGCTGGTGGCTGGGCTGGGCGCCGGCACCCCGTGAATCACAACAACAAGGACTGAACCCATGAGCACCCCTGCACTGAGCACGCCCGCCGAAGCGCCCAAGACCGTCATCGTGACGGGCGGCGCACGCGGCATCGGCTACGCCTTCTGCGAGCACCTCGCCGGCCTCGGCCACCGCATCGTCATCGCCGACCGCGAAGGCGCCGAGGCCGCGGCGGCCCGGCTCGTCGAGCAGGGCCTGCGGGCCTTCGGGCTGCGTGTCGACGTCGTCAGCGAAACCGATGCCGCCGCCATGGTGCACGCGGCCGAGCAGGCCTTCGGTGGCGTGGACGCGCTGGTCAACAACGCCGGGCTCTTCACCAGCCTGGCGCTGCAGCCCTTCGAGAAGATCGACAACGCCGAGTGGATGCAGGTGATGGAGGTCAACACGCTGGGCGTCTTCAACTGCGCCAAGGCGGCTTCGGCGGCACTGCGCCGCAGCGGGCGCGGGCGGCTCGTCAACATCGCCTCGATCGTGCCGATGAAGGGGCCGCCGAACATGGCGCACTACGTGGCCAGCAAGGGCGCGGTGATCGCGCTCACGCGCTCGCTGGCGCGCGAGATGAGCCGCGACAAGGTGACCGTCAACGCCATCGCGCCCGGCTTCACGCTGAGCGACGGCGTCATGGCCACGGGCCTGCACGAGCGCATCGGCGACAACGCGCGCACGCTCGGCCGCTGCCTGCAGCGCGACCAGGTACCGGCCGATCTGGTGGGCGCGCTGGCCTTCCTCATCAGTGACGGCGCCAGCTTCGTGACCGGGCAGACGCTGGCGGTGGACGGTGGCGGCGTGTTCCTTTGACGCCGCCGGTCGATCGATGAGCGCCAGCCTCAGCGTGCGCGTGACGCGCAAGTCGAGAGAGGCCGAGGGCATCTGCAGCTTCGAGCTGGTGGCCACGGACGGACGGCCGCTGCCGGCGTTTTCAGCCGGCTCGCACATCGACGTGCAAGTACCGGGCGGTCTGGTCCGCCAGTACTCGCTGTGCAACGACCCGGGCGAAACCCACCGCTACCTGATCGCCGTGCTCGACGACCCGGCCTCGCGCGGCGGCTCGCGCGCGATGCACGAGCGCGTGCACGAGGGCGACACGCTGGCCATCGGCGCGCCGCGCAACCAGTTCAGGCTCGTGCCGCAGGCCCGCCGGCACCTGCTGCTGGCCGGTGGCATCGGCGTCACGCCCTTGCTGTGCATGGCCGAGAGCCTGGCGACCGAAGGCGCCGAGTTCGACCTGCACTACGCCACCCGCTCGCTGGCGCGCACCGCCTTCCTCGGCCGCATCCGGCACAGCCGCTACGCCGCCCGCGCGCACCTGCACGTGGACGATGGCGATGCGGCACAGCGGCTGGACCTGCCCGCGGTGCTGGCCGCGCCGGCGGCCGGCACGCACGTCTACGTCTGCGGCCCGCAGGGCTTCATCGATGCGGTGCTGGCGCAGGCGCGTGCGCAGGGCTGGCCCGAGGTGCAGCTGCACGTGGAGTTCTTCGGCGCCGCGCCCGTGGCGACCGCGGGCGATGCGGCCTTCGAGGTGGAACTCGCCCGCTCCGGCCGCGTCATCACCGTGCCCGCCCAGCGCAGCGTGGCCGAGGCCTTGCTGGACGCCGGCGTCGAGATCGCGATGTCTTGCGAACAGGGCATCTGCGGCACCTGCCTGACGCGGGTGTTGAGCGGCATACCCGAGCACCGCGACAGCTACCTCACGCCGCAGGAACAAGCCGCGAACGACCAGTTCACGCCCTGCTGCAGCCGTGCCCGCAGCGCGCGGCTGGTGCTGGATCTGTAGCCCGCGCCACGCTCGGAATGACAAGAGGGCGCCCGGGGCGCCCTCTGCTGGTGCCAGCCGGCGCGCGCCGGCTCGGCCTCAGTCGGCTTGCTTGCGCAGGAACGCCGGGATCTCGATCTCGTCCATGCCGTTGTTCACCAGCGCATCGACCTTGGCCGCCGCGTGCGTGCGGTTGGTGCGCCACACGCTCGGGGTGTTGAGGCCCTCGTAGCTGTGGCCTTGCGGGGCCGCTTGCACGCCGCCCATGCCCGGGCTGCCGGCGCTCATGGTGGCCGATGCCGGCGCCGCGGAGGCCGGCGTCAGCGGCGTGTTCAGCACCGGCAGCTTGTCGGTGCCGGTGCGCGGCATGGCTTGCGGGGCGTGGTGGTGGGTGTGCTGCGGCGCCTGCACCAGCGTCATCGGCGGCGGCGTGGCGCTGGCGCGTGCGCGGGCGCTGTTCAGGCCCGTGGCGATGACGGTCACGCGCAGCTGGTCGCCCAGGCCCTCGTCGTAGGCGGTGCCGAAGATCACGTGCGCGTCGTCAGCCGCGTAGCGCTTGATGGCGTTCATCGCGTTGCGGCTTTCCGAGAGCTTGAAGGTCTGCTTGCTCGCGGCAATCAGCACCAGCACGCCGCGCGCACCGCTCAGGTCGATGCCCTCCAGCAGCGGGCAGGCCACGGCCGCCTCGGCGGCCTTGGTGGCGCGGTCGGGGCCGCCGGCCACGGCCGTGCCCATCATCGCCTTGCCGGGCTCGCTCATCACCGTCTTCACGTCCTCGAAGTCCACGTTCACGAGGCCGGGGATGTGGATGATGTCGCTGATGCCGCCGACGGCGTTCTTCAGCACGTCGTTGGCGTGCGCGAAGGCCTGCTCCTGCGTGACGTCGTCGCCCATCACCTCGAGCAGCTTCTCGTTGAGCACCACGATGAGGCTGTCGACATTGGCCTCGAGTTCGGCCACGCCGTCGTCGGCCTGCTTGCCGCGGCGCTTGCCCTCGAAGTCGAAGGGCTTGGTCACCACGCCCACCGTCAGGATGCCCATCTCCTTGGCCACGCGCGCGATCACCGGCGCCGCGCCGGTGCCCGTGCCACCGCCCATGCCGGCGGTGATGAACAGCATGTGCGCGCCCGCGATGGACTCCTTGATGCGCTCCACCGCTTCGTCGGCGGCCACTCGGCCCATCTCGGGCTTGCTGCCGGCGCCCAGGCCCGTCTTGCCCAGTTGCACCAGCATGCCGGCGCTGCTGCGCTGCAGGGCCTGCGCATCGGTGTTGGCGCAGATGAACTCCACGCCCTGCACGCCTTGCGAAATCATGTGCTCGACGGCGTTGCCGCCGCCACCACCCACGCCGATCACCTTGATCTGCGTGCCTTGTTCGAACTCGTCGATCATTTCGATGGGCATGTGAGCCTCCTGGAGAAAGTTGCAGTTGCCTGTGTGGGAAGGGAAGTCCGGGCTTCTTGTGGTGACCGTGTTTTTCGTCGTCGGTTGTTCATGAGCCCTCTCTGTCTAGAAATTGCCGAGAAACCAGTCCTTGGCGCGGCCGACCAGGTTCTTCACCGAGCCGGCCTGCGCCGCCGCCTTGTGCCCGCGCGAGCGGGCGATGCGCGCCTCTTCCAGCAGGCCCATCACGGTGGCGCTGCGCGGGCTGGCCACCATGTCGGCCAGCGTGCCGCCGTAGAGCGGCAAGCCCTTGCGCACGGGCTTGAGGAAGATGTCTTCGCCGAGCTCCACCATGCCCGGCATCACCGCGCTGCCGCCGGTGATGACGATGCCGCTGGACAAGAGCTCTTCGTAGCCGCTTTCGCGGATGACCTGGTGCACGAGGCTGAAGATCTCTTCCACGCGCGGCTCGATCACGCCGGCCAGCGCCTGCTTGTTCAGGAGGCGCGGCGCGCGGTCGCCCAGGCCCGGCACCTCCACCATCGCGGAAGGATCCGCCAGCAGCTGCTTGGCCACGCCGTGCTCGAGCTTGATCTCCTCGGCGTCCTTCGTCGGCGTGCGCAGCGCCATCGCGATGTCGCTGGTGATCAGGTCGCCGGCGATGGGAATCACGGCCGTGTGGCGCACGCTGCCGTCGGTGTAGATCTGCACGTCGGTGGTGCCGGCGCCGATGTCGACCACGGCCACGCCGAGCTGCTTTTCGTCGTCCGTCAGCACGGCGCTGGCGCTGGCGCTCGGGTTCAGCACCAGGCGCTCCACCTCCAGGCCGCAGCGGCGCACGCACTTCAGGATGTTCTCAGCCGCGCTGCCGGCGCCGGTGACGATGTGCACCTTCACCTCGAGCCGGCTGCCGCTCATGCCGATGGGCTCTTTCACCTCATGCCCGTCGATGATGAACTCTTGCGGCTCCACCAGCAGCAGCCGCTGGTCGTTGGGGATGTTGATGGCCTTGGCGGTTTCGACCACGCGCGCCACGTCGGTGGGCGTGACCTCGCGGTTGTCGCGCACGATCACCATGCCGGTGCTGTTGAGGCCGCGGATGTGGCTGCCGGTGATGCCGGTGTAGACGGATGTGATCTTGCAGGCGGCCATCATCTCGGCCTCTTTCAGCGCCTGCTGGATGCTGGCCACGGTGGCGTCGATGTTGACGACGACGCCGCGCTTGAGGCCATGCGTGGGCGCCACGCCCAGGCCGGCCAGGCGCAGCTCGCCGTCCACCACTTCGGCCGCCACCACCATGATCTTGGCGGTGCCGATGTCCAGGCCGAACACCATGTCCTTGTATTCCTTGGCCATGTGGGTGTTCCTCGTGTGTTCAGTTCGTCGCGCCGGTGGGCGTGCCACCGGCGCTGGGGTTCGGGGTGCTGCCGGTGGCCGCACCGGGGGAGGTCGTCACGCCGCGCAGCCGCACGGCGTAGCCGCCGGCGTGGCGCAGGTCGGCGTGCTGCAGCGGGGCGCGCCAGCGCGCGTTGGCGGCGGCGAAGGTGCGCACGAAGCGCTCGGTGCGCGCCACGATCTCGTCGCTGCTGCCGCGGCCGAGCTCCATGGTGGCGCCGCTGTCGAAGCCCAGGCGCCACGAGCCGCGGCCCGACAGGTGCATCGAGCTGATCTGCAGGTCGTGCCGGGCCAGCAGGGGCTGCAGCTGGTGCAGCAGCTCCAGCATCTCGGCGGCGCGCTCTTCGGGGCCGCTGAGCAAGGGCAGGCTCTCGTCTTCGACGTCACCCACGTTGGCATCGAAGACCTCGCCGTGGCTGTTGACGAGGCGGCCGGTGTCGGCCACGGCAGCGGCGTCGGCGGTGGTGTCTTCGCCGGCCCACAGCGCCGCGGGGCGGTGCTCTTCCAGGCGCACCACCAGCTTGTCGGGCCACACGCGGCGCACGACGGCGCGGCGCACCCAGGGCACGCTCTCAAACGCAGCGCGGCTGCCTTGCAGATCGACGCTGAAGAAGTTGCCGGCCAGTCGCGGCGCGGCGTTGGCGCGGATCGTGGGCACGCTGTTGCGCGCCAGGTCGCCATCGAGCTGGATGGCGCGGATGGGGAACAGCGGGCTGCGCATCAGCCAGGCCCAGGCCGCCACGCCCGCACCGGCCGCCGCCAGCACGAACACCGCCGCGGCCACGGCGTTCATCAGCCGCACGTCGGCCGGCAGCACACGGCCCGCGCGCGCAGCGGCGGCGGCGGCGTTGGGCGGGGCGGGGCGGCGGAGGGTGGCCATGCGTCGGTTCAGGCCCGGGTGTTGTCGGTCGACGCCAGCGCCAGCAGCAGCAGGCACAGCCGCTCGTAGCTGATGCCGGCCTGGCGCGCCGACATCGGCACCAGCGAGTGGCCGGTCATGCCGGGGCTGGTGTTCATCTCGAGCAGGAAGATCTTGCGGTCCGAGGCCCTCAGCATCAGGTCGGCGCGGCCCCAGCCGCGGCTGCCCAGGGCGCGGTAGGCGGCCAGCGTCAGGCGCTGCACCTCGGCCTCTTCGTCGGGCGCCAGGCCGCTGGGGCAGCGGTAGCCGGTGTCCTCGGAGAAGTACTTGTGCTCGTAGTCGTAGTTGCCGTCGGGCGCCTCGATGCGCACCACCGGCAGCGCGCGCGCGTGTTCGCCCTGGCCGAGCACCGGGCAGGTGAGCTCGATGCCGATGATGAACTCCTCGCAGAGCACATCGGGGTCGTACTGCGCGGCCAGCTTCACCGCCTCCTGCATCTGCGAGTAGCCCTCGACCTTGCTGATGCCGATGGAGCTGCCCTCGCGCGGGGGCTTCACGATCAGCGGCAGGCCCAGGGTGTCGGGCACGGCGATCACGCGCTCGCGCTGCAGCTCGCCTGGCTGCAGCAGCACCCAGCGCGGCGTGGGCAGGCCCTCGGCGAGCCAGACGCGCTTGGTCATGGTCTTGTCCATCGCAATCGCGCTGGCCATCACGCCGCTGCCGGTGTAGGGCAGCTGCAGCAGCTCGAGCGCGCCCTGCAGCGAGCCGTCTTCGCCGCCACGACCGTGCAGCGCGATGAACACACGCGCGTAGCCCTCGTCCTTGAGCGCCTGCAGCGGCCGCTCGGCGGGGTCGAAGGCGTGCGCGTCCACGCCCTGGCTGCGCAGGGCCTGCAGCACGCCGCTGCCGCTCATCAGGCTGACCTCGCGCTCGGCGCTGCGACCGCCGGTGAGCACGGCCACCTTGCCGAGAGCGCCGGCGTCGATGGGGATGTCCAGGTCGAAGGCCGCGCTCATGCTGCAGCTCCTTGGGTCACAGAATCAGACAGCGCCTGCATCGCCTTGGGCAGCGTGCCGATGGAGCCGGCGCCCATGCCCAGCAGCACGTCGCCGGCCTTCAGCGTGGCAAACAAGTGGGCGGGTAGCTCGGCCAGCTGCGGCACGAAGCGGGCGCCGGGCACGGCGGCGGCCAGGCTGGCACCGTCGGCCCCGGCGATGGGCGCCTCGCCCGCGGGGTAGACCTCGGTGAGCCACACCGCATCGGCCCCGCGCAGCACGGCCGCGAACTCGGCGAAGCAGTCGCGCGTGCGGCTGTAGCGGTGCGGCTGGAAGGCCAGCACCAGCCGGCGGCCGGGGAAGGCGCCACGCGCGGCGGCGATCACGGCGGCCAGCTCCACCGGGTGGTGGCCGTAGTCGTCGACCAGCAGGTACTCGGCACCGCCCGCAGCGCGCAGCGGCCCGACTTGCGCGAAGCGGCGGCCGACGCCGGCAAACTGCTCGAAGGCGCGCGCCGCGGCCGCATCGGGCAGCTGCAGCGTGCGCGCCACCGCCAGCGCCGCCAGCGCGTTGCGCACGTTGTGCTCGCCGGCCAGGTTCAGCGTCACGGCCAGGTCGGCAAAGCCGGGCTGCCGGGCGGTGAAGGCCATGCGGGCGCCGGGCAGCGCGCTCACGTCCACGGCGCGCAGATCGGCGGCCTCGCCCAGGCCGTAGGTGGTGACGTAGCGCTCCAGCCGTGGCAGCACGGCCAGCACGCCGGGGTCGTCACTGCAGACCATGGCGCGGCCGTAGAACGGCAGCCGCAGCACGAACTGCACGAAGGCGTCGTGCAGCCGCGCCACGCTGTGGCCGTAGGTCTCCATGTGGTCGGCGTCGATGTTCGTCACCACCGCGAGCACGGGGCTCAGGTGCAGGAAGCTGGCGTCGCTTTCGTCGGCCTCGGCCACGAGGTAGTCACCTGCGCCGAGCTTGGCGCCTTGGCCGCGTTCGCCGCGTTCGCCGCCGGCGCTCTTGAGCTCGCCGCCGATCACGTAGCTGGGGTCGCAGCCGGCCTCGGCCAGCACGCGGGCCACCAGCGAGGTGGTGGTGGTCTTGCCGTGCGTGCCGGCAATGGCGATGCCCTGCTTGTGGCGCATCAGCTCGGCCAGCAGCGCGGCGCGCGCGACGATCGGGATGCGTGCGGCGCGCGCGGCCACCACCTCGGGGTTGCTCGCCTTCACGGCCGTGCTGGTGACGAGCGCCTGCGCATCGCCGATGTGGGCCGCGTCGTGGCCGATGTGCACGCGCACGCCCAGACGCGCCAGGCGCTCCGTCACGGCGCTGGCATGCAGATCGGAGCCGCTGACGGTGTAGCCGAGGCCGGCCATGATCTCGGCCAGCGGGCTCATGCCGGAGCCGCCCACGCCGACGAAGTGGATGTGATGCACGGCGTGGTTCATGTGCGACGGCCCTTCATCAGGGCTTCGATCTCGTCGGCCACGCGGGCCGCCGCCTGCGGGCGGGCCTGGGCACGGGCCTGGGTGGCCATGGTCAGCAGCGTGGCGCGGTCGAGCCGGGCCAGCTCGGTGGCCAGCCGCTCGGGCGTGAGCTCGGTCTGCGGCAGGTGCACGGCGCCGCCCTGCGCGGCCAGCCACTGCGCGTTGTCGCGCTGGTGCGCGGTGGTGCTCACGACCAGCGGCACCAGGATGGCGGGCACGCCGGCGGCGCAGAGCTCGCTCACGGTGATGGCGCCGGCGCGGCAGACCATCAAGTCGCAAGCCGCCAGGCGGGCGGGCATGTCGTCGAGGAAGGGCCGCACCTCGGCGGCAATGCCGTGGGCGGCGTAGGCGGCGCGCACGGCGGCTTCATCGGCAGCGCCGGTCTGGTGGACGATGTGCGGGCGCTGAACAGCGCTCAGGCGCGCGATGGCGTCGGGCAGCGTCCGGTTGAGTGCCTGCGCGCCCAGGCTGCCACCCACCACCAGCAGTTGCAGCGGGCCGCTGCGCGCGCCGTAGCGCTCGGCGGGCGCCGCGATGGCCTCGATCTCGGCGCGCACCGGGTTGCCGGTGACGACGGCGTTCTGGGTGCCGCGTGCGGCGGCGCCCTCGAAGCCGAAGGCCACGCGGTCGGCCACCGGCAGCAGGCCCTTGTTCGACAGCAGCAGCGCGGCGTCGGCGTTCACCAGCAGCAGCGGCTGGTTCAGCCAGCTGGCCATCAGCCCACCCGGAAAGCACACGTAGCCGCCCATGCCCAGCACGACATCGGCCGCGCGGCGCTTGAGGATGGCGCGGCAGTCCCAGAAGGCCTTGAGCAGGCGCAGGCCGCCGGTGGCGGTGTGCAGCAGGCCCTTGCCGCGCAGGCCGCTGAAGCGGATGGTGTCGAGCGCCAGGCCGCTCGGCGGCACGAGCTTGTTCTCCATGCCGTGCGAGGTGCCGAGCCACGACACCGTCCAGCCGCGGCGCTGCATCTCGCGCGCCACCGCCAGGCCCGGCATGATGTGCCCGCCGGTGCCGGCGGCCATGACGACGAGGTGCGGCATCACGCCCTCCCCCCGCGCATCAACGCCCGGTTCTGGCTACGGCCCGCACGCTGCGCGTGCTTCACATCGCTGCGCGATGTGAGCCTGCACCGGAACAGCGCACCGGCGCTGCGCACCGTCGTCAAGCTGCGCTTGCCGATCATGCGCGGCCTCCGCGCATGAGTGCCCTGTTCTCAATGTCCACCCGCAGCACCAGCGCCAACGCCACGGCGTTCATCAGGATGGCGCTGCCGCCGTAGCTCATCAGCGGCAGCGTCAGGCCCTTGGTGGGCAGCACGCCCAGGTTCACGCCCATGTTGATGAAGGACTGGAAGCCGATCCAGATGCCGATGCCCTGGCACATGAGCCCCGCGAACACGCGGTCCAGCGCGATGGCCTGGCGGCCGATGCCGACGATGCGCCGCGTGAGCCAGAAGAAGGCGCCGATGACCACGGCCACGCCGACGAAGCCGAGTTCCTCGCCGATCACCGCGAGCAGGAAGTCGGTGTGCGCCTCGGGCAGGTAGTGCAGCTTTTCCACGCTCGCGCCCAGCCCCTGGCCGAAGATCTCGCCGCGGCCCAGGGCGATGAGCGAGTGCGTGAGCTGGTAGCCCTTGCCCTGCGCGTATTTCGGGTTCCAGGGGTCCAGGTAGGCCAGGATGCGTTCGCGCCGCAGGTCGTCGAACGCCAGGAACAGGCCCAGCACCAGCAGCATCACCACGGCGATCAGGAAGAACATGCGCGCGTTCACGCCGCCCAGGAACAGGATGCCCATCGCGATGGTGGCGATCACGATGAAGGCACCCATGTCCGGCTGGCGCAGCAGCAGCGCGCCCACGAACACCACCGCCACCACCATGGGCGTGCCGGCGCGCCAGAAGTTCTCGCGCACGTCCATGCGCCGCACCATGTAGCTGGCGGCGTACAGCGCAATCGCCAGCTTGGCCAGTTCGCTGGGCTGGAAGTTCATGAAGCCCAGCGGGATCCAGCGGCGCGCGTTGTTCACGACCTTGCCGATGAAGGGCAGCAGCACCGCCACCAGCAGCACCAGCGTCACCAGAAACACCCAGGGGGCGTTCTTCTCCCAGAACGACATCGGCAGCTGCACCGTCACCAGCGCCGCCACGAACGCCACCGTGATGGCCAGCAGGTGCTTCTTCAGGAAGAAGCCCTGCGTGATGCCCGAGAAGCGCGGGTTGTCGGGCAGCGCGATGCTGGCCGAATACACCATCACCACGCCAAAGGCCACGAGCGCGGCCACCACGGCCACCAGCTGCGTGTCGAAGGCGCTCAGGCGCACGGCGCGCGTGCCGGCCACGTCGACGTGCTCGCGCACCGGCAGCGGGCCGCCGGCATCGGCGCGGCGGCCCGGCAGGCGCGCCGCCAGCGCGGCCCACCAGCCCTGCAGCGTGGCGGCAGCGTTCATGCAAGCTCTCCGCGTTCGGCCGCCAGCGCCTGCACCGCGGCCACGAAGACCTCGGCACGGTGGGCGTAGTTGCGGAACATGTCCAGGCTGGCGCAGGCCGGGCTCAGCAGCACGGCGTCACCGGGCTGCGCCTGGGCAAAGCACCAGTTCACGGCGAGTTCCAGCGAGACGAAGCGCTGCAGCGGCAGGCCCTTTCCGCGGAGCTCGGCGTGCTGCTCGATCACGGCCTCGATGGCCGCCGCATCGCGGCCGATGGTGGCCACCGCGCGGGCGTGGCGGGCCAGCGGCGCGGCCAGCGGTGCGAAGTCCTGGCCCTTGCCGTCGCCGCCGAGGATGACGACCAGGCGGCCGGGTGCCAGATCGGCGCCCAGGCCTTCGAGCGCGGCCACGGTGGCGCCGACGTTGGTGCCCTTGCTGTCGTCGTAGGCGTCGACCTCGCCGACCTTGGCCACGAACTGCACGCGGTGCGGCTCGCCGGTGTATTCACGCAGGCCGTGCAGCATCGGCGCCAGCGGGCAGCCGATGGCGGTGGCCAGCGCCAGCGCCGCCAGCGCGTTGGCGGCGTTGTGGCGGCCGCGCACCCGCAGCGCGTCGGCGGGCATCAGGCGCTGCAGGTGGATCTCGGGCTCTTCGCCCTTCTTGAGCCTGATGCCCTCTTCCTGCGGCAGCGCGCGCACCAGCCAGGCCATGCCGCTTTCGACGACGATGCCGAAGTCGCCCGGCGCGCGCGGGGCATCGAGGCCGAAGCGCAGGGCCTTGCGTTCAGGGCCCTTGGGCTTGCCCTTCTGCGGGCCCTTCTCGTGCAGCTCGGGGCGCGGCAGCAGCGCCTCCACCGCAGCGTCGCTGCGGTTGATCACGCAGGTGGCCTGGGTGCCGAAGATGCGTGCCTTGGCGGCGCCGTAGGCGGGCATGCTGCCGTGCCAGTCGAGGTGGTCCTGCGTGAGGTTGAGCACGGCCGCGGCATCGGGCTCGAAGCCGCGCACGCCGGTGCCGCCGCCCTCGAGCTGGAAGCTGGAGAGCTCGAGCACCCAGACCTCGGGCAGGCGCTTCTTGGCTTCGCTCTCGGCATCGGTCTCGGCATCGCTCTCGGCATCGCTCTCGACGGCACTCAACTCGGCCGCCAGCACGTCCAGCAGCGCAGGGCCGATGTTGCCGGCCATCGCCACGCGCCGGCCGGCGCGCTCGACCAGCAGTGCCGTCATCGCCGTGGTGGTGGTTTTGCCATTGGTGCCGGTGATGGCCAGCAGCTGCGGTGCGTAGCCTCTCGTGGCCTTCAGGTCGGCCAGCGCGCGTGCGAACAGGTCGAGCTCGCCCAGCACCGCGATGCCGGTGGCCCGCGCCTCGGCCAGCAGCGGGGCAATGCGCTCGTCGGCCGGCGCCAGGCCCGGGCTCTTCAGCACCAGCTGGCAGCCCTGCAGCAGCGCCGGCTCCAGCGCGCCGTGCACGCGGGCCACGTCGGGGTGTTCGGCGGCCAGCGCCTCGGCGCCCGGAGGCTGCTCGCGCGAGTCCCACACCGTCACCGCGGCGCCGTGACGTGCGCACCAGCGCGCCATGGCCAGGCCGCTCGTGCCGAGGCCGAGCACGAGGACGGGGGTGTTCTGCAGCCAGTCCATCAGCGCAGCTTCAGGCTCGCAAGGCCCACCAGGCACAGCAGCATCGTGATGATCCAGAAGCGCACCACCACCTGCGTCTCGCCCCAGCCCTTCTTCTCGAAGTGGTGGTGCAGCGGCGCCATCAGGAAGACGCGCCGGCCCACGCCGTAGCGGCGTTTGGTGTACTTGAACCAGCTCACCTGGATGATCACGCTCAGCGCTTCGGCGACGAAGATGCCGCCCATGATGGCCAGCACGATCTCCTGCCGCGTGATCACGGCGATGGTGCCCAGCGCGCCGCCCAGCGCCAGCGCGCCCACGTCGCCCATGAACACCTGCGCCGGGTTGGCGTTGAACCACAGGAAGGCCAGCCCCGCGCCGGCCATCGCGGCGCAGAACACCAGCAGCTCGCCAGCACCCGGGATGTGCGGGAACAGCAGGTAGCGCGAGAAGTCGGCGCGGCCCACGACGTAGGCGAACACGCCCAAGGCACTGCCCACCAGCACCACCGGCATGATGGCCAGGCCGTCCAGCCCGTCGGTGAAGTTGACGGCATTGCTGGCGCCGACGATGACGAACCAGCTGAGCGCGATGAAGCCGAACACACCCAGCGGGTAGCTGATGCTCTTGAAGAAGGGCACCATGAGGTCGGCCCGCGGCGGCAGCTCGGCCGAGAAGCCGCTGCTCACCCAGTTCAGGAACAGCTCCAGCACGCGCAGGTTGCTGGTCTCGGCCACGCTGAAGGCCAGGTACAGCGCGGCCACCAGGCCGATGAGACTTTGCCAGAAGAACTTCTCGCGGCTCCTCATGCCCTCGGGGTCCTTGTGCACGACCTTGCGGTAGTCGTCGGCCCAGCCGATGGCGCCGAAGCCGAAGGTGACGAGCATCACCACCCACACGAAGCGGTTGCTCCAGTCGAACCACAAGAGCGTGCTCACGCCGATGCCGATGAGCACCAGCACGCCGCCCATCGTGGGCGTGCCGCGCTTGCCCAGGTGGGCCTGCACGCCGTACTCGCGGATCGGCTGGCCGATCTTCATCTCGGTGAGCTTGCGGATCACCCAGGGCCCGAAGGCCAGGCCGATGAGCAGCGCCGTCATCGCCGCCAGCACGGCGCGGAAGGTGAGGTACTGGAAGACGCGCAGGAACCCCAGGTCCTCGGGGTACAGCGCCAACAGCCATTGCGTCAGGCTCAGCAGCACGGCGGTGCCTCCGGGGCTGCGGTGGCCGTGGCACGCAGGGTCTGCACGACCTGCTCCATCTTCATGAACCGGGATCCCTTCACCAGGATGGACCGCGCGGCGGGGCGCGGCGGCGTGTTGTTCTGCAAGGCCGCGACGAGATCGGCCGTGCCGGCGAAGTGCACCGGCGCGCCGGCATGGGCGCACAGCGCACCGGCCGTCCAGAAGGCGTCGAGGCCGCGCTCGCGCGCGCGCTCGCCCACTTCGGCATGGAAGCGTGGGCCTTCGTCACCGACCTCGCCCATGTCGCCCAGCAGCAGCCAGCGCGGGCCGGGCAAGGCGGCCAGCACCTCGATGGCGGCGAGCACCGAATCGGGGTTGGCGTTGTAGCTGTCGTCGACCAGCGTGACGGCCTGCCCGCCGATGACGAGGCGGTGCAGCTGCGAGCGGCCCGCCACCGGGCGGAAGGCCTCGAGCCCGCGCTGCACGGCGGCCAGCGGCTCGCCGGCGGCCAGCGCGCAGGCGGCGGCGGCGGCGGCGTTGCGCAGGTTGTGCGCGCCGGGCAGGTGCAGCGACAACTTGGCGGTGCCAGCGGGCGTGCTGAGCGTCAGCGCCCAGGCGGCGGCATCGGCGTCCCAGTGGCCATCGGCCATGACGTCGGCGCCGCTGCCGGCCGGGCCGAATGTCATGACGCGGCGCAGCCCCGCGCGCGAACGCCAGCGCGGCGTGTAGGCGTCGTCGGCCGGGATCACCGCCGTGCCGCCGGCCGGCAATGCGTCGATGACGGCGCCGTTTTCGTCGGCCACGGCCTCGACGCTCTTCATGAACTCCTGGTGCTCGCGCTGCGCGTTGTTCACCAGCGCCACCGTGGGCTGCGCCAGCGCCGCCAGCAGCGCGATCTCGCCGGGGTGGTTCATGCCGAGTTCGACGACGGCGGCGCGCTGCCAGCGCTCGTCGTCCTGGCGCAGGCGCAGCAGCGTCAGCGGCACGCCGATGTGGTTGTTCAGGTTGCCGGCGGTGGCCAGCATGCCGTCGCCGTGTGCCGCACGCAGGATGGCGGCCACCATCTGCGTGACGGTGGTCTTGCCGTTGCTGCCCGCCACCGCCACCAGCGGCAGGTGGAAGCGCTGGCGCCAGCCACGGGCCAGTTGCTGCAGCGCGGCCAGCGTATCGGCCACGAGCAGGCCCGAGGCGCCTTCGGCCGCCGCAGCCTGCAGCGGCGCGGCACGATCGGCCAGCACCGCCGCGGCGCCGCTGGCGCGGGCCTGCGCGATGTAGTCGTGGCCGTCGAAGCGCTCGCCGTGCAGGGCCACGAACAGATCGCCCGGCATCACGCTGCGGGTGTCGGTGTGCACGCGGGTGAAGCGGCACTCACCGCTGCCGACGAGCGTGCTGCCGGGCAGCAGGGCGTGGGCCTGGGCCAGCGTCATCATGCGGCGGCTCCTGCTGCGGTCCGCGCGGCCAGTGCCGCACGCACCTCGTCGATGTCGGAGAAGGGGTGCGCGACGCCGGCGATGGTCTGCGTCGTCTCGTGGCCCTTGCCCGCGATCAACACCACATCGCCCGGCGCGGCCTCGGCCACGGCGCGGCGGATGGCCTCGCGGCGGTCCACCACCGCTTCCGCCGGGCTCACGGCGCCGACCATCACCTGGGCGACGATGGCCGCCGGGTCTTCGCTGCGCGGGTTGTCACTGGTCACGATCACGCGGTCGGCGCTGGCGGTGGCGATGGCGCCCATCAGCGGGCGCTTGGCGGGGTCGCGGTCGCCGCCGCAGCCGAACACGCACACGAGCCGGCCGCCACGCGCCTGCGCCAGCGGGCGCAGCGCCGCGAGCACTTGCTCGAGCGCGTCGGGCGTGTGCGCGTAGTCGACAACGGCCTCGATGGCGTCGCCCTCCGCGACCACGCGTTGCAGGCGGCCGGGCACCGGCGTCAGCGCGGCCAGCGCGGCCACGGCGTCGGCCAGCGGCACGCCCAGCGCGCGCAGCGCACCCAGCACCACCAGCAGGTTGCTGGCGTTGAACTCGCCCACCAGGCCGGTGCGCAGCGTCTGGCGCACGGCGCCTTCGGTGATGTCGAACACCAGCCCGTCGGCACCGTAGCGGCGCTCGCCGGCCACCAGGCGCGCGGCGGCATGCAGCGACACCGGCCACACGTCGATGGCGGTGGCGCTCAATTCGGCCGCCAGCTGGGCGCCGAAGGGATCGTCGACGTTGACCACCGCCGCCTGCAGGCCGGGCCAGCTGAAGAGCTTGCGCTTGGCCTGGCCGTAGGCGGCCATGCTGCCGTGGTAGTCGAGGTGGTCCTGCGTGAGGTTGGTGAACATCGCCACGCGGACGGCCAGGCCCGCGAGGCGCTGCTCCTCGATGCCGATGGACGAGGCCTCGATGGCACAGGCCGCCAGCCCGCCGTCGGCAAAGCGCGCCAGCGTGGCGTGCAGCGTCACCGGGTCGGGCGTCGTGAGGCCGGTGCTGTCGAGCCGGCCGGGGCCGCGCGCCGACGGCGGCTCGCCGACACCCAGCGTGCCGATCACGCCGGCCGGCCGGCCCAGCGCCGTCAGCGCCTGCGCCGTCCACCACGCGGTGCTGGTCTTGCCGTTGGTGCCGGTGGTGGCCACCACGGCCAGGCGCTCGGACGGGCAGCCGAAGAAGCGGTGGGCGACCCCGCCGGTGGCGGCCTTCAGGCCGGGCATCGCTGCGACCCGGGCATCGTCGCCCCAGTCGAAAGCCTCGGCACCCTCGGCTTCCACCAGGCAGGCGGCCGCGCCCGCGGCCAGCGCCGCCGGCACGAAGCAACGCGCGTCGACCACCTGCCCCGGCCAGGCGATGAAGCCGTCGCCCGCTGCGAGGCGGCGGCTGTCGGAGGCCAGCGTGCCGCGCACGTGGGCACGCAGCCAGTCAGTGGCTTGCTCGGGGGTGGCCAGGCGCTGCATGCTCAGAAGCTCTCTCGCTCGGCCGGCGCGCCCACGCTGGCCTTGGCCGCGATCTGCGCCTTCACGTCCAGGTCGGGCGGCACGTTCAGCATGCGCAGCGTCTGCGACACCACCTGGCTGAACACCGGCGCGGCGATCTCGCCGCCGTAGTACACGCCCTTGCCGGGCTCGTCGACCATCACTGCCACCACGATGCGCGGCTCGGCCACCGGCGCCAGGCCGACGAAGAACGAGCGGTACTTGCTGGTGCTGTAGACCTTGCCCTCGAGCTTGCGCGCGGTGCCCGTCTTGCCGCCGACCGAGTAGCCCAGGGCCTGCGCCTTGGGTGCGGTGCCACCGGGGCCGGCGGCCAGGCGCAGCATCTCGCGCACCTCGCGCGCGGTCTTCTCGCTCATGACGCGCGTGCCCACCACGGCGGCGCCTTCTTCGCGCTTGACGATGCTCACCGGCAGCAGCTGCCCGTCGCTGGCGAACACGGTGTAGGCACGCGCCAGCTGGAACAGGCTCGCCGACAGGCCGTAGCCGTAGCTCATGGTGGCCTGCTCCACCGGCCGCCAGCTCTTGTAGGGGCGCAGCCGGCCCGTCACGGCGCCCGGAAACTCGATCTGCGGCCGCTGGCCCAGGCCGATGGCGGTGAACAGGCCGTGCATCTCGCGCGCGGGCATCTGCATCGCCATCTTCACGGTGCCGACGTTGCTGCTCTTCTGGATGACCTCGGCCACCGTCAGCACGCCATGCGGGTGCGCGTCGGTGATGCGGCTGCCGGTGATGACGATGTGGCCCGGCGCGGTCTCGATGCGCGTCTCGGGCTTCCAGGGCCCGCGCTCCAGCGCCAGCGCGGCGGTGAAGGGCTTCATCGTCGAGCCGGGCTCGAACACGTCGGTGACGGCGGCGTTGCGCAGCCGCTCCTTGCGCATGGTCTGGCGCTGCGCCGGGTCGTAGCTCGGGTAGTTGGCCAGCGCCAGCACCTCGCCGGTCTTCACGTCGAGCACGACGACGCTGCCGCGCTGCGCGCGGTGCTCGATGACGGCCTCGCGCAGGCGCTGCCAGGCGAAGAACTGCACCTTGCTGTCGATGGCCAGCTGCACGTCGGCCCCGTGCCTGGGGCTGGCCTGGTCGCCGATGTCCTCGACGACACGGCCGAAGCGGTCGCGCACCACCGTGCGCTGGCCGCTCTTGCCCACCAGCTGGGCCTGGAAGGCGAGCTCGATGCCGTCGATGCCCTTGCCATCGACATCGGTGAAGCCCACCACGTGCGCCGCCGATTCGCCCTCGGGCCAGCGGCGCTGGTACTCGCGCACCTGCTGCACGCCCTTGAGCTGCAGCGCCTGCACGGCCTGCCACTGCGCTTCTTCGGCATGGCGCTTCAGCGTCACGGTGCCTGAACTGGCGGACGCACCGTCGAGCCGCTCGGCCAGCTCGGCAGGGCTCATCTTCAGCGCCGCGGCCAGCGCGCGGCGCTGCGCGACATCGGCGGCGAAGGTCTTGGTCTCCACCTGCACGCTGGGCATGGCCACGCTGGTGGCGAGCAGCTGGCCGTTGCGGTCGAGCACCTGGCCGCGGCTGGCGGGCAGCGGCTGGGTGACGACGAAGCGCTTCTCGCCCTGCGCCTGGTAGAAGTCGGTGTGCAGGATCTGCAGCCACACCGCACGGCCGAACAGCACCGCGAAGCCGAAGGCGACCATGGCGACGACGAAGCGCGAGCGCCACGGCGGCGTCGGGCTCGCCAGCAGCGGGCTGGTGGCGTAGCTGACGCTCTTGACGGCGCCGCTGGGCTGCGGCGCGCGCGCGCCGCTGGCGTGCTGGCGGCCCGAGGCCTGGTGGGAGGCGCTCATCGCGGCGCTCCCGACGCGGCCACGGTGTCGTCCACGTACACGGTGATGGCCGGCGTGACGCTACCCATCTTGAGCTGCTCGCGCGCCACGCGCTGCACGCGCGCGTGCGTGGCCTGGGCCTGGCGTTCGGCATCGAGCCGCTTGTGTTCGGCCTCGAGCTGGCGCTGCTCGGCGCGCGCCCGGTCGAGCTCGGCGAAGACGCGGCGCGACTCGTAGGCCGAGCGCACGAGGCCCAGGCTGCTGGCCAGCAGCAGCACGATGAGCAGGATGTCGAGCTTGCGCATGCCGGGGCCGGGTTCAGCAGGGCACCGCCGTGCGTTCGGCCACGCGCATGACGGCCGAGCGCGAACGCGGGTTGGCGGCGACTTCGGCCACCGAGGGCTTGACGCGCGCCAGCGCACGCAGCTTCAGCGGCTGCGGCGGCGCCATCGGGGCGCGGCGGTCGTAGACCTCGCGGCTCTCGGCGGCGATGAAGGTCTTCACGATGCGGTCTTCGAGCGAGTGGAAGCTGATCACCACCAGGCGCCCGGCCGGCGCCAGCAGCGCCAGCGCGGCCTTCAGGCCCTGTTGCAGCGCCTCAAGCTCGGCGTTGACGTGAATCCGAAGAGCTTGAAACGTGCGCGTTGCAGGGTCCTGGCCCGGCTCGCGGGTCTTGACGGCGCGAGCCACGAGCGCGGAAAGCTCGAGTGTTGTGCGGACGGGATCGCCGCCTTCGCGGCGAGCGACAAGCGCCTTTGCAATCGCAGAAGCAAACCGTTCTTCCCCATGTTCACGAATCACCTCCTCGATGGTCTTGGTATCGGCGCGCGCCAGGAACTCGGCGGCGGTTTCACCGCGCGTGGTGTCCATGCGCATGTCCAGCGGCGCGTCGGCACGGAAGCTGAAGCCGCGCGAGGCGTCGTCGATCTGCGGCGAGCTCACGCCCAGGTCGAGCAGCACGCCCTGCACCGAGCCGATGCCGCGCGCCGCCAGCTCGGCCGCCATGTCGCCGAAGCTGGCGTGGCAGATGGCAAAGCGCGGGTCGTCGATGCGGGCCGCTTCGGCCAGCGCGGCCGGGTCCTTGTCGAAAGCCACGAGCCGGCCCTGCGGCGCCAGGCGCTGCAGCACGGCGCGGCTGTGGCCGCCGCGGCCGAAGGTGCCGTCCACGTAGGTGCCCTCCGGCTGCGTGACGAGCGCCTCGACGGCCTCGTTCAGCAGCACGGTGGTGTGGGACCATTCGGTTCGCGGGGTGTTCACCGGAGTCGCCAGGGTCACCGGATGACGAGGCTCTTGAGCACTTCGGGCGCACCGAGGGCCAGCGCCGTGGCCTCGCGCACCTCGTACCGTTGCAGGTCCCAGATCTCGAAACTCGAACCCATGCCCAGCAGCTTGACCTCGCGATCCAGCGCCGCCCAGCTGCGCAGCTCGGGCGGGATGAGCACGCGGCTGCCGCTGTCGATCTCGACATCGGAGGCGCTGCCGATGTACAGCCGGCGCCAGGCGTCGTGCTCGGCCGGCAGGGCCAGCAGCTGGGCCTCGAAGGGCTCCCACACGTTCACGGGGTACAGGCTCAGGCAGCCGTGCGGGTGCTTGGCCACGACGAGCTGGCCGTTCACCGAGGCCATGAGCTGCTCGCGCCAACGCGCGGGCACCGTCAGGCGGCCCTTGGCGTCCAGCGTGAGCGACGGCCCCCCGCGAAAAGTCATGCCCGAGATTCCTTCCCTGCCCGGGGCCCCACCTTCGCCATCGAGGTAAAGCCCACAAAAACCCACGAAACACCACCAAATCCCACTTTAGCCGAGGGCGGCGGCGCCGTCAACGAACGGACACGGAAAAAATCAATCAAATCAACGACTTAGCCGTCGATTTGGAAGTGACGGGCAGAAAAAGTTGTTCCCGATGAACCACTTGGCATCGGGTCTGAAAGTGGTTTCGAGGGATCGCGGTGCCTCAGAGGGGCGCTGTCGAGGCGCCCGAGCCCGGGCGCGCAGGCTGCAGCAAGGGGCTACGCCGCCGACCGCAGAGCCCACACCCGCCGCGCCGCGGCCAGGTCTTCCAGCGCCGTGCCCACCGACTTGAACACCGTGCGCTGCTTCTCCTGCGTGCGCCCGGGCAGCGTGCCGCGCGCCAGCTGCGCCAGCGTGGCGCGCACGTCGGCCGGCGTGAACACGCCGCGTGACAAAGGGCCCAGCAGATCGCCGGCCTTGGCGAGCGCCTCTTCGGTATCCACCACCAGGCGGGCGCCGCGGAAGCAGTTGTCGTCGGCCTCGCGCATGGCGGGCGTGAAGCCGCCGATCAGGTCGAGGTGGCTGCCCGGCGCCAGCCAGGCGCCCTGCACCAGCGGCTCGGTGGCCAGCGTGGCGGTGCTGACGATGTGCGCGCCGGCCACGGCGGTGGGCAGCTCGGCATCGTCGACCAGTTCGGCCTCGAAGCCCGCCACCTGCCAGCGCACGGCCAGCGTGGCGGCGGCCTCCGGGCGGCGCGCCCAGATCGACACGTGGTGGATGGGCCGCACGCTGGCCATCGCCGCCGGAAGCAGCTCCGCCACGCGGCCGGCACCCAGCACCAGCAGCCGCGAGGCATCGGGCCGCGCCAGGTAGCTCGCGGCCAGTGCCGAGGCCGCCGCCGTGCGGCGCGCGGTCAGCACGTCGGCGTCCATCAGCGCCAGCGGCCGGCCCGTCGAGGCCTCGAACAACAGGTAGCTGCCGTGCAGCCCCGGCAGGCCGCGTGCGGCGTTGCCGGGGGCGACGTTGATGATCTTCACGCCATAGAAGCCGCTGTCGGCACCGTGGCCCGCTGGCAGGCGCGTCCAGGCCGGCATCAGCAGCGAGGTGATCTCCTGGCCGGCGCCGTCAGGAATGCGGTGCACGTGGCGGGCGGGCACCTCGGCCCCTTCGGCAAAGGCCTCGCGCAGAGCCTCGACGAGCCCCGCGAAAGGCAGCGCCGCGGCCACGGCATCGGCATCGAACAGGCGGACGGAAGGGACGGAAGACATGGCGCCGATGATGCCCTGCGCCGAAGTCGGCAGCCGCTCAGGCGCTCTTCAGCAGGCCTTCGTGGATGGCCACGCGCTCCAGCGCCGTCTCGAACTGCGCCCGCGCCAGCGCCGTGACCTGGTGCAGATAGGCGTGCAGCTCGGCGTCTTCGGGGCTGCGGTGCTCGCAGTCGGCGCTGTAGGCCTCGAAGTGCGACAGCTGCACCAGCAGGTCGGCGATGTGCTTGGGGCACTCGCAGGCGATGGTGGTGGACAGGGTGGCGAAGGACGCCAGCGCCTCGTCGTCCCAGCGCCGGGCCGGCACCGGCATCGACGACAGCTGCACGCCTGTCGCCGGCGCCGGCACCTCGATCTGCTGGCGCCAGCCGCGCAGCCACTGCGCAAGCGCAGCGTCGCTCTGCGGGCCGCGCAGCAGCGACAGGCCGGTCACGCGGCCCATCAGCCGGCAGGTGCGCTCGGAGGCGAAGCCGTACAGCACCGCCATCGGCTTGCCACGCCAGGCCGGCATCAGCGCCACCAGGCGGTCGAGCCAGTCGTCCTGCAGGCTGGGCGCGTACACCAGCAGGGCGTCGGCGGTGGCGGCCAGGGGCTGGGCGGCGGCTTCTTCGAGGGTTTCGAATGGGCCCTGCAGATGCAGCAAGCGGCCGGCCGGCGCCAGCGACTGCTGCACCGTGCCCTTCAGGCGCTGGCCGAGCAGCTTGCCGACCACCAGGACGCGCCAGGCCTGGGCCGGCGCGGGCGCCTTCGAGCCAATGCCGCGGCCGCGGCCGGGTAGCGCCGGCTGGGACCTCGGCGGCTCGGGGGCGCGCGCGCTGGGCGCTGGCTCGGCAGGCAGCACCGGCACCGCCGCCTGCATCGTGGCCGCGGCCACCGCCACGCCGGCGGTCTGCGACAGCGTGCGGTTGTGGGTATCGGCCACCTGCTGCAACTGCGCGACATCCAGCCGCGCCAGGCTGCCGATGGCGTGGCCCAGGTCGCTGAGCTGCTTCAGCAGCGCCAGCCGGTGCACCTGAAGCGCGCTGTACAGGCGCTGGCCGCTGGGCGACAGCTGCGGCTGCGACACCTGGTAGCGACGCTCCCACACGCGCAAGGTGGCCACCGGCATGCGCAACATGCGGGCGACGGCACCGCTGCGGTAGCGCGGCTCGTGTTGCGTACCGTCGGCTGGGGCCGCCCCGGTCAGAGGCGTCTCGGGGGGAGCCACCATGTCGTCTACGTCGCTCATGCCATCTCCTTGCAGCCGATTTGACACGTATTGACCGCGTCATGAGCTGGACATTCTGCGCCTGAACCCGTGATGACGCGCAAGTGCCTATGCTTCACCCCATGGCTCGCACAGGCAAACGCACTTCCGACGCCCCAGCCGGCGCCACCGGCTTCAAGGGCAACAAGCTATCGCTGCCCCACAAGCCCTGTGTGGCTTGTGGCCGGGCCATGAGCTGGCGGCGCGCCTGGGCGCGGAACTGGGCCGAGGTGAAGTATTGCTCCGACGCCTGCCGCGGCGGCCGCGACCAACCCGCCAGCCGGGGCGCCCGTGGCTGAACGCCTGCGCCACCTGGTGCTGGTGCTCGGCGACCAGCTCGACATCGACGCGGCAGCCTTCGACGGCTTCGATGCCGCGCAAGACGCCGTCTGGATGGCCGAGGTCGCTGAGGAATCGACCCACGTGTGGAGCAGCCAGCCGCGCACGGTGATGTTCCTGGCCGCCATGCGCCACTTCGCGCAAGCCCTGCGCACCGCCGACCGGCCGCTGCACTACACCGCACTCGACGAGCCCGGCAACGCCGGTTCGCTGGCCGCGCAACTGGCTGCCGACATCGGCCGCTTGCGCCCCCAGGCCCTGGTGATGACGGCCCCCGGCGACTGGCGCGTGCTGGCCGCGCTGCGCGCCACCGCGGTGGCCGCCGGCTTGACGCTGGACGTGCGCGAAGACCGCCACTTCTACGGCACCGTGCGCGAGTTCGCCGCCCACGCCAAGGGCCGCAAGCAGCTGCGGCTGGAATTCTTCTACCGCGAGATGCGGCGCCGCCACGGCGTGCTGCTCAACGCCGACGGCGGGCCCGAGGGCGGCGAGTGGAACTACGACGCCGATAACCGCAAGCCCTTCGGCGCCCAGGGCCCGGGCGCCGTGCCGCCGCGTGCGGTGTTCGAGCCCGACGCCATCACGCGCGAAGTCATCGCCCTGGTGCAAGAGCGCTTCAAGGGCCACCCGGGCCGCTGCGACCGCTTCGCCTGGCCCGTGACACGCGAGCAGGCGCTGCAGTCGATGCAGCGCTTCATCCACGAGCGCCTGGCCGGCTTCGGCGACGTGCAAGACGCCATGTGGCCCGGCGAGCCCTGGCTCTGGCACGCGCACCTGGCCGCGGCGCTGAACCTGAAGCTGCTGCACCCGCGCGAGGTGGTGGCCGCGGCCGAGGCCGCGTACCGCGCCGGCCGCGCGCCGCTGGCCGCGGTGGAGGGCTTCATCCGCCAGATCCTGGGCTGGCGCGAGTACGTGCGCGGCATCTACTGGACGCAGATGCCCGAGTACCTGGAGCGCAACGAGCTCGGCGCGCACGAACCGCTGCCGGCCTGGTTCTGGACCGGCGACACGACGATGGCCTGCCTGAAGGACGCCCTCACGCAGACGCTGACGCACGGCTACGCGCACCACATCCAGCGCCTCATGGTCACGGGCCTGTACACGCTGCTGCTGGGCGTGGAGCCCAAGGCCGTGCACGCCTGGTACCTGGCGGTGTACGTCGACGCGGTGGAGTGGGTGGAGCTGCCCAACGTGCTGGGCATGAGCCAGTACGCCGACGGCGGCGTGATGGCCAGCAAGCCCTACATCGCCACCGGGCAGTACATCGCGCGCATGAGCCCGCACTGCAAGGGCTGCCGCTTCGACCCCACGCAGCGCACCGGCGAGCGCGCCTGCCCCTTCACCACCTTGTACTGGGACTTCCTGATGCGCCACGAACGCCGCCTGGCCGGCAACCCGCGCATGGCGCTGCAGGTCAAGAACCTGGCGCGGCTCGATGCAGCCGAGCGCAGCGCGGTCGTCGCGCGGGCCGATGCCATCCGCCGTGGCGAGGTGGGTGTCGCATGAACTCGCTCTTCGACGGCGCCATCGGCTCCTGGGCCGATGCGCTGCCGCCCACGCACAGCGCCGCACAGGCCCGCATCGCGCGCGTGCAGCCAGCGGCGTATGCGCGCACCCGCAACCGGCTCGATGGCGCGGTGACGGGACTGTCGCCCTACCTCACGCACGGCCTGGTCACGCTGCGCGAGGTGCTGGCGGGCGTGCAGCAACGCAGTCCGCTGCCGGTGCAGCACAAGCTGGTGTTCGAACTCGGCTGGCGCGAGTTCTTCCGCCACGCCTGGGCGCAGCAGGGCGATCGCATCCTGCAGTCCCTCCACGCCGGGCCCAGGCCCGATGGCGCGTATGCGCGCGAGCTGCCGGCCGATGTGCGCGAGGCGCGCACCGGCGTGCCGGTGGTCGACGAGGCCGTGCGCACGCTCTACGCCACCGGCACGCTGCACAACCACGCGCGCATGTGTCTGGCGAGCTACGTGGTGCACCTGCGCCACGTGCACTGGCGCGCGGGCGCCGACTGGCTGGTGGCGCATCTGCTCGATGGCGACCTGGCGAGCAACCACCTCAGCTGGCAGTGGGTGGCGGGCACGGGCAGCCACAAGCCGTACCTGTTCAACGCCGAAAACGTGGCACGGCACGCGCCGCCGGCCTGGCACAGCGAGGGCACGGTGCTCGAGCGCAGCTACGAGGCGCTCGACGAGGCGGCGCGCGGCGCGCGGGCGCTGGCCGGGCCGGGCCCGGCGCGCGCAACGGCCACGGCCGAGCCGGCGCTGCAGGGCGTGCCGCCGGCGGAGCTGGGGCTGGCCGGGCCCGATGCCGGCACCGCCGAGCGGCTGCGCGGGCGCGAGGTCTGGCTGGTGCACCCCTGGGCGCTGCGGGCGCCGCCGGTCGGCGTGCCGGCCGATGGGGTGTGCATCGGCCTCTATCTTCACGAGCACCACTCGGCGTGGCCCTGGCCCGAGGCACGCTGGCGCTGGGTCGACACCGCCATGGCCGCCGTCACCCGCGAGCGCTGGCACACAGGCACGGCCGACGCCGCCGCGGCACTGGCGGGTGCGGCCAGCGTGCGCAGCGTCGACGACCCGCATCTGACGCGCTGGCTCAAGCCGCTGGCGCGGCTGGACGCGGCGCCGGTGCTGTTTCCGGCGGTGGAGCGGCACTGCAGCAGCTTCTCGCAATGGTGGACGCGGGCGACGCGCGGCTTGCAGCAGGCGGGGGAGTTGCTGTGATGAACCGAGGCGTCGGACCCGGGGCTTCGACAGGCTCAGCCCGAACGGAGGGGGTGGCTGAACCCGTTCGCGCTGAGCCTGTCGAAGCGCCGGTCGCGCACAGCGGGCCCGCGCAGGTACCGCCCACCTGCGACAACACGCTCACCGTCCTGTACGACGGCGCCTGCCCGCTGTGCCGGCGCGAGATCGCGCATGCCCAGGGCCTGGCCGATCGCACCGCGGGCAGTGCGCTGTGCTTCGTCGACATCAGCCAGGACGCGGAACGCAGCGCCGCCGAACGCGCCGCGCTGCTGGCGCGCTTTCACGTACAGCGCGCCGACGGCACGCGCCTGGATGGCGCCGCGGCGTTTGTCGCCATGTGGCAGCGCCTGCCCGGCTGGCGCTGGCTCGCGCGGCTGGCCCGGCTGCCGGGCGTGCTGCCGCTGCTGGAGCGGGCCTACCGCGGCTTCCTGCACCTGCGCCCCGCGCTGCAGGCGCTGGCGCGGCGCTGGGAGCCCACGCCGGGCCTGTCGACCCACCTCGAGCGCGAGCTGCGCTCCGACCACGCCGGCGAAACCGGCGCGGTGTTCATCTACCGCGGCATCGCCACCGTGGCCCGCTGGCGCGGCGATGCGGCGCTGCAGGGCTTCGCGCAACGCCACGGCGAGGCCGAGGCCGAGCATCTGCGACTCATCGAACAGTGGCTGCCCTCGCATCGCCGCAGCAGGCTGCTCGGCCCCTGGCGCCTGGCCGGCTGGCTGACGGGCGCGCTGCCCGCACTGGCCGGCCCGCGCGCGGTGCACGCCACCATCGCCGCGGTGGAGACCTTCGTCGACCACCACTACCAGCAACAGATCGACCACATCGCCATGCATGGCGCGCACGAGCTCCAGCTCAGCCTGCTGCCGCTGCTGCAGCGCTGCCAGCAGGACGAATGCCATCACCGCGACGAAGCCGCCGCGCTGGCCGGCCCGTCGCGACCCTGGCCGCTGCGCCTGTGGTGCGCCCTGGTGGGCAGCGGCTCGGCCGCCGCCGTGGTGCTGGCCCGCCGCATCTAACTTTTGAATGGAATTGACATGGACTGCAACGACATCGCCCTCGTCACCGGCGCCCGCGGCGGCATCGGCCGCGCCCTGGTGGCCCGCCTGCGCGCACGGGGCCTGCGCGTGGCCGCCGTCGGGCGCGAGGCCGCGGCACTGGCCGAGGTGGAAGCCGATGCCCGCATCGCCGCCGACTGCACCACGCCCGAAGGCGCTGCGGCCGCCTTCGCGGCCTGCCGCGATCAACTGGGCGCCACGCCCTCGTTCCTGGCCCATGCCGTGGGCAGCACGCTGATCGCGCCGCTGCACCGCACCAAGGCCGAGGCCGCGCGCGAGGTGCTGCGCGTCAACCTCGAGAGCAGCCTGTGGACGCTGCAGGCCTGGATCACCGCGCTCGAAGGCGCGCCCGGCGCGGCGGTGTTCGCCAGCTCGGTGGTGGCGCGCATCGGCGTGGCCAACCACGAGGTCATCGCGGCGGCCAAGGGCGGCGTCGAGGCGCTGGTGCGCGGCGCTGCGGCCACCTACGCGGGCCAGGGCCTGCGCGTCAACGCCGTCGCTCCCGGCATGACCGACACGCCCATGACGGCCAACATGCTGAAGCTGCCCGCCCTGCGCGAAGGCGCCGGCAAACAGTACCCGCTGGGCGGCGTGCAGACCGCCGACGAGGTGGCCGCGGTGATGGACTGGCTGCTGTCGCCCAACGCCGCGCGCCTCACCGGCCAGGTCATCGCGGTCGACGGCGGCTTCACGACGGTGCGGCCGCTGGTCAGGTGAGCCCGCGCCCGACGGAGGCTGCTCGCATGGCCGGCGCCCTGGTGTGGTTCAAGCGCGATCTGCGCCTGGCCGACCACGCCCCGCTGGCCGCGGCCGCGCAGGCCGAGGCAGCGCTCGCGCTCGTCATCATCGAGCCCACCTGGCTGCAGAGCCCCGAGTGCCACCCGCGGCACGTCGCCTACCTGCTGCAGTGTGCGACCGCCCTGCGCGAGGCGCTGGCCGCTCTCGGCCTGCCGCTGATCGTGCGCGTGGGCGAGGCGGTGCCCGTGCTGGCCGAGCTTCGGCGCGACTTCGCCTACGCACAGCTGTACAGCCACGAGGAGACCGGCCCCGGCTGGAGCTACACGCGCGACATCGCCGTGGCCCGCTGGTGCCGCGCCGAGGGCGTGGCCTGGACCGAGTGGCCGCAGACCGGCGTGGTGCGCCGCCTGAAGGACCGCCGCGGCTGGGCCGGCCGCTGGCTGCAGCGCATGGAGGCCGCCGCCGTGCCGGTGCCGGCCGGCTTTGTCGCGCCGCCAGGCTTCAGCCCTGAGCGCCTGCCGCGGCTGCCCACGCTGCACGAGCTGGGTCTCGCCGCCGCGCCCGACACACCGGCAGCGGGCGAAGCCGCCGCGCATCGCGAGCTGGCGGACTTTCTCACCGGCCGCGCCATCGGCTACCGGCGGCATCTGTCGAGCCCGCTCACGGCCGAACGCGGTTGCAGCCGGCTGTCGGAGCACCTGGCCTACGGCACGCTGTCGATGCGCCAGGTGCACCAGGCCACCGAGGCGGCCATCCGCACCACGCCGCAGCGCGAGCCGGAGGGCCGTGAACTGACATGCGGCCTGCGCGGCTTCGCCAGCCGGCTGCGCTGGCACTGCCACTTCATGCAGAAGCTCGAGGACGAGCCGCAGATCGAGTTCCGCAACTTCGCCCGCAGCCACGACGGCCTGCGCGCCGGCGACGGCGTGCACGAAGGCGCTGTCGACACCCAGCGGCTGCAGGCCTGGTGCGAAGGCCGCACCGGCTTCCCGATGGTCGATGCCTGCATGCGGCAGCTGGCCGCCACCGGCTGGCTGAACTTCCGCATGCGCGCCATGCTGGTGAGCTTTGCCGCCTACCACCTGGGTCTGCACTGGCGCGCGCCGGGGTTGCATCTGGCGCGGCAGTTCCTCGACTTCGAGCCCGGCATCCACTGGAGCCAGATGCAGATGCAGAGCGGCACCACCGGCATCAACACGCTGCGCATTTACTCGCCGGCCAAGCAGCAGGCCGAGCAAGACCCTCAAGGCCAGTACGTGCGCCGCTGGCTGCCCGAACTCGGCTCGCCGGCTTACCCGCCGCCGATCGTCGACGAACGCGCGGCGCTGGCCGACATCAAGGCGCGCCTCTATGCGCTGCGCCAGACCGGCCAGGCGCGGTCCGAGGCTGACGCCATCCAGCACAAGCACGGCTCGCGCAAGGCCGGCCTGCCGGCGAGTGGCCGGCGTGCGGCGGCGCCGCGACGCCGGGCTGCACCCGACGACGGCCAGGGCGAGCTGTTCTGATGACAATGCGCCGCATGGTGCAAGACAACGATCCGCTGTGGAAGCTCAGGCACGCCCTGGCCGGGCTCGGGGTGTCGCTGCTGCTGTCGGTGTTCATCGCCGCGCTGCTGGGCCGGGTGATCGGCGACGCCCTCACCGGCACCTACGGTGCCCGCGTGGCCGTGTACGGCGTGCTGCTGCTGCACGTGGTGGTGGGCGCCGTGGTGCTGTTCGTGAAGGTGGCGCGGCACGAAACCCGTCCGCTCACCGCCGGCCGGGCGGTGAAGTGGCTGGCCAGCCTGTGGCTGTGGCCGCTGCTGTTGCTGCTGGGGCGCGCATCCCGTTCAGGCTGAGCTCGTCCTTCGACAAGCTCAGGATGATCGGAAACACACCGTTCGGGCTGAGCCTGTCGAAGCGCTGCCTGCGCACCACCGGCCCTTCGACAAGCTCAGGGCGAACGGTGGCGCGTTTTACTGCGACTGCAGGATCCGCCGCCCCGCCAGCTGCTGGATCGGCCGCGCGTTCATCGGGTAGATGCGGGCGAACAGCTCGATCTGCTCGGCTGACATCGTCACCGGCTGGCGCATCACGATCCAGCGCACGTCTTCCGAGCACGGCGGCGTGGTCAGCGAGCCCATGTAGGTGTAGTAGCGGCGATCGTTCGGCAACAGCATCGGCAGGCCCAGCGCCGCGCGCGCGGGCGCTTCTTCGCCCTGCTCCAACGGCAAGTTGTTCCACACCGTCTGCACCACCGGGTGCGCCGGGCCGCGGTCGATGAGCAGGGCCACCACCGCCAGCTTGCCCTCGGCATCGCGGTGCACGAGGTGCGCCGACATCTCGAACTGGCGGCCGTCGATGCGCTCTTCCGAGGGGCGGCGGAACTGGATGTGCTGCAGCTCGAAGCGCTGGCCGCCGATCTCGATGTGGCTGCCGGCCGCGATGTTGACCTGCACCGTGCGCCCGGTGTCGATGACGCCGAAGCGGCTGTCGGTGTACGCGAACTTCACCGGCTCGAGGTCCACCGCCAGGCCGCCGCGGATGTCCACCGGGCTCTGCCGCTGGCCCTTGCCGCAGAGACGGAACTCCGGGTTCAGCGAAGCCCAGGCCGCGGGGCCGCCGTCGCCCTGGTACGACCAGGGCACGGCTGCAGAGCTGGCACGAGCGGGCAGCGCCGCACCACCGGCACCTGCCGTCCGCGGCCGTGCCGCCGGCCGCGGTGCCGGTGCCGGCTGGGTGCGGGCCACCACCTTGATGTCATTGGAGCTGACGCCGTCGTCGGGCAGCGTCTGGCGCAACAGGCTGCCCGCCAGGCGCAGGCGCAGCTGCTCCATCGGGTCGGCAGCGGGCGCGTTGGCGGGGGCAGCCGCCTTGGGGTCCGCCGCCGCACCGGCCTTGGCAGCCGCGTCGCCGCTCAGGTCGACCCGCACCACCGACCGCTCGGCCATGGCGCCAGTGCGCATCGGCTTGAGCTGGGGCGGATTGGCGGCGACATCGGCCAGCCCGAAGCAGGCCACGGCCAGAAGAGCCAGGCGCCTGGCGGCAGGACGGCGGGGTGGCGTGCGGGTGGTCATCACGGGCTTATCGGCGGCCGCCCGCCGCGACTTGAGCTGCGCCGGCAGCGGCGCTCGTCGTAGGGTCTTGGCGGCGGGCCGCCGGCCGGCGGCGCGGGTTCGGTGCTTCAATGACCGGCATGACGCCTTCAACCCCACCCCTCGGGCCGCGGTCGGCAGGCCCTGCACGCCGCCGGTTGCTGCTGGGCACCGCCGCTGCGCTGGTGCTGCCGTCCCGGCCCGTGCGGGCCAACGCGCCGGCCGATCCTTTGACGCCCCTGGCACCCATGACCGAGGGCCCGTTCTACCCCTCGGCACGCTGGCGCGCCGAGGGCCCGTTCGCCGGCGACTGGGACGCCGACCTCACCCGCGTGCAGCGCGGCGGCCGCGTGATGGTGGCGCGCGGCGAGCACCTGGCGCTGGCGCTGGCCGTGCAAGACGTGAAGGGCCGGCTGATCGATGGCGCGCAGGTCGAGATCTGGCAGTGCGACGCCCACGCGCAGTACCGCCATTCACGCGTGTCGCACGACACCGGCGAGCACGACGAAGGCTTCCAGGGTTATGGCGATGCGAAAAGCGGCCGCGACGGAACGCTGCAGTTCCGCACCATCCGGCCCGTGCCCTACCCGGGCCGCACGCCGCACATCCACGTCAAGCTGCGCCACGCCAGCTTCGGTGAACTGACCTCGCAGCTCTTCGTGGCCGGCGACCGCGGCAACGACGGCGACTTCATCTGGCGCCGCGCGCGCGAGGCCGATCGCAATGCACTCGCCCTGCGCCTGGCGCCGGCCACCGCCGACGGCCTGCGCTGGCAGGCCCGCCACACGCTGGTGGTGCGGGCCTGACGGCAAGCCGGAGGACCGCGGCTGAACAGGCGTTCAACCGCGGTGTCGAAAAGTGTGAAGTCGACCGATAGGCCGGATTCTGTGCAGCCCCGCGCCTTGCGGCGCGCTGCCGTGACCGCCATTCCTCTGGGCCGGGGGTCGCCCCCACGGCTCGATGCCACCTACCCGCCGGCTCCGCGGGCCGCCTCATAGCCGGCCTATTTGGTGTTGCTGCGCGTAGAGATTGCCCGTTTCACCCAGACCGGGGCGCAGCCCCGGTCTGGGTGGCTGCTCGGAGGCGGCCTTCGCCGCCTTCGGGCAGCTTGCGCTGCCCTCTCGCCGGCTTGCGCCGGCGCCTCGCAGAGCACCCTTCTCAGGAACCCCGGTCTGACTCGTCTCTGTTGCTCTGATCCTCACCTCACGGTGGGCAGCCGTTAGCTGCTACGCTGCCCTATGCAGTCCGGACCTTCCTCCAGTGCCAGGTTTCCCTGATCGCACCAGCGGCGGTCTGGCCGGCTTCACGGGGTGGATTGTCCCACCGTCGCAAGGCGCCCTCTTGTTGGCCCGGAGCGCGAGCGAGCCCACAAGGGCTTGGCGTCGGCTTCGCCATCGCACCTTTGCAGACAGTTCCCAAGTCGGCGCCGAGGATGCTGCCGCTGGCGCACAGGGCTGGAACCAAACCAGACCGCCGAGAACCAGCCTCTCGCCGGGGGCAGCCCTTGTTTAGGTTTGTGGGACACCTGCCCGTCGCCGGCACAAGCGCGTCGAACTGCCATTGACTGAGGGCAGGTGTCCCACAAACCTAAACATCAGCCGACGGTAGCGACTGGCAGGTTCCTGGCTTCCCGTCTCGTCGATGTCGCGGCGCATGCCGCTCACCCGAAGGTGCCCGGCGCGAGCTGCTGGGGCCTACTCAGATGTCGCTTGCCCTCTGGGGCAACCCCGCATAATATGACCTCATGTAGTCACAAAAGGAATGATCGTGGACATCGTGCAGATTCGTGAAGCCAAGGCAGGTTTTTCAGCCCTCGTGACCGCTGCCGAGAACGGGCGGCCGACACTGGTCAGCCGCCATGGCCGGCCCTGCGCGATGATCGTTCCGGTGGCCGACGGCGCGCGCCTTTACCCACTGGAGATGCCCAACCTCGCCAACTACCTGTTGGCACTGCGCGAGCCGCTGGAGACTGAGCGCGACACCACGCCGCTGCGAGGCATCGACTTTGCATAAGGGCTACCTACTGGACACCAGTGTGGTGTCAGCGCTGGCCCCCGGGCGTGAAGCCTTTGTGCACGCCGCGCTGGGCGAGTGGCTGCAAGCGCACCACGAAAAGTTGTTCCTGCCGTCCATAGCGATTGCTGAAATGGCCCAAGGCATCGGCAAACTGCGGCGCGCCGGTGGCTTAGAGCGTGCCGACCGCCTTGATCGCTGGCTCGACGGTTTGTTGGCCGCATATGGCGAGCGCATCCTGCCGGTGGATGCGCACGCGGCGCGGCTCGCCGGCCAGATTTCCGAAGCCGCCATGGCTCGAGGCTGCCACCCCGGTTTTGCCGATGTCGCCATCGCCGCGCTGGCCCAGCACGGCGGCCTGTTGCTGCTGACCTGCAACGTCAAGCACTTTCAACCCCTGGGCGTGGCCTGCGTTGACCCTTTGGTCGCCTTGCCGGCCGGGTAGCGCGATGGTGCCAACCCTGCCGCAAGCCGCCGCCCACCATCACTCCATGACCGCTTTCATCGAGACCCAGTTCCCCATCGCGCGGCTGTCGGCTGAGCCATGAACAAGGAGGCGCATAGGAAATTCAAACGTCCCCCAAAGCCCGACGACCAGACCGCGGGCAGGTGTGCATGTCGATGTCGAACACCCGCTTGAGCAGCCGGGCCCAGCTGATGCGGCCCGACCGGACTTGGATGGGCTCGGCCTCG
>JADCGQ010000059.1 GCA_020248945.1 Rubrivivax sp.
ATTCGATGATCGACCCGCTCCATCGCCGGGCTGCCAGCCAGCCCCCAGATCGCCAATCCCAGGTCCTCGCCAGGCTCACTCCTCAATGGAATCTCGCGCCTGGCTCCAGGCTCATACCTCGTTGGACAAGACTGGGCCTTGATGAAGAAGCGCTCGGCCACGTAGCGCGAGGCATCGTGGCCCGAGGGCACCTGCTGGGTCTTGCGCAGCGTGCGCTTCTTCGTCCTGACGTCGTAGTCGATCCACTGGCGCGGCGTCGTCGGCGACTGGTACACGAAGCGCATCACCGTGGTGTCGAACTCGTGGCCGGTGTCGAGCGCCAGCGCGTAGGCCGCCTCGTCCTGCTGGATCAGGTGCTCCTGGCCGGCGCGGTCGCGGATGGCGATGCGTGGCAGCGCGTTGGCACGCTCCAGGCGGATCAGGTGGCGCTTCAAGGCCGACAGGCCCTCGATGTAGCGGCCCGGCTGGTGCGGCACAACGTCCTTCCAGTGGGCGCGGTCCGTGGCGCCGCGTTCCGCCTTCACGACCTTGAAGTCGACCGCGTCGTCCGCGTTGGTGTGCACATACCAGGCGCCGTCGAAGTCGACGGGTGTGTAGAGCTCGCCCTGCTTGCGGGCGGCGAACACCCGGGGCGCGGCCGTGGGCTCCGCGGCCGCGATGAGGTGGTACTCGCGTGTCTCCTGGTTGCCCACACCGATGAGGATGAAGTTGCGGCTGGCCGACGTGTCGACCCACAGGAACATGCCCGGGTCCTTCTCCTCGTAGACCACCACGTCGGCGCCGCCGCGGGCGGGCCGGCGCAGCACCTTCACCGGGCGCTGGTTGTCGTCCTGCAGCGTCCAGAAGAGGTAGCGGCTGTCTGGCGAGAACACGAAGCTCTCCGACGCGTTGTCGATGGGCTTGCCCACGAGCTGGCCCGTGGCGAGATCCTTCACCAGCAGCCGGTAGACGCCGGAACCCTTGTCGTCTTCGGCGTAGGCGAACAGCTTGTGGTCGGGCGAGTGCGAGGTCGCGCCGACCTCGTAGAAGGCCTTGCCGCGCGACAGCGCCTCGACGTCGAGCAAGACCTCCGCCGCGCCACCCTTGCGCGGCGAACGGGCGTACACCGGGTGCTGGGCGCCCTTCAGGTAACGGGTGAAGTACGCGTACGCGCCGTCGGGCACGGGCACCGAATCGTCGTCGTCCTTGATGCGGCCCTTCATCTCCTGGTAGATGACTTCCTGGAGCGCCAACGTGTCCGCCATCAGGCCATCGTGGTAGGCGTTTTCGCGCAGCAGGTGCTCGCGGATGTCGGCACGCAGCACGGCGGGGTCGCGAAGGACCTTCTGCCAGTTGTCGTCCTTCAGCCATTGGTACTCGTCGCTGCGCGTGCGGCCCAGTTGCGTCATCGCTTTCGGTACCTTGGCGGCCTGTGGCGCAGCGGGCCTGGCCGGTGCGGCTGAGGCGGGCGACAGGGGTGCGGCGGAGCCTAGGGCCAGGCTGGCGGCGCTGCCCGCAAGGAGTTGACGGCGATCGATCATGGCGTGGCGCCCTTCTGGAGCTTCCGCACGCGGCGGACGGGGCAACGACTGTAGCGTTCCGCGCGGTGGCGGAAGGCGCGGCTTGCGCGGCCGCCCTGCTAACCTCCGCGGTTTCGCCACCGCCCGGGCGCCTGCACGCCCCACGCCATGACCTACTGCGTCGGCATCCGGCTCAACGCCGGCCTCGTGTTCCTGTCGGATTCGCGCACCAACGCGGGCCTGGACGCGATCAGCACCTTCCGCAAGATGATGATCTACGAGCAGCCCGGCGAGCGCTTCATGGTCATGCTCTCGGCCGGCAACCTGAGCATCAGCCAGAGCATCCGCGAGCTGCTGCAGGTGGAGAAGGTGCCCAATGGTGACGACGAGCCGATCACCATCTGGAACGCCAAGAGCATGTTCGACGCCACGCGCGTGCTCGGCAGCGCGGTGCGCCGCGTCTACACGCAGGACGGCCCGTCGCTCAAGGCCGCCGGCGTGGACTTCAACGCCAGCATGATCTTCGGCGGCCAGATCAAGGGCGAGGCGATGCGCCTGTTCCTCGTCTACAGCGCCGGCAACTTCATCGAGGCCACGCGCGAGACCTGCTTCTTCCAGGTCGGCGAAAGCAAGTACGGCAAGCCCATCCTCGACCGCGTGCTGACGCCCACCACGCAGCTGGACGAGGCCGCCAAGTGCGCGCTCGTCAGCATGGACAGCACGCTGAAGAGCAACCTGAGCGTCGGCCTGCCGCTGGACCTGCTGGTCTACCGCGAGGGCAGCTTCAAGAGCGACGAGCACGCCTGCATCGACGAGCACAACCCGTACTTCCGCATGATCCACGAGACCTGGGGCCAGCGCCTGCGCGAGGTGTTCGAGGGCATCGACGATCCGCGCTGGGACGGCGGCGATGCCGCCCATCCGCTGATGAACGCCAGCGCCCGCTATGAAGCCATGCGCAAGATCGGCCACCCCGGCGAGCGCATCGTCTAGATGGCGGCGCCCGACACCGCGCCGCGCACCCTCGTCTTCAGCCACGCCAACGGGTTTCCGGCCGGCACGTACCGCGTGTTGTTCGAGGCCTGGCGCGCCGCGGGCTGGCGCGTGCTGGCGCTGCCGAAGTTCGGCCACGATGCGCGCTTCCCCGTCACCAGCAGCTGGCCACGGGTGCGCGACGAGCTGCTGGCCTTCATCGACGAACACGCCCCACGCCAGCGCGTGTGCCTGGTCGGCCACTCGCTGGGCGGCTACCTCAGCCTGCTCGCCGGCGCGCGGCGGCCGGGGCTGGCCGAGGCCATCGTGCTGCTCGATTCACCCGTGCTCGGGGGCTGGAAGGCGCACAGCGTGCACGTGTTCAAGCTCACCGGCGCCATCCGCCGCGTGAGCCCGGGCCGCGTGTCGCAGAGCCGGCGCGAGCGCTGGCCCTCGGCCGCGGCGGCGCTGGCGCACTTCCAGGGCAAGCGCGCCTTCGCGGTGTGGGATCCGCGCGTGCTGGCCGACTACATCGCGGCCGGCACCGAGCCCGACCCCGACGACGCCTCGGGCACCGGCGTGCGCCTGGCTTTCCGGCGCGAGGTGGAAACCCGCTTCTACAACACGTTGCCGCACCAACTGGCCACCACGCTCGGGCGTCACCCGCCGGGCTGCCCGGTGGCCTATGTCGCCGGCTCGCGCTCGGCCGAAGGCCGCACCGTGGGGCTGGCCACGACCCGCGCCCTCACCCACGGCCGCATCCGCACGATCGAAGGTTCGCACCTGGTGCCGATGGAGCAGCCCGAACTCACCGCGGCGACGGTGCTGGAGCTGCTGGCCGAGATGACGCCGTCGGCGGATCAGGCCGTCGCGTCGTCGTAGCGCCCCAGCCGCACGGCCGTGCCACCGGGCTGCAGGTTGTGCGTGCCGGGCATCACCAGCACGCAGTCGTCGTAGGGCGTCGTCCAGACGTGCTCGCCGTCCTGCGCCAGCGGCGTGCCGGCCTTCGGCACCACGCCCAGGCCCGCCGTGGGCAGCAGGAAGCGGAAGCCGGCGCTGCGCGCTACCACGGCCTCGGTCACGCGCACCAGGCGCTGGCGCGCCGGCAGCGGCACGCGGGTGTTCGCCGCCACCCAGGCCGCGTCGGCCAGGCCCTCCAGGCCCAGAAAACGCACCAGCGCGTCGATGGCCACGTCAGCCGCGGCCCGCTCCCAGTGCTGGCCGCACTCGATGAGCACGGCATGGCGCGGCGACGCCGGGTCGCCAAAGCCGCCGCGCTCGACCATGCGCAGGCCGGCCGGGTGCCCGGTGTCGATGAGCAGCACCTCGGGCACGCCCAGGCGCCGCGAATAGGCGGCGTTCTTGTCCGCCGTGCCGCACACCATCAGCGGCGCGCAGGGCTCGCCCATCGAGTGGATGTCGAGCAGGCTGTCGGCGGCGTCGATGAAGGGACGCAGTTCGCGGGCGCGGCGCAGCTCACGGCTGTCGCGCGGGCCGAACAGCACCTCGTCGGCCCAGACGCGGTTGAGGTCTTCGTCGACGTAGCGCGACGGGTAAGGGTCGGCCGGGTCGAAGCGGGCATAAGCCTCGACATTGGCGAAGGCCAGCGTCAGCACCCCGCGCAGGGGGCGCCAGCCGGCCTGGACCTGGTCGAGCAGCCAGTCCAGCGCGATGGCGCCGCAGATCTCGTTGCCGTGCGTGAGCGCCTGCACGTGCACCGTCGGCCCGGGGGCAGCCCCGGCGAGACGGTGGACGAAGTCGACCCCGGTGTTGCCAGCACGCCAACGGGCGATGTGCGGGGCCCGCAGCTCGATGATGGGAAGGGGCTCGGGGGCGGCAGGGCTGCTCATGCGGGTGGGGTATCAGCTGATGGGGGCGCGGCATCAAGGCACGCGGCTTGCTCTCAAGGGCGGTCTAGTATCGCCGCCGCGCTCCGGGCCGACACCGATGGCCGGTGCCCACGTAACGCATAGCATTCGCGCCACTTCGCACCAGACCGGTGCTTCAACCCGTGCGACCCGCACGCTGCGGCCCCACCTTTCGCCAGGAGACCTTCACCATGCAAGAACGTGAGCTTCGCCAGTTGATCGAAGAAGTCCGCGAGGGCCGCCTGCCCCGCCGCAGCTTCATCCAGCAGATGGTGGGCCTGGGCCTGACGGCCCCGATGGCCTCGATGATGCTGATGCACTCGGGCGTGGCCAGCGCGCAGACCGCCATCCCCTACAAGCCCACCAAGCGCGGTGGCGGCGGCACGCTGAAGCTGCTGTGGTGGCAGGGCCCGGTGCTGCTGAACCCGCAGTTCGCCACCGGCACGAAAGAGCAGGAAGGCTCGCGCATCTTCTACGAGCCGCTCGCCGCCTGGGACGCCGACGGCAACCTGGTGCCGGTGCTGGCCACCGAGATCCCGAGCGTGGCCAACGGCGGCCTGGCAGCCGACGGCCGCAGCGTGGTGTGGAAGTTGAAGCGCGGCGTCACCTGGCACGACGGCCAGCCCTTCACCGCCGACGACGTGGTCTTCAACTGGGAATACCACAAGGATCCGGCCACCAGCACCAGCTGGATCAGCACCTACCGCGACATCACCGTCACCAAGGTCGATTCGCACACCGTGCGCATCCAGTTCCCGAAGCCGACGCCGTTCTGGGCCGAGGCCTTCGTGGGCACGGTGGGCATGATCATCCCGCGCCACGTGTTCAAGGACTTCATGGGCACCAAGTCCCGCGAGGCGCCGGCCAACACCAAGCCGGTGGGTACGGGGCCGTACAAGATCGTCGACTTCAAGCCGGGTGACCTCGTGCTGGCCGAGGCCAACACCGCGTACCACGTGCCCAACCGCCCGCACTTCGACCGCCTCGAGATGAAGGGCGGCGGCGACGCCACCAGCGCGGCGCGCGCGGTGCTGCAGACCGGCGAGTACGACTTCGCCTGGAACCTGCAGGTCGCCGACGAGATCCTCAAGGGCCTCGAGAACGGCGGCCGCGGCAAGGTGACGATCGTCCCCGGCGGCAACATCGAGTTCATCATGCTGAGCGTCACCGACCCCTGGAACGAGGTCCAGGGCGAGCGCGCGCACGTCAGCAGCCGCCACCCGGCGTTCAGCGACAAGGCCGTGCGCGATGCGATGGCGCTGCTGGTCGACCGCAAGGGCGTGATGGACTTCATCTACGGCCGCACCGGCGTGGCCACGGCGAACTTCCTGAACAACCCGCCGCGCTTCCGCAGCAACAACCTGAAGTTCGAGTTCAGCATCGACAAGGCCAACGCCATTCTCGACGCGGCAGGCTGGGTGCGCGGCTCCGACGGCATCCGCGCCAAGGGCGGCACCAAGCTGAAGTTCGTCTACCAGACCTCGGTGAACAAGCCGCGGCAGGACACGCAGGCCATCGTCAAGAGCGCCTGCGCACGCGCCGGCATCGACCTCGAGCTCAAGAGCGTGACGGCGGCGGTGTTCTTCGGTGGCGACCAGGCCAACCCGGACACCTACACCAAGTTCTGGGCCGACATGCAGATGTACACCACCACCATGACGCAGCCCGATCCGCAGCTGTTCATGGAGCAGTACTGCTCGTGGGAGATGGCGCAGAAAGAGAACAAGTGGGCCAAGCGCAACATCCTGCGCTGGAAGAACGACGACTACGACAAGGCGCACCTGGCCGCCCAGAGCGAGCTCGACCCGGTCAAGCGCGCGGCCCTGTTCATCCGCATGAACGACCTCATCGGCGCCAGCAACTACATCATCCCGGTGGTGTTCCGGCCGCGCGTGTCGGCCGCAGGCACCAAGCTGGCGGCGCCGCTGTCGGGCTGGGACAACGACATGTGGGCCCTGCCGCACTGGTTCAAGGAAGCCTGATCGGCACCCCATAGGGCTGCTGCGCGGCCCGATCTCGCGTCTGCGCTCCTCGCCGTACGGGTGTACGGCTGCGGTGCTCCACGCGACCTCGGGCCGCTCGCGACGCCCTCTGGGGCACCGATCACTCCGATCCACCACTGAAGACAAGCACCTTTGGGTTCTTACATCCTCCGCCGCCTGCTGATCGCCCTGCCCAGCCTGCTGGGCATCAGCGTCGTGCTCTTCACGGTGCTGGCCATGGCGCCGGGCGACCCGTTCGAAGAGCTGGCCACCAACCCCAACGTGCCACCCGAAGTGCGCATGCAGTTGCGCGCCAGCCTGGGCCTGGACGACCCCGTCTGGCAGCGCTACTGGCACTGGCTGACCAGCATGCTGCAGGGCGACTGGGGCTTTTCGTTCATCAGCCGGCTCGATGTCGACACGCTCATCTGGCAGCGGCTGCCGGTCACCATCGCCATCATCGGCCTGAGCCATCTGGTGGCGCTGGCCATCGCGCTGCCGGTGGGCATCCTGGCCGCGGTGAAGCCCTACTCGTGGTTCGACCGCATCGCCAGCACGCTCAGCTTCATCGGCTTTTCGCTGCCCACGTTCTTCACCGGGCTGCTCTTCATCCTGCTGTTCAGCATCACACTGGGCTGGTTCCCGTTCGTCTTCCAGAGCGAGGTGCAGGCCACCGGCTTTGAATGGTGGGTGGTGCAGTTCAAGCAGAGCATCATGCCGATCATGGTGCTGGGCCTGTTCCAGGCCGCGAGCTGGATGCGCTACGTGCGCTCCAGCGTGCTCGACGTGGTGCGCCTGGACTACGTCACCACCGCGCGCAGCAAGGGCCTGAAGGAGCGCGTGGTCATCGTCAAGCACGTGGTGCGCAACGCGCTCATCCCGGTGGTCACGCTGGTGGCGCTGCAGATGCCGGGCATCTTCGGCGGCGCCATCGTCACCGAGCAGATCTTCCGCATCCCCGGCATCGGCAGCCTGCTGATCGACAGCATCCTGCGCAACGACACGCCGGTGATCATGGCCGTGACCTTCGTCTTCGCCATCCTCGTCGTGGCCTTCAACCTGATTGCAGACCTGCTCTATGGCTGGCTCGACCCCCGCATCTCCTACCGCTGAGGCGGCAGTGCGCGCGCCCGTCAGCACCTCGCCCTGGGCCGAGGCCTGGCGGCGCTTCAAGCGCCACCGGCTGGCCTACGGCAGCCTGTGGCTGCTGGCGCTGCTGTCGCTGGCCGTGCTGCTGGGCCCGCTGGTCTACAAGGTGGGCATCAACGACATCGACTTCATGGCGCGCCTGAAGGGCCCGACGGCCGAGCACCCGCTGGGCACCGACGACCTCGGCCGCGACCTGCTGGCGCGCATGCTCTACGGCGGCCGCATCTCGCTGGCGGTGGGCCTGGCCGCCATGCTCACGGGCATCCTGATCGGCGTGGTGGTGGGCGCCGTCGCCGGCATCTCGCGCGGCTGGGTCGACGCCTTCCTGATGTGGCTGACGGACCTGTTCCTCAGCCTGCCGCAACTGCCGCTGCTGCTGCTGCTGATCTTCTTCTTCCGCGACCCGCTGAAGGTGGTGTTCGGGCCCGAGGTCGGCATCTTCCTGCTCATCGTGCTCGTCATCGGCGGCCTCTCCTGGATGCCGGTGGCGCGACTCGTACGGGCGCAGTTCTTCAGCCTGCGCGAGAAGGAATTCGTCGAGGCCGCGCGCGCGCTCGGCGCCAGCACGCAGCGCCAGGTGGTGCGGCACATCCTGCCCAACGCGCTGGGGCCTGTCATCGTGGCGGCCACCATCAACATCGCCGCGGCCATCATCGCCGAGAGCACGCTCAGCTTCCTGGGCCTGGGCTTCCCGCCGGACATCCCGACCTGGGGCCGCATCCTCAACGACAGCCGCGACTACCTCGACATCGCCGTGCACTGGGCCATGTTCCCGGGCCTGGCGATCTTCATCGCCGTGCTCACCATCAACTTCATCGGCGACGGGCTGCGCGACGCGCTCGACCCCCGCCGCGTGTTATGACCCCCCCCCGTAGCGCCTTCGGCGCTCCCCCCCAGGGGGGCGCCCCCAGCGGCCCGGCGAAGCCGGTTCCGCGGCGGCTGCTGGATGACCGCGCTGCTGTCCGGAAACCCGGTTGACCATGCCTTTGCTCGACATCCAGGGTCTGAAGACCCACTTCAAGACCGACGACGGCTGGCTGCACGCCGTCGACGGCGTCGACATCGCCATCGAGAAGGGCGAGACGGTCTGTGTGGTCGGCGAGTCCGGCTGCGGCAAGAGCGTCACCGCCAAGACGGTGATGAAGCTCATCGACATGCCGCCGGGCAAGATCGTCGCCGGCCGCGTGCTCTGGAGGGGCCGCGATCTGGTGCCGCTGGGCCCGGAGGAGATGCAGAAGATCCGCGCCAAAGAGATCGCCATCGTCTTCCAGGAGCCGATGACGAGCCTGAACCCGGTGTTCACCGTCGGCGACCAGATCTCCGAGAGCGTGCGCCTGCACGAGGGCCTGTCGAAGAAGGCCGCGCTCGAGCGCGCCATCGAGATGCTCAAGCTGGTGAACATCCCGACGCCCGACAAGCGCGTCAACGACTACCCGCACCAGTTCTCGGGCGGCATGCGCCAGCGCGTGATGATCGCCATCGCGCTGGCCTGCAGCCCGCAGCTGCTGATCGCCGACGAGCCCACCACGGCGCTGGACGTCACCATCCAGGCACAGATCCTGGAGCTGATGCAGGACCTGAAAGAACGCCTGGGCATGGCGGTGATGCTGATCACCCATGCCATGGGCGTGGTGGCCGAGGTGGCGCAGCGCGTGGTCGTCATGTACGCCGGCCAGGTGGTGGAAGAGGCCCCCGTGGAGGCGCTGTTCGCACGGCCGCGCCACCCCTACACGCAGGGCCTGATCCGCAGCATTCCGCGCATCGACACCGCCGCCACCGCCGCCGGCCACCGCCAGCGGCTCGAGGCCATCCCGGGCACGGTGCCGAAGCTCGTCGCGCCCAAGGCCGGCTGCCGCTTCGCGGCGCGCTGCCGCTTCGCGCAGCCCTCGTGCACCACGGCCGATCCGCCGCTGCGCGAGATCTCGCCCGGCCACAAGGTGGCCTGCTTCCTGGCGGAGAGCACGTCGTGAGCGCGGCCCCGTTGCTGAAGGTCGACAAGCTCGTCAAGCACTTCCCGGTGAAGGGCGGCCTGCTCAAGCGCGAGGTGGGCCGTGTGCAGGCCGTCGACGGCGTGAGCTTCGAGCTCGCCAAGGGCGAAACCCTCGGCGTGGTCGGCGAAAGCGGCTGCGGCAAGAGCACCACCGGTCGCTGCATCCTGCGCCTGATCGAGCCGACCTCGGGCGAGGTCACTTTCGAGGGCAAGAGCGTCACCGGTGCCGGCAAGGAAGAGCTGCGCGCGCTGGCGCGCGACATGCAGATCATCTTCCAGGACCCGTACGCGAGCCTGAACCCGCGCATGACGGTCAGCGCCATCATCGGCGAGGCGCTCACCATCCACAAGCTCACCAAGACCAAGGCCGAGTACGACGCCCGCATCGTCGAGCTGCTCGAGACCGTGGGCCTGAGTGCCGACCACATGCGGCGTTATCCGCATGAGTTCTCGGGTGGCCAGCGTCAGCGCATCGGCATCGCACGCGCGCTGGCGGTGAACCCCAAGCTGATCATCTGCGACGAGGCGGTAAGCGCGCTCGACGTGTCGATCCAGGCCCAGGTCATCAACCTGCTCGAGGACCTGCAGGCGCAGTTCGGCCTGACCTACATGTTCATCGCGCACGACCTCAGCGTGGTCGAGCACATCTCCGACCGCGTGGCCGTGATGTACCTCGGCCGCATCGTCGAGATCGCCAGCGCGGCCGACCTCTACACGGCGCCGCGCCATCCGTACACCGAGGCGCTGCTGTCGGCGGTGCCGATCCCCGACCCGCAGGTCAAGCGCAAGCGCATCATGCTGCAGGGTGATGTCCCCAGCCCGCTGAACCCGCCCACGGGCTGCCACTTCCACACCCGCTGCAGCATTGCGCAGAAGGGCCTGTGCGACGTGCAGCGCCCCGAGCTCAAGGCGGTGGCCGGCAGCGGCAGCGGCCACCAGGTGGCCTGCCACCTGCGCAGCTAGCCTCGGCGGCTGTCATCCCGGCCTGCACCCCAGGCCGGCAGGGTCCAGCCCGTGGCCAGCGCCAGCAGGCGCAGGCCCGCGGCGGTGGCGGCGCCCACCAGCAGCGCCGTGCCTTCGCCGGCACCCAGCGCCTGCACTGCCACGAGCACCCAGCCGCCGACGAAGGCGCACACGGCATAGGGCCGGTGGTCGCGGAACGCGGTCGGGATCTCGTTGAGCACGATGTCGCGCAGCACGCCACCGAACACCGCCGTCACCACGCCCATCAGCACCGCCACGATGGCCGGCAGGCCCTGCGCCAGCGCGAGCTGCGTGCCGCCGGCGCTGAAGAGGCCCACGCCCAGCGCATCGGGCCACTGCATCGCACGCTCGGTGATGGCGAAGTGACGCCGGCGCAGAAAGAGCATGGCCGCCACGCACAGGCCCAGCAGCGCCCACAGCCAGTGCGCGTGCTCGACCCAGAAGAAGGGCCGCCGGTCCAGCAGCACGTCGCGCAGCGTGCCGCCGCCGAAGGCCGCCAGGCCGGTGACGAAGCACAGGCCCACGGCATCGAGCCGCTGCCGCGCGCCGGCCAGCAGGCCCGACAGCGCAAAGGCCACGGTGGCCGCCGATTCGACGGCCACGAGCAGGTAGGGGATCAGGGTGTCGGGCGCGGCCATCGCCCAATGATGCCGCCTTGGCGGGCGGCGGGCCGCATGCCGCTCAGCGACCGCCGCCGAGCAGCCGCGCCGGTAGCGTGAGCACGGCGCGCAGCAGGCCGAACACGGCGTCGACCGCGATGCCCAGCAGGCGCAGCGGCAGCGTCAGCAGCCACACCAGCGGCCACAGCGCCAGCGCCAGCAGCGCCAGCGGCCAGCTCACCGCCAGCAGCAGGCACCACAGCAGGAAGGCGATGAGCGCCTTCATCGCAGGCCGCGTCAGCCGCGCGTGGCGGACGCGGGCTCGCTGGCGGCCATCTCGTGGGCCTTGTCTTGGGCCGCGTCGTGCGGCGCCTGGGCCAGCGAGTCGATGCCGCCGAGCATGCCCAGCGTGACGACGAGCGCCAGGCCGAGGTTGACGGCGCGTTGCAGCAGCGAGTCGAGGGTCTTGAGGTTCATGGCGGGCTCCGGTGGAAGGGTGAAGCAGTGTGCGAATGACTGCATCTTCGGCGACACCGCGCCGCGCCACGAGGCCCTTGCGACGGGCTGCGATTCAGCCGGGATGAGCGGCGTCTGGCGCCGGCCAGCGGACGAGCGCACCGTGCCGCGGCGCCGCCGGCCACTGGGCGGCATCCACCGCGCCGGCACCGCGCGGCAGGTGCACCAGCGCGGTGATCCAGCCGCCGTGGCCCACCAGCAGCACGGCGCGGTCGCCGGCACTGCGGCGCTCAGCCACGAAGGCCTGCTGGCGCGCCGCCAGCTGGGCGAGGCTTTCGCCCGCGCCGGGCGCGTGGTGCAGAAGATCAGCCTCCCAGGCCTGCACCTCGTGCCAGGGCACCTCGCTCCAAGGCCGGCCGTCCCAACGGCCGAAGTCCAGCTCCATCAGGCGGTCATCGACCCGGCATTCGAAACCCCAGCGCGCCAGCCAGCGGCCCACGGCACGGCAGCGCCGCAAGGGCGACACCCACACCAGACGCGGCAGCTGCTCGCGCCGCACCGTGGCACGCAGGCGGTGGGCCAGGCGCTTGGCGCGGCGCGGGTCCACCGACAGGTCGGTGCGGCCGATGCAGCGGCCGGCCGCACCGGTGGCACGCGGGTGGCGCCAGCACCAGAACGCCGGGGTCTGAGCCCCGTTCACCGGGACAGTGCCGCCAGGGCGGCCAGCAGCATCGCCAGTTCCACCAACTGCTGGGTTGCACCGAGCGTATCGCCCGTGAAGCCGCCCAGGCGCCTGTGCAACCAGCGCCGCATCAGCACGGTCACCACGGGCACGGCCAGCGCCGCCGACACCAGCGCATCGGCCGGCACGAAGGGCCATGCCGCCGCGAAGGCGATCAGCACCCAGCCGCCCGTCACCACCAGGGTGAGCCCGTCGGCCCGCTGCGCCAGCGGCTTGGCCTTGGCGTGTTCGGCGTCGCCCGCGTAGGGCAGCAGCGCCAGCAGGCCCACGGTGGCCGCGCGCGACACCGCGTGGGCCAGCGGCAGCAGCGCCAGCACGGCCAGCAGGTCGCGCACCGCCAGCGCGTGCAGCGCGGCAGCCTTGAGCGCCAGCACCAGCACCAGGGCCACCGTGCCGTAGGTGCCCAGGCGCGAGTCCTTCATGATGGCCAGCGCACGCTCGCGGTCGGCCGAGCCACCGAGGCCGTCGAAGGTGTCGGCCAGGCCGTCTTCGTGGAAGGCACCGGTCAGCCACAGCGTGGCCGCCAGGCTCAGCAGCACGGCCAGCAGCGCGCCGTAGAAGTGCGCGGCGGCCCACAGCACGGCCGCCGCAAAGCCGCCCACGACCAGGCCCACGCCGGCGAAATGGCGCGCGCTGGCCTGCAGCCAGTCGTCATGCCAGGTGGCAAAGCGCAGCGGCACGCGCGTCAGGAATTGCAGCGCCACCAGGAACAGGCGGTACTCGTGGATCAGCGCGTGCATCAGGCCGGCCCATCGGTGGCGGTGTCGACGCCGGCTTCGCTGAACGAGGCCATCTCGTCCAGCAGCCGCACGGCCGACACCAGCAGCGGCCAGGCCAGCGCCGCGCCACTGCCTTCGCCCAGGCGCAGGCCCAGGTCGAGCAGCGGCCGCGCGCCCAGCAGCGAGAGCCAGCGCGCGTGCCCGTTCTCGGCCGAGGCGTGCGCGAAGACGCAGCCGCGGCCCACCTGCAGCGCACCGCCCTCTACCAGCTCCGCCGCCACCGCCACGGCCGCCGTGGTGATGAAGCCGTCGACGACGACCAGCCGGCGCTGCTGCCAGGCCTGCATCACCGCGCCGGCCATCGTGGCGATCTCGAGCCCGCCCAGCGCCGCCAGCGCGGCGCGTGGCTCGCGCACCGTGGCGTGGCGCTCGAGCACGCGGGCCAGCACGCGGTGCTTGTGCGCCAGGGCCGCGTCGGCCAGGCCGGTGCCGCGGCCCACGCAGGCCGTGAGCGGCAGCCCGGTCAGGCGCGCCATCAGCAGCGCCGCGGCCGAGGTGTTGCTGATGCCCATCTCGCCCAGCAGAAGCACATTGCCCGGCAGGCTCTGCACCAGCGCCGCGCCATGCGCCAGCGCCGCATCGCACTCGGCCAGGCTCATGGCCGGGCCGAGGCTGCTGTCTTCGGTGCCGGCGCGCGCTTTGGCCACCACCAGGCGGGCACGGCCTGCCGCAGGGGCCGCCGGCTCGGGCGACAGCTCGGCCGCCACGCCGCAGTCCACCACCGTGAGCGCCAGGCCGTGCTGGCGCGCCAGCACCGACACCGCCGCGCCACCGGCACGCATGTTGGCCACCATCTGCGCCGTCACGGCCTGCGGGTAGGCGCTGACACCCTGCGCGGCCAAGCCGTGGTCGGCCGCAAACACCACCAGCTGCGGCTCGCGCAGCTGCGGCCGCTCGGTGCCTTGCCACAAGGCGATCTGCAGTGCCAGGCTCTCCAGGCGGCCGAGCGCACCCTGCGGCTTGGTGAGGTGGTCGAGCCGGTGCTGCACCTGCGCGGCCAAGGGGTCGGCGTGCTTCATGCGTGCGCCTCGGCCCAGCGGCGGCAGTGGGCGTGCAACTGCTCGAGCCCGTCGGTCAGCGCCGCCGGGCCGGGCTGGAGGATGTCGCAGCTCTTGATCTCGTGCAGCCGCCCGTTCGCCACCGCCGGCACACCCGCCCAACCGGGGCGTGCCGCCACGCGTTCGGGGCGGAACTTCTTGCCGCACCAGCTGCCGAAGATGACATCGGGCGCGCGGCGCGCCGGCTCCAGCGCATCGGCGATCACGCGGTCGCGGCCCAGCGACTGCACGGCCCGCTCGGGGAAGACATCGTCACCGCCGGCCACGCCGACGAGCTCGCTCACCCATTGGATGGCGCTGATCATGGGCTCGTCCCACTCCTCGAAGTACACACGCGGCCGGCGCGGCCAGCGCGCGGCCTCGATGGCGATGGCGGCATGGCGCGCCTGCACGGTGGCGATCCAGGCCTCGGCAGGATCGTCCGCGCCCACCAGCGCGGCCACGCGGCGCAGCGTGGTGAAGATCTGCGCCACGCTGCGCTGGTTGGTGATCCACACCTCCAGGCCGGCGCGGATGAGCTTGTCGGCCAGCGCCGCCTGCATGTCGGAAAAGCCGATCACGAGATCGGGCTCGAGCGCCACGATCTTGTCGATCTTGCCGTCGAGGAAGGCGCTGACGCGGGGCTTTTCCTGCCGCGCCTGGCGCGGGCGCACGGTGTAGCCGCTGATGCCGACGATGCGGTGCTGCTCGCCGAGCAGGTAGAGCCACTCGGTCGTTTCTTCGGTGAGACAGACGATGCGCTGCGGGCCGTGCTGCGGGTGCATGGGATCTCGCTCCTAGACCGAGGGCACGGCGATCCAGCGCGGCCGGCCGGCGGCCACCACCTGTTCCACCGTGAAGGCATGGCCGAACACGGCCACCAGTGCGGCCCGCAGCGCGGCGTCGGCCGGTGGGCCGTCGGCCACCAGGCGGCCGCGGTCCATCACGAGCACGCGGTCGGCGGCCAGCGCGAGGTTCAGGTCGTGCAGCACCACGGCCACGGCGGCGCCGTCGCGGGCACGCTGGCGCAGGCCGCGCAGCAGCGCCAGCTGGTGCGGCGCGTCGAGATGCGCCACGGGCTCGTCGAGCAGCAGCACACCGGCCTCCACCGCCAGCGCGCGCGCCACCAGCACGCGCTGGCGCTCGCCGCCCGACAGCTCCGACAGGCGCCGCGCTGCGAAGGCCGTGGTCTCGGTCTCGGCCATCGCCTGCGCCACGGCAGTGGCATCGGTGGCATCGGGCGCGCCCAGCAGGCCGTGGCGCGGCAAGCGGCCGAGCTCGACCAGGCTGCGCGCCGGCAGCTCGGCCTCGGCCTCGCCCTGCTGGGCCAGCCAGGCCAGGCGCGTGGCGCGCTCGCGCGGCGGCCAGGCCGCCAGCGGCCGGCCCTGCAGCCGCAACTCACCCGCCTCGGCCGCGTGCAGGCCGGCCAGCAGCTGCAGCAGCGTGCTCTTGCCGGCGCCGTTGGGGCCCACCAGCGCGGCCCATTGGCCGGCCTGCAGCGCCAGCGAGACGCCGTCGACCACGCGCCGCCCGCCGAGCGTGCAGACGAGGCCGCGGCCTTCGAGCGGCGGGGCGGTGTCCTGCGTCACGCCAGCCGCCCCCGCCGCCACAGCAGCAGCAGCAGATAGGCGCCACCGAACACGGCCGTCAGCACGCCCACCGGCAGCTCTTGCGGCGCCACCAGCACACGCGCCGCCACGTCGGCGCCCAGCAGCAGCACGGCCCCAGCCAGCGCCGACAGCGCCAGCAGCGCGCCATGCCGCACCACCACCAGCCGGCGCACCAGGTGCGGCGCCACCAGCCCGACGAAGGCCACCAGCCCGACCTGCGCCACCGCGCTGCCGGTGGCCAGCGCCAGCAGCGCCACCAGCACCAGGCGCAAGCGCGGCAGCGCCAGGCCCAGGCTGGTGGCACTGGCCTCGCCCAGCACCAGCGCATCGAGCACCCGCGCCAGCCGCACCGCCGCCGGCAGCGTGAGCACCAGCGCCAGTGCCAGCACGGCCGTGCTGTCCCAGCCCAGGAAGCTGGTGCTGCCGATCATGAACACGCGCTGCCCGCGCAGCGCCTCGGGGCTGGCCAGCACCAGCAGATCGCCCAAGGCCGTGAGCAGCACGCCCACCACCACGCCGGCCAGCAGCAGCGTCAACGGCCGCGTCGCGCCGCGCGCCATCACCAGCGTGAGCGCCATGCCACCGATCGCACCGACGAAGGCCGCGCCCGACAAGCCCAGCCGCGCCAGCGCGCCGCCTGTGGCCAGGCCCAGCTCCACGCCCAGCAGGCCGCCCGCGGCCAGCACCAGCGTCACGGCCAGGCCCGCGCCGGCCGCGGTGCCCAGCAGGTAGGGGTCGGCCAGCGGGTTGCGGAACAGGCCCTGCGACAAGGCCCCGGCCAGCCCGAGCAAGGCGCCGGCCAGCGCCGCGCCCAGCGTGCGCGGGGCGCGGATGTCGCCGATGAGCGCAGCGTCTTGCGCCCAGGCTGTGCTCAGGCCCTCGGCGCCTGCGGCCAGGCCCAGCAGCACCAGCGCCAGCAACACGAGCAGCAACGCGGCCGCCAGCCGCATCGGCGAGGCAGCGGTGCGAGTGGCCACCAGGCGGCGCACGAGCGTGTTCATGGCGTCAGGCGGGCGGCGCCAGCCGCAGCAGGCAATCGACCAGCGCCTCGGCCGCATCGGCCGCGCGCGGACCGGGGCGCACCAGGGCGTTCCACGGGTCGGCGGCCAGCGCGCAGATGCGGCCGGCGGCCACGGCCTGCAGGCGCGCCCACCCGGGGCGACGTGGCAGCTCCTCGGCCACGCGGCGCGGCAGCACCAGCAACGCCGGCTGCGCACGCAGCACGAACTCGGGGTTCAGCTGCGGAAACGGGCCCAGGGCCGCGGGCACGATGTTGCCCAGGCCGAGCGCGCGGATCGTCTCGCCGATGAACGAGGCCTCGCCGGCCGCGTAAGGCGTCGAGGCCACCTCGACGTACAGCGCCCGCCCGCGCCAGGCCGCCGGCACGCGCGCCGCCGCCGCCGCCACGCGTTGCTGCAGCCGCTGCTGCAACTGCGCGCCGGCCTCGCTGCGGCCCAGCGCGGCGGCCACGGTGGCGATCACACGCTCGTTGTCGGCGGCGTTCTGCGGCTCCAGCGCCAGCACCGGCAGGCCCAGCGCGCGCAGCCGCTGCAGCGCGCGCGAGGAGCGCGCCACCAGCACGAGGTCGGGCTTCAGCGCCACCAGGCGTTCGATCTGCGTGTCCTCCAGGCCGCCGAGTTGCGGCAGCGCCTTCACCGCGGCCGGCCAGTCGGAGTGGCGGTCGACGCCCACCAGGCGATCGCAGGCCTGCAGCTCGCACACCGTTTCGGTGAGCGAGGGCAGCAGCGACACGATGCGCTCGGCGGGCCGTGCCAGCATGACGCTGCTGCCGGCGTCGTCGCGCAGCGTGATCGGCTCGGCGGCAGCCGGCGCCACCGGCAGCAACGCTGCCAGCAGCCAGGCCACCACGGCCCGGTGCAGCTTCATTGCCCGGTCTCCCAGCGCAGCACCAGCCAGGCCTGGCGGCCGAGACTTTGGTAGTCGCGCGCCGGCACGCGGGCCTCGTCGGTGGCGTTGTCCAGCCGCGCGGCGACCTGCCAGCCGGGGGCCAGGCGCCAGGTGGCGGCGAGGTCGAGCGTGGTCTCGGCGGCGAGTTCGATGCCGCCATCGGGCCGGCTGCCCAGGTGCACGACGCTGGCGCCCAGCGTCCAGGGGCCCTGGCGCCAGTCGGCCGCCAGCGTGGCCTGCGCGTCGGCGCGGCGCTGCAGCCTGGCGCCGGTGAGGCCATCACGCGCACGCAGCGCATCCAGCTGCGCCCGCCACTGCCAGGCGCCGGCCGTGTGCGCCGCCGCCAGCGTGGTGCCCGACAGCCGCGCCTTCGCCACGTTGGCCGCGCAGCCGAAGGCGTAGGCCGGGTCGGCCGGGCAGCGTGCCGCGTCGGGCTCGTAGGCCACGAGGTCGTCGACACGGTTGCGCCAGGTGGTGAGCGTCAGCTCGCTGGCCTCGCCCTTCCAGCCCCCGCCGGCTTCGATGCTGCGGCCGCGCTCGGCCTTCAGGCCCGGCACGCCGTAGCCGGGGAAGTACAGGTCGTTGAAGCTCGGCGCGCGAAAGCTGGTGCCCGCCAGCGCGCGCAGCCGCCAGCCGGCGCCGAGTGCCACGCTGCCGCCGAGGCGGCCGCTGGTGACGGCGTCGTGGTCGCTGGCGTCGTCGCGCCGCACATCCGCCTGCCAGGCGAAGGCACCCTCGCTGCCCGTGGCCTCCAGCGCCACGGCCTGGTTGCGCCTCGCCACGGCGGCGGGGTAGCTGGTGGACGTGGCGTCGTCGTCCTGCTGCTCCAGCGCCAGCACCGCCTGCAGCGCCGGGCCCGCGCGCAAGGCGAGCTGAGCCTGGGCGTGGCGGCGCTCGGTGCGGAAGCGGTCCTGCCCGCGGCTGCCGCTGCGAGAGTCATCCGTGCTGCGCGCCAGGCGAATGCTGCCGCTCCATTGGGCCGCCAGGCTGCCGCGCCAGTCGAGCGCCTGCACGGCCGTTTTCAGCTTCGTGCGGAAGTCGGCCGAGGGATCGGGCGCGAAGCTCGGCGGGTTGTAGTCGGCCGCGTCGTACTGGGTGTCCAGCCGCGTGCCCAGCAGCGTGAGGCCCACGCGCTGGCCCGTGGCCGGCACCCAGCCCAGACGCAGCTGCGCGCTGTCGCGCACGTGGCCGTCACGGTCGGGGTTGTGGCTGCCGAAGCGGTCGCCGGGGCCGATGGCCGAGACGCCGTTGTCCTGCTCGCGGGCCAGCGCCACGGCCAGCGACAGCGGGCCGGCACGGCCGCGCCAGCTGCCCGAGGCCTCGCGCGCGCCGTAGCCACCGGCGGCCACGCGGGCGTCGGCGCCCGGGCTGCCGTCGGCGCCGCGCGTGATGACGTTGACCACGCCGCCCACCGCATCGGCACCAAACAGGCTGGAGCCGGGACCGCGCAGCACCTCGATGCGCTCGATGCCCGACAGGCCCAGCGATTCGAGCGCCGCGCTGCCCAGCGTGGCCGAGCCGACGCGCATGCCGTCGACCAGCAACAGCGTCTGCTGCGAGGCCGCGCCGCGGATGAACAGGCCGCTGGACTGCCCCGGCCCGCCGCTGCGCGACAGCTGCAGCCCGGCCTCGCGGCGCAGCAGGTCGGCCAGCGAATCGGCGCGCGTGTCGCGCAGCACGCGGCCCTCGATCACGGCCACGTCGGCGGCCAGCCGCTCCAGCGGCAGCGGCTCGCGGCTGCCGGTGACGACCACGGTCTGCGCCATCACGGCCGCCGGCAGGAACGCCAGAGAAGAGAAAGACACCCAGCGCGAGGCACGTCTCGCGCACGAACGGAAGGACGATTGGATCAACGGAGTCTCCCGGCCGCACCACCCCGTGCGGCCAACGGATGCATTACGCTGGCGCCACGGCAGGCAAGCAGGCACGTGCGCGCCATGAGGCAAACCTTGGCGGCATGCCCCACGCGCACCTGCCGTTGCCCTCCGCAACGTCAGCGACCCTCGCGCGTGGCCGGTATCCGGGCTTGCGAGTGGCGGCGGGGTTGTCTGCAAGACCACCTCGCCGCAAGCGTCCCGCGCCTTCCCAGCCCTCGTGCAAGGCCAGTGGCTATCCGTGCGGCACGCTCCTCGCTCACCGTTGCGGGGGCAGCACCGGATTCGGCGTCGACCTTGTCGACAACCTCACCGGTTTCCCGTTGAACCCACCACCCTTGAACGAGGACGGCAGGCACCGCGTGCGAGCCCGGCGATGCTACTCCAGCGGCCAGGGCGTCACGGGCACCGGCAGGCCGCCCAGCCCCGGCGGCAGCGGCAGCACGAGGCGGAACTCGCTGCCCGCGCCCTCGGTGCTGTCGACCTCGACCGCGCCGCCCATCTGCTCGACCAGCAGCTTCACCAGCGCCAGACCCAGGCCCGTGCCCTCGATGCCCGATGCCTCGCGGCCCGCGCGGCTGAAGGGCTGGAACAGCTGGTCGACGCGCGCCGCCGCGATGCCCAGGCCGCTGTCGCGCACGCTCACGACGGCCATGCCGTCACGCCGCTGCGCGCCCACGCGCACCCAGCCGCCGCGACGGTTGTACTTGACGCCGTTGCTGAGCAGGTTGAGCAGCAGCTGGCGCAGGCGCGTCGGGTCGGCCCACACCTCGTGCGGCTCGAGCGCCGGCCCTTCCCAGTGCACGGCCACGCCCGCCTCGCCGGCCTTGGGCGCGATCATCGCGATGCACTCCGTCACCGCTGCCGACAAGGCCACCGCCTCGGGCTGCATCGGCGCCTTGCGCGCCTCGATGCGAGCCAGGTCCAGCACGTCGTTGACCAGCGCCAGCAGGTGCCAGCCGGCCGTCTGCACATGGCCCAGGCGCTCGCGCTGTCTGGGCGACAGCGGGTCGGCGCTGTCCAGCGTCATCAGCTGCGCAAAGCCGAGCACGGCGTTCAGCGGCGTGCGCAGCTCGTGGCTCATGCGCGACAGGAACTCGGTCTTGGCGGCGTTGGAGCGCTCGGCCAGCTCGCGCGCGTGGCGCTCGGCTTCGGCCTGGCGGCGTTCGGTGATGTCGAAGATGACGCCGCGGCGGCGCACCACGCGGCCGCTGGCGTCGAGCTCGACGCGGCCGCGCGAGCGCACCCAGCGCACCTGGCCGTCGCGGCGCACGAAGCGGAACTCGAAGTCCAGGGGCACGTCGCCGCCGTCGGCACGCGCCCAGACGCTGCGCACGTGGGCGCGGTCGTCGTCATGCACGAGGGCGAGGTAGGCCTCGCGCGACAGCGGCGGCGCGTCTTCGGGCTCGCCAAGGATCCGGGCGCACTCCGGGCTCCAGCGGTCGACGCCGGTGAGGGCGTCGCGGTCCCAGGTGCCGATGCCGGCGGCCTCGGCGGCCATCTGCTGCACGTCGAGCAGCTCGGCGATCTCGCGCTCGCGTGCCAGCAGCTCGGTGGTGTCGATGACGGCGAAGAAGGTGCGGCCGGGGCGGCCTTCGTCGTCGTACTCGGTGTAGGCGCGTGTCGTGAGCGTGCGGCGCTGGCCGTCGTCGACGCGCAGCACATCGAAGCTGTACTCCGACAGGCCGCCAGGCTCGATGGGCGTGTACAGCCGCTGGCGCACGCGCTCGCGGTCGCCGGGGACAATGAACGCAAAGATCTCGTCCCGCTGCGGCGTGGGCGCGTCGGGCGCCAGGCCCCACAGCTGCTTCAGCTCGGGGCTCCACTCGCCACGCTCGCCACCGGGCTCGCGCAGGCCGAAGCCGAAGCCCACCTGCCGTGCGGCATGCCCGAGCTGCGCCTCGGCCTGGCGGGCGCGGCGCTCGGCGGAATGGCGATCGGTCACGTCGAGCGTCACGCCCAGCACGCGGCCGCGCTGGCCGAGCGTGAAGGCCGAGCGGCTGACGAGCCAGCGGACCTCGCCGCTGCCGGCGCGGCGGATGCGGTACTCGGCCGCATAGGCGCCACCGGTGCGCTCGAACTCCTCGGCCGTGGCGCGCAGCCGCGCCAGGTCGTCGGGGTGCACGAAGCGCTCGCGCCACTCGGCGCGCGTGGGCGCCACGCTGCCCGCGGGCAGCCCGTACATCGCCAGCGTGGTGTCGTTCCACCACTCGCGGCCGGTCTCCAGATCGACCTCCCACAGCCCCACGCCGGCGGCGGCCACGGCATGCGCCAGCGGGCTGTCGAACAACGCCTGCGCCGCAGGGGCGCCAGAAGAGGCTGGAGGGCTGGGCTCGCTCATGGTGTGCGGGCTGCAGTCTAGCCCGGATATTTCACCAGCAGCAGGTCGGCGGCCTCGTGCCGAAGCGCGTTTTCATAGGTATCTGACGCCAATGAAAACCGAGGACCGCCGATGCCAAAGTGTACCGATGAGGCTGTCGAGTTTGGACGTGTCGGGC